>JANWIJ010000035.1 GCA_025449935.1 Chitinophagaceae bacterium
GGCTGGATGAGACCATTCAAAAATTACTGAACTATTGATCAGAACTCCACGGTTTCTCCATCTTTAATCACAACCGGGTAGAAATCCAATCCCAGTTTTAACTGGTAGTTGCCAATTGGCAACGGTAATTTTTTCGGTTTGTTGCCGGATGTGTATGCCGTTTCTTTTGTATCATTATAAAGATGCCAGTCGCCTTCAGAAACAATGTTCAGGAAACCAGCCTTTAACCTGGTTTCGTGTCCTTTTTGTATGGGTACATTATCTACCGGCACATTCGTAAGGGTAAAACGATACTGGCCGGGCGCCATCGTGTATATTTTATCATTACGGGAAACACTGGTGATGAATTTTTTATCTGCCGGCTGATAAATAAGAATATTCCTTTCTATATCCTGCGGAAAATTTATATCCAGCCTGCCAAGCACACCTTTCATGGTTGAGACAGGCGTGATGACCCATTTTTCTGCTTCCTTGCCTGAGCTATTATTATTGTCAGCGTTATTGTTGTTGTTCAGGTTTCCTCCGGTTACCTCGGGGGGAAGATTATTTACAATTTCTTTCATATCATAGGCATTCTCACACTCTTTATAATATTGAGGAATAACCTCCTTGGATAGTTTAATAAATTGAGTATAGAAAACATTGAACAAACCTGCGTTTAGTCCGTCTTCCAGCATGTCTTTTCCAAGCTGGTCCAGGTTATTTTGCATGGGTTTCAGGTTAAGACCACCAATTTTCCAGTTAAAAACCACATTATCTTCGAGGGCAAAAAAACATAAACCGGCACTTCCCGCTAATGCCCGGGCAACAGGGGCAATAACTGCAGTTACCGAAACATCTGTCGCTTCACCACCTATTTCAAATTTTTTCCCGAAATGGCAGGAGCTTGCAATATGTTCCGGTTTCAGGCAGGGGCGCATCCGTATTTTCAGGGCACTCAAATTTATTTTGTTCACGCCCAGCTTTATGGTGATCTTACCAAGATTGCCAACTTCAAAAACCGGGTTCATAAATTTGACACTGAATTCCCCGGCACTTACTTTAATCCCCAGGCAATTGTTGATCATATATTTGTGTTGCGATAACAGGGAGAAACTATATTCTCTCTCTATCATTTTATCGATAATGTCTTTAACGATCTGCAACCCGTTTTCAAGGTCCGAAACATGCTGCTGATTTCCCGCATTGGCCATTTTCTTTGGAGATTCCGGAAGAACTAATTTTTTATACGGAGGATCTGCTTCATTATCCTCATTCTCAGTATTTGGAGAAAGCTTCCCTTTAACTTTTAAATTCTGGGTAGCCGGTTGTGCCAATATCCCTGCTATTTGTGTACAGCATACTAATGCTGCCAGTCCAGTATAAAAAAGAATCTTTTTCATATTTTTTTGTTTTTGTGGTATAACGTCAAGGTTCTTTAATAGAAGAATTTACAGCCGGAATTACTTCCCCGGGTTAGACGGCAAAACCCGCGGAATTTTCAGGGCCGCTTTTTTTGGCAATTCCAGGCAGGAAAAAGGGGCTGGTAAACATCCCGCCTACCAGTACCGGAAGAAGGAGTTTTATCATAACAAAATTTAAGGAGTGGTATAAAAGGTACAGCATTTTTATAAGCAAAACGGGTTTTCTTTTGGATATCCGGTTTGTTTTTCTACTCCTGCCTTCTTACCTTGTATATCCTGCTGACCCTTAATCTTCTCCCCCTGAATACTCCCAGCCCTTCCCGGTATTTATTCATTGTAAAAAAAGAAAGCATGAACCCCCGAAATCTCCTTGCCGCCATTTGCTTTTTGCCACTGGTTGCCTTTGCCCAGAAAAACTGGAGCCCCGAACAGTGTTTGAAAATTAAAAACATCACGGCTGTCCAGGCCTCACCGGATGGGAGCAAAGTGTTGTATACCCTTCGGGAAGCCGTCATGACGGATGACCGGAGTGAATATGTTAACCAGGTGTGGCTCTGTAATGCGGATGGCAACAATGCTGTTCAGTTAACCAAAGGCGATAAAAATTCTGCTAACCCAAAATGGAGCCCCGACGGGAAGTGGATCGCCTTTACATCATCAAGGGACAGCAAAAATAATTTGTACCTATTGCCTGTTGCAGGTGGAGAGGCCGAAAAACTAACAGATGTAAAAACCAGTGTGGGAAATTATGACTGGAGCCACGATGGCCGGATGATCGCTTTTACCATGATAGACGCGGCGGAGGATAAGGAAGAAAAAAACAAGAAAGCAAAGAACGACTGGTATTTCATGGATGAAGAAATAAAACAAACCCGCTTGTATGTCCTTTGGGTGAATACAAAAGACACCGCGGGAAAATATGTCCAGAAAAAAATTACTACCGGGAATTATAATATCAATGCTTTTGACTGGAGCCAGGACGGTAAGACTATTGCCTTTAGTCACGGCCTGTCGCCGGAAGTCAATCACAATATTTACAGTGATATTTCAATTATTGATATTGAAACGGGTCAAACAAAAGCAATCGCCTCCACTAATGCCGGTGAAACCAACCCGCTGTTCAGTCCTGATGGGAAGCTCCTGGTCTATTATTGTACGGCTGACCCGGTCGACTGGTCAGGTCCCCGGCACGCAAAAGTTTATTCATTGTCAGATGGTAAAAACTGGCGGCTGAAAGCAACACCCGACGAGAATGGCGGGATACTTGGCTGGACACCCGACAGTAAAAACGTGCTGTGGACAGAATCGAATAAAACGCTCAACGCGGTATACCAGTTAAGTGTTGACGGCAAATCGATAGCTGAATGGAACAGGGGTTCAAAAGATTTAATAGGAGCCGTTTCACTTAATGCCACCGCAACGCATCTGGCTTTCACCCTGCAAAATGCTTCACAGCTCCCGGAAGCATATGTCAGCGGACTGAATAATTATGCACCGGTAAAAATTACAAACCTGAACGCAGAGTATGCCGGCAAGCCATTACCCAAAACCGAAGTAGTGAAATGGAAGGCCCCGGACGGAAAAGACATAGAAGGATTGCTTACTTATCCAATCAATTACCAGGCCGGTCAAAAAGTTCCTCTCATATTAAATGTACACGGGGGACCTGCGGGGGTGTTTCAACAAAATTGTGTAGCCGGGAACCAGGGTGCATACCCGGTTGCGGCCTTTGCTGAGCTGGGATATGCAGTGCTTCGGCCTAACCCGAGAGGATCATCCGGTTATGGTACTGATTTTCGTATGGCCAACCGGGCTGATTGGGGAGGCAAGGATTTCCTGGACCTGATGGCGGGGGTAGATCATGTAATAAAAATGGGCGTAGCCGATGAAAAAAATATGGGCGTGATGGGATGGAGCTATGGCGGGTTTATGAGCAGCTGGATCGTGGGTCATACTGATCGTTTTAAAGTGGCATCCATCGGTGCACCCGTAGTGGACCTGGCACACCAGAACCTGACAGATGATATAGAAGGATTTCTCCCCTCCTATTTCAAAACAGATCCCTGGAACGACTGGAGTAAATATGATGCGCATTCCCCGCTCAGGTTTGTCCAACATGTAAAAACACCGGTGATGCTGCAGCATGGGGAAGCGGATCAGCGGGTACCCTTCAGCAACGCGGTTATGTTTTATAATGCGCTACGGAGAAGAAATGTTCCTGTTCGCCTGCTGGCGCTGCCCCGGCAACCGCATGGTCCGCAGGAGCCAAGGATGGTCCTGAAAACCATGCAAACAAACATTGAATGGTTTGAAAAATATATTGGAGACAAAAAAGGATTTTAAAATGCCCTGGTAGTCTCTATAACGTAAAATGATATAATGTATATTATCCGGGAGATTTTTTACCTGCAGTTTGGCCGCTACCGCGAAGCAAAAACATTGGTTGATGAGGGAATACAAAAGAAAATATTGCTCCAGCCGGCAGGCGCAAGAATCCTGACTGATTTTACCGGCGAAGGCTACCGGCTGATCATGGAATTGCCTTACGCCACCCTGGCAGATTACGAGGCGGATCTGAAAAAAGAGCTGGGCAATAATGGATGGAAAGAATGGTATGAAAAATTCAAAGCACTGATGAGGTATTCGGAACGGGAGATATTAAAGCAGGTGCTGTAAAGAAAATATTCAGGCCTCAAATCTGATAAACCCGCAATGAACCAACCAACCACTGCTTCATTGGCTGCACCCGTCAGCCAGCAGGAAAGAATTATTATTCTTGACAGCCTCCGGGGTATTGCAATACTCGGCATATTATTGATGAATATTCCCGGCTTTGCTTTGCCCGACCCGGTGATCTATGATCCTTCTGTACTGTATGAATCGGGAATTAATTACAGGACCTGGTATTTTATTGAGTGGTTTATGGAAGGCAGCCAGCGGGCCTTATTCTCTATGTTGTTTGGTGCGGGAATCGTTTTATTTGTCAGCCGCCAGGAAAAACGGGTGGAAGGTACATTGCCTGCGGATTATTTTTTCCGCCGCCAGCTATGGCTGCTGGTTTTTGGGTTGTTCAATGCATTTATTCTTTTATGGTTCTGGGATGTTTTATTTCATTATGCTTGCCTGGGTATGATCATGTTCACCTTTCGGAGGTTATCTCCCAAAGCGCTGATCATTGGGGCAGTTGTTTGCCTTTTCTTGCAGACAGCCCGGGAAAATGTTGATGCTTACCGCGACCGGAGAGAAATTCAACGGGGCGAGCTGGTGGCAAAGATGGATACGACAACCACCAAACTGACGGATCAGCAGCAGGAGGCGCTTGGTGGGATGAAGGAGTTTAAGAAAAAAGCCAGCCCGGAAGAAAAATTAAAAAAGAAAGAAAAAAATCTCAAGATTGTCCGGGGGAATTATGGGGGGTTTTATGAATACCAGAGTGAAAGAAGCTTTAAATCCGAAGTTAACTACCTGTATTATGGCGGTTGGGATGTTTTGCTGTTTATGTTCCTGGGCATGGCCTTTTTTAAGAACGGGGTTTTGACCGGCAAGGCACCGGCCAAACTCTATTGGGCCATGTTTATTGCCGGGCTGGGGCTGGGCCTGGCCATTTCTTATTTCCGGCTTCAGCCATTGATAGATTATAAGTTCAATTATTTTGATTACACGAAGAATGTTTCTTTTGAATATTATGGAGTATCAAGGGCATTCCGGGCTCTCGGTATTTTCGGGTTAATTATGTTGCTGTACAAATCAGGTTGGTTTAAATGGTTGTTTGCCCTGATGCGGCCGGTAGGCCAGATGGCTTTCACCAATTACCTGATGCAGTCGCTGGTAGTCGGTTTATTTTTCTATGGTGTCGGGTTTGGAATGTTCGGGAAACTGCAGCGATATGAAATTTATTATGTAGTAGCCGCCACGTGGCTCCTGCAAATTGCCTGGAGCCATCTCTGGTTAAAATATTTTCGCTTCGGGCCGCTGGAATGGTTGTGGCGTAGCCTGACCTACTGGAAAAGTCAACCTTTCCGGATCAAGAGTTCAAATACAGGTAAACCCGGAACATCCTAACTTTCAAAATAATCAATCAACCTGCTGGTATGAAACTGTATATCTTTTTGATGGCCTGCACCCTGACTCTTTATTCCTGTAAAGAAAGCAGGAAGGAACGGGCGTCTCTGTCTGTCGCATACGATTCGACTTACCACCCCGCCCGGTTTACGGATCCGGACAGGATGCAAAAAATAACCCGGTTATTCCCCGTGATTGACAGCATTTATAAACAACACGCAGCAAAAAATCATTTTCCCGGGATTGCTTTCGGGATTGTCGTGGACGGCAAGCTTGTTTATACCGGCAGCCACGGGTACACCGATATTGAAAAGAAAACCCCGGTTACCTCATCTTCTCTTTTTCGCATCGCTTCGATGAGCAAGAGTTTTACGGCTATGGCTATTTTAAAACTGCGGGATGAAGGAAAACTGGATCTTGATGACCCGGCATATTTATATATTCCCGAATTAAAAAAAATTAAATACCCCACGGCTGACGCTCCACTTATTACAGTACGCCACCTACTCACACATTGGGCCGGGTTCCCGGAAGATAATCCCTGGGGTGACCGCCAGCTGGCGGATACCGATAAAGAGTTGATGGAATTCATCGGCCGGCAAATTTCTTTTTCCAACCCGCCGGGGATCGCGTTTGAATACAGCAACCTGGGTTTTGCTTTACTTGGAAGAATTGTTACCAGCGTTTCCGGCAAACGTTACCAGGATTATATCAGGGAAAATATCTGGCAACCGCTGGGTATGAAAACTTCTGAATGGGAATATGCGAATGTGGCGCCAGGTAAACTGGCACATGGCTACCGCTGGTTGAACGACACCTGGAATGAAGAAGTTTTGCTCCATGATACTCCCGATGGCTCGTGGGGTGCAATGGGAAGCATGATCACATCGATTGAGGAGTTCGGGAATTATATGGCCCTGCATCTTGCCGCATGGCCGCCTTCCAACGATGAAGATAAGGGCCCGGTGAAACGGAGTTCGATCAGGGAGATGCATCATCCCTGGAATTTTAACGGGTTGAATCCTAACTACCGGTATCCCGACGGTAGGAATTGCGGGGCAGCCTCGGCATATAATTATGGATTGGGTTGGTTCAGGGACTGCGACGGCAAAACTTATATTGGTCATAGCGGGGGATTACCCGGTTTTGGGAGCCAATGGCGGATCATGCCCGATTATGGAATTGGCGTGGTGGCATTTGCCAACCGCACTTATGCCCCGATGGGTTTTGTAAATACACTAGTACTGGATACAATCGTGAAGTCAGCCGGCCTGCAACCACGCCAACTGCCTTCTTCGAAAATACTGGAACAAAGAAAAAGTGAACTGGTAAAAATATTGCCCGACTGGAACAATGCGGAACAGAGCGGAATTTTTGCGGAGAATTTTTTCCCGGACTATCCCATGGATACCCTAAAGAAGTATGCCAGGGAACTTTATGCCAAAGCAGGAAGAATAATTTCGATAAAGGAGGTTAAGGCCGAGAACCAATTGCGGGGCTCTTTTATTATTGAAGGAGAGAAGACCAGTATTGAAATTTACTTTACCCTTTCGCCTGAAAATCCGCCGCTGATACAGGAGTACCATATCCGGGAGCAGCCAAAACAATAGTGATTTTACCCGTTGCGCGGAATAATACTACCTGAATATCGCGGTTAGCAGTTCTGAAATTAACTGTAACTTAGTAGAGTTCTTTTTTTATTACCTAAAATACTGCCATATGAACCTCCTTCAACGCCTTGAATACTGGGGTGACAGGCATCATCCCCGGTGGATGGATATTGTTCGGATTGCTTTGGGTATTTTCCTTTGTTACAAGGGAGTCGACTTTCTTAATAACATGAGTGACCTGGTTGGTCTCATGTCCGGGCAAACTTCCTTTGGATCATTCATGTATGTTTTAGCCGGCCATTATGCGGTGTTTGCACACATACTGGGTGGTATCCTGCTGATCCTGGGCGTACTTACCCGCTTTGCCTGCATCATGCAGATACCCGTATTACTGGGAGCGGTTTTCTTTATCAGCACCAACAAGGAAATGCTGAGACCTTATTCAGAACTGCTTCTTACTATCGTGGTCTTATTGTTACTCATCTATTTTTTAATTGCCGGCAATGGTCCGTGGTCGGTAAAAATGACCGAAGAAAACCGGAATAACCGCTGATGGCTATTTTTCCCAACCGGGAGTAAAAGACAATTAACCAAGTGGCTGATAAAGACATACTGATCATTGAGAACCTGGCGGATTTTGAAAAGAAGATTAACCGGGACAAGCGATCCTATGATATTAATATGATGGTGATGCCGGGGACGCTGGAGGACAAACACAAGGATGTGGACCCGGAAAAAGGAATCCAGGCGTTACGCCGTCAATTTAACCTGGTTTATATTCTGCTTAGCGGTGTTCATGATGTTCATCTTGGTGCCGATTACCGGTGGCTCAGGCCCAATGACCTGGTGATCGTACCTGAAAATTTTCTGTATGCTTCTTCCCATGTCCGCGAATGTGTCGGGTATTGCATGCATTTTAAAACAGAGTTCATCCTGCCTCTATTGAAAGGACCGCTGGCGGAAGAGTTTCCTTTTTTTGATTTAGAGGCAGAACATGTTGTGAATGTTACCGGGGAGGAAAGCCAGCTGATACAGCAGTCGTTTAAAGATATTATCGCAGAATACGAACGATTCTCGCCGGAAAAGGATTACCTGCTCCGCAATTATATTCATATTCTTTTATTACGTATCCGTGAAATATACAGGCCCCATGCCAAAAGACTTGGAGAGAATGCCACCCGTTCTATGAAGATCGCCAACCAGTTCAAACACCTTGTCGAAAAAAATTTTATCAGCATGCGGGAAGTGCAGCAATATGCCGCACAACTGCATATTACCCCTAAACATTTGTCTGAAGCAGTTAAAACAGCCACGGGGAAAACACCGCGGCAAATTATCAGCGATATGCTGCTCCTGGAATCCAGGGTATTGCTTGGGTCAACCGAAAAGACGGTCACGGAAATCGCCCATGAGCTTCATTTTGAAGACCAGTCGCATTTTCACCGGTTTATTAAACAGCATACCGGCTATACACCCATCCAGCTCCGAAAAAAACTCTGATCGGTACATATTCTCCCGGAATATGTACAAGAAAACCGGCTGTCACTGCCGGCATCTTTGTGTTGTTAACAACAGCTGATCGTTCTTCATTCCCGGCGCCGGTTATGTTGACAGCGACCAGCCTGATTTCCACATTATCAAAAACTAATCAAAATGAAAACGATCTTTCTTTTAGCGACCTGGATGGGCGCTGCTTTATTATTGTCTCACCGCCCGTTGCCCGGCATAGCAGAATGGGCTGAGAAAGCAGAATTAAGAAGTTTTAATAAACCCGATGAAGTGAGGGAATTTCCAAAAGGCAAAGTGGAGCTGGTAAAGATTGGCAACGCGAATATTGGGCGGGCTACTTTCCAACCCGGCTGGAAATGGTCTTCTTCTGTTCAGCCATTGGCCAAAACAAAAAGTTGCGAAGCACCGCATTTCCAGTACCATCTATCCGGCACCCTGGTGGTAAAAATGGACGATGGCACCCTGCTGGAATGTAAGGCAGGCGATGTGTCGCTGCTTCCATTGGGACATGATGCCTGGGTAACAGGAAATGAACCCGTAGTAGTTGTCGATTTCCAGGGCATGCTGGATTATGCAAAAATGAAATAACTGGCCTGGTCATTCTTCCTCATCGTCGGTTTGTACTAAAGCTGTTTTGCGTTCGCCGATCTGCTGGCGCCACATGGCATAGTACAAACCTTTCTTATTGACAAGCTCATCATGGGTTCCCTGCTCGGTGATCTTTCCTTTTTCCAGCACAAAAATAGTATCAGCATGCATAATCGTGGAGAGCCGGTGTGCAATGAGGATTGTTATCTGTTGTTTCAGCGCGGAAATCTCCTTGATGGTCCTGGTGATCTGTTCTTCCGTTAAAGAGTCTAATGCCGAGGTGGCTTCGTCAAAGATCAGTAACCGGGGTTTGCGCAATAAAGCCCTGGCTATGGATAGCCTTTGTTTTTCGCCACCGGAAACTTTTTTTCCGCCTTCTCCCAAAATAGTGTCCAGTCCCTTACCGGTAGCATAAACAATATTCATGGCAGAAGCCTGTTCCAGCGCTGCATTGATTTCCGCGTCCGTCGCATCGGGTTTTACAAACTTCATATTATCCCGTATGGTTCCTGAGAACAGCTGGGTGTCCTGTGTTACAAATCCAAGCTGTCTTCTCATCCGGTTGTAGCGGATGTCCCGGGAAGAAATATTATCATACAGGATATCACCCCTGACAGGTGTATAAAGCCCCACCAATAGTTTCACCAGCGTGGATTTCCCTGAACCGGATGGACCTACAAAAGCAATGGTATCACCAATCCCGGCTTCAAACGAAATATTTTCAATGGCATTCGTTGTGGCATTCCGGTGCCGGAAGGTAACATCGCTGAAACGAAGATGGGCTATCTCTCCCACATCGATGGGTTCTTCCGGGCGGTATTCCGGTTCTTTTTTCATCAGTTGATTAAAAAGAGATAAAGAAGTTTCCGCTTCACGGTATGAAAGGATGATACTGCCCAGGTCCTGCAAGGGCCCGATAATACCGGTGGAAATAAATTGCATGGAGATCAGTTCTCCCGTAGATAAAACATTTCTGAAAATCAGCCACAGCAGGATAAAGAGGATTGACTGTTTTAAAAACGTAAGGACGGTGCCCTGCAGAAAAGTCAGGGTTCTCACTTTTTTTACTTTTTTCATTTCCAGGTCATAGATCTCCTGTGTGTGTTGCCGCAACCGGCGGATCTCGGAATATGTAAGCCCCAGGCTTTTCACCAGTTCAATATTTCGCAGGGATTCGGTAATGGTGCCGCTCATCTGCCTGTTCTGGCGGATCAGGGAGCGTTGCAATGATTTGATGGAACGGCTTAGTATGCTGGTCAGCCCGCCTAATAATACTACGCCGATTAAAAAAATGGGAATAAGCGCCCAGTGTTTGGTAACAGCATACCAAAGCAGGAACCCGATTCCTACCATGGAAGAAAACAGGATATTAATGAAGGCAGTAATAAAACGTTCGGTGTCATTTCTTACTTTTTGAAGAATAGAAAGTATTTCACCGCTGCTCTGATCCTCAAACTCCTGGTAGGGTAAGCGAAGGGTTTGCCGCAGGCCATCATTAAAAACCTGCATACCGAATTTCTGAACGATCAACCGCATCACATAATCCCGGAAGACCATGATCAAACGCGCTGTCAATGCAATACCAACAGCCAGCATCAAAAGCGAGAACACCCCTTTGACTAATTCATCTTCTGTTTTATTACCGGGGTTCAGCGCAAAGTTATCAATTATTTTTCCAAAGATGATGGGGTCATACAGCGAAAGGACCTGGGCCAGTCCCGCGAGCAACAGGGCCAGTGTGGTCCAGTACCGGTAGGGTTTAAGATATTTCCACAATACTCTCATGTTAATCCGCGATGGCCTGGTAAGTCAGGGCCCTGAACTTTTCCACCACATCGCCATGCGTGGTGTTTTGAAGTTGCCGGTAAAAAAGCAGGACTATTTTTTCTTTCGGATCCACCCAATAGGAAGTGGCAAAGGCACCGCCCCAGCTGAAGGTACCTGCTCGCGCGGGTGTACGGGCACTTCCCCTGTCGCTTATTATTTGAAATCCCAGCCCGAATTTATCATCGCCACGCAATTGTAAATCGCCGATCTGGTTCATGGTCATCATCCGCACTGCATTCCTGCTTAAAATACGCTTCCCATTGTATTGCCCGTTATTCAGCAGCATTTGCAGGAAGATCGCATAATCATAAATAGTCGCCGACAAACCGGCGCCACCCGAATAGTAAGTACTCCTGACCAGCGGGTAGTTACTGGTAACAACCGCATCGTTCAGCATATTCTTATCGGCCTTTATCAATTTGCCGGTAGAGTCTTCTTTATATAAATTTACCAGCCTCGTGGATTTTTCGGCCGGTACGAGGAAATAAGTATCCTTCATTCCCAGTGGTTCAAAGATCCGGGTGCGGAAAAAATCATCCAGTGTCATCCCGGAAATGACTTCTACGAGGCAACCGAGTAGATCACTATTCAAACCATAGGTCCATTTTTCACCGGGTTGATGCATCAATGGGAGTTTCCCCAGTCGGTTCATCGCATCTAGTAATTTATCCTGTTGCACGCCAACGCCGGCCGTAAGATTATGTTTGGCATAAATAGCATTCGCTTCCTTACTGCCTATCTGTGCATATCCAATACCGGAGGTGTGAGTCAGTAATTCACGTATCGTAACTTCCTTTTTTGCAGGCACGGTGGTATACGAAGTGTCTGCAGAGTTGAATTTATCAAGCACCTGTTGTTTTTTAAAGGCCGGGATGTATTTTGAAACCGGATCGTCCAGCAATAGTTTCCCCTCTTCAAATAAGACCATGATTGCCACACTGGTGATGGCTTTTGTTTGCGATGCAATACGGAATATCCCTTCCTTTTGCATGGCTGCTTTTGTATCCAGGTCATCATACCCCACTGCTTTGTACCAGGCGATTTTCCCGTTACGGATAATCATCGCCGCCCCACCCTGCATCCATCCTTTCTGCACCCACTCATTCATTTCGCGGTCTACCCGTTTCAATCGTTCCGTGGAAAAGCCGGCCGCCTCAGGAGTAACAGCCGGAATTATTTTTTGTGCAAGGACTACCGGGAGTTGCAGTGCCACAAACGCAAGAAGGAATAAAAATTTTTGCATAAAAAGGATTTGTATTTAACAAAAACGATCCAGGAAAGTAATACAACAGGTAAAGTGACCTGTGCATTCCCGGAAGTATATCATTTAATTGCCACCCTGGGAATGACCGGGGCCAAACAATGCCCGGCCGGCCCTGGTGCCGAGGTGCTTTTCATTTTCTACGGTAAGCACTCCATTTACTATGACAAAATGAAAACCTTTGGAATAAGCATGTGGTTTTTCGAAAGTCGACAGATCTTTCACTTCCATTTCATCAAAGATCACAATATCTGCCGCCATGCCTTCTTTGATCAGCCCGCGGTCCTTCAGTTGGAATTTCTGCGCAGGCAGGGAGGTCATCCTGCGGATAGCTTCTTCTAACGTAAGGACTTTTTCTTCCCGGACATATTTTGCTAATACGCGGGCATTTGTTCCGTAACCCCGCGGGTGTGGCATACCCGCATTCAATACCCGGATGGTGGCATCGCTGGCAAACATATTAAAGGGATATTGCATAATGCGTTTTACATCCTCTTCTCCCATGCCATGAAAGACGGCGCTGGCTCCCCCGTTCATCATGATATCAATAACGGTAAGTGCTTCTTCCTTTGCCTTATGTTTTCTTCCTTTCATCCGGTTGATCTGTTCAATGCTCTTGCCATTGTACGTGGTATCCGGGGCGTAATAAGCCACCACGGCATAACTGAAATGTTTTAATTTTCTTTTCTTCAGCCGGGCCAGCATCGAGTTGACCACATATTTTTTTATTTCAGGTCTTTGCAGTCTTGCTTTAATAGAATCCTGGCCGTCCGCCAGTATTTCATCCGGGACCAGGGTGCTGATGGAAGTGCTGCTGGCGGTATAAGGGTATTGGTCAATCGTTACATCAATCCCTGCTTTCCGTGCAGCCTCAATCATGGGGACGGTTTCTTTGCTTCGCCCCCAGTTATGCTGGCCACTTAATTTAAAATGGGAAATCTGCACTGACAGGTTTGCTTCCCGCCCTATCGTTAATGCTTCTTCGATCGCCTGGGTCACACTGTCCCCTTCATCACGCATATGACTTGCATACACGCCATTGTAACGGGCGGCAATCTTTGCCAGGGAAACTATTTCTGGTGTTTTGGTAAAAGTGCCGGGTATGTAAATGAGGCCGGTTGATAAGCCAACGGCTCCATCTTTCATCGCCCTGTCAACGATCTCTTCCATCCGGCTCATTTCTTCCGGGGTAGCATCCCGGTTAGCTCTTCCCATAACAGCTTTCCGGACATCATTGTGTCCAACAAGGGTCGCTACGTTGATGGATAATTTTAATGAATCAATCCAGCTGAGGTATTTCTTAATGTCGGTGCCGGAAGAACCGCAGTTGCCGGTGATACAGGTGGTCACGCCATCCAGGATAAAACTGGTGGCATTGGGATCTTTTGCTTCATCTCCTTCCAGGTGTGTGTGCACATCGATAAAACCCGGGGCTATGATCAGCCCATTTGCATCAATTGTTTTTTTGGCGGAAGGGTGAACATCTCTCCCCACCCGGAGGATCTTTCCCTCCTTAACCGCTACATTTCCATAAAACCAATTGTTGCCCGTACCATCAATGATCTTGCCGTTGACGATCAGGATATCACAATCCTGGCTGTAGCCTGAAAAAGGAATGGAAAACAAGAACAGGAAGAAAATCCATTTCATCGCATCAAGTTACAAAAAGGAGGCTGAAATGTTTTGTTATTTCAACCATTTATGATTTGCCGGAAGGATTATGTTTCCTGAATGGTTGCCATTTTTTATACGTGGCACTCCGCCATAGCCATTCCACCGGGCCGAAATGGAAATACCTGAGCCAGATGGTGCTCCCGATCACCTGCAGGATAAAAACGGCTAACCCAAAAAGCGTATAATAAACCGGTCCCACTTTGCTCATATACCCCAATCCTGCACCCAGGAAAACATAATTTCCAATAAAGGATTGAAGAATGTAATTGCTGAAAGCCATTTTGCCAACCGGTGCCAGCACCGATAGTATTTTTTTACCGGCCGCAGTTTGAAAACTCAACATAAACAGCGCCACGTATACCATGGCCAGCGGGGCCACGCCCAATGCATAAGCAATGGTTTGGTAAAGTCCCTTTGTTTTTAAACCAAAATAATCCTGGTTATACCAGCTCATATAATGCGCCAGGTAATAATTGGCCGGTAACCCGATAAGCAGGCCTAACCCGATAACCCAGTACAACAGCTTCTTGTGGCGGGTAATATTTTTATAAAAGTCAGAACGCCCAACTACATAGCCTATCAGGAACATGCCAAGTACTTTTGGTACGCGGCTTACAAAAAACAGGTAACCATAACGGAAAAAGAAGCCGGAGATATTTGCTTTCAGGTTATCCCACCAGTTGCCGTTATGCAACAAGGCAAAGAACTCCTGCTCTGATTTTGTTCCATTCAGGCGGTTATCAACTTTTTGCCCGGTTTCAAACAAAAAGTTGGATGGAGCGCTGGCCCAGGACCATTGCATTTTGATGGTATATAAAAGAACAGGCAGGAGAAGAAGGATAACCCCGGTTACCAGCAGGGTTTTATTGGAGAATTTACGGAGGGGGAGCAACAGGAAAGCAAGCAGGGCATAAAAGAAAACGATATCACCGGGCCATATCAGTAAATGAACAGCACCAAGTAATAACATAAAAAGCAGTCTCCGGCGGATAACCGGCATTGCGTTGATACCGCTGGCCATGCCCCTTTTAATTTGCAGGGCAATACCCCATCCAAACAGTAAGCTGAAAATGGAATAGAATTTTCCTTCGATGAACATATGGTGCAGGAAGCCCATTTTGTGATCCAGGTCCGGCAATAAATAAGGACCCGTAGCATGTGCCTGTTCGCTGTACCAGCTGAACCCATTGAGATTGGCAATAAAAATACCGAGGATGGCAAAACCCCGGAGCACATCCATAAAAGTTTCCCTTTCCGCTGCCTGAACAGGAGCCAGTGTTTGCATATTGTTTTATTTGGTTTTGGCTGTTTACAAAGGGAGGACAAAAACGCAGGTAAGAAATCTAAATGTAGATATTCTATGCCGGTTTTACAAGTAGTATAAGCGGCGGTTAAAAGAAAAAGAGTTTTCCGGTTTTTATTTTTTTAACGACCCTATGCAGAAGTTATTCCTGTAAGCGAAAAAAACCAGGAAGGAATGTTCCAGGTAACCATTTTTAAGATCAATATAAGGAGTGACCCGGGCATCCAGGAAAAAATGAGGGAACAACTCTTTCTCAAACAAAAGGTTTAAAAATAACAGGCTCCTGTCTGGTTCCCGGTAATTTTCGCGGCCGCTGATCGAGGAGATGCTCTGGTACAACGGTGCTCCGAGGGGTGCTATATACGTTGATCCTTTCCAGTAAGTAGCCAGGAAGGAAATACCCGTTTTTGATTTTAAAAATAAATTGGCCAGCAGGCCGCTGCCACTTTCGAAGGGGTATAAATTACTGGTATGAAAATGCCGGTAACCTGTATAATAGCCATCCATCCGGAATTGTTCCAGGAATTTTCCCGGTGCGGGATTGTTCCATTCGGCGGATAATCCAGCGGCACCGTTCAACACCGTGGTCACCACGGATTGGTTTGTATCCAGCTGGCCTCCTTTATGCGGCAGGATAGCCTGAACTGGAATTTTTACCTGCCAGGGTTGACCTGGTTTGGTAATTGAATAGCTGAGTGACATACCCCCTGTAAGTTCTTCCGGGTAGTCTGCATTAAAAGCCTGGCGCACTTCCCAGTCAAGCCAGATATCCGCCATCACCCGGCTGGAATTAAATTTAACCTGGAATCCTTCCTCAACCGGGCGGTCAATGATCCGGTCATAACTCATTATGGGTTCAACCAGCTGGTGTGAAAGATTACTTTCGAGGGCCCCGAATATGACCCGGAATTTTTTTTGTTGCAGCTGCAGGGAAAACAAAGCTTTTGCCTGTTGCGGGCCTCTTTGTCCAAATTCTTTTTGCAGCAAAGCCCCGGCTTCCAGTTTTATCCAGGTAGCAGGCTGGATCACCAGTCTTGGATAGTGCCAGGTGCCGAAATTTGTATAACCGGTTTGTATCTTGTTTTTAAAGTATTCGTAATCCCTGAAATAAGATAAGCTGCTGTAGGAAATGGAAAAACTGTTGCTGTCTTTTGCCTCCACCGGGTTGGTAAATTTCATGGCGCCTGAAATATGCTGGCTGCTGCCAACCAGTGATGTGGCGATATAAAGAAGAGAAAACAGAATCCGTTGACCTTTCATATGCAGTATGCTGGCTTTTTTCAGGCAGTCAGTAACAATTGCTGCAAAGATGTGGTAAAACAGGTAGCCGGAAAATTTTATTCTTTAGTCAGCCTGTTGTCAGTTACGCATATCAGAAATTTATTATTGTAGAAAAAATTTCCCATCACGGTTTATTAATAAAATTCAACCGGGCTATAGCTTTTATGGCATGATATTTTGAGGATAGGTGGTGATAACCGCATATATAAATCTTAAAAATATTAATTATGCAAAGAAGTAAAATTGGTTTGTTGCTGGCAGCTGCTGCTGCATATGGTGCTTACAAATATTCGCGTATGACACCGGAGCAAAAAAATGGTCTTAAAACAAAGGGAAAAGACTTTTTGAATAAGAACATGGGTGGACTCAACAATTTATTTAACAAAGCAAAGGCAACTACAAACGGAAGCGGTTATTAATTAATAATCCCTCCCTGTTATTGGTTGTACGGAAAAGAGTTGCTTCGGCAGCTCTTTTTCTTTTGTGGTTATACGCCGTTGTTGGTGTTTAATTAAAGGACCATAATTGGAATCAATCTATACACCAACAACCGGTATGGCTCAATCCCGGCGATGGGTCAGAAATGCACGGTTATATGCACCGCCTCATCAGCATAGAGCGGTCTTCTTTCATTTTCAGCGATAGGCTTCAGGCTGTCCATAATAACCCCCGTAGCAATTTGGGAAAAACAACAATATGGTCGTTTTTTTCCTGACATTTGTGACAGTCTGAAATGGATTGTTGGTGATGAGAATCTTAAAAACCGGACACTATTATCAGAACACCAACAACGGCGTAAATGAATTATGAAAGCAGTAATAACCCTTTTTTTCTTTTCTTGTATTGGTTGTAATTTAGATATTAATACCTCAGACCCTCAGGCATCCAGGAGTATTGAAAAATCTAAAGGGAGGAAAGTCTTTTTGAAAGAATATAGTGCTAATGGAATTCATGATTCTTGTATTGTATTTGAAGCTTGGGTCGAATATGCCTGGAGAAATGAAGTAAAGGGCTCCACAAAAACTATTAAAACATTCCCGGAGACTCAGCTAATGTTAATATTTGATTGGAAAAAATTCCCACTTGACTTGAATAAATTTTCAATTGATTGGGAAATATCTGATTCACTGTATGGAAAATTTGGAAGCGGCAATGGAGGCTTTATACTAGATCTTAAAGAAAACGAACTACCTGACAAGTTTACAATTAGTTTAAATAAAAGAGGTAGTAGTTACGAGAATATTTGTATTATTTACCTGTATGCTAAGTAGTGGAAAAAAGGTCTCTGACTCCCTTCCTTGCCATCAAAAACACATGCCAGCGTACAGCCAAATACTATTAGCATAGATGGGGCCGTTACTTCATGGCGCCATCCCATGGCTTCGCCCTGTAAAGTTCATTTATTCGTCCTTCGAACCCTTTTCTCCCACGAACCAATGTTCTTTATTTTTAAAGAGGACATTGAACGTGGTTAGTGAACCATAGCAACGGGTAATATACTGTTGCAGGTTGACTTTGTCTTCATCATTGAGTTTTTTCTGGCTGTTGATGTTTTGCTCCAGCACCCTTAGCCTGTCGCGGAGCATCACAATTTTGTGAAAAAAATCATCAATCGGGATCTCCTTTGGCTTTAAACTCTTATCGGCCGGTTGCAGGAGCATCATTCCATTTATCCATTTATCACCCAGCGGAACATTTTCGGTGAGACCACCCCAGAGCCGCAGGATTTTTAATAAAGACCTTTCAGTGTCACTGGTAGTTTCAATTTCTGCCGTGACATTTTCCGGGATGATTTCCTCCAGCTTGTCGTCTGTTTTTTCAATTTCTTTTATACCGTGATTGATAAAGGATATAAGGTAACTAGCATACCGGATGCCCGCTATTACACCCGGGCCATAATGGGTGTGTTGTAAACGTGTGCCGATCCCAAGAGTTGTTTGTTCCATAAGCTATGTTTAATGAAAGTGATATCGGGGTGAGCGGGTAAAAAAATTTCAGTTCTTAAACTGCCGGTACAGGTAAGCACATAAAAAACCAACGGCCAGGTAAATAAAAAATTTTATGAGCCTGATTTTCCAGGGACTGGCTGGCTTTGTTTCCGGTGTTTCCATTTGGGCTAAAGTATTGAAATTTTTTATCACGGGTTATTCCAGGTGGTATTTTTCGTTTAAAAGTGCCAAAAGATTTTCTGCCTGTACTAACAATAATCTTATATCTCTCCGGATGGCTTTATTGAGGGCTTTCATGGAGAATAGCTTGTAATTGAATACATAAAGATCTTTTTTATCAAAGGGCAATAAAGCCGGGTTTTCACCCGTCAGCCTGCTGGGATTATTATCGGCATCCAGCATACCGTCAAAAATCAGCGCATTAAAAATGCGGGGGGCTGCTGTCCGGTAATCCTGGATCAGGGTTTCTTCCACTTCTCCCTGCCGCAGGGCACTCCGGATAATTACATCATATTTTGCTATGCTATCCGCAATGGCACGGTTCCGGATAAGCCGGAAGGCCCCGGAATTCTTCAGCTGTTGCATGGTGCCATCATTGGGAATAAACCGGATGGTGAGGGTGCGTGCCGCTGTTACGGCATGAAAATATAATTCCCTGGAATATTCAGCAGGAGTGGCACTATTCAGCAAAAACATGATGGAGTCCTGGCTTGTTTCGCGGATGTTTCTTGCCTGTATGATCCGTTTAAAACTTGCTGTATCAGCCTTGATATCGTAAAATAATGACCGGATGAATTGTTTTTCGCGGTCTTTTTCTATTTTATGTTCCAACTGGTACTCGGCCAGGAACCCACAGAATACCGCGAGGAACAACATCAGGAATTCCCAGAAATAATGTGTCCATTTTTTGCGGGCTGTATGACTATGTGCATGTACTTCCATGAATTGGTTTATGGTTTGTAGTTGATGGTTTATAGTTCTGGGTTCGACTCCCGGCTTTTCTCAGTTCACCTGATACTGTTTTTGCAGGAACTGCATGGTTTCAGTGGCCGAAAGCATTAATGATCTCAACCGGGTAATAATAACGATTGAAGTTGTTTTATACTGGTGAAGATAATAGGTCAGGTCCAGCAGCAGCTCCCGGTCCGTGGTCCGTAAACCCGGGTTACCGGGTGGCCTGTTGATCTCCATCCCGCGGATCATGGTTTCCAGAACATTTCCATCATATAACCTGGCCAGCAAAGGATACATCACCGATAATTCCTCGAACTCCCTTCCCTGGAGATAAACAATATAATCATTTGCCTGGTCATAGATCATAATAGCATTGGATGCTTTTTGATTCCTGATCAGCCGGAGGCCGCCGGCGTTTTTTAATTGTTTGATGGTGCGGTCGTTAGCCTGGTACAGCGTTGACCGGGTTACCCGTCGTCCAAAATAATAGGCGGATGCACCATCCTGGTTGGGATCCGGGCCATTTAACAACCTGATCAGGGAGTCTATGATCAGTATTTTCGAATTCCGCAGTTGTATATTGGCCGTGATTTTTGCCGTGTCCTGCTTCAGGTCTTCCACGTAGGATTTGATAAATACCTTTTCACGTTTATGTTCAACATAATGTTCCCGCAGGTTCTCAACGAGGAACCCCGCACTGATCGCCAGGAACAGCATCAGGAACTCGAATAAATAATGCCTGAATGCCTTGGCGGCTTTTGGAGCAGCATGCGAATGATGTACTTCCATGGCCTGGGTATAAAAATTATTGATTATTTCTTTCCCCTGTGCCTTTCAACCATTTGAATACAACAAAAAATATAATGCCGGGCAGCATACAAACCGTAATGTCCAGTAATTCACTAAGCCGGGACGAGGTCAGCAGCCAGATAGAAAACAGGATGGCCGTTACTGCCAGGAAATTTCCAAACTGTACTTTAAAATAATCTTTTTTATCCGGATTTTTCCGGCGCAGCCTGATCATGGAGATACTTACCATCAGGTAGACCATCACCCTGATGATCGCCCCTATCGTCAGAGCGGCAAAAAAAGACCATACAAGGGACACAACCGTGGTGATGGCAATAAAAAGCAACAGCGACCAGGTCGGGGTAAGCCTTTTGGGATGAATGAAGGAAAATACCTGCGGGAATTGTCCCTCACTGCTAAAAGCAAAGGGCAGGCGAGATCCACCTAAGACAATTGCATTCAGCGTACCGGTGATGGAAATGACTGCCCCGCCGGCGATAAGAATACCGCCCCATTTCCCCATAAAAAGATGTGCCGCGTCTGCCAGCGGCTTTTCAGATTGCGCCAACCCCGGAAGCGTGCCGATGGAGACCAGTTGAATCAGGCAATAAAACAGTGTTATAAAAATAAAACCCGTAATGAGTGCGAAGGGCAGGTTTTTTCGCGGGTTATTTATTTCTCCCGTATTGATCAGCACCGATTCGAACCCGCCAAAAGCAAATACCAGTAATAGTACCGAGGTAGAAAAAGAAGCAAACTGGAAAGGCTGGCTTGTATTCAGCGAACCGGGTTGGATATTGAACAAGCCAACGATAATAAAAGCAGTTAGCGGAAGTAATTTGGCAATCGTCAGGATATTATTTACGCGGGTAGAGTTTTTAACTCCTATATGGTTGATGACCGTGAAAAAAGCAGTCAGCCCGAGAATACAGGCCATTCTTATTTCCGGGCGAGTGAATGCCGGGGAAAAAAAGGAAAGATAGATCACGAGCAGGTTGATCAGTGTGGCATAATTAAAGATCCGGCTGAGCAATAACAGCCAGCCGGTAAGAAAGGCCGGGAAAGGTCCGAGCGCATTGTAAGCATAGGTATAGGGTCCGCCGGTTTTGTCAAACCTTGAACTTACTTCCGCAAAGCAGAGTATGAAGACCATCACAACGATGGCACAGGCCGCGAATGCCAGCAGGCTGTAAACCCCGGAGAGCGCAAACACTTTGGAAGGCAAACCGAAAATACCGGCGCCGATAATACTGTTGATGATCAGCAGGACCAGGCTCCATTTGCCGATACTGCGTTTGAGCTGGGTCATTATTTTTTTATCCGGTTGTATTTTTTCAACACATCCACCAGTAATTTATGTGGCAATGCATGTGCTTTGTTCCCATTAATTCCTTCCATGGTTTCCGCAGCTACCATAGCATTGATGATCGCTTCTTCGGTGGCCTGTACGGTCGCTTCAAAAAGCGGGTTGATCAGGTCATTGGGTAATTCATCCAGCTTTGTAAAATTTTGCCGCTGGAAAGCCCCGGGATTAGCCGTTGAAAAAGCAATAAAGATATCGCCGGAACTGTTTTCACCCTTTCCCCCAACCCTGCCAATGCCGATCGGTACCCTGGCGGCAATTCTTTTCAGCTGGTGCGGTAATAATGGAGCATCCGTTGCTACCACCACAATGATGGAGCCATCGCCGTCCTGCCGGTAAGAGGGGGCGGCTTTAAATTCATAATTCAACGTGTCTCTTAATTCCCTGCCAACAGGAACTCCTTCCACGGTGAAATTTCGTTTGCCACCGAAGTTTGATTGGACAAATACGCCCAGGGTATAGCTGGAGTCTTTTATTTTGAAAACCCGGGAAGAAGTGCCGGTACCGCCTTTGAAACCGAGGCACATCATACCCGTACCACCGCCCACATTACCTTCTTTGATATAACCGGTGCGGGCGCTGTCGAGGGCTTCATAGGCATGGCTTTCTTTTACATGAAAGCCATAGATATCATTTAAAAAACCATCATAGGTTTCAGCTACCACAGGATAGGTGTACCAGAAATCTTCCTTGTACCAACCTTTTTTTACATACCATTTTAATACAGCATCCCGGACCACGCCAACACTATTGGTGTTGGTGATCATCACGGGACCTTCCACGAATCCCGACTCGGTAATCCAGGTGGTGCCGGTCATTTCGCCGTTACCGTTCAGCGAATACCAGTTGGCATAAACGGGATTATTGGTTCTTCCACGTGGCAGGATAGCAGTGACACCGGTGCGTACGGGTCCTTTTCCCCGGATATTTTTTCCCTGGCCCGAGATGATGGTGCTGTAACCCACTTCCACACCCTTTACATCGGTGATGGCATTGAATGTGCCCGTGGTTCCCTCAAAAGGAACGCCTAACTCCCTTGCCCGGGGTTTTTGCGCAGCCGCGGTAAATACAAGAAACACCCATATCAGCATTGAGAGAATAAGTTTCATAATTATTTTTTTTTAAAATGAATCACTGCTAATTGTTCAATCGTTAATTCCAGGCCTGCTCATTAAGCTTTATTTCCGTTTACAAATAACTCAGCCACCATTTTTCTTTATGGCTGGTTTTATAGGCATCGTACCATTTACATACCGGGTAAAGAGCCGCGACTATCAGTATCCAGAGCAGGTATACGATCCATAAACTCTCTCCCTCCCCGGGTTTTAAAAAATTGGGTGTCATCACTTCGTTGTTCAATCCTGAACTAAAGGAATGCCCCCTTGCGAAGAAGAAGATCATACTCACGAGGTGGATCAGGAAGAAATGAAGGATATAATAAAAGAAAGGCACCCTGCCATAGACTGAAATGATCTGCCCGAACCTTCCGCCTGTTTTACGGAAGAAGGCCATGAAGATAATGGCGGGACCGATCGTCATACACATATAAAGCAGGGAGGGCGGGTATTTATTCGTCTCCAAAAATGAATAAAGCGAGTTAAGCGGTTTGTCCGTGCCATTTATAACATCGGGGTCTCCATACATATCCAATATTCTTACCGCGACAAAGAACAGAACGATTCCCATACCAAGCCATAACAGGATCTTTTTTTGTTCAGGTCCCCGGTTATTGGATAATAATTTACCAAAGCAATATCCCATCATCATCAGTCCGGCCCAGGGAAGAAAGGGGTAGAGTACCAGCAGGTGGAAACCGCCTCCCAGGTTGAAGAGATTCGGCCGGTGAAGAAGATGATAGCCCATGCTTAAACTGTTGGGATGATCTCTTTCATAAAAATCCAGGCTGTTGTGGCCAAGCACGATCAGTAAACCAAGGAACAATACGAGGGGGAAGGGGAGCCAGATCACGAGACCAAGAATGACCATACTGATACCGATGGACCAGATGGTCTGTAAACCGATCTCGTTGAAATGCACATCAAAACTAAACGCAAAATTAATGACTGTGATTTCAATAAGAATCAGCCAGAAACCTCTTTTGATCAGGAAAAGACTTAATTCTTTTTTAGTTTTCTTCAGGCTTTGCAGGTAGGCCGAAGCCCCGGACAGGAACACAAAGACTGGCGCACAGAAATGCGTGATCCAGCGGGTGAAGTAAAGCGCCGGGTAAGTGGTGGCCGGGTTAAGCGGATCTTCCGTGAACGCGGCATGGTGAAAAAAATCGCGGGTATGATCAAGTGCCATGATGATCATGACCAGCCCGCGGAGCAGATCAATGGATTCAATTCTTTTTTGACTGAGGTTTAATGCCGGTTCCATGATTAATATTGTTGTTTAGTCTTCGTGGCCAGCTACAAGTAACTCAGCCACCATTTTTCTTTATGCCTGGTTTTATAGTTATCGTACCATTTACATAAGGGATAGAGAGCGATTACCACGAAGATCCAGACTGCATAGACCACCCAGAGGTTATATCCTTCGCCGGGAGCCAAAAAATAGAAAGGAAAAAAGCTGCTCGTATTTGGCGCGTCCTGCAGCGAATGCCCCCGGGCCAGGAAAGCGATGGCCGAAAGCAGGTGCACCAGGTATATATGCAGCACATAGTAAAAGAAAGCAACCCGGCCATAGGTACGCATAACAGCTGTAAAGCGGTTCCTGGTATTTTCTAAAACCACCAGCAATAACAGGGCAGGGCCGATGGTTATACATATATATAATAGCGAAGGCGGGTATTTATTTACATTGATAAAAGACAGAAAGCTGTAGAAACCATTTTTTTGCCCGCTCCAGTCAACGGGATCACCATAGAGGTTTGAAAACCGGAGAACAATAAAAAACAGGATCAACCCGAGTCCTGAACGCAGGAGCCATTTCTTCCGCTGGGTGGCCGTAACGGCAGGAGAAAACCAGCGCCCCGCACAATAACCCAGCAGCATCAGGCCTGTCCATGCCAGGAATGGATAGGCAATCAGGATTACATGACCCGGAGCATAGGGATGTACCGAGAACCTCGCACTGTGGAGGAGGTCCACCAGGAACCCCGGTTTAAAACCTGGCCTCGATTCAGGTATATCCAAAAGATTATGACCGGCCACGATCAACAGGCCCAGGACTAAGATTACATTAAAGGGCAGATATATCAGCAATCCCAAAATGACCATACTGATCCCGATGGCCCAGATCACCTGCAGGAATAAAAAATTATAATTGGGGTTAAAGGACCAGGCAAAGGAAACCAGCAGCAGCTCAACGATGATCAGCCACAAGCCCCGTTTGATCAAAAAAGCACTGAGTTCTTTTTTTGTCTTGCGCAGGCTTTGCAGGTAAACGGAGGCACCGGAAAGAAATACAAAAATGGGGGCACAGAAATGGGTGATCCACCGGGTGAAATAGAGGGCCGGGGTGGTCGTGGCCAGGTTGAGGGGATTATCGAGGTTAGCCGCAATATGGAAATAATCACGGACATGATCCAGGGCCATGATCACCATCACTATTCCCCGGAGAATATCTATGGAATCAATTCTTTTTTGCTGAAGAGAAGTTGAGGATTGCATGAAGCTGGTATTTTTAGCTGGAATTAGTTTTATTCCAGGTGATATTTTTCTTTTAAATAAACCACCAGGTCTTCCGCACTTTTTTCCAGGTTTTTCAATATCAGCAATTTTGATCGTCTTGACCCGTTCATTTGCAAGGTATGAAACCCCATCTCTTTCAGCAGGGCGTCATCATAGGTTCTGAGCACAGGATTGTCCGTACTTCTCAGGATTTCTCCTTTATCAGTTTCCTGCCGTCTTAAAATCGCAGGGTCAAGAATTTTTGCCGCAATGTTTTTAAAATTATCAAATTCCTGGTTGTAGTTATCTTCCAGTAGCCGTAAGAGGGAGAATTGGTTATAATAATCCATTATTTTGTTAGAGGCCTCCGGGTACCGGATAAGACGAAATCCGCCGGAAAATTTCAGCTGGTCAAAGGTCCGGCTGTTGTTGGCGAAAGGAATATACCTCGGCCCAATCCTTGCCACATAATATAACTGATCGCCCTGTTGTTTTGCCAGGTCAGGGTTATTCAGCAAATTCATCAGTGTATCAAGACTTGCTATACCAAACCGTTCCGACTCCACCATGGTGGCCAGGATCTTTTTATCATCCCCCAGGTCAGCCACCAGTGATTTTATGAACTGCTTTTCCCGGTCCTTTTCAATTTTGTGTTCTAACTGGTATTCGGCCAGGAAACCGCAGAACACGGCGAGGAACAACATGATGAACTCCCAAAAATAATGGGTCCATTTTTTTCGCGAAGAATGACTATGATGATGAACTTCCATATTGGTGACTTGTAGTTTTGGTGACACGGAAGTTTTCAGGAGGGATTATTGCAAAAGATAATTATTTTTTTCCGGCTGGACTTGAATGATTCAACAGGTAATGTTACAGGTCTGTTTACATGGGAAGCGATCAACCACGCCTATGCCGGCATCCCCTTTCTATACCCGTTGTTTCATTCGAGGTGAAAGTTAGCGGTAAGCTCGTCTATTATTTTCGTGGCTAATTGCAAAGCATCATTTGCGTTTTTAAGTTGCTGCCGGAGGTTCCTGGAACGGCACATTTCCGCATATTCATTAAAGACTATCTTATCCGAAGATAATAACGGCGGGTTGGTCTGAATAAATGAGTCAATCACGGATTGGTTGAATTGCCCATACACTGCTTCGCGGACTATAGTGTTGGCCGCATTGTTGAACCTGAAATCAAATAGCCTGGCCCGCAGTTTACGCACTTCCAGTTGTACCGGCAGATCGACCAGCGTAAGGGTCTGTATGCTTCGCATCAGCTGGTCGTAATTGCTTATTTGCTGTTCCAGGCCCGGCGATAAAAAATAGCGTAAGGAACCCGAGCTTTTCATTTGCTGAAAGGTGGCATCATTGGATTGAAATCCCCTGAGATATCCGCCAAACAATCCATACCAGTAGAGTTTGCCCGTTGGAATTTTTGTTAAATCGCCGGAGGTGAGCAATAACAGGAAAGTATCCAGGTAATTGGCGGCAAAAGTACCCCGGTAAACAATTTGTTTTAATTCCGCTGTATCTACCTGCAGGTTTGCCCTCATGGTAGCCGCATAAACCTTTGCCCGCTGGTGCTCTATATAATGCTCCCGTTTATTTTCAACAAAAAAACCAAGCGTTACCGCAAGAAACAACATTAAAAACTCCCAGAAATAGTGCGTCCATTTTTTGCGGGCAGTATGACTATGACGATGAACTTCCATATTACTCATATTTCTTTTTTAATCCTTGCCGTATGTGAATGTGCATGTACTTCCATAAAAACTATTTAATATTATATTCTTTCTTTAAAAAAAGCATAATTCCAACCGCCCTTTCTTTTAGCCGCTTCAGGCGAACAGCACTCATCTTGTCACTGCCTTTTAGCTGATGAACAGCATAAATAAAATCGAGAATAAATTCTCTCGTTCTGGTCCGAAGTGCCGGGTTGCCTGCAGGAGGAGATATTGTTTCTCCGTCAACCATCGTTTCAAGAATATTCGGATCCAAAAGTTTACCCGTCAGGGTCTGGATCTCATCTATTTCATCTTCCTGCCTTGTTTGTGTCAGCAATATTCTGTTAGTGGCCTGATTGTATGCCATGATGCTGTCGGATACCTGTTGATTTTTTATGAGCCGGAGACCGCCTGAGTTTATCAATTGCTTTATCGTTCCGTCAGCAGGAGTGAAAATCGGAATCCGGGTTAACTGACGCACAAAAAAATAAATTCTTCCTCCGTATCGATCGGGATCAGGAGAATTAAGATACCAGATGAGTGAATCATACTCTTTTATTTTTTGTTCCTTGCTGGTCAGATAGCGGTCAATAAATAAAGTATCAGATTTAAGATCTTCAATAAATGACCGCATGAATTTTTTCTCCCGGTCTTTTTCAATCTTATGTTCCAGCTGGTACTCTGCCAGGAACCCGCAGAACACAGCGAGGAACAGCATTAAAAACTCCCAGAAATAATGAGTCCATTTTTTTCGGGCGGTGTGGGCATGGTGGTGTACTTCCATAAATTTATTCTTTAATCAACCTGTATTCTTTTTTAATCATTTCAATAAGCCCTTTTGCACGGTTTTTAAGGGCACCAGCATTACGGCTATAAAACTTAAGGGTAGTGGAATAGTAATGATAGTTCATCGATACGGTGTTTATATCTTTTACATCAGTAGAAAGCAAGGATGGCTTTGCCAAAGGTTTGCTGATAGTTGTTCGCTGGCCACCTGTAGCAGTAGCGGCGATAATTTTTATATCAATCATCATTTGCTGAAAAACATAACTGTCAAACAACCGGGTATTTCCTTTGTGAACTTCATCCATTTTCAAACGCTGCAGGTCTATTTGATTAGCCAGCCACTGAAAAGATGCGTAATAGGTGCCTATACTATCCAGTAATTCTTTGTTTTTTATATACCGGAGCAAGCCTGCTGTCTTAAGCTGCTCAAAAGACTTTGAGTTGGTATAATAATACCCAAGATTGGCAGTAACAGTTCGGGCGGCAAAATAGATCCCGGTGGTATTTGTAATATCCGAGTGTAACATTTCAACCAACGAATCGGCCATTTGTGCACCATAACTATTGCGATCTGTTACGGAGTCAAAAAGAGTGATATCTGATTGCAGATCGGATAACATCGAGTTCAACTGTGACTTCACTTCCTTTTTGTGAAGAATAACTTCCCGGGTGTTCTCCGCATAAAACCCCAATGAGACGGCTAAAAATAACATTAAAAACTCCCAAAAATAGTGTGTCCATTTTTTTCGGGCAGTGTGCGTATGAGCATGTACTTCCATAGCTTGTTTATTTCAGGTTATATTCTTTACGGAGTTCTTCCAGTAGTTTTTGATTGGCCGTCATATAATCTTTCATTGCCAGGGTCCGGGTTGATACAAGCATCTGTTTGTAAAACCTGATCATATTTATTACTTCGCCCCTGTCAAACGAATCGAGGTTTAATATGTCTGCTTTAATAAACGTATTCCCTGCCCGGTACCGCGCAATCAGGTCCATGTTATACCCGTTTTCATCCATTTTCCTGAGTTCATTCATCCAGCCAAAGTCGTAATGTTTCAGGTCAAATTGTTTGATAGGGCTGGCAAAGAACTGGTATTCCTGGTCGTTCCTGTCACGAACATTGTTGATATAGGCGCTGATCTCGCCAAATAATTTCTGTAGATAGGCACTCTTAAAATACCGGAGTGAGCCGGAGCCTTTGAGCTGGTTCAGGACCCCGTCTTTCGGCTCAAACGTGTAACTGGTAATCAGGTACATGACAACCGTATAAGCGGGGTAAAAATCTTTTGGCAGGTTTGTCAACGAGCTGTCCCTGATATAACTCACCAGGTAATCACAATCTTTTTCTTTTCCCAGTCTCCCGGATATTTTTTTGGCAAATACGATCGAGTCGGCATACAATTCATCGTATAGTGCCCGGGCATATTCTTTCTCCCGCTGGTGTTCTATGGTATGCTCCAGTTTGTACTCGGCCAGGAACCCGCAGAACACGGCGAGAAACAGCATGATGAACTCCCAGAAATAGTGCGTCCATTTTTTCCGTGCCGAATGGCTGTGTGCATGTACTTCCATGTCGATCTATTTTAAATGATACTCCTTTTTAAGAAAATTCATGAGACCCAAGGCGCTTTGCCTGGTAAAAGCATAAGCCTTTATGTCCGAACCGCATCTTACCCTCAGCGATATGCACTGGTTGATTAACTCATTTAAATACTGACTGTTTAGCCTGATAGCTTGCGCGAGGGGCTTTTTCCCAAAAAAAGTTGAATCATAAAGCGTCCGGAGCAGGTCATGACCACTGACTGTTTTTTTCATCGCTTCTGTAAAATCATGCGTGGCCTCGTTGGTAATTGCCCGTCGAACTTCTAATCTCCTCATCAGCCGGTCATAATTTTCCATGGAATCAACCGCGTTTCTTTTCCGGATCAGCCGCATGCCGCCGGAGCTTTTTAATTGGGTGATCGTTCCGTTATTCGGGAAAAACATGATCTGTATTTCCGCTTTTTTTAAGTACAGGTATGCCTCCAGCGGCATCGACGCCTGGTCTTGTGCCGGGAGGGCTGAAAGTGCCGAGTCAATATGCTGAATCCTTGACAGGGCTGAGTATTCGACTGTATCCAGCCAGGCGATGTCAAGTTTTAAATCATTTACCAGAGAAGTAACAAATTGTTTTTCTCTTTTATGTTCGATCATATGCTCCCGCTGGTTCTCCGCTAAAAACCCGCAGAACACGGCGAGAAACAGCATGATGAACTCCCAGAAATAATGCGTCCATTTTTTCCGGGCCGTATGGCTGTGTGCATGTACTTCCATAAAAAATTATTTCAGGTGATATTCTGTTCTCAACAAAATCTGTAACCGGGATGCCCTGGCGAGTAATAATTTTGCTTCACGCCGCATGGTTTTATTAAATGCAATCAGCATGTGCAGCCGGTAATTGAGCCGAAACTGCGCATCGGCGGTCAACCGTAACACCGGATCATAATCAGGAAGCAGCACGTTATTGTCATCATCCCGCATGGCGATAAGCACCCTTCCATCGAATACGCCTTCTGCCACCGTGCGATAGGTATCGATGATCTCCTCTTCATCTTCGTTGCCCCAAACATAAGCCCTGCTGGATACATCATAGGCAATTATACTGTCACTGACAGCTGCTTTGCGGATAAGCCGCAGGTTACCGGCATTCTTTAACTGTTGCATCGTGCCATCAACCGGGGTAAACCGGAAAGCAGCACCACGGGTGGCATAGGAATTATAGTAATACAAATATTTCCCGGAAGCGGCCGCATCCGGCCCGTTAAGCAGGAGCACAAGTGAATCCAGCATAACCGCCCGGTGATTTCGCTGGTTAATGATGCTGGTAAGTCGCTGAACATCTGCATCCAGGTCGCTGGCCAGTGACTGGATAAATTTTTTCTCCCGCTGATGCTCGACCATATGTTCAAACTTATATTCAGCTAAAAAGCCACAAAATACAGCGAGGAACAGCATGAAAAACTCCCAGAAATAGTGAGACCATTTTTTCCCCGATGAATGACTATGATGATGAACTTCCATGTTGCTTAGGTTATTTTATTAAGCCTTACCCAGATGCCGGCGCCTTCAGGCCGGCATTCCGACCGGCTTCGCCGCGTCGGAAAATAGTGAGTCCATTTGTTCCGTGTAGTATGTGCATGGTGGTGTACTTCCATTCTGTTTATTTAAGGCGATATTCTTTTTTAATTAATTCAATAAGTTTTTGGGCTGCCAGGTTCCGTTCGTTCCCGATCTTTTCCGCCAGGAAAAATGCACCGTACAGGTATTGTGCGCTCGTCGCCAGCTCGTTTAGCGCCACCCGGTCTTCTGTCAGCAAATCGGATACAACCGCAGGCTGCTCCTTTTTCTCTTTTATTATTTTCAGCAATAACCCGGCATCAAATACTCTTCCCATTTCTTTTCCAAAATTGGAACCCCAGGTAATGGCCGCGTCGTTGTATTTTTTTAAATCTATTACTGAGAAATAATAATGGGAAACACTGCTGGCTACCTGTTTGCTCCTGATAAGCCGCAAGGCCCCCGAACTTTTCATTTCTTCGTAGGTACGGTCCGTGGTGAACAGCGCTTTATACCTCGGCAGGATCATCCTGGCCGTAAAAGCCAGCCTGGCAATATGCTGTTTTCGTTCCGGGCTTTTTATAAGTACTACCAGTGTATCAAGGGAGCTGAACAGTACTTTGTTATTTCTTGTATACTCGCTATAAATAGCTGTGTCGGCTTTTAAATCTTCCAGCAGGTTTTGCGCATAAACTCTTTCTTTATCTCTTTCAATTTTATGTTCCAACTGGTACTCCGCTAAAAACCCGCAGAAAACCGCGAGGAATAGCATGAGGAATTCCCAAAAATAGTGGGTCCATTTTTTGCGCGATGAATGACTATGATGGTGTACTTCCATTTATTTTAAGTGATATTTTTCTTTAAGCAACCCGAGCAACTCTGTAGCATTTTCTCTCAATGGCAGCAGGTGTTGGCGGTTTTGCATTTTGTAAATGCCGGTTTCAAACTTAAGCCAGCCGGTAAATTCCTTCATCAATCCCGGATCATCATTTATCAGGGGAAGGGTTAACGTGAAAACGGAATCCCTTACCAAATCAAAGCCCGTCTCAAAATCCTCCTTGGACGATAATTCCTGGGTTATGTAACCATCAAATATCTTAAAATAGAGCTCTTCAATTCTTGAAAATTCAGATTTGGTCAGCTGGTATTCATTTTCAAGACTGCTCAGGCTTTTGCTGTAGTTGCTTATTTTCTGGGATATATCATTCCCCATGATCCGCAGGTTACCGGACCCCTTCAGTTGTTCGATGGTGGTATTACTGGATTCGAAAAAGTCAATCATGGTGGTGAAGGAGCCATAATAGTAAAGCATGCTGTTCGTAATATTTCGTTTTTCCTTTTCAGTGCTGTAGAGGCAAAAAGTATCCAGTTTGGCAATAACCCTTTTAGTTCCTTCCAGCATGTCATTCAAACTGGCCGTATCCTTTTTCAGTTCTTCATGGAGATTGGCCGCGTAAACTTTTGCCCGCTGGTGCTCGACAATATGTTCCCGTTTGTTTTCGGCCAGGAAACCACAAAAAACTGCCAGGAACAACATTAAAAATTCCCAGAAATAGTGGGTCCATTTTTTTCGCGGGGTATGGGTATGGCTATGTACTTCCATTTGAATTTACTTTAAATGGTAATTTTCCTGGATTACCTGTATCAGTTCACCGATTAATTTTTGCAAATTGCTGTATCCCCAGTTCATGTTATTTTCATAATCTCTCCTGAGTGCTATTAATGCATTTTTAAATTCAAAAAACAATCCTGTTTGATTTTCTGCTGTTAGTGGCACTTTGTTTTTCTCCACCAGTGTGTCAATCCACTTATTGGCAGCATACGGAGCAGGGCTAAGGTCATATTTTTTATATATTTCTGTAATCACTTTTTCCGAAAATACCCGGCTTCGTAAGGCTACTGCATTTTCATAAAATTTATTGTGCTGCAGGGCAATGTTCCTGACAGCATCGTTATTGAACTGGTCGTAAGCAATTATTTTATAAGCAACTGTTTTGTTCCTGATGAGCCGGAAACCCCCGGAATTTTTCAATTGAGTGATTGTCCTGTCATTATATGAAAAACTCCAGTAATTAAGCGCTTCATTCATATGCCGGTAGGCTTTACGGAGGTCCACTTCGGGCATTGGAAGAGTAATAGCATCTGTAACAGAGTCTATGCTGTTATTTACAGCCGCCCAGTATTTAATAGTGGTATTGAGCAGTATTGTATCTGCTTTAAGATCTTCCAGCAAGGTAACCATATACTGTTTTTCCCGTTTGTGCTCTACCTGGTGTTCCCGGAAATTTTCTGCCAGGAACCCGCAGAACACGGCGAGGAATAACATGAGAAATTCCCAAAAATAATGGGTCCATTTTTTCCGCGCCGTATGACTATGATGGTGTACTTCCATTGGATCTAATTCTTAAAATGATATTTCGTGGAAAAATAATTTATCAGGGAGATGGCTCTTTTATTCAGGTGTTGAAAGTTTTCATACTGGCCTATTACCAGCTGTTCATAGCGTGTTATCGCTATGAACATCCTGTCGATTTTGCCCTGGTCGGAAGTCCTGATCAGCCGGGAACCGGGGGCAAATGTCATTTCCCGCGGCTGTAAAACACTTTTATACAGCACATCATAGTCCAAAACATCAGCATAAACAGAGCGAAGTATAGACTGTGCCTCCTGTACGCCCGTTCTTTCTCCCTGTAAAAATTCCCTTATTTCAGCATCGTAGGCTGTAATACTGTCGGCGTCCTGTTTGGCGATCAATCGTAAGGCTCCTGAACTTTTGAGTTGTTGCAATGTCCTGTCGGCGGAAATGAAATCAGGGAAACCGATGGATGAAACAAGGATGTTGCTGAAACATTGGTTGTACTCCCCGTGATCCCGGATCAGTAAAAAGCAGGCATGGTTATCTTTCAGCATTCTCATTTTCCAGTCATACTCCTGCACCAGCCAGTTATAAGTGGCGGTGTCGGTTTTCAGGTCGGCCAGGAAGCTTCTCAGGTATTCTTTACCCCGCCGGTGCTCTACTTTGTGTTCCCGGATATTCTCCGCGTAAAAACCTGCAATGACAGCGAGAAAGAGCATCAGGAACTCCCAGAAATAGTGGGTCCATTTTTTTCTCGGGGTATGCGTGTGTGCGTGTACTTCCATAAAAATTATTTCAACCGGTATTGCAGTTAGGATTGACCAGGTGTAGATATCGGACAGCCTGCACAGGGGTTATTTCCCGGATTATATGCTTCTCAGGGGCTGGAAATCCTAAGTTTTAAGATAAGCCGTTTAGATCAAAAATGGGTTGTTTTATTTCAGGTGATATTCTTTTTCCAGGTCACCGATCAGCTCAACGGCTTGTTCAACAGCCCGCCGCCACCGGCTTTCAATGCCGAAACGTAGATTTCGTTGCTGCACTACCGTCATGTTCAGCATCTGCCTGATTTCCTCCCGTTTATTTTCCAGCGACCCGGTTTTAACCGCAAAAATAGTTGCCAGGGTTTCGTTGGACACGGTGTCCAGCGACCACAAGAAATACTTCGATAATTCATGGTGGTATCCCGGCTCAATGATTTTATTGATGGCGTTTAACAAGGTGTTGCCCCTTGTCTGGTGATTGTTGAACTCAGCTTCTATTTCATTTACCAGCACATCATATTTCATAAGTTTTTCCAGCAGGTGGTAATTCTTAAAATACCGGAGACTCCCCGAATTTTTGATTTGTTCAAAAGTGGCCCGGTTCCAGAAAATAGGAACCGTCCAGTACATAAACCGGGTATAGAAAGAAAATTTGGCCGCATTGACACCTTCTAATTGTGTTTTGCTAAGGGATAGCAGGCTATCTGTCAGGGCAATATAAATACCGGCCGATTTTTGCTGAACCTGGATGGCAGCCGTATCATGTTGCAAATCCTGGACCAGCGATTTTGAAAATTCTCTTGCCCGCAGGTGTTCTATTTTATGTTCCCGGAAATTCTCCGCGAGGAACCCGCAGAACACCGCCAGGAACAGCATGATAAACTCCCAGAAATAATGGCTCCATTTTTTTCGGGCGGTATGTGAGTGCTGGTGTACTTCCATAAATATATCAGGGTTGTATTTCTTTTATGTGGTATTCTTTCTTCAATAAGGCGATCAATTGCCGGTTGAACAGGACGGCTTTCTCAAGCTTAGAAAGGTAGTTAGTCTGAAGCGAATGGGAACTGCGCACGCCATTTCGAAAAACGACAATTCTACCGGGATTGTTATCTATTAGTCCCAGTGAATCATTTGCTGCGACCTGCATCAGGCTGTCCGTGTTATCAACTACAGAGGCTTCAATAACTTTCAGGATTTTAGCGGTACCTGACAGGTCAAAAAGATAATTCGCTTGCTGGTTTTCAAAGTTGATGAGAAACTGCCAGCAATCGTCTGATTGCTTCAATGCCTCGACCTTGGCCTTTTCATACTGATTTATCGTTTTTACAACTTCTTCTTTCCGGATAAGACGCAAGGCTCCGGCATTCTTCAATTGTGTGCTCGTGTTTTCATTGAAAGCTGTGGTAGTGCCACTTTGCCCATATTTAAGATAAATGATATAAACAAAATCAAGATTCCTTTTTACGGTAAGTGGTTGTCGAAGAGCGAGTATCAGCGTATCGAGCCCTTTTAAGTTATAGTTCAGATATTTTATGTTATTCTGCAGGGATGCTGAATCGCTTTGCAGGTCTGAGAAAAGGGATTTCATGTATTTTTTTTCCCGCTGATGCTCTATCATATGTTCTCTCTTATTCTCTGCCAGAAAACCGCAGAACACAGCAAGAAACAACATTAAAAATTCCCAGAAATAATGCGTCCATTTTTTCCGCGAAGAATGACTATGATGATGAACTTCCATGTTTGATTATTTTTCCTGGTTATTCCTTACCCAGATGCCGGCGCCTTTGGGCCGGCATTCCGACCGGCTCCGCCGCGTCGGAAAATAATGCGTCCCTGCCTGCCGGCAGGCAGGCATTTTTTTCGGGCGCTATGTGAATGGGCATGTACTTCCATAAAAAGTTATTTCAAATGATACTCCTTTTTCAGAAAACCGGTTAGCCGGTCGCCTTTATCTTTAAACCCTGCCAGGGCATCGACAAATCCTTTTATTGTTTCCTTGTATTTATACAGCAGGTTATACAATTCTTCCATGTTACCGGCGTCAGTGCTGATCCAGAAATTTTTTTTCCCGCCCAGGATGCCTTTGGTGAAGGCCTGGGAGCCGGACTCGTTCATTCTTCGATAGCTTAGCATCTTGTTTGTAATGTTATCCAGTGTTACATAAAAATGGGTAATGGCCCCTTCCTCCACTGTTATATCTCTTGCCAGCGCATCATAAACAATGATACTATCAATGGCAGTTTGATTTCTTATTAAGCGCAGTCCGCCGGCGTTCCTGAGCTGTTGCATCGTATGATCGGTGTAACTAAAATCAGGAAAGCCATAGATCACCCTGCTATAGTTTTCCGCAGCGGTTGTTGATTCATTCTTTGAAAACCCGCTGAAATTGACAAGTACAGAATCACAATGGGCCTGGATTATATCATACCGTGAGATCAAAAAGGTTACATGGGCGGTATCTTTCGCAATATCATTGATCAATGAGCGGATATATTGCTTTTCCCGTTTGTGCTCTATCATATGCTCGCGCTGGTTCTCTGCAAAAAACCCGCAGAACACAGCAAGGAACAACATGAGGAACTCCCATAAATAGTGGGTCCATTTTTTCCGGGGGCTGTGGGCATGTGCATGAACTTCCATGAATTAGTCTTTTAAGCGATAATTAGTTTTGATCAGTTGTAAAAGCGAATCGGAGGAAGACTTTTGACTGGCGACAATGTTTGTTAAATTACTCAACGTGGTTTGATAATATAGTACATCATCATGATACCTTGAAAAAAGAGCAGCATCCATTTTTTCTATATAGGTTCCTTCGGGGACTAATTTTTCAAATTCAGTGTAGGGTAGAAACACTGTTGTAAAATCATTTTCAATTGCTTTAAAGGCGGTCCGGGCCAGGCTCATATTGAAAAGCTCCTTGTTGGTAGCTTCAAATGTGTGGAAATAGTGAAGTAACAGGTCGTAATTATATTTGCAGGCATCCAGCCCCTGGTCGTATTGAAGTATGCCGCTTGCCACTGTGGATTTTTTTATCAGCCGGAACCCACCGTTGTATTTTAGTTGTGAAAGGGTGAGTTCTGAAAATTGTATGGGCATATACCAATAGGTGTACTTCAGGGAATAAGTAAATAGTTTACGGGGATAATTACTGTCTGATTGGGGATTTGACAACAAATCCAGCAGGGAATCAAGTCCGCGGATCAGAACACGGTTACCAGCTACCATGGTGTTTATATTGGCTGTATCTTTTTTCAGATCTTCCACCATCAGTTGCATATATTCTTTTTCCCGGTGCCGCTCAATGGTTTGCTCCAATTTATATTCTGCCAAAAACCCGCAGAAAACAGCGAGGAACAACATGAGGAACTCCCAGAAATAATGCGTCCATTTTTTTCGCGAAGAATGACTATGATGATGAACTTCCATGTTAGATTATTTTTCTTGGTTATACCTTACCCTGCAGCCGGCGCATTCAGGTTGGCATTTTTTCCGGGCCGAATGGCTGTCTGTATGTACTTCCATAAATATTTTATTTCAGGTGATAATTACCGGTCAACAAACGCATAATTTCTTCAGCATCGGAGATGACCTTCGGGTAGTAAATTTCTGTAAAGGGAGATAATTTTGATTTATGCCGGACAATCTCATTAAAATATTCTTCCATTAGTTTTTCCGATCCCTGCTGCAGCGGTAATTGCAGGGCAAATAATGAATCAATTTGCCGGTTAGCGGGTGGCATATTATTTTCTACCGGGACTTTCAAATTTGCAAAAAATATAAAATAGCGGCTAAGAATAATACGGTTAAGGGTTTCCATGAGCTTATCCCTGTGTGAAGCATGAATCTGGTTGCTTAAAAAAAGGGCATTTTCAAAAGCATAATACTGACTGATCTTTTGCACCAGGTTTTTATCAGCGAAATACCTGAGGTTTCCGGATTGTATTATTTGATCCATGGTAGACCTATTCCAGTCTATGCGGTAAATGTCTGTTGTAAACTTGCTGTAGTAATAGAATTTACCAGGAACGCCTTTATTGGAGTTGATGGACGTGGCCATTGATAATACACTGTCAATAGCGGAAATAGTAAATTTTGTTTCAACCAGTCCTTGTTTTAATTCGGCTGTATCATTCCGAATGTCGTTTAACAGGCTTCTGGCATATTCTTTAGCCCGATGTTTTTCGACAATATGCTCCCGTTTGTTTTCTGCCAAAAATCCGCAGAATACAGCGAGGAACAACATTAAAAATTCCCAGAAATAGTGTGTCCATTTTTTCCGGTCCGTATGGCTGTGGGCATGTACTTCCATAAAGGTTAATTTGATCCTTTTATGCTGAACTGGAAGTCTTCACAGCCGGATGATGACAATCGGATACCGGCCACGGAATTGGGTGGGTATATCCGTAAAACATTTAAGGTATGATTTTTACCGAAGCTTATCGCCCCGCGGGGAAAAAATATCAGGCCGCTTAATTCTCCTCCTCTTTTAACTCGCCGTTGGGTGCCAGTCCTTTTTTAAAACGGGAGAAGGAGGATTTAATATATAACTGGAACTCATAGTCGCCGGAGAATTTTGTAAAAGGATAGGAGGGACGGTACAGCAACATAAAACTGTCCAGCGCGGCGCCGTCCAGTAAAGTCAGCCGGCGCACGAGGGCTTTATTGAAACGGTGGTCCACGAATTTATCTTCTTCTTCCATCAACAACCGCTGCTGGAAAGAGAGCATGCTCCGGTTTCGTTTAAAACGGAACATATTGATGATCTCATCGAGGTCAAAGCCGGCACCGGCACCATATTGCGGGGTGACGGTTTTTAGTTTTGGCTTCTGGTAGTTAAAAATTTTCGCATAGTCTTTCCGGTTTTGGATGGAGTCGTAGCGGTAGTTCCTGGGTCTTATTTTTACTTCCTTTAAGACCGGCACATTCACATGCAGCGAAATATCAAACTCCATGGGATTGCTGATCTTAAGAACCGGGAATTTAACGGTAGGCTTGCCGAGATAGCTGAACCAGATCGAATCCTTTTCGCTTACTTCAATTTCATAAAAACCTTCTGCATCCGTGGTGGTTCCCGTTCCGGAAGTGGACAGCACACTCACTGACTGCAGCGGGTAGTTCCGCGAACTATCATATACCAGTCCCCTTACCTTATAGGTTTGTGCAGATACGGCTGACACCGTTAACAGCAGGCCAACCAAACATACTATATAAATAATGAGTCTCACCCGGTGCGGCAAGTAACAAAAGAAAATGCAAAAGGGATGGTAAAAGACGCAATAGTCAGCAGTCAATGGTCAACCGGGAGTGTTATTTCATCAATTGTTGCCCGGTTCTGGCATATGCAAGCCGGAAAATGCAGGCGAATCCCCCAGAACCGTTAAGCTGAATTGCCTATTCACCATTAACCATTGACTTTCCTGTTATTAACCTTTCAATCACTTTGGGATAATATTCATGTTCAAGCTGCTGGATGCGTTTTGCCAGGGAAGCAGGTGTATCATTTTCCCTGACAGGGCAGCGAACCTGGAAAATCGTTTTCCCGTGATCATATTGTTCATCCACAAAATGAATACTGATGCCACTCTCTTTCTCGCCGGCAGCAAGCACCGCTTCATGAACAAAGCTTCCATACATTCCTTTACCACCATGTTTGGGCAAGAGTGCAGGATGGATATTAATGATCCTCCCGGGAAAGGCCCGGATAAGTGTTGCAGGGATTTTCCAGAGAAACCCCGCCAGCACGATCCAGTCAATTCCGGATTGTATTAATTCAGCTGTATAGGCATTGCCCCGGAGAAATTTTTCTTTATCAAGAATGATGGAGGGGATATTTTCTGCCCGCCCAATTTTTAAAACCCCGGCTTCCGGCTTATTACTGGCGATGAGGGAAACCTTTATGGCTGCATGATGACGGAACTGTTCAATAATTTTTGCGGCATTGGAGCCATTGCCTGAAGCGAAGACTGCAATTTTTTTCACCGGGCAAATATACAAGCCAAAATCACGCTGTTTTGAAAATGAGGAGAAAGGAATAGGGAGCCTGCCTTCCGGTAGGCAGGTAGGGAGTAGGAGTAAGTCAAATTAGTAAGGCTTCCTGATCATGACCTGCTTTTTCCAATCCCCATTTTGCTGCCGATCTTCCGGATATATTTAATAAAGAAGGAAAATTGCCCGAAAACAATGCTCACCATCAATACGGCCAGCGGCCAGATAATGGTGATAAGAAGAATATATATAATAGCCCATAGCCAGTCCTGCCGGATCTCCAGTGCGTTCATGATCTTCTTTCCGACGAAACCTGTGAGGCTTCCGCCGATGGCAAACGTGCAAAGTATCAGGAACAACTGGAGCCCACCCACCTTCCATTTTTTTTGCAAACGATCAAACATATTTTGTTCCTTTCATGGTTTTTAAACTGTGCCTTGAATATTGAGCCGCAAAAGTGGGAAAAAATCATTCAATAATCATTACCTTTTTAACATCTGTTGAAGTTTATAGAAAGGTTGACCGATTTGTGACAAACAATTTTATGAGGTATCAAAAAAGGATTACAAATCGGCTGAAATGCAGGCTGGTAGCGGATCAAAAAAAAGTTAAACCCGATGTCGTTTTGTTAAGTTCCTGACTTATTTTTGCGGCTGATTAAAGGTTTTTATCCACATTTTTCAGTATCAATTGTGTCTATGATTCCTTGTAAACCAACCGGCCAAAGACTGACGCTTGTATTCCTCTCACTTTTTGTTTTTTCTATACTGCATACATCAGCCCAGGGAGATATTGCTGCGGGCAAATCAATTTTCAACAGCAAATGTGCCAGTTGTCACCAGGTTTTAAAACCTGGAACAGGACCGGCGTTAGCGGGACTGGAAGGAAGACATAAATGGGCCGATCATAACGAGTTGCTGAAATGGATTCAAAACCCGGCGGCTTATATGGCAGCAGATCCTTATACACAGGGTCTTAAAGCCCAGTATGGCTCGATGATGACGGGTTTCGCCGATTTTACATTAAAGGATGTTGAAGATGTTGTAGCACATATTAATAATGCATCCGTTCCGGATAAGGGGGTCACCGGTCAAACTCCGGCTGCGGAAAAAAGCAACAGCAATGCTATCATATTTGGGGTTATATCCCTGATACTTGCCATCATCGCATTGATCCTGATGCAGGTGAACAGCAACCTGAAAAAGATGAGTGACGACTCGGAAGGGATTATTCGTCCCGATCCGGTTCCTTTTTACCGTAATAAAATGTACATCGCCATGGGCGCGCTGCTGTTCTTTGCGGTGGCGGGATTTTATTTCAGCAAAGCTGCCATCGGGTTTGGCCGCCAGCAAAATTATCAACCGGTTCAACCGATCTACTATTCTCATAAGGTTCACGCAGGGATCAACCAGATCAGTTGCCTGTATTGTCACGGTTCAGCATGGGACAGCAAGCATGCTGCCATACCTGCCGTGAATATTTGCATGAACTGTCATAAGGCAATCACTACCTATGAAAAAGGACCCAAGCTCTATGATGAAAGCGGGAAAGAGATAAATGGTACCGCTGAAATAGCCAAGCTTCATGAAGCCGCCGGGTTTGATCCCAAAAACCCCAATAAATGGGATGGTTCCCTGGCAAAACCTGTTGAGTGGGTGAAGATCCATAACCTGCCCGATCATGTTTACTTTAATCACTCACAACACGTCAGGGCCGGTAAAGTGCAGTGCCAGAGCTGCCACGGGGAGATTACTGCGATGGACGAAGTGAAACAGGTGGCAGAATTGAGTATGGGCTGGTGCATCAACTGTCATCGTGAGACCAAGGTAGATTTTAATTACAGCGCAGGCAAAGGCAATAAGTTTTACAGCATTTATGAGAAGTTTCATAATGATATCAAGAACAAAAAAATGGATAGTGTGACGGTGAAAGATATCGGTGGCCTGGAATGTCAGAAATGTCACTATTAAAAATGAAAATTAGAAAATATGAGAAAGGTGAAAATGAATTAGGACAAGGGCTCCGTTTCCACATTTTCATATTTCCACATCTTCACATTAATAAGAATTATGAGTAACAAGTACTGGCAAAGTTTCGGAGAGATGAATGATCCGGAAAATTTTCAAAAGATGGCGCAGGATGAATTCCACGAGGAGCTGCCTTTTGAAGGTTTTGATGATAAAGGATTAATTGATGCCAAAGCTCCACGCAGGGATTTTTTGAAATACCTGGGCTTCAGCACGGCAGCCGCCACGCTGGCCGCCAGCTGTAAAATCCCGGTTAAGAAAGCAATTCCCTATGCGAATAAACCGGAGAACCTTGTTCCGGGTGTGGCCAAATACTATGCGACAACTTATGTACAGGACGGTGATGTAATACCGGTGGTGGCTAAAGTAAGAGATGGCCGCCCGATCAAATTAGAAGGTAATGTTTTAGAAAACAGTTTATATGCCACCGGGGGTACTTCAGCCCGGGCACAGGCATCCGTGCTGGATCTTTATGATATGTACCGCCTGAAGTTTCCGCAACACCGTGTAAAAGGCGGAAGCGATGGAAAAGAAATCAAGTTTGAAGAAGTGCCCACCTTTGAGCAGTTCGACAAAATGGTGGGTGATGCGATGAGAGCGGCAGCAGGTTCTGTCGTACTGCTTACAGGAACGGTTGTATCGCCTTCAACCAAAGATATCATTGCGAAATTTCCGAACATAAAGCACGTCCAGTACGATGCTGTTTCATACAGCGGTATGTTGCTGGCCAATGAAGCTGGCGGATTCGGCAGAAAATTACCCTCCTACGATTTTGGAGCTGCGAAAATAATCGTCAGCCTGGGTGCTGATTTTCTCGGTACCTGGCTTAGCCCCGTGGAGTTTGCCAAAGGATATTCCAAAGGCCGGAAGATTGATGAGAAGAATCCGGCCATGAGCAAACATTACCAGTTCGAAAGTCACCTGAGTATGACAGGTTCGAATGCTGATGAACGATTTACGCACCGCCCTTCAGAAACAGGCGCTGTTGCCCTTGATATCCTGAACCTGATTAACGGTACTGAAGGCGAGCCAACCATTGCCGATGCAAAACTCGAAGCCGGTATTAAAAAGGCGGTTGCGGATCTGAAAGCCCATATGGGTGAGAGCCTGGTGGTCTGTGGCAGCAATGATAAAAATGTCCAGGTAATTGTAAATGCCATCAATAATGCGATTGGTGCATTTGGTAAAACAATCGACTGGAGCAAACCTGTTAATTACCGACAGGGAATTGACAGCGACATGAATGACCTCGTAGGCCAGATGGAAGCGGGCCAGGTGGGAACATTAATGATCTGCGGGGCGAATCCTGCTTACAATTATCATAACCCGGCTAAATTCAAAGCCGCCTTAACGAAAGTAAGAGTGACCGTTTCGTTCAATGAAAAAATGGACGAGACGACTGAATTGTGCGAATACATTCTTCCTACCCATCATTACCTGGAAAGCTGGGGCGATGCCGAACCAAAGCCCGGCATCATCAGTTTCCTGCAGCCCACCATTTACCCGTTATTCAAAACCCGCCCCTACCAAACTTCCTTACTGAAATGGAACGGGGATAACCGGGAATACGAAACTTATTTTAAAGAATACTGGACCGGTAAGCTTGGTGGCGAAGAGGCATTCAACAAAGCATTGCAGGATGGCGTCAAAGAAGATGCTGCTGTCGCAACCACCGCAGCCGGTGGTTATGGAGCAGGGGGTGTGGCGGAAGCTTCAACCGCAATTTCTTCCTACAAGAAAGGAACGGGCAGCGAAATACTGCTTTATCAAAAGGTTTCTATCGGAACAGGTTCGCAGGCCGGTAACCCCTGGTTGCAGGAACTTCCCGACCCCGTTTCCAAAGCGACCTGGGATAATTATGCAATGATCTCCGTGGCAAAAGCAAAAGAACTCGGGATCAAATTGAATAATGATTATGAATATTACCCGGAGAAACCGATGATTAAACTGAAAGTGGGTAATAAGGAAGTCGAATTACCCATACTTGCTATCCCCGGGATGAACCCTGAAACAATTGCCATCGCTGTTGGGTATGGCCGGAATAACGCATTGGGTGTAACGGCCGGAGAGGTTGGTAAAAATGCCTATGCCTTCAGTTCGTTCAACGGGACAACCGTTGATTATCATGTTGCGGGTGTTACAGCGGAAAACCTGCATACCAAATATAAAATTGCCCAAACCCAAAAACATAATTCTTACGAAGACCGGAAAGAGGTGGTCAGGGAAACAACACTGGCTGCGTTCAAAGCAGCGCCCAATGTGTTGCCGGAATACAGTGAGCATTTGAAGGAAGCATTTTATAAAAATTCCAATAATGATTTTCGCCAGGCCACTTTATATCCCCAGCATGAACAGCCGGGTCTTAAATGGGGCATGAATATCGACATGAATGCCTGTTATGGCTGCGGCGCCTGCGTAGTGGCCTGTCATGCGGAAAATAATGTGTCGGTGGTTGGTAAAAGAGAAGTGCTGCGTTACCACGATATGCACTGGCTGCGCATCGACCGTTACTTTATTTCTGATGAAAAAGATCCCGATAACTTAAAAGGAGTAGTCTTTCAACCCATGCTTTGCCAGCATTGTGACAATGCTCCCTGCGAAAATGTTTGCCCGGTTGCCGCCACGAACCACAGCGCAGAAGGGATTAACCAAATGGCTTATAACCGTTGTATCGGTACAAGATATTGCGCCAATAACTGCCCGTTCAAAGTGAGAAGATTTAACTGGGCAGATTATACAGGAGCAGACAGCTTCCCCAATAACCGTGACCAGAGCCTGGTGGGCAAGCTGGATAATGTGATTGAACAAATGAATGATGACCTGACGAGGATGGTACTGAATCCGGATGTTACCGTGCGTAGCCGGGGTGTAATGGAAAAATGTTCTTTCTGTATCCAGAAATTGCAGGCAGCCAAGCTGGATGCAAAGAAAGAGAACAGGGTGCTGAAGGATGGAGATGCGAAGACCGCCTGCCAGATGGCCTGTTCTGCAGATGCCATTGTATTCGGAAACGTGCACGACAAAGAAAGCCGGATCAATAAAGTGCGGGCGGAAAACAAACAGCGGACCTTCCATGTGCTGGAGCAACTGCATGTGCTGCCAAACATTACTTACCTGGCCAAAGTAAGAAATACAGAGGAGGCAGATCACAAATGGCAGGCCCACGATGCCGGTGAGCATAAAGAAGCAGGACATAAGGCGGACAGCACATTGCCGTCAGTGCCGAAAACCGAAGGAGCGCAACATTAATAAAGGGAATGTTGAATAGTTATATCGTGAAGAGAGCTTTGTTAGTTGGAATTTAATTATTTGGAATTTTTATAATCATTTATGGCATTACTCAGGTACGAATCACAGGTAAGACCCCCACTGGTAGAAGGCGATAAAGATTACCACCAGGTAACCGAAGATATTTGCCGGCCGGTGGAAGCCAAACCATCTAAACTGTGGTGGGCGGGTTTTCTTATTTCCGTGGCATTGCTTGGTTTTGGTGTTCTCTCTGTCACGATGGAAATAATTTATGGTACCGGGCAGTGGAACCTGAACAAAACCATTGGATGGGGTTGGGATATCACCAACTTCGTATGGTGGGTAGGTATCGGTCACGCCGGAACACTGATCTCGGCGATCCTGTTATTATTCCGCCAGGGATGGAGAACCGGGGTAAACCGTGCCGCAGAAGCAATGACCATTTTTGCGGTAATGTGTGCCGGTCAGTTCCCGATCTGGCACATGGGTCGTGTATGGAACGCTTTTTTTGTACTTCCTTATCCAAATACAAGAGGCCCGCTGTGGGTGAATTTTAACTCACCACTGCTGTGGGACGTATTTGCGATCTCAACTTATTTTACTGTTTCCTTATTATTCTGGTATTCCGGTTTGCTGCCTGACCTGGCTACCCTGCGTGACCGGGCAAAGAAAAAATGGAGAAAAATGTTTTATGGAGTGGCAGCATTTGGCTGGACCGGGAGCACCAAGCACTGGCAGCGGCATGAAGCACTTTCCCTGGTGTTGGCAGGATTGAGTACACCACTGGTTTTGTCTGTGCACACGATCGTATCTTTTGACTTCGCTACTTCGGTCGTTCCGGGCTGGCACACCACGATCTTCCCTCCTTATTTTGTTGCGGGGGCCATCTTTTCCGGGTTCGCGATGGTGCAAACCCTGCTGGTGGTAACCAGGAAGGTATTGGGCTTACAGGAATATATTACCATCGAACACATCGATGTGATGAATAAGGTAATCGTTCTTACCGGATCCATTGTAGGTATTGCCTACCTCACCGAACTGTTCATGGCCTGGTATTCGGCCACGGAATATGAAAATTTTGCATTTTTTGAAAACAGGTTGAACCTTAACAGCCCTTATGGATGGAGCTACTGGATCATGATGGGTTGTAATGTATTGTCGCCACAAATATTCTGGTTCAGGAAAATGAGACGTAACCTGGTGGTGACATTCTTTATGTCGATCCTCGTGAATATCGGGATGTGGTTCGAACGGTTTGTGATCATCGTGACTTCGGTGTACCGGGATTACCTGCCCAGTGCCTGGAGTACTTATTACACACCGAGCATTTGGGAGGTTGGATTTTACCTGGGAACATTCGGGTTGTTCTTTACCTGTTATTTCCTGTTCTCCAAATTCTTCCCGGTTATCGCGATTGCGGAGATCAAACACATATTGAAACGGAGCGGGGAAAACTATAAAGAAAAGATGGATGAGATCGAACACGAAGATGTGAATGAGTTTAGCGAGAAACATGGGCATGACCATGGGGCTTAGCGAAAAGTAGTTAGCTGGTAGCCGTTAGCTACCAGCCAATGGTTCAGGATAGAAGAAAGTATTTTTTGGAACAATTATTTCAAGCTGGCTGTAGCGGCTAGCAGCTAAAAGCTGAATAAAAATGGCTGTAAAAAAGTTTGTAACGGGAAATTTTTATGACGAAGCAGTATTGTTTCCTGCCGTAAAAAAAGTACGCCGTGCCGGGTATAAGATCCACGATGTCTTTACTCCATTCCCGATTCATGGATTGGATAAGGCCATGGGTCTCCGTGATACCAGCCTGCATACTGCTGGTTTTATTTATGGTATCACCGGTACAGCAACCGCGGTTGGTTTCATTACCTGGGCCTTAACGGTGGACTGGCAGATCAATTTTGGTGGTAAGCCGTTTTTTGCTTTACCGGCCTGGATTCCTATCACGTTTGAGCTGACCGTACTCTTTGCGGCTGTTGGAATGGTACTGACATTCTGCTACCTGTGCCAGCTGGCTCCTTTTGTGAGGAAGGATCATTTTAACCTGCGTTCAACGGATGACACTTTTGTTATGGCCCTGGAGTGCACGGATAAAACCAATGATGCCGAAGCCATGGGTTTTTTACAAAGTATTGGTGCTTCAGAAGTACAGGTACAATATAAGGAAACAGGCTGGTGGCTGGGTCGTTATGATAAGGAAACAAAAAGGTTCGGGCTGAAAGAAGAAGCGGTTCATTAATAATATATAATTATTGAGGATGAAAAAAATCGGGATTATAACAACAGGGGTAGTGTTGATAGCGGTGCTTGCAGGCTGCAGTAAGGTGAGGCGTAACCCGGGCAGGGTCTATATGCCCGATATGGCGTACAGCCGTGCGTATGAAACGTATTCCTCTACAGAAAACCTGCAGCAAAAAGGAATTCATTATTCCGCTAAACCGGTAGCCGGTACCATTGCCCGCGGGGATATGGCGGCTTATGCTTTGATGAACGATTCAGCCGGCTATGCTAATTCCCAAAGTATTATCAATCCATTGCCGGCACTCGATGCTAAACAATACCTCGAGGCGGCCAGGCTATATTTAATTAATTGTGGTATCTGTCATGGAGAAAAACTGGATGGGAATGGTCCTTTGTGGAATGACGGGAGCGGTCCTTACCCGGCGGCACCCAAGAATTTTATGGCGGCTGATATGAAAGCCATGGCCCCAGGTACCATGTTTCATTCCGTTACTTATGGCAAAAACCTGATGGGAAGCTACGCGTCCCAGCTAAGCACAGAACAACGCTGGATGGTGATTCATTATATAAAGGAAAAGCAGGCGGTAACAACCGGCGGAAAAGACACAACCGCTGCTGTGGCTGACACGACGCTTAAAGCAAAACTGAACTGATATTTTTGAAGCAATAAAAAAACAGTGATGACATTACGGGAAAAGTTTATAGTACCAAAAAGATATAACGCGATAGCCATTACACTGATGGTAATCGGCGCATTGGCCATTATCGGGTTGTATGTAACACACGGAGCCAAAGACGATGCGCATAAACAGGCCCGTTTCTGGGGGTCATTGCTCCAGAACAGTGTTTACTTTTTGCTGGTCGTGAACGCCGCCATGTTTTTTATTTGCGCCACTACGCTGGCATGGGGAGGATGGCAAATGGCTTTCCGCCGGGTTTCTGAAGCCATTTCAACCTGTGTGCCCGTCATCGGGATCATTGCTGCAGTTATTTTGTTGTCGATCTGTTTCGGGAACAATCATGAGTTATATCACTGGACAGATACTGAGCATGTGAAACATGATCCGATCCTTAATTTTAAGAAAGGCTTTTTAAATAAGAATTTTTTTGCGGGCTGGACGATTTTTACCATTGTGGCCTGGTCAGTGCTCGGCTGGAAGATCAGGAAACTTTCCAGGAGTATTGATGACAAACCACTGACCATCGAACAGGGAAAAAAATATGTTTGGAATAATACCGTCTGGGCGGCCATATTCATCGTGATTTTCTCCCTGACCGTGATGTCTTCTATTCCGTGGTTATGGCTGATGAGTATAGATGCGCACTGGTACAGCACCATGTACAGCTGGTATACCTTTGCCAGCACCTTCGTCGGCGGTCTTGCCCTGATCACGCTGTTTGTTGTATTCCTGAAAAATAACAATTACCTGGAGCTGGTGAATGAAGAGCATCTTCATGACCTGGGCAAGTTCATTTTTGCGTTTTCTATTTTCTGGACTTATCTGTGGTTTTCCCAGTTCATGCTGATCTGGTATGCCAATATCCCGGAAGAAACCACCTATTTCAAACCAAGGGCGCAGGGAATATACAGCGGCATTTTCTGGCTGATGTTTATGATAAACTTCCTGGCCCCGCTATTACTATTAATGCGCAGGGGGGCGAAACGGAATTATTCAACCATGACATTTATGTGCCTGCTGATGATATTCGGTCACTGGCTGGATTTTTTCCAGATGGTATTCCCCGGCCCGTCACCTGATCATGTACCGGTACTGTTATGGGATTTTGGCGTGGCGCTGGGTTTTGTGGGCCTGATCATGTTTGTAACCGGCAGGGCACTGAGCCGGGCACCGCTGATTGCAAAGAATCATCCTTTTATAAAGGAAAGTGTGATACATCATACGTAATATAGGAGAAGAGTTGAACCGGAAGTCGTTGGAATTTGAAATTTTTAATGTGAATTCTTAATTGCTGATAGATTATGCAAACATTTTTCATCATTGCGATCCTGGGTCTTGGATTTCTGATCACCTTCCAGATAGCCAAGGCAAGTGAATATGTCGCCGTTTTACGCGGGGAAGAAAAAGCGCGTAAACAGACCAATAAAGTCAATGCGTTCATGTTGCTTGCATTTCTGATTCTGGGATTGATCGGCGTATGGTATTGCAATGAAGAGCTGAAAGGAAAAATACTGGGGAAACCGGCATCTGATCACGGCGTACTGATTGACCGGATGCTGTATATTACTATCATCATTACTTTTATCGTATTTCTTATTACCCAGATAGCCCTGTTCTGGTTCTCCTTTAAATACCAGGAATCCGACAAAAGAAAAGCTTACTACTATCCTCACAATAACAAACTGGAAGTTATCTGGACGGTGATACCCGCCATTGCCCTGACAGTACTCGTGGGGTTTGGAATTTTTTACTGGTTCAAAATAACGGGTAATGCTCCCAAGGATGCCATGCAGGTAGAAGTGACCGGCAGCCAGTTTAAATGGGAGTTTCGTTATCCCGGCAAAGATGGCCCGGGGGGACAAGGCATATTTGGAAAACGATATTTCAAAAACACCAATGAGGCAAAAGGAAATCCCCTGGGACAGTTATGGGATGATCCGGCCAACCATGATGATATATATATCAGCGGGGATGCGATGCACCTGGTGGTGAATAAACCCGTTAAGCTGGTCATTGGCGCCAAAGATGTAATACATGATGTTGGTCTTGCGCATTTCCGGATGAAAATGGATGCTGTCCCGGGTACACCCACCACCATGTGGTTCACCCCCACCATAACGACCAAACAAATGATCAAGGATAGTGGTAATCCTGATTTTGTGTACGAGATTTCCTGCGACCAGATGTGTGGTAAGGGTCACTGGAGCATGAGAGGTACTATTATTGTAGAAACACAGGAAGAGTTTGATGCCTGGATGGCTACCAAGAAGCCTCAGTATTTAGTAGCCAACCCGGATAAGGATCCCAATGCGGCAAAGACAGACAGTGTAAAAACAGTGGCCGTTGTTGCGAACGATAAATAAATGGGAGTGCTGAACCCAGGCACTCATTAAATAATTGATTTTTTGAAACCCTCCGGTAGCGGAGATCAGGATAAAAAATAAGATTATGAGCGAAGTAACGAATATGCATTCCGGGGCAATGGCCGGACATGCGGTGCATCATGAAGACCATCATGGCCATCATAAGGAAACCTTTGTGTCGAAGTACATCTTCAGCATGGATCACAAAACGATCGCAAAGCAGTTCCTGGTCACCGGGATCATCTGGGCCATCATCGGCGGTTTATTTTCAGTGCTGTTCCGGTTGCAACTGGGATATCCGGACCAGAGCTTCCCCATTCTCGAAACGATGTTTGGTCATTGGGCGGCCGGCGGCCAGATCAAACCTGAATTTTATTACGCATTGATCACCATGCACGGAACCGTGCTGGTGTTTTTTGTTCTTACAGCCGGGTTGAGCGGAACTTTTGCCAATCTCCTCATCCCGCTGCAGATCGGTGCCAGGGATATGGCCTCTCCATTTCTCAACATGCTTTCCTATTGGTTTTTTTTCATGGCCAGTGTAGTGATGCTTTCTTCCATATTCATCCAAACTGGTCCGGCCTCGGGCGGTTGGACGATGTATCCGCCATTAAGTGCCTTGCGGCAGGCGGGTGACGGATCCAAACTGGGTTCGGATCTCTGGCTGGTCGGTATGGCATTATTTATCATTTCCCAGTTGCTGGCTGGTCTGAACTATATTTCAACGATCCTCAACATGCGGACCAAGGGAATGAGCATGACCAGGATGCCGCTGACCGTTTGGGCGCTTTTCTTTACCGCAGTACTGGGTGTATTATCATTCCCGGTATTATTGTCCGGCGCCATCCTGTTATTGTTCGACCGTAATATCGGAACGAGTTTCTTCCTGAGTGATATCGTGATAAACGGTGAGATACTGCCGAATGAAGGAGGAAGCGCGATCCTGTACCAGCACTTATTCTGGTTCCTGGGTCACCCGGAAGTATATATTATTCTATTACCCGCTATGGGAATGGTGTCGGAAATATTATCCGTCAACTCGCGAAAGCCAATCTTTGGATACATGGCGATGCTGGGTTCGCTGTTCGCCATTTGTATACTTGCGTTCCTGGTATGGGCGCACCACATGTTCGTAACGGGGCTGAATCCATTCCTGGGTTCGGTATTCGTACTGCTAACACTGTTGATCGCCGTTCCCTCAGCTATTAAAGTATTTAACTGGCTGACCACGCTATGGCGGGGAAATATCAGGTTCACGCCGGCGACACTCTTCGCGATTGGATTTGTGAGCTTATTCATTTCCGGTGGTCTGACAGGTATTTTCGTGGGTAACTCCACTATTGATATCCATCTGCACGATACCATGTTCGTGGTGGCACACTTCCATATTGTGATGGGGGTAGCTTCTTTCTTTGGCATGTTTGCCGGTGTGTATCACTGGTTCCCGAAAATGTTTGGGCGTTACCTGAACAGCACATTGGGCTACATGCATTTCTGGGTAACCATGATCGGTTCTTACCTGATCTTCTGGCCGATGCACTACCAGGGCCTGGCGGGTATTCCGCGGCGCTACCTGGACAAGAGCGGATGGACCTCCTTTAATGGATTCCCCGAACTGGATAAAATGATCACGATCGTTTCCATCATTGTATTTGCGGTACAGCTGATGTTTGTATTTAATTTCTTTTATTCCATTTTCAAAGGAAGAAAAGTGACTACCAAAAACCCCTGGGGTGCCAATACGCTGGAATGGACAACACCGATACGTCCCGGTCATGGTAACTGGGAAGGGGAAATTCCCGAAGTTCACCGCTGGGCATACGATTATGGTAAAGACGGAAGAGAGTTTATTCCGCAGGATGAGCCGATTGGGGAGAATGAAAGTAAACATTAGTGAATAGAAGCCGGTAGCCGGCAGGTGTTCTTATATAACAAGCGGAAGCGAGATGAAGAAGGTTAAAGATTATTTACAGCTGGTCAAGCTTTCGCTGAGTATCATGGTAGTGTTCAGTAGTGTCATCAGTTTTATGCTGACAAAAGGATATGACGCGTACGAGGACAAATTATTCAGGATACTAATGCTCTTTGCAGGTGGGATGCTGGTAACAGGCAGTGCTAACGCAATTAACCAGGTAGTTGAAAAAGATACCGATGCGATGATGAAGCGAACGGCGAAAAGACCGGTTGCTGCGGGTCGCATGAGTGTCACAGAAGGATGGGCATTCGCCATCATTACCGGTGCAGCCGGTGTGCTGGTACTGGGAAACTATTTCAACTGGCTGGCAGCGGGATTGGCAGTGTTTAGTTTGTTCCTGTACGCATTTATTTATACGCCGTTGAAGAAAGTAAACTCAATCGCCGTATTGGTAGGTGCAGTTCCGGGAGCCTTACCCTGTTTGATCGGCTGGGCAGCCGGTGAAAATAACCTGGGAATGGGTGGCTGGATTTTGTTTGCGTTTCAATTCTTCTGGCAGTTCCCGCATTTCTGGGCAATTGCCTGGGTGGCGCACAGGGATTATTCTACGGCGGGTTTCAAATTGTTGCCCGCAGAAGAAGGGCCGACAAAATTCACAGCGATGCAGACAATTGCTTATTCGCTGATCCTGGTGCCGGTTACCCTGTTGCCTTTTTTCACGGGGATGTGCAGTTATGCAGGCACCCGCGGAATGGTCGCGGTTGGATTGGTATTGCTGGCCAATGTATTTATGACCTGGCGCTGTGTGAACCTGTATAATAAGATGGATGTATCATCGGCCAGGAAAGTGATGTTTGGCAGCTATATGTATTTACCGGTGGTGATGCTGGCCTGGTTACTGAGTAAAGCTGTTTGAAAATATTCATAAATTCCAGAATGAAAAATTCCAAATTCCATGTTTGGGCATGCATTAGAGGAGAGATGTTTTCAATTCGCAAAGAGGATCCGGACATTTTCCAGGAAATTGAAGAAGGATGTGGAAAATATTCAGGATATCAAACAATTAGTAAGAGCCAGTGCATCGGTAGGTGCAAATTATATCGAGGCAAATGAGCATGTGGGCCCTGCAGATTTAAAATACCGGATCCGCATTAGCAGGAAGGAAGCGAAAGAAGTAATGCATTTTTTGGGATTAGTTGAAGTGTTTGGCAATAATGAACTGGAAGCAGAAAAGGGTTTTTTGATAGACGAGGCAGACCAGTTAAGGAAAATTTCTCGGCCATGCTCAATAAACTGGAAAATAGGAAAGAGACTGTTTTGTGACTTATAATCTGATTTAGGATTAGGAGTTTGGAATTTGGAATTTGTTGTTTGGAATTTAGAATTTGTTATTTGGAATTTAATATTTAGGATTTCGATTTTTAATGAGCCATATATGAGTGTAAGCATTGTGAGTAATCAACAACGAAAGAAAATACACCCCCACAAGTTTACCATGTGGGTAGCTATCGGAAGCATTGTGATGATGTTTGCAGGGTTGACCAGTGCTTTTATTGTGAAAAGTAACCAGGTAAACTGGAAAACGGTGGCCCTGCCAAAAGTATTCTGGATATCTACGGCGGTTATAATCGCGAGCAGTATCACGGTGCAGATGGCATTGAGATCTTTTAAGAACAGGGAAATGAATCAATACCGGTTGCTGATTGGTTTAACACTGGTTTTGGGTGCAGCCTTTGTTGTATTGCAATGGATGGGCTTTAACGAACTGTGGGCACAGCAGATCACGTTTAAAGGTTCGGGAGCAGGACAATTCCTGTATGTAATCTTTGGTCTGCATGCTATGCATGTGATAGGGGGGGTGGTGGCGTTGATCGTCATGTTTATCAAAGCCTATGCCGGGAAGACAAAACTATACAGTTCAGTTCCAGTCGAAGTGGTGGCGACCTACTGGCATTTTGTGGATGCTTTATGGATTTATTTGCTCGTATTTTTCCTGGTAATCGGGGGCTGATAAATAGAAACGAATAATTGAAATAAGTAAAACCTGACAACTGACATGTCTACAACAGCAACAACACATCAGACCAAATGGTGGAGCGGCGGCAAAAGCCCGTTTAACCTGGAGTATGGTAAATTGATGATGTGGTATTTCCTGATGAGTGACGCTTTTACATTCGGCGCATTCCTTATATCTTATGGTTCTATCCGGTTCAGCCAGAACTTCTGGCCCGATCCCAACGTGGTGTTCAACGCGTTTCCCGGCGCCGGGCATGCCAATCTTCCACTGGCTTTTGTAAGTGTAATGACTTTCATACTGATCATCAGTTCCGTGACCATGGTATTGGCGGTTCACGCGGGACATAATGGAGATAAGCGGGGAGTAATGAAATGGCTGGCCTGGACGATCGTGGGAGGACTTGCGTTCCTCGGTTGCCAGGCGTGGGAATGGCATCACCTGATCACGGGCCAGCATGCTGTGCTTGCGGATGGCGCAATTGAAATGATCGGCCAGACCACCCGCACTAATCCATGGGGAGACCTGGTGCACAATACTTCAGCCATCACGGCAGCATTGAATAACTCATCGCATGAGACACTGGTTCACCTGGCGCATGAATATCCCAGGGAAGGAACTGCAGCATCACTTGATGCCCTGGAAAAAATGACCAACGGGCAGCTGGCAGGAATGGTAGACGTGGCACATGCGCATATCCGGGAAAAAGGGCCAATCGCGTTTGGCGGTTATTTCTATGGCATCACGGGTTTTCATGGCTTCCATGTATTTTCCGGGGTTATCATTAATACGATAATGCTGCTGATGACGCAGAAAAATGTTTTCCAGAACAGGGGTCACTACCTGATGATTGAAAAGGCCGGGTTATACTGGCACTTTGTGGACCTGGTATGGGTATTTGTATTCCTTTGTTTCTATTTGATTTAAAGACCTGGCGATTAAAAATTTGTAATTTATCACTTATGCAACATCCCGCTTTTGAAGAAGTAACGGTTCACCAGCATCATGCTGACGATGCTACATTTAAGAAGAAGGTAAGGAAGACAACGATCCTGCTCTCGGTGATAACAGTGATTGAACTGGCAATAGGCCTGAGTATCTACACCCTTCACAAAGGAGAAAACCCCAGTGCCCTCCTGATATTGATGTTTAAGGGAATGGTTTGCATCCTCACGCTCGCGAAAGCTTATTATATTGTTTCTGTATTCATGCACCTGGGAGATGAGATCAGGAATATGATCATGACTATCGTGGTTCCCCTGATGTTGTTTGTGTGGTTTATTGCCGCGTTTATCTGGGATGGCAATTCATATAAAAACCTCCGGAATAAATACGACCAGCATTTTAAAGAAACAACCATGCCGGCAAAACATCGTCCTGCAGATACCACGGAAGTGAAGAAAAGCGGAAAAGAATAATTGTAGTTGGAATTAAATTTATCAAACCAAAACCACCGGACCGGCCACCTGTTGTCAGGGAAACGGTTGGGTGGTTTTTCTTTAGCGGATAAACGTGAATAAGACAGCACTATACGCGGTGATGCTGGCCATCCTGCTGCCATTAACAGCTTACTTTATTGTAAAATGGAGAAGCGATAAAAATGTGCTGATGCCACGCCATTACCTCCCCGATTCAATCCAGGTTGTCACCAAAGGCGGTAAAAGAGTGTCCGATACGGTCTGGCACCGGGTGGGCGATTTTTCATTGGTAAACCAGGAAGGGAAACAGGTTACGCTGGATAGCCTGAAGGGGAAGATAATAATCGCTGATTTCTTTTTTACGCGTTGCCCGACGATCTGTCCTGTTATGACGATGAACATGAAAAGATTGGCGGAGTCCATTCATAATGGTAAACGCGTAGGGGATAAAACAAATAAGCTGGTTCATTTCCTTTCTTTCAGTATTGACCCGGAAAGGGATTCGGTGGAACGGTTGAAGTACTGGGCCAACAGGTTCCAGGTAAACCCCGACCAATGGTGGTTGCTCACGGGCGACAAGAAGACGATATACAACCTGGCCATCAACGAAATGAAAATCGGGCTTGAAGATGGTGAGGGGATTGATACCAACTTTATACACAGCGATAAATTCATATTGATCGACAGTAACCGTCATGTAAGGGGTTATTACAGCGGGCTGGACCCCCTGGCACTTGGCAAGCTTTCCGAAGACCTGGTGATGCTGACCATGGAAAAGGATCCAAACAGGAAAAGTTTTTTTGCAGGCAAACTGCTGGTGATCGCCGTGGTTTTCCTGTTAGCCATTTTTGGTGTTGGCTTATTATTATACCTGCTGAGAAAAAAAACCTGATATATGTTAGAGGCCGTTTGGAAAAAGAATGATAAGAAAGCAAGAACACTGATCTTCCTGTTTTCTGCCATTGTATTTGCCGCTATCATGGTACTGGGCCGGGTAAAACTGGATGTAAACCCGGGATTTGATATACACCTGTTTGCCAAAGCCAACGCAGTGATCAATTCCCTGGTGGCGGTATTACTGGTCGCGGCGCTCGTAGCAGTGAAAATAAAAAAATATAGGCTGCATAGGAACCTGATGCTGGCAGCCATGTTGTTGTCCATTCTTTTCCTGGCCAGTTATATCTGTCACCATTTATTTGCGGGGGAAACCAGGTTCGGGGATACAGATCATGATGGTATCATAACGGAAATAGAAAAAACGGCGGTTGGCAGCAGCCGGATAATTTATTATATTTTACTGGGCACACATATTCCTTTAGCAGGGATTATTCTTCCTTTTATATTGTTCTCTGCCTACCGGGGATTGACCGGTGAATTTGAGAAGCACAAAAAACTGGTCCGGATCACCTGGCCTGTTTGGTTTTATGTGGCCGTCACCGGTGTAGTGGTTTACCGGATGATCAGCCCGTATTATCATTAACGGTTGTATCTTTCTGAAACGGCAGTCAGCGGGTGGCCCCGGCTGCATAAATATCATCACCGAAACAAATAAGGCATGAACTGGGACTGGAGTATTCTTATCTGGATTATTTACGTGGGCGTGCTGGTGGCGGTTTGTCTCCGCGTGATCTATGAAACCAGGAGCAGCAGCAAAACCATGGCTTACCTGATGCTCTGCATTTTTGTTCCTGTGTTTGGAATAATATTTTACCTGCTGTTTGGGGTGAATTACTGGAGAAAGAAATTGTACGACAAGAAAATGACGAAGGATGAAAAGATGCTTGCAGCTTTGAAAAACGAGATCAGCTTATATACAGAAGCGACTGTTCAGAAAAAGGATGTGCTGGGGGAGGAAAATATGGAACTGGCGGCCATGCTGATCAAAGACCTGCACAGCCCGCTAACCCGGAGAAACCGGGTAAAATTATTGGTGAACGGAGAAGAAAAATTTCCGGAGTTGCTGGAAGCGTTGAAACAGGCCAGGCACCATATCCACCTGGAGTATTATATATATGAACAGGATGAGATCGGCATGGCGATCATTGAACTGCTGATACAAAAAGCCCGGGAGGGGGTGCAGGTACGTTTTATTTATGACGATTTTGGCAGCCCCTCTATCAAAAAAAAGATTGAAAGAAGAATGCGGGACGCGGGAATTGAGGTTCACCCGTTTCATAAAGTTCATTTTTACTTATTGGCTAACAGGATCAATTACCGGAATCACCGGAAAATAATCGTGATTGACGGGCAAACCGCTTTTGTCGGGGGCATTAATGTAAGTGACAAATACATTAATAGCAATAAAAAAAACAAACTCTACTGGCGGGACACGCATTTGCGTATTGATGGCCCGGGGGTTTACTACCTGCAATATCTTTTTATCTCCGACTGGAATTTTTGCTGCCCCCGCTCGCTCAAGCCCGAACAACTTCATTTTACACCCAATAAAACCATTAAAGAAGACACCTACCTGCAGGTAGCAGCCAGTGGACCGGATTCCTTACAACCTTCCGTAATGTTTTCGATCCTGCAGGCTATCTACCTGGCCAAAGAAGAAATACTGATCACCACGCCTTATTTTATTCCGGGCGACAGTATCCTGGAAGCATTGCGGATCGCCGCCTTAAGCGGGCTGTCGGTTAAGTTACTGGTACCGGGTATTTGCGATTCAAAATTTGTGAATGCGGCTTCCAAATCTCATTACGCTGAGCTTCTCCTGGCCGGTGTAGAGATCTATATGTACCAGAAAGGATTTGTGCATGCCAAGACGCTGGTAACAGATAATTTACTCTCCATTATCGGCACTGCCAATATGGACCACCGGAGTTTTGAGCTGAATTTTGAAGTAAATGTCATCCTCTATGACAAACCATTTGCCACAAAAATGCGCAATGTTTTTTTTGAAGACCTGAAACATGCTGAGAAAATAAATGCCGATCGCTGGTATAAACGCCCAGCTCATGAACAGTTCCCGGAAAGAATAGCCAGGCTGTTTTCGCCGGTGATGTAGCGCTACTGTAAAAACAAAAGCCTGCTGTTAACAGGCTTTGTCTTTAATGATGTCCCAAACTCAATCCATTAATTGCCGGTTGTTGCTATCTGTCCCCTTATTTCACCATTCGGGTTTAAAAGGGTATGCAGGTTGTAATAGAGTTTACCCGAAAGCAAATGCGCTTCTGTTGAATCCGCCAGTACAAGTGTTCCGCCGGCCGTGCCATTAATTCCATTGGTTGCGATCATCAGCGAATGAACCACATCCGCATTCACTCCCGCGGTAGCGGGTCCATGAATATGCGCGCCGGTTACCACATCAGACAGGCCATTCCAGTTGACTGTATAGGTCAGCGTATTATTGCGTGCATCATAATTGCCGCTCAGGGTAGCGGTACCGGATCCTGCTACAGCAGGAACTTCCTGGCTGCCCGAAGCATTACCGCTGACAGCGTACTGGTTGTCATTCACGTCATCGTTCTTGTCACAGGCAGTGAAAATAAATGCGGTTGATAAAGCTGCCGCTGTAAAAAAAGTTTTTAAAGTGTTTTTTGTTTTCATGAGTATCATTTTGAATGAATAAAATGTTTCCGGTAAAGAGTTTCCAAAAATGCTACCAACTCATGAATTGTGGAAAACTATTAATGGGGTAATTACACCCCATTAAAGTATTAAGAATATCAGTAATAAAGATTCCGGTAAAGAAATAAAATTAAAATCCCAGTTCCTGCACGGGATCCCAAAATAATTTTTTGAAATCCTGTACCTGGTCATCTTTTATTTTGATGCCTTCTTTCTTCAATAATTTTTCCATCATACCGGGAGGAGAGAAATGATGTTTGCCGCTTAACATGCCGATCCGGTTAACCACGCGGTGAGCCGGGACTTTTGGCCGAACCCTTCCGGCACCGTTCATGGCCCAGCCAACCAGGCGGGCCGAAGATTTGGTGCCCAGGCTTGCAGCAATAGCTCCATAAGATGTGACGCGTCCTTTGGGTATTTGCCTGGCCACTTCGAATACGAGTTCAAAAAAATTTTCATCTCTTTTGCCCGATGGCTTTAAAGGTTTTATTTTTTCCGGGGCTCTTTTTTTTGCAGGCATGGCATAAAGGTAAATCTATTTATTGTTTTGTTTTTCCTGCAACAGCAGCGATCTTTTTGGTTCGGGTACATTTTCATATTCGTAGGGGCAGTGCTTGCAACCATTCCCGCAGCAATAACCTTTTTCCAGGTGATACTGCTCTGTCAGCACAATATATCCCTCATCATTTATATAATAATGAACACCTTCAGTCAGGTCTTTCATATTCCCTTATTTTTTCTTTGAGGTCATGATCTATTTCTTTACCGGGGAGTTTTCCCGGCAGCGAGAAACATAAATAATGGACACGGTTACTGCCGGCTATGTCCAGTGATTCGTAGTGAGTCTTTATTTTTAACTCCGCGGCAGTCTCCGCTTGCTGGTATACATGGTCAATATCGATGACGATGGTACAATTATACATTCCGATAACTGTTTTTGTAAAACGGTAAAGGTCAGGGCTATCCGTTTTCAGGTGTATAAAACCACCCGGTGCCAGGAATTGTTGATAGAGCCGCAAAAATTTTGGATGGGTAAGTCTTTTTTTTGCTTTGGAAAACCGCAGCTGGGGATCGGGAAATGTAATCCAGATCTGGGATACTTCATCTTTGGCAAAATAATCAATTACCTGGTCTATCTGGGTTCTCAGGAAGGCAACATTATAGAGATTATCCTGCAAAGCCTTTTTAGCGCCTACCCAGATCCGGTTGCCTTTGAGGTCAACGCCTATAAAATTTCTGCCGGGATATAATTTTCCCATACCGACAGCGTATTCACCTTTTCCGCAAGCGAGCTCGAGGGTGATCGGGTGATCATTTTTGAAAAAATTATTCCAGTTCCCCCGGATGTTTTTTGGGAATTGTAAGACATTGGAAAATGTATCCAGCTCAGCAAAGCGTTGTAATTTTTTCTGACCCATGATTGCCAAAGGTAAGATCACGGGGCTTTCTGATGGGTTAGAATTTTACCAGTAGCCCTAATCCTACCAATGATTTTACCTGTAGTGCCGCGGAAGATTGGTTTGGCCCGAACAGCCTGACATCGTCATCATAAATAAGATCAACCCCCCAGGTAGCCGATAAGACCTTTGACAATTTTACATTCAGGATATTGGACATGAACAGGTCAATATTCTGCGGGTTGTGGCGGTAATTGGAAAAAAGATCAAGCCGGCCCTTGTAGGTTATATTCTTATTGATCTCCTTCAGGTAATTAAGGGATAGAAATGCACCAAACTCCAGGGCACTTTTTTTGCCAGGCTGCACACCATACAGCCCCCTGTTCGAAAGCGCTGTGTCCCTGACAATTACCCAACGGGCAGTAACGGGGGAAAAGAATATAGAAAGGTTTTTAGTGGGTTTATAGTCAAGACCGAGCCCAAGTAATATATAACCAGGCGCCATAAAATTCGAGGCAAAGCTTTTTACATTGTCCTTGAAGGTATATCCTTTAAAAAACTGGGAACGTAAGTTAAACAGGGCCGACAGGCTTAGTTTGGAAGTTAACCCATACCCATATTTTGAGAGCAGGTCGAAGCGGTCATCGTTTTTTCTGCCCCCGAGGCTGCTTGTTTTTACATAGCCTAGGTTGAAGTCAAAAGTATTATCCCAGCTATACTTGTCTTTTTTATAGAATGCATACAGGCTGAGGAGAGAATTTACCGCCAGTGTGAAATCGTCACCCCCCGCTGCCCAGTTGCTCAATGAACCCTGGGAAACATTCAGGCTGTAGAGACCACCTTTTCGCCACTTATTTAATATTGTATCGCCATCTTCTTTTTTAATCGTTTTGGAGGAGGCCTCCTGCAGATCTTTTACTTTTTTATCCTGCGCTGAGATGCTGTTCATGACCAGGAAGGACATGAAAATTGCCAGCATTGGGTTGGTGGGTTTCAATTAATTCGATTTTGAGGTTCAGTACAAAGCTAACCAGGTTGCCAATATAATGCCAGTTAAGCAGCGAGGCCCGGAGTTAAATGCAACCCGTAATATTTTCGGGGCAACTCGTTATTCGGCGTATTAATTCTTAATCAACATACTGGCACTTTCTTTGGAAGATTAGTGATATCAATAAAAATTAATCACATGAAAGTCAATTCATTGAAAATAAGGGTTAGTGCCCTTACGCTGGCTCTTGCTCTTCTTTTATTCTTCCCTTCCTGCGGTGAAAGCGATAAATCGGGAAATAATTCTACAACCGTGTCTGAAACAGATACAATCAGTAACTCACCAGTAGCAAATACGACAGACACAGCAACCACCAGGAAAAAACAGGGAAAGATCACGATTACCTCCACAGCACCGGCAGCCGATGCGACACTGAAACCCGATGCCCGGGGATATTACAATACGACCGAGACTGCCCCAACCTTTGGAGGCGGTTCGCAGGCATTGGAAATGTATTTCAACAATAACATTGATTTTCCCCAGGAAGCGATTGACAACAATGTGGAAGGAACCGTGCTTGTCTCCTTTACGATTGATGAAGATGGAACCATCGGCAACGCCAAAGCTACCGGCGGCAAACTGGGCTATGGCCTGGATGAAGAAGCCGTTCGCGTGGTGAAAAGTATGCAAACCTGGACGGCCGGAACCATTAAAGGCAAGAAAGTAAAAGCATGGTATACACTGCCGGTCACGTTCCGGACAGAATAAAAAAGCTGTGACCAAATTTTTTCACCCAAAAACGAAATACCATGAAAAGAGATGGCGCATGCATAAGCCTGTGGCAGGCAGGGATGTCTGATTATAAAGGGCAGCAAAAAAATAATATTGCCAACAAATATTTTGATGTGGTAATTGTGGGTGGAGGCATTACCGGAATAACGACTGGGCTTTTATTACAAAAAGCGGGGAAAACGGTTTTGGTTGCCGAAGCCCGCAATATTGGTTTTGGTACAACAGGTGGCACAACGGCGCACCTGAATTCGTTCATGGAAGTTCATTTTACGCAACTGATCAAAAACTTTGGCGAGGACAATGCGCGGCTGGTGGCCAAAGCCTGCCGGCAATCAATGGACCTGATAAAAAAGAATATCGAAGACTACGGGATCGACTGCGGGTATGGGGAAGTGGCGGGCTACATTTATGCCCAGGATGAAAAACAGGTGAAAGAACTGGATGATATTTTTGAAGGCTTTAATAAAGTCGGGGCCGGGGTTTCCCCCAGCACCAGTATTCCTGTAAGAATCCCCTTTGTAAGAGCCATCGAAATTCCGGGACAGGCGCAGTTTCATCCCACCCGGTATATTTATGCGCTGGCGAAAGAATTTGAAAAGGCGGGTGGGGTATTGATGGAGAATTGCAGGGTAACCGCGGTTGAAGAAAATGAAATCCTTGCAATCAGCAGCAGCCAGGGAACAATAAGATCCAAGAACCTGGTCTATGCAACGCATATACCTCCCGGCGTAAACCTGCTGCATTTCCGTTGTGCTCCTTACCGCAGTTACGTGATAGCGGCGAAACTGAAAAATGAATCTGATTATCCGCAGGGGCTTGCCTATGACATGCAGGACCCCTATCATTATTTCCGCACACAGGAAGTGGATGGACAGTTCTATTTAATTGCAGGGGGCGAAGACCATAAAACAGCTCACGAGGAGAATACAGAAGCCTGTTTTACCCGTCTTGAAGCCTATGTAAAAAAATTTTATGAAATAGAGGAGATTGCTTTCCGTTGGTCATCTCAGTATTTCAACCCGGTGGATGGATTGGCCTATATTGGTCACTTGCCAGGGCACCCGCAAAATATGTTTGTAGCAACTGGCTACGGAGGCATAGGGATGACCAACAGTCATATTGCCGCAATGACGCTGACAGATATCATTGTCCGGGGTAAAAGTGAATTCGAAGATCTCTTTAGTCCGAACCGGCTGAAACCGGTGGCGGGGTTCAATAATTTTGTAAAAGAAGCTGCTGATGTGGTGGGTAATCTTATCGGGGGTGTTTTCTCCAGGGAGAAATTGCAATCCATCGCTGAGATCGCACCGGGCGAAGCAAGAGTGGTAAAATATGAAGGGCATGCCATTGCACTTTACAAAGACGAAAACGGTGAATTACATGCAGTAAGTCCGGCCTGTACACATATTAAATGCACCGTTGGCTGGAATGCGGCCGAGAAAAGCTGGGATTGCCCCTGTCATGGTTCAAGGTTTTCATATGATGGAACCGTGCTGACAGCGCCGGCCCGCAAGGACCTGGAAATAATACAGCTGGAGGAATTGGTAGAGCATTAATTAAGCCTGCACCGGCGAAGAGAGGTACACTGTTATGCTTTCACAATAGCACAAAAAAAATCCCGGGTGCTTAAGCCGGGACCAAAACTAACTGAGAAAATATGCTGTAGGGGGAGGGATCGAACCTCCACGGAGCAGTTAGCCAAAAAGCAAAGTTTAGTGGTCAACCCTGGTCGGCTGAACCCAGGTTTTCACCCGGATTACGTCGGCTCTACTTTTCGTTTATCCTGTTATCTCCACCCCCGAGACGAGAGGGCATGTCTGCCATGCTTGCGCAATTTCATCACCCCACATTGTTTTTAAGAGCTTGATAAGACAAATATAGGCCGGCGGGCTTATTCATTCCAAATTTTTCAATAAATATTTTGAAATTATAGAAATTATTCAAATATTTGATATTAATTATGAATTTTATTCAAAACACATACACAAAATGGCCGCTAAATTAAATCTTGATAAACTCGATCTGCAGATCATCCACCACATGATGGAGAATGCAGAAATCTCTTATGCCGACCTGGGTAAGAAATTATTTGTTTCAGGCGGTACTATTCATGTGCGTATCAAAAAACTGCAGGAAGCCGGCGTTGTTAAAGGTACAAGATTGAAAGCAGATCTGAAGGAACTGGGTTACGACGTCATCGCTTTTATTGGTATTTACCTGAAGGAGAGTTCGCTGTATGATATCGTAGCCAAAGACCTCCAGAAAATCCCGGAGATTGTGAGGCTGAATTATACAACCGGGAACTACAGCATGTTTGCAGAGATTGTTTGTAAGGATATTTCCCAGCTGCGCTTTGTGCTGCATGACCAGTTGCAAAAAATAAAAGGCATTGAGCGTACCGAAACTTTTATTTCGCTGGAAGAAAGTTTCAGCAGGAATGTGAAGGTGATGTAGTTACTGAAATACCATTACATGAAAGACTCCTACCGGCTTTATTCTTCCCTTGGGTTGTTGATTATGCTGAATATAATCGTAAAACCTGTATGGATATTCGGCATAGAGCGGCAGGTGCAGAATACGGTGGGAACTATAGAATACGGGGCCTATTTTTCTTTATTCAACCTGTCCCTGGTTTTTGGGTTTTTACTGGATTGGGGCCTTACGGGTTATTTTAACCGGCAGCTTGCAGCGGGCAAAGAAAAATTCATAGACCAGGCCGGAAATTACTTGCTTCTAAAATTATTGTTCGCGATCCTCTATGCGGCTGTTGTTGCCGCTTGTGCGAAATTAACCGGTATCAAAAGGTGGGATATTGTCTGGGGAGTTATCCTCATACAGGTTCTTACTTACCTTTTTGTATTCCTGCGGGCTATTGTAACGGCCGGGCAATGGTTTAAAACAGATGCATGGTTATCTGTGCTTGATAAAACACTCATGATCATTCTTTGCGGCAGCCTTTTGTTTTTCCCCCGTGAGTTTGGCCGGATCAGCATTCATAAATTCCTGTATTTCCAGGTATGCAGCACGGCCCTTGCAGTCATCATCACATTTGTAGTACTGTTCCGGAGAAAGTTGCGGTTTAAAATAATATCGGCTTCTTCTTTTTTAAATAGGAAGTTATTTATGGCCGCCTTGCCGTATGCACTTCTCCTGCTGTTAATGACGGCCCATTTCCGGCTGGACGGCTTTCTGCTGGAGCGGATTTCCCGGCAGGGTTCTGAGCAGGCGGGTATTTATGCAGCGGCATACCGGTTGCTGGATGCGGCTAATATGGTCGGGATCCTGTTCGCGTCGTTTGTGCTTCCTTATATTGCCAGGCAATGGAGTGAAAACAATGAAATTAATTCTGTTGTTTTAATAATCCGTCATTTGCTGATTATTTTTTCGGTCGCAGTTGCCTGTATTGTCGTCTTCCTGGCTCCCTGGATACAACAATTGCTTTACCGTGAGGCTGACCCCGAGGCAATCCGTGTTCTTCAATGGTGTTTACCATCGCTAATCGGATATTCACTGGTCAGCATCTACGGAACCGTAATGACAGCCACCGGCCATATCTATTCTTTTTGCCTGATCACCCTGGGGGCTGTTTTAGTGAATATTGTGCTCAATCTGTTATTGATCCCGGCGTTGGGTGCAAAAGGATGTTGTATTGCCGCCCTGGTAAGTCAATCCGCCTGCGGGATTGCAGCTATGTTGTATGTAAATCAAAAATTACACGGCGCGATACACCCCGGTTCCCTGTTAATATATACTTTTATAGGAGCCGTGCTTTGCGGTTTTTTGTATTTATGCCGGGAGTTGAACGGCAGCCCATGGCTGGTGATCCCGGGCGCGGTTGTTATCACCATAATGATCACGCTGGGAACAAGGCTTTTTGATATACGGAAATGGAAGCTTCTTTTTAAACCGGGAAATCTTTAAAAATAAAATTGTATGCCGGATCTGTTTGATCTTTTAGTAAAATGGTGGAAACAGGTACTTGCCATAGTGATAGTTTCAGTCGTCATTACAGGCACGATCACTTTTTTGAAACCGAAACAATACCTCTCTGTGACCACCGCGGTCCCGGCCAGTTCTTTTGCGTCGGATAAATCAAAAATATTCAATCAGAATATTGCAGCACTCTATTCCACGCTCGGCACTCCCGACGACCTTGATATGATTGTTGGTACCGCTAACCTGGATACCGTTTACCTGGCGGTAACCGGGGAATTCAATCTCTTTGATCATTATAAAATGTCAGAGAAAGGTAACGCTGCCCTGAATAAGGCGACAGCGCTGCTTAAAAAAAATACAAAAGTTTTAAAGAGTGAATACGGTGAATTAAAAGTAAAAGTATGGGATACCGATAAAAACCTGGCACCCCAGCTGGCGAACAGCATTATGAGCCGGTTACAAATGATACACCAGGATCTCCAGGGTGCCGGCAACGAAGCTGCGTTAAAGGGATTGCGCACTGCCAGGGAAAAAATAAGAAGCGGAGCGGACAGTGCATTGACTAAAAATTATGTCATGGGTGGGGCTATGGAAGAACAGCTCAGGCAATATGATAAACTTATTGGCGAGTACCAGCTGATGGTGGATAGTAAACCGCCGGTATTGATAATCGTCGAAAGAGCAAAACCATCCGACTGGTCTGGCAAACCCAGGACCGGGCAAATCATCATTGCAACGGCCGTGTTGAGTTTCCTGTTTGCTTTTTTCGTTGCATTGATTTTGGAAAGAAGGAAAACTCCGCGAACCTGATGACCCCGGCTATTCACAAAAACCATAATTTATTGTTGCTGCTGTCCGCCGTATTCGTCCTTGTGGGAGCTGTGGGAGCCTGGACCGAAATCTATGTTTTAATCGTCATTCCCTTTGGGCTTCTTTTATTTTATTTGGGGTGGCAACATCCAGGCAACATCTTTTTTTTATTGATATTTACCCTCGCGTTTTCAGTTGAGTATAATTTCTCGCCCGAACTTAGCACTGATATCCCGGATGAATTCTTAATGATCCTGGTTTCGGTATTGTTTACCGGCTACCTTTTATTTCAGCCCGATGCAATTCCTAAAAACGTGCTCCGCCACCCATTATTTTTGTTGTTCTTAATTTATGCGGGGTGGACGATCTTATCGGTGTGTTTTTCCACCCACCCGGTTTTATCCATTAAGTTCTTACTGGCCAAGAGCTGGTATACCGGCGCTTTCCTGCTCGCACCCTTAATATTGTTCAGGGAGAAAAAGCATATTATAAAGGCTGCAAAGGTTTTTGCTGTTTCGATGTTGCTGGTCACCTTTATTGTATTAATAAAACACACGCAATACAATTTCAGCTTTGCTGGTATCAATAAAGCTGTCTCACCGTTCTTCAGGAATCATGTAAATTATTCCGCAATGCTGGTATGCACTATCCCGGTATTGACAGCTTTTTTTCGGTTGGCCAAAAAGGCGAACCTGAGATTACTCCTGGCCACGTTGATAGTCCTGGTATTGACTGCACTTTTTTTCTCTTACGCGAGAAGTGCATGGGTTGCATTGGCTGCCGGCCTGGTGGCCGGGTGGCTTATCAGGAGGAGAATGCTGTTAATCGTATACCTGGCCGGAATCATTTTGGTGATAACCGCATTGTTCTGGATTAAGACAGACGCCCGGTATGTAAAGTATGCCCATGATTATAAAACCACTATTTTTCACAAGGACTTCAATGAGCACCTGGTTGCTACCTATAAACTAAAGGATGTTTCTACGGCTGAAAGGTTTTACCGCTGGATTGCCGGTATAAGGATGATAAAAGATAACTGGCTGACAGGATTTGGTCCTGCTACTTTTTATACTAATTACAAACCCTATACTGTTCCGGCGTATAAAACCTGGGTCAGCGACAATAAGGAACATTCAACTGTTCATAATTACTTTTTACTGGTCGCTGTCGAGCAGGGCCTTCCGGGGGTATTCATCTTTCTATTACTTACAGGAGCGATGCTTTGGTATGCCCAGCACTTATATAACCGGGTCAGCGATTCTTTTTATAAGACGGTATTCATAACCACCGGGATCATGCTTGTCATGATCATTACCCTGAATTCACTAAGCGATCTTATGGAAACCGATAAAATTGGAAGTCTTTTCTTTTTGAGTCTCTCACTGTTAATCATAACCGATATCAATAGCCGGAAAGGATCAAACTCTCCCGCGTACATGAAGAGCATCCCTTAAGCCGTTTCCCAGCAGGTTAAAGGCAAGCACCAGCAGCATAATAGCAAATCCCGGGGCGAGTGCCAGCATGGGATTTTGCGTGATGATGAAATTATAATTCTCCTTGATCATTAGCCCCCAGCTGGGTTGCGGAGGCTGTACGCCCACTCCCAGGAAACTCAGGCCGGCTTCAATAACAATCGCGGAAGCAAAATTGCTGGCTGCAATGACCATTACCGGTCCCATAATATTTGGCCAGATATGCCTGACAATAGTTCTGAATGCCGAAAATCCCAATGCCCTGGTCGCTTCCACGTATTCGAGTTCCCTGGCTGCCAGTACCTGTCCGCGGACTAACCTTGCCACATTTACCCACATCGTTAAGCCCACAGCAATGAACACCTGCCAGAAACCCTTGCCCAAAGCCAATGTAATGGCAAATACCAGTAATAAGGTAGGGATACTCCAGATCACATTAATAAACCACATAATGATATCGTCTGTTGCACCCCGGAAATAACCAGCGAGCGAACCAAGCACTAACCCGATACTAAGGGAAATAATAACCGTGATTAATCCCACACTCAGGCTTACACGTGTGCCCGCAATGATCCTGCTGAAAATATCCCGGCCATATTTATCCGTACCCAGGAAAAATTTTTTCCGGACAACAGGTGTTGCGGCTGTTTGGGATAGATGATAAGCCCTTCTTTCCGTCACACCGTCATCAATAAATTTTTGAACAACTATGCTGTCTCTTTGCAACTCATGCTTTGTAATGGGTACATAATAATAAATATCCTCCTTGCCGGAAATTAATTGTTGAAAGAACCCGGTAGCTGAAACATCCTTATCTTTTTTTACTTTAATAAAAAACTGTTGATATCCCGGTTTTTCACCTCCTATTTCAAGAATGATCCGGTTGGCGAACGGCGAAGAATCCGGGGCGAGGAAATAAGCAAAAACGGCAATGAATGCCGCGAGGATAATTACAATCAATCCGCAAACAGCGCCTTTATTTTTTTTAAGCCGCCGCCATGCTGCAGCCGGGAATGATTGGGAAGCGCTCATGCAGGGAAGGTAAGCTAAGCGTAGAAAAGAGGGAAGGAGAAATGAGCTTTTTTTGAGCTAAGAGGAGAAAAGAGTAAAGGAGAAGAGAGATTCTTTTCGGTAGGACATAAAACACGGCATGGCTCAACTCTTTTTCTCCTTTGATCTCTTAGTCAAGCTAAGAGGAGAAAAGAGTAAAGGAGAAGAGAGATTCTTTTCGGCAGGGCATAAAACAGAGCATGGCTCAACTCTTTTTCTCCTTTGATCTCTTAGCGTACTTTTCTTCCTTTCCACTCATATATACCGAACTGGCTGAACAGTCCAGAAACTATCGTGTATAAAATATGAAGAGGTTGGAAAAAGAAAAAAAGTTGGAGCGCCCATGGCTTGTTGAAAAACATCGCCGCTGAACGGAAAAGGGGCAGTTCTACCAATGTTTTTACCAGCCAAAAAACGCCGAGCCACAACCAGTATTGGCGGGACCAGCACCCGGCAATGATCAATGCCAGGAAAGAGAGATTTAAAAAATAAACCAGCAACAGTACAGGTAGAATTCTTTTATCCTCGTATTTGCGGGCCTTGCTCGCCCACCGGATACGCTGGCTAAAAAAAGCTTTCCATGTTTTTGCCGGTTGCGTGGTAACAATGGCTTCTTTTGATTTCAGGTAGTGCACCCTGCCGGGAAACTGTTTTTCTATCTTATACATCAGCAGCATGTCATCGCCGGATGCAATTGAATCGATCCCTGCAAAACCTTTCACGTGAGCGAATGCTTTTCGTTCATAGGCAATATTGGCACCGTTGCACATGGATAGTTTGCGGCCCTGAACTACGGCACCGGTTATGACCTGCAGTACCATGAAGTCCATGGCCTGGAAAAGCTGCAGGACGGATGAATTGCAATTGATCACTACCGGCGCGGCGATAAAAACACTTTTTGTTTCTTCTTTAAACAATACCAGGGTTTCCAACCAGCCCGGGGGTGGGATGCAGTCAGCATCGGTAGCCACAATTAAGTCGCCGGAAGCAGCTGCAATCCCCGTTTCAATTGCTTTTTTCTTGTAGGAGTTGACAGCATCCTGTTGCAATTGTATCAGCCTGACGGAAGAAAATTGTTGGGTGATGGAAGCCGTGGCATCCGTGGAATGGTCGTCTACCACAATTACCTCAAATAATTCTTTGGGATAAGTCTGGGTTTGTAAAGCTCCGAGCAATGGGGCGATATTATCTTCTTCATTCCGGGCAGGAATGATCACACTTACCTTTGTTTTTGGATTTTGTATTGCAGGAATAAACAGGGGAATTCTTTTCCAGGCTGACCAGCAATTCATGATAAGGATGCTGTAGCCAGCAAACAGGAGCAGTATGACCAGTTGGAAAATCATTCAGTAGGAAAGACAAATCTAATGATTGCAAAGCCGGATCAGTCCAGTAACAGCGGTAATATTTCAGCACTATTTTTTTCATGTAACACCTGGTGCCCCGAATGAATAACAGTCAGGGTGCAGTATTCTTCAATTCCATGTTTGAATTTTTCGCCCACGGAGGAAAGAATGATGCGGTCGTGTTTGCCATAAATTAGCCGGACCGGGGTTTTATGCTCTTTAATTAACGCTTTTATACGGGGCAGGCAGGGTTTTATTTTTCGCAGGATGGTCCAACGGGTGTACAACAGGTTTCTTACGCCGGCATCACCAATATAGTAATTGACAAATTTGAAAATGCTTGCATTTACCAGCTTTAATTTGTTCAATAATTTCAACAATCCAAAGAACCAACCCGGTTTTCTCATCGTAAAGGAAAAAATTTTATTGCCAGGGCTGGTTTGAGTAGCCAGCCAGTACCAGAAATTCATTTTTAATCCATCGGGGGCCAGCAGCATTATTTTTTCAACCTGGCCAGGCATGGTTTGATAAAGGCTTAAGGCCATACGTCCACCCAGGCTGAAACCCAGTAAGGTCAATTTTTTAGCGGGATCATTAAAACGATGCTGTTCACTCAGCAGCACGATAATGGCCCTGAGATCGGAAGGAGTAAAAACCAGCTCCTCTTTCCAGAGACTGTTACCATGAAAGGGCAGGTCGACTGAATAAAAAGTATATTGATTACCAGCATATTTAGCCAGGAACTGGAAGGACTTTGCTTCTTCACCATAACCGTGGAAACAAATTCCGGGCCTGGGCCCGTTACCAAAGCGGTAATAGCTGATGAGTGAATATTTATAAGGAAGCAGGAAGTTTTCCATTTCCGGGGGCCATAAAAATTTTTACAGAAAATATATTGGAAAGGTCAAATATAATATTAATTTTGAATAGTTGCACAAACAACTATATGTCAAACAACCAATTTAAGAAAGGGGAATTATACAGCTTTATCACCGGTAAGGCTTCCACCGCCATCGCCCGCCGGCTCCAGAAGAAATTCAATGCGGCAGGCCTGAATATTACCATTGAACAGTGGAGCGTGTTATATCATTTGTGGAAGCAGGAAGGGATCAGCCAGCAGGAATTGTGCAATGCCACCTTCCGGGATAAACCAAGCATCACCCGGCTGGTAGATAACCTGGAGAAATTAAACCTGGTTAAACGGGTTGCTTCGGAAAGTGACAGGCGGATCAACCTGATTTACCTGACAAAGCAAGCTCAAAAATTACAGGAGGAGACCATGCAGCTTGCGGAAGAAACCTTGAACGAGGCATTGGAATTGGTACCGGTCGAAAGAGTTGATATCTGTAAAGAAGTTTTACAGGTTGTATATGATAACCTGAAATGATTAGCTGAAAATATTAAATCTATAAACTTTTACATTATGAACACAGCAGCAACAACAAAGACTGTATTGAAAGGAGGGGAGTGGCTGGTAAAAGAATCTTCGCCGTTCGAAACATTTATTCCGGAAGATTTTACCGAGGAGCAGCTGATGATAAAGGACATGTGTAACCAGTTTCTGAATGCAGAAATTTTCCCGATCCTGGACCGGATCGATGCATTGGAGCCGGGATTAATGAAATCATTACTGGGCAAAGCCGGTGAGCAGGGGCTGCTGGCCACTTCTTTCCCGGAAGAATACGGTGGGTTGGGAAAAGATTTTGTAACATCTACAATTATCAATGAATACCTGGGAGCCGGACATTCTTTCTCTGTTGCCATCGCGGCTCATACGGGTATTGGCACTTTACCGATCTTATATTTCGGCACACCCGAACAAAAACAAAAGTATATTCCAAAGCTCATCAGCGGGGAATGGGCCGGAGCGTATGGGTTGACGGAACCGAACAGCGGGAGTGATGCGCTGGGCGCTAAAACCAGTGCAAAACTGAGTGAGGATGGCAAGTATTATTTATTGAACGGCCAGAAGTGCTGGATTACCAATGGAGGGTTCGCCCAGGTATACACGGTGTTTGCAAAAGTGGATGGCGATAAGTTCACCGGGTTTATTGTTGACAGGGGCACGGAAGGATTTACACAGGGACCCGAAGAACAAAAGATGGGCATCAAAGGATCTTCCACAGTGCAATTATATTTCCAGGATGCCAAAGTGCCCGTGGAAAACCTATTGGGGGAAATTGGGAAAGGGCATAAAATTGCTTTCAATATCCTCAACATCGGCCGGCTGAAACTTTGTGCTGCTGCACTGGGTGGAGCGAGAAAGTCGGTCACTCATTCAGTAGAATATGCAAAAACGAGGGAGCAGTTCAAACAGCCTATCGCGAATTTTGGTGCGATCAAACACAAGCTGGCAGAGATGGGTATCCGTGTTTTTGTTGGAGAATCTGCACTATACCGCACGGCAAAATGGATTGATGATAAGAAAGAAGAAATGCTTTTATCCGGTAAACTGGAAAGTGAATCCTTACTGGGTGCGGCCGAAGAATATGCGATAGAGTGTGCCATGCTGAAAGTATATGGCAGCGAAGTCCTGGATTTTGTGGTGGATGAAGGCGTGCAGGTGCATGGTGGCAACGGGTTCAGCGCAGAGTATAATATTTCCAGGGCTTACCGTGACAGCCGCATCAACAGGATTTATGAGGGAACCAACGAGATCAACCGTTTACTGATCCTGGACATGACCCTGAAGCGGGCGATGGGTGGCCGTTTAGACCTGATGGGACCCGCCATGTCTGTCCAGAAAGAGCTCATGAGTATCCCTGATTTTGGGGGAGAAGAAGAAACCGCCTTTTTTAACGAGAAAAAACTAATCGCGAACCTGAAAAAAGCGATCCTGATGACATCGGGAGCTGCGGTACAAAAATTAATGATGAAGATAGACACCGAGCAGGAAGTGCTGATGAATATTTCTGATATGGCTATTGAAACCTTTAACGCGGAGAGTGTATTGTTGCGGGTGATGAAAATGGTGGATCAAAAAGGGGAAGCAAATTGCCAGCATTACCTGGATATCATGCGCACCTACCTCTATGATGCGGCGGATAAAGTGAATAAATCGGGGAAGGATGCTGTTAATTCATTTGCCGAAGGCGATGAGCAAAGAATGATATTGATGGGGTTAAAACGGTTTACCAAAGCCGCCCCATTTAACTGCAAGGATGCCAGGAGAAGAATTGCGGATAAAATGATTGCGGAGGGAAAGTATTGCTTTTAATTCCAATGATCTTTATCAAAATCCAGCATGGCTGTTCTGTACGGGGCAGCCGTTTTGGTTTCCCGGTACAGGGAAGAAAGCTCCTTCCGGGTAATTTTGAGCTCGTTTAATTTCTGAATTCTTTTTCTTTCAATGAGGATGCCGGTGCACATTAATATCGAGGACAAAGTGGTAACAAGAAAATAAACAAGAAAGGTGTCGGCCCGGTATTGTGCTTTTACTTTCCCGTATTCATCCAAATGAGCCTTAAACACATAATACATGAGGTAGATAAATGAAAAACAGCCATACGCGAACAGCACGGCTGAAACAATCAATGCTTTGCCGGTGGCTTTCCGGTGTATAATGGCCATTTTAGCCTGGCGGATAAAAAAGAAAAGGCAGATACTGAATACGATCAGTAGGCCGGGGCCTAAAATTATCGTAATGGCATTTACGGTAAAACCAGTGACTATAACCACTATCGCTTCAAATACAACAAAGGAAAGTATAAGCATTTTCATTCGCTGTGTAAAAGCCCGGGAAGTGCTGAAATAAGTAAGAAAATAAAGCATCAGGGGTATATCCATCAGGTTATTGGTCACTCCCCAGAACCGGGTGAAACCAGCTGTGGCATCAACATAACCTTCCGTAAAAAAGTTATAAACTAATGCAGAAGCATAGTAGATCAATAAAGCCGGAAAGCTTCTATATCTCCCCAATCGTAAGAAGACGATGAAAAAGATCGGGAGAAATAAGGCCAGCGATGAAACGACACCCATTACAGAATTCCAGGTCATGTTCTATTATTTTTCTCAGGATAAAGATTTAAATAGCCGGCAAAGCCTGGTTGCAATGCCGTCTGCAATAATAACGAGACTGGTATACATATAGTGCTTAATTTTAAGAGTTTATACTAAAATTCAGTAAAAGCAAGAATCCATTCCGTAATTATACGAGATACACAGTCGAGGGTTTTTATGTTATCTTTCTGCGATGATACGATTGATGCTTTTTTTAAGCCTGGCCGCGGGTTTTACCTTACATGCCCAACCAACCGGCAATAATTTTGTGGCCGGGAAAACAACAGGCACCCTGCCTTATCTCGAGTACGGTTTAGGTGCTGACCGCCTGGGGGGTGCAAAGATGACTTTCCTGGATACCGGTGTCGTGATGAAAGTGGTTGATAGTACCGTGATCAACTATAAAGTGCAGTTATCCAGAAATCATTTTGCCTACTTACCCAAATCCAATTTCATAAAAGACAGTTCGGTAATAATTCAACCTTATTACCTGACCAATAGCTGGATGGTGAATGGGGATAGCGCGGCTGATTTTGTAACCATAACGCTTGACGAAAGATTACCCTACACCAGCATCCAGCAAATCAATCCATCGAGGATTGTCATTGATATTTTCGGGGCTACCGGGAATACTAACTGGATCACGCAGCGATCGTCAGCAAAAGAAATAAAAAATGTTTACCACGAACAGGCAGAAGATGATGTGTTCCGGGTGACAATAGAATTACAGCATACCCAGCATTGGGGTTACAGTATATATTATACCGGGAAGAAATTGGTAGTAAAAGTTAAACGGCAACCCGCGAACCTGGAATTTGAACATTTAAAAATTGCAGTGGATGCCGGTCACGGGGGCGACAACACGGGGGCCCGGGGAGTTGTGACAGGAATAGAGGAAAAAAATTATACCCTGAAAATTGCCCGGGAACTGGAAAATGAATTATCCGAAAAAGGGGCTGTTGTTTTTATGACAAGGAAAAATGATGAGTCGCTGGGCATGACAGAAAGAATTAAGATGCTGGAAAAAGAAAACCCTGACTTTTTGATCAGCATACACCTGAATTCGTCGGTTAAAGACAGCATAAAAGGCGTGAGTACTTATTACCGGTACCAGGGATTCCGGCCATTATCACAATTTATATTACAAAGCATGCTGGAACTTGAGTTAGCCGAATTTGGAAATGTTGGAAGTTTCAATTTTGCCTTAAATGGCCCGACGGATTATCCAAACTGCCTGGTAGAAGTGGCCTTCCTCAGCAACAAGGAAGATGAACAGCTCATATTGGATCCTTCTTTTCATAAAGCCGTTGCCAAAAAAATAACGGAAGGAATAAAAAAGTGGCTGAAATATTGTAAAAAAGATCCGGATTAATTTTCGGGAGGAAATGGCTCACCCCGGTGGCAGGTTTTACAGGTTACCACATTCAGGTATTCAGGTCTTTTGGTGCTGTCAAAATAGAAGTTTGTTTTGTTGATATGGATGGTCATCAGCATCATCTTTCGGGCCGTCTCCTTCATGGGCTCGGCATCGGATACATAATCAAGGCTGTCGGGAATATTTTTCAGGGGCACATGACAAAAACTACACTTAACACCCAACGCAATGTTATAGGTCTGCATGATGCTGTCGAGTTTCTGATCGCTGATATCTTTGGGCAGCACCTTAAGATTTCTCTCTTTCGTCAGGTTAACTGCTGCTACTGCGGCTGTTACACCTGTAATGAGAAAAGCGGTTACGAGTAGTTTTCTTTTTTTTAGCATCATACTTATTTGCGGTACTTTTTTTGACGAAAAAATCTTTTACAACGTTGGCAGGACACTGTTTTGTTAGTGCCGCAGATCAGCTGCTGCCCGTTGGTCCACATACCAGTATAAGTCATCATTAAAAGGTTGTATGGCCTGTGCCGGGTATAAAGCAGGATCATATTCCCCGGATAACACATAATTTAACATAGCAGCTTTCCCGGCACCACTTACTAAAAATATTACCCGCCCGGATCCATTTATTACGGGTGCGGTCAGCGTGATCCTGTACATTTTCTCTTCGGCCAGGTAAAAAGATTTTACCCATTGTTTTTTTTCATGAACTACTTCATACCCCGGGAAAAGGGAAAGCGTATGTGCATTGTCTCCCATGCCCAGTAATACCAGGTCAAATGTGTGATCAGCATCAGGAAAATATTCGTGCAATAATTCTTCATATTGCACAGCAGCATCTTCCGGTTCCAGGTCTGTTCGCATGGTATGGATATGATCTTTGTTCACCGGCACCTGGTTCAATAAGATGTCAAAAGCCATTTTTGCATTATTCCGTTTATCTGTAAAAGGAACATATCTTTCATCTCCCCAAAAAAAGTGGAGCTTACTCCAGTCAATCAGATTTTTAAATTCAGGAGAAGCTAACAGTTCATATAATTTCCCGGGTGTGCTGCCCCCGGATAGTACAATCGTAACCCGTTCCCGGACGGCAGCTATTTTTTTAATATAAGCTGTAACCGCCTTCGCCACTTCAAGGCTTAAATCATCCAAATCGCGGGTAATAATTAATTTCATTTGCTTCAATAAAAACTATTCTTTAATCTTTGATGGTAAAGTGACCCAATGATGACCGTCCCTGGCAATTAATGCTTCCGCATCTTCCGGGCCCCAGCTGTCCGGGGCATAATTGGGAAAGTCAACCGGCAAACGGTTTTGCCACGCTTCCAATATCGGTGTTATCACTTTCCAGGCTGCCTCCACCTGGTCTGCCCGCATGAATAAAGTCTGGTTCCCGGAGATTACGTCTTCCAGCAATGTTTCATAAGCTTCAGGTTCTTTGCCATCATAGGCTTCAGCATAACTGAAGATCATGTCAACAGGGTTTAATATCATATCAGGGCCGGGACGTTTTGCCTGGAACCGTATCCGGATGTCCATCTCCGGCTGGATACTGATCGTCAAACGATTTGGCCGCCATGTTTCGGCGGCTTCTTTGGGAAAAGCATAGCCCGGGGCTGATTTAAACTGGATAGTAATCAGGGTTGCCTTTTCATGAAGGTACTTTCCTGTACGTACATAAAAAGGTACGTTGCGCCAACGCCAGTTGTCCACAAAAAATTTTACCGCCACAAAGGTCTCGGCCGGAGATTTTGGACTGACATTTTTTTCCTGCCGGTAACCCTGTACTTTTTTTGCTTTTATCCATCCTTCCGAATATTGTCCCCGAACGGCATGCGCATGTACTTCTTCGGTATCAATCTTCCTGAGCGCATGGAGCACATCGACTTTCTTATTCCTGATTTCATTGGCTTCAAAAGAGGTGGGTGGTTCCATAGCGATCATGCACAATAATTGGAGTACATGATTTTGAACCATATCCCTTAAGGCACCTGCCTGTTCATAATAACTGCCCCGGTCTTCAACACCTACTGTTTCAGCTGCCGTGATCTGGATATGGTCGATATAATTATTATTCCAGATGGGTTCATACAGGGCATTGGCAAAACGAAAAGCCAGGATATTCTGTACGGTTTCTTTCCCCAGGTAATGATCGATCCGGAAAATCTGGTCCTCGGCGAAAATACCGGAGAGCAACTGGTTTAATTCGCGGGCACTTGCCAGGTCATGGCCAAAGGGCTTTTCAAAAACAATGCGGGTACAGGATGGATCTTCACAAATTTTTTGTGCTGACAATTTCCTGGCTATGCCCGGCGCCAACTGGGGCGCCACCGCCAGGTAAAAAATTATCGTGGGTTTTGTTTGCCAGGAGGCTGACTTTTCAGCGATCCATGAAATGATCTTCTGGTAAGTGGCATCATCTGACAGGTCCAGTTCATGGTAGGTAATCAGTGATGCAAAATCCTTCCATTTTTGCTCCAGTTCATCTTTACGCCGGGAAAATTCCTGCACGCCCTGCCGGAGTTTGTTCCTGTATTCCTCATCGGAGCCAAAAGAAGTGCGGCCTACACCAATGATGATGAATTGCTCCGGCAGGTAATTATCCAGGTACAAATTATATAAAGCCGGTACCAGTTTCCGGTTGGTTAAATCCCCGCTGCCACCGAAGATGAATAAAATGGTTGGCGGTAATTTCTTGTGCTCTTGCATAAGTGCTTGTTACTTTATTAAGTCATTGTCATCCCAGTCCGTATGGAAGCTTCCTTCCCGGTCAACCCGCTGGTAAGTATGAGCCCCGAAATAGTCCCGTTGTGCCTGGATCAGGTTGGTGGGCATTCGCTCGCTGCAATAGGCGTCAAAATATCCCAGGGCACTCATTAAACCAGCTACCGGGATTCCCGCATGGCTGCCTTGTTGAATGATCTTACGAAGTGCGCCTTGTTTCTTTTTTACCAGCCCGGCTATTTTCTTGTTCAGTAATATATTTGACAGTTGATTATTCTTTTTAAAAGCAGCGGTAAATGTTTCCAGTAATGAAGACCGGATGATACAGCCCCCTCTCCAGATACGGACAACATCCTGCAATGGAATACTCATTTTCAACTCAACGGAAGCTTTGTGTAACATCGCCAGCCCCTGCGCGTAGCAAATAACCGTCGCGAAATACAAGGCATCATGCAGTTGCCGCGTTAATTTTTCCCTGTCGGACCTGATTATTTTTATTGTTGGATTGAATAAGGCCGCCGCCGCCAGTCTTTCCTCTTTATACGATGAAATATCCCGCATGGCAACCGCCATATCAATGGTAGGAACAGCTACCGGCAAATTCATAGCATCCTGTGAAGTCCATTTGCCGGTACCCTTGGATCCGGCCTTATCAAGGATCATATCTGCCAGCCGGTTGCCTGTAATATCATCCTTCTGCAAAAAAATATTGGCCGTGATTTCCAATAAGAAAGATTTCATCTCCCCTTCGTTCCATTTTTTAAACACGGCATGGAGTTCATCATTATTGAGTTCTACCCCTCTTTTTAAAATATCATATGTTTCGCTGATAAGCTGCATGATTGCATATTCAATCCCGTTATGAACCATTTTTACATAATGGCCTGCTGCATCTTTACCCATATAAGCGACACAGGGTTCATCATTTACTTTAGCGGCTATTGCTTCCAGGATTGGTTTGAGCTGTTTCCAGGCTTCTGCATCACCACCGGGCATAATGCTGGGGCCGGTCCTGGCTCCATGTTCGCCACCGCTTACACCCATCCCGGTAAAATGGATTTTTTTGTCCTGCAGGAACCGGATCCGGTTTAATGTATCTGTATAATGTGAATTACCTCCGTCAATAATAATATCCCCGGGTTCGAGCAACGGCAGCAGTTCGTTGATAACAGCATCAACTACCGGACCGGCAGGAACCAGCATCATTATTTTTCTCGGGGGTTTTAGTAATTCAATCATCTCCGCGAGTGAGCCTGCTCCTTTTACCCGGGTTCCCGGTGTGGCGGACGACTCCAATAACTTTATTTTACTGCTGTCTTTGTCAAACCCAATGGCGGCCATACCATGATCAGCAACATTCAAAAGAAGGTTACGCCCCATGGTGCCCAGACCGATCATTCCAAAATCGAAGGAAGAATTACCCATGAATTCGTTACAGGTTATAATGTAAGTTATTATAATCCGGGAAAAGACGCGTCAACGGGATGAAACAACATCATTTGATCCACCGTTCAAAAAATTCATAGGTTCTCAGCATCTGGTCAATTCGCTGGCGGTTATTGCCGCTGCGGGTTATTTCATGCGTAGCATTGGGGTGGCGTACATATTCAACGCGCCGTCCCAAAACTTTTAAGCTGCGGTAAAGCATTTCGCTTTGTATCACCCCGGTTCGCCGGTCATTTTCTCCATGAAAAATTATGTAAGGGGTCGTGATATTCTGTACATAGTTGATAGGTGATTCTCTTTCCAACGTTGCCCGCGTAACTGCTTCCCAGGGGTAGCCTCCAAAATAATTTGGTACCAGCCTCCATGCATTTCCCTCCCCAAAAAAAGTAGCAAGATCATACACCCCGCGCTGGGAACAGGCAGCCTTAAAACGTTGATCATGTGCAATGATCCAGGTCACTAAATATCCTGCATATGAACCGCCCGTTACCAGCAACCTGGCAGTATCTACCCAGTTTTCCGCAGCAATGGTTTTGTCAAGCGCAGTTAAAACATCGTTGCTGGGACCGGTACCCCAGTCATTAACATTGCTTCTTAAAAAATCAACACCGTAACCCCCGCTTCCCCGGGGATTGCAATACACAACTCCATATCCCCGGCTGCAGAAATACTGGTATTCATGCCACATACTGCTTTCACCGGGTCCCCACATAGCAGCGGGACCTCCGTGAATTTCTAGTAACAACGGGTATTTTTTTCCTGCTTCATAATTGACAGGTTTCATGATCCAGTATTCTATGGATTCTCCTTTATTATTTTTGAACGATCTTTTTTCGGGAAAGGATAATAATTTGTTTTGCAGCCAATCCGAATTAAACCTGCTCAGTTGCTTTGAATTTTTGACAGCCAGGTCCGCTGCGAACAATTCAAAGGGATTGCTTACTTCTGTTTTTGTATAAATTATTTTATTGTTTGCGAGCTCAAAACTCCCGGTACCGCTGTTAAAATCAGTGAGCTGTTCCACTTTTTTTGTCATCATATCTGCCCGGTAAACCGGGGAGCCACCATTGCTCTGCGAAATAAAGTAAAGGTATTTTTCATCGGGGCTCCAGGCCAGGTTTCCTTTGTTCCGGTCAAAAGGGATATCCATTTTATCCTTCAGGGCTCCCGATAAAGGAATGATGGCAAGAGAAGGTATGCTTACAAATGAGGTGCTGCCATATTGGAAAGCCAGCCATTTGCCGGAGGGAGATATGCGTGGTGAATTATAATTTTTGCCTTCTTCGCCCAGTAATTTCCGCAAATTACTGCCATCCGCATTCACCAGGTACACCTGTCCTTCCAGCGATCTGTCGGGATGCTGCAACGAGTCGATATCTCCCGCAAGGATGAGCTGCTTCCCGTCAGGGGTAAAGTCGGCGAAAGTATACCGGTAGAATCCTTTTGTGAGTGCAAGTGGTTGGGCATCCGGCTTCGCCTCCACAATGAAATAATGATTAAAGCTCATGTCTGTATTCACATCCATTTCATCCTGGAAATTGAGTTTGTTTACTACCCGGGCTTTTTTATCGGTTACATTATTATCCAGGTAAGCCCGTATTTCTTCAAGACTGCCATCAGGATCTGGTTTGGCGGAGGCTGTTTTTAACTGCCGGTTGTTTTCAAAGCCTGGTTTTTCAAAAGGCCAGAGAGGTATTTCCTTTTTCGGGTTTAAAACCGAATCTTTTAATAAATCCTTTAATGGAATGGATGAAGTAAACAGGATTTGTTTTCCATCCGGACTCCATTGCGGGTTAGCTGCACCAAATTTGGACCTGGTAAGCTGCACAGCTTCACCGCCATCGAGGGAAAGAATAAACACCTGCGATTTCCCATCTGTTGCCCGGGTAAAAGCAACCTGCTTTCCATCGGGGCTAATAACTGGCTGGGAAGAATTTTCTTTGGTGGTTAGTTGCCTGGGAAGAGAATTCCCATCGGTGTATACCAGCCAGACCTGGTTCACATATTTATATTCCAGTTTGCTGTCGCCGTCTGGTTCAGCCGAGGTAACGGTAAAAACGGCTTTGCTGCCATCTTTACTCAACGAAAGACCACTGATGGATTTTATCTTCAGCAGGTCAGTTATTTTAACCGCCTCCCGGGCGTTTTGGGCAAATAACAAAGACGTAAAAAATAGAATAACACTGGTAAACAGGATTTTTCTCATGCCGCTAATTTTGGAAACTGAATGTACGATTTCATACCGGTTTCCGGTATTGGTAAATGATAAAGGAAGATGTTATTTACATTTGATGAAACAAAAACAATAATATGGGCAACCTGGTAAAAGAGTTTAATGAGTACCGCACCCGGATGAACGGGGTCATATTAAATAAAGAAAATCTTGTCATCAAGCGTCTCTGGAACCTGGATACAAATACATATGCTGAAGGCGCACTGGATACCCGGACAAAAGAAATGCTGGGCCTGGTAGCCAGTATGGTATTACGTTGCGATGACTGTATAAAATACCATTTGGGCAAGTCCAATGAACTGGGAATAACCACGGAGCAGGTATATGAAGTTTTTGCGGTAGCCAATATTGTTGGCGGAACAATCGTTATCCCCCATACGCGGCGGGCAGCCGAATACTGGGAAGAACTGCAAAGCAGCCAGGAGTGAATTAACCTGAATAACCCTAAATTGGGTGTTGATTAGCCTTGCCCGGCAAGTGATATTCATTAAATTTGTACTGAACCCGAATGATATGAGCGACACAACTACAACAGCCCCCGTTTTAACTGCTAAAGATTTTGTCACTGACCAGGAAGTTCGCTGGTGTCCCGGCTGTGGTGACTATTCCATACTGGCACAGGTACAGAAAGTAATGCCAACCCTGGGAGTGCCCCGGGAAAATATTGTAATTATTTCAGGGATCGGGTGCAGCAGCCGGTTTCCTTATTATATGAACACCTATGGCATGCATTCTATCCACGGCAGGGCTACCGCCGTAGCTTCGGGATTGAAAGCAAGTCGCCCCGAATTAAGTGTGTGGATCGTAACCGGGGACGGAGATAGTTTAAGTATTGGTGGAAATCATACCATTCATTTGCTGCGGAGAAATTTTGATGTGAATGTTCTCCTTTTCAACAACCAGATATACGGGTTGACGAAGGGCCAGTATTCACCAACCTCCGAAGAAAGGAAAGTGACCAAGTCAACCCCTATGGGAAGTATTGATCATCCTTTCAATCCCCTTGCGCTGGCATTGGGCGCCGATGCCACTTTTGTAGCAAGAACGATGGATCGTGACCCGAAACATTTACAGGCTCTCCTGATAAGGGCTAACCAGCATAAAGGCACTTCATTCCTCGAGATATACCAGAATTGTAACATATTTAATGACGGGGCTTTTGAGATATTTACAGAAAAAGGTACCAAGCCACAGGAAACCTTATTCCTGGAACAGGGCCAGCCGCTGGTTTTTGGCGCCAATAAGGACAAGGGAATAAAACTAGACGGATTTAAACCCATTGTTGTTGACCTGGGTAATGGTCATAGCCCCGACGATTTGTGGGTGCATGATGAAGCAGATATTTACAAGGCCCAGATATTAACCCGCATATTTGACGATCCCAAAATTGAAGGTCACCTGCCAAGACCATTCGGAGTTTTTTACAAGACGGACAGGGCATGTTATGAAGATGTGATGGCCATGCAGCTGGAAGAAGCCAAAGCCAAAAAACCAGCAGACCTGGATAAACTTTTAAGGGGAAATGAGGTGTGGACGATTGCTTAGCTCATTAGGAACACGACGACGGAGTTGTTAAACGGCAGCCAGTTCTCTCTCTGCATTTGCAAAGACTTTTTTCTCTTTTCTCCTGTACCACCATTGCGGAACTGTTTTTTTCATTACGGTGTCAATGCTTCTCATTCCCAGCAGACTCCACGCACCTTTTAATTTGCCGGCTAATGAGGGTTGCATGGCTCTCAGGCTCATGGCAAAACCACTGTCTAAATACTCCATATGATGCCAGTAACCGGATGGCATAAACAATGTATCACCCGGTTCTAAAATAAAATCGAGGCCCTGTGCAAGTTTGAGCGCCGGGAACTTCTCATAATCAACTTTTCCTTCTTCATAATAATTCGAAAAGTCGGCCATGCTTAAAACTTCAAAGGGTTTGCGGTAAAGTTTGTATTGTTCCTTGTATGGAAACATCAATACTCTTTTTCTCCCCGCGAACTGGGTATGTAATATATGAGAGAGATCTATATCAAAATGAAGGTGGGTAATGCTGCCGGCACCCCCGGTAAACAACATGGGATATTTTTTAATGAAACCCTTCATCATGTGTTCGGGCCAGCTAAAGTCTTTTATCAGCTGCGGTGCATGATCAAAAATATTGAAGAGAAAAATACGCCAGGCTGCGGGCCCCTGGCTGATCATGTCAATATACTCCCCGAAAGTTTTGTAATCGTCAGCCGTATTGATAGGGGTGTATGCATCGCTTTTGACATTGTTATAAAGCGGGACCCTTTGGTCTCCGACCAATTGTTTGAAATAATCCCAGTTCCATTTAGTATAGGCAGGCCAGTCGTGCGATAACTGCTTAATAACAACCGGAACGCCGGGTTCATAATATTCTTTTCGAAACACCTCCGGGTCAATCGTATCAAAGGTGGCAACCGGTTTTAATTGCATGGCAATTTTTTAATTTTACAAATATAACGAGGCGTGAAAATACAAATTGCCGGGTAAATGACGATTAAACAAGAAGGATTTGCTAAAACTTGTATTTTTAAAGGTAACTGAGCGTCATGTTGTTAAAGATTCACCCGGATAACCCACCGCCACGACTGATAAAACAAGTGGTTGAAAGCCTTCAGCAGGGGGGCATTGTCATTTATCCCACCGATACGGTATATGGACTGGGCTGTGACATTCTCCAGCAAAAAGCTGTAGAACGAATTTGCCGGATCAAGAAAGTTGACCCCGCGAAAGCCCAGCTTTCTTTTGTATGCAGCGATCTTTCGCACCTCAGTGATTTTACCCGCCCCCTTTCTAATCCTGTTTACCGGTTGCTAAAAGAACATTTGCCTGGTCCATACACCTTTATTTTACCCGCCAGCAAAATGGTGCCCCGGATACTGCAGGGAAGAAAAGATACGATCGGTTTGCGTATACCAGCCAATAAAATAGCCATGGCGATCGTCAGTGAATTGGGTCGTCCAATCCTCAGCGCTTCGTTGCCGGGGGAAATGGTGGAAGACTATACCGATCCTGAAGTGATGTATGAGAATTTCAGGAACGAGGTCGATTATGTGATAGACGGAGGTATAGGTGGAATAATCCCTTCTACCATTATTGATTGCACCCAGGAAGAACCACTGCTGGTCCGGGAAGGGTTGGGTAAATGGAAGGAGTGAATAACAAAAAAACACCGCTCAACCGGAGCAGTGTTTAAACGATCCACCTCAGGATTCCTTCTATATACGGCGTTCTTAAGAAATTTATATTACCCGGTGCCGGCGGTTATGTCTGAATCGGTAAATATCCCGCCGGGTTTTAGCTTTCATAACATATATTCTTCTTTTTTCATACGGAGTGACTATGCCATCTCTCCGGGCATGGCGCTGCATGGTCTTATACCGGGAGGCATCCATACGTAACTGAAATCTTTCACCCCGGGAGATCTGACCATTATGCACACCCTGTGCAACGCGATAACGGAGTACACGGTCACCGGGAGCTCTTTGTGCCCCGGCTGCCGCAGTTAAGAATAAGAGCAACATGGTTAAAGGGAAAATCTTTTTCATAACAGCAATCGTTATTTTGATAAAATTGTTTTGGATAAGACAAAACGGTTACAGGCAGGTTTAATCAGGCTGGAAGATTTTAACAGCTACAAAATAGCGGCCTGCAGGGGAAGAATACGAAAACTTTTCCGGTGGTACTTACAAAGACCGTGTTGCTCAATGGCTTTTTGGTGCTCCGGGGTTCCATATCCCTTATTATTGCACCAACCATAATGCGGAAATTCATTGTGTAATTGTTTCATCCATTCATCCCGGTAGGTTTTAGCGAGAATGCTGGCAGCGGCGATAGCGGCGAAGCGGCCATCACCTTTTATGAAACACAGGTGAGGGATCTGCTGGTAAGGAGTGAACCTGTTGCCGTCAATTAATAATAATTCCGGTTTTTTATTTAGCTGGTCCAGTGCCAGGTGCATGGCCCTGAAAGAAGCTCTCAGGATATTAATCCGGTCTATTTCGTCATTGTCCACGGCCGCCACCGCATAGGCTATGGCTTCTTTTTCAATAACGGGTCTGAGTTCGTCCCGGAGTTTTTCTGAAAGTTGTTTTGAATCGTTTAATGACGGGTGACGAAAACCGGCCGGTAAAATAACGGCTGCTGCAAATACGGGACCTGCATAACAACCTCTCCCGGCCTCGTCGCATCCGGCTTCAATAAATTCTTTCTTATAACAGGGTTTCAGCATCCGGCTGCAATTTCATAAATATTATTCAACAAATATTACCCCGGGGAAAAGTCAGCAACTAACTTTGCAGCCGCTATGGGAAAGGAATTAACAGGAAGATCCTCACGGCCAGTGGCTATCTGGCTGCTGGTGGGTGTGGGAATGATCCTTATCCAGATCCTACTGGGAGGTGTTACCCGGTTAACCGGATCCGGTCTTTCCATTACAGAATGGAATGTGGTAACCGGAACGTTTCCACCGGTTACAAACAATGAATGGTTGACGGAATTTGAAAAATATAAGCTGACGCCCCAGTTCAACCTGCTCAATTCTGATTTTACGCTGAAAGATTTCAAATTCATTTTTTTCTGGGAATGGTTTCACCGTTTATGGGCCAGGCTGATAGGTGTTGTATTCGTGATTCCTTTTATTATATTTCTTATCCAGCGCAGATTCAGACCTGATATGGTAAAACCGATGCTGATTTTATTCCTCCTGGGCGCCCTGCAGGGAGCGATAGGCTGGATCATGGTGGCAAGCGGGTTGACAGGGGATGCCATTTATGTTAAACCGGCAAAACTGGCGCTGCATTTTATTCTTGCCCTCGGTTTGTTATGTTACACTTTTTGGTTTGCGCTGCAGTTACTGGTGCCGGGTGAAAAACTCGTATACAACACGACCATCAGGAAGCTTACGGTTACTATCCTGGTAGTTCTTGTTATACAATTTATTTACGGGGCATTTATGGCAGGGCATAAAGCTGCTACAGCGGCGCCTACATGGCCGGATATTAATGAGCAGCTCATCCCTCCGGGAATGTTAGCCAATAATGAAGGACTACTGAACCTGGTGGATAACAAGATCACCATTCATTTCATACACCGCGGACTTGCCTATCTCTTATTGATCCTTATTGTTTTGCTTACTATCCGGATGTTTAAAACAGCTGGTACAAGTCTCTACCGTAAAACCCGCTGGTGGCCGTTGCTCCTGGTAATACTACAGCTGGTCCTGGGCATCCTGTCTGTGCTGAACAGCCTCGCCATCGTTCCCAATAAATGGGGAATCTTTGAATGGACCGCTGAATTACACCAGCTGACAGCTATATTTTTATTACTTTCCCTTACCTGGATACTGTACCTGGTAAAGCCCGGGAATAATTTCACAAACCCTTAAGTGGCAGTCGATTTGACATAGCAACTATTTTACATTATTTTTAAGGGATAACCAATTCCTGAATTCATGAAAGCCTGGTTCCGTGGTTTTTTTTATTCTTTCCCGGTACAGCTTGTATTCCTTCATTTCCGGAAATACCAGGTGCTCCTGCTGTTCTGGTTTATCCTGTTCAGCACCGTAAACGGGAGTTTAATGAAAACGTTTGGGGCCGATTCGCTCTACCTGGCGCCCGAATACCTGGGAAATGTTAACTCGTTCAGTTCTGCCATTGTAGGGGCTTCTATCAGTATGTTTATCATGAGCTGGAATATCTCTTCCTTTATCTTATTCAGCAAACATTTCCGGTTTCTTTCCGCCACCACCAATCCATTTTTGAAATATTGTATTAACAATTCGGTTATCCCTATTTTATTCTTAATATTTTATTTCTACAAAGCCTTTCATTTTACACATTATAAAGAACTGATCAGTACTACCGAAATAGTTTTTCTTTTTGGCGGATTTGCCGCAGGCTTCATTTTTATCCTGGCCGCATCACTTATTTATTTTTTCCGGGCAGACCGTTCCATACTCCGGAGGATGATGCCCGTTATCAGCAGCCCGGCTTCGTATATCACGCACCTCGGCACTATCAAAGAAATATACCGTGGCGAGCCCCTTATCAGGGTGGAATGGTATTTTGAATCGCCGGTCAGGCTGAGAAAAGTCAGGGATGTGTCGCATTATACCAATGATTTTATTGATTCCATTTTCCGGCGTCATCACTTTGCAGCTATTCTTTCAGTCTTCGCTGCTTTTTTGTTTCTTGTTTTTATCGGGTTTGTACTGGACAATCCTTTCTTCCAGTTACCGGCCGCGGCAAGTATCACTATCTTCTTTTCCATATTGATTGGGGTGGCAGGAGCGATCACTTATTTTTTGCAAAGCTGGAGCGTGCCCTACCTGATCGGGTTGGTTTTATTACTGAATGTTTTCTATAAACTGGACTGGATCGATCCGCGAAATAAAGCGTATGGACTGAACTACTGGAATAGAAATGAAAGACCTCTTTATACGCGGGAGGGATTGATGGCATTATGTTCGGAGGAAAACGTGGAAGCTGACCGCCAGAACATGATCGGTATCCTGGAAACCTGGAAAAAGAAACAGGATAGTGAAAAACCTCTGCTGGTTCTGATCAATACCAGCGGCGGGGGACACCGGAGCGCAACGTTTACCATGAATGTTCTCCAATACCTCGATAGTATTACTGCCGGCAAGATCATGAGCAAGACCTTCCTGATCAATGGTGCTTCCGGGGGCATGATAGGTGCCGCTTATTTCCGCGAATTATACCTCCAAAAAACAAAAGGAAAGAACATCAGGCTGCAGGATAAGCAATACATAGATGATATTGCCGGCGACCTGCTCAACCCGCTGTTTACTTCGTTCTTTGCCAGGGATCTGATTTCACCGGCACAGAAATTCACGGTAGGTCCTTATAAGTATGTTAAGGACCGGGGATATTCATTCGAGGAAAAATTAGGAAGGAATACGAGGGGTTTTTTGAACAAACAATTAAAGGACTATACGGCCGAGGAAAAAGCAGCCAATATCCCCCTGATCTTTTTTAATTCTGTCGTAACCAGAGACAGCCGTAAAATGATTATCTGCACACAGCCTGTCCGGTTTATGATGCAGAACCGTGCAGATACCAGCCGGATCCCGTCTGAAGATCCCGATGCTGTTGATTTCACTTCTTTCTTTGCCAAACAGGATCCTTATAATATCCGGATTTTGACCGCCCTGCGGATGAATGCCACTTTCCC
>JANWIJ010000036.1 GCA_025449935.1 Chitinophagaceae bacterium
ACGGCTATTTTAACTACATCTTTTGCCGATTCATCATCCTGCACTGCTGATTGCCCGCCACCGACATTTGTTTCGGGTTCATTTGTTGCCTGGTCAGCGGCCGTTTTATTTTCATTGCATGATAAAATGATCAGGGTTGAAACCAGTGTGATCAGGCTTAATATCTTTTTCATATGCAATAATTTTATTTTATTAAATGGCGGCCCCTCTCCGGAGCCGCCCGTTTTTCCTTTATTTGTTTGAACTATCAGTAGCTGGCCCGGCCGGGGTTGAGACGGCCGGTTTATTGGTACCGGTGCTGAAAAGCAGCGCCACATTAGAGCCTGCCGGGGATACCCTCAGGTAACCCTGCATTTCCTGGTGAAGCGCAGAACAAAAGTCAGTACAGTAGAATGGAAAAATACCAGCCCGGTCAGCAATCCACTTTAGCGTTTGTGTTTCGCCGGGCATGATCAGGATTTCAGCATTGTTTGCACCTTTCATGGCAAAACCATGAGGCACGTCCCAGTCCTGTTCAAGATTGGTTACATGGAAATATACTTCATCCCCAACTTTCACACCCTCAATATTATCGGGTGTCAGGTGGGAACGGATCGCTGTCATCCACACGTGCACCTGGTTTCCCTTCCGTTCCACTTTTGTTTGTCCTTCTCCCTTTGAAACATACGGATGCATATTCTCTTCAATCTTGTAAATCTTTCTTTGCTTGTTCATGATCATGCTGGCTGGAATTGCTTCAGCATAGTGAGGTTCTCCTGTGGTAGGAAAATCCAGCAACAATTTCATTTTTTCCCCGCTGATATCATATAGCTGTGCGCTTTGTGTTAACTCAGGTCCTGTAGGGAGGTAACGGTCTTTGGTGATCTTGTTGTAGGCGATCATGTATTTTCCGTGTGGTTTTGCAGTTGGACCACCGGGTACTGATAAGTGGCCAATTGAATAATAAGTGGGAACACGATCCAAAACTTTCAGATCACTGATACTCCATTTTACAACCTCGGAAGAAACAAACATCGAGGTGTAGGCATTTCCCTTTCCGTCAAATTCAGTGTGTAATGGTCCAAGCCCGGGCTTAACTACTTCTCCATGCAGGGCAGCTTCATATTTTATGACAGGGATGCCATCATACTCGCCATCAAACGTTTTATCCGCTATGGCTTTTTGCAGCTTGGTAAAGGAGAATACCGGGATGCTTGCCGCAAGTTTGCCGGAAGCCACAATGTATTCGCCGGTTGGGTCTACATCAGTTCCGTGGGGTGATTTGGGACAGGGGATCAGGTACAGCATACCGGGACAATCAGCCGGATCCAGTACAAGCACGTCGGTTTTCATAGCAGAAGTAGCGCTATGCGTTTTTTCATCATAAACGTTATGGGCGTATTTAACCGCTTGTTTTTTTGCTTTCCCGGCTTTCAGGTATTCTTCCGCCTTTTTCCAGTTTACAGCCATCACGAAATCCTTATCCTTTGCGGAAGCGTTCACTTCTAAGAGCGTGTTGGCTTTTTCGGAATTATAGCAACTGAAAAAGAACCAGCCGTGCGATTTGCCTTTACCGGCACGGGAAAGATCAAAATTGACGCCTGGAGTACGTATCTGGAAAGCAATATTCATTTCACCCGATGTGGGGTTCACTGATACAAAACTGATGGAACCTTTAAAGTTTTGTTTGTAGGTATTGATGGGTACGTCTCCGTTCTGATCATCCAGGGGAACGCTAAAACGGGTGGCTGCAACAATGTATTCGGAGTTTTCGGTAATGAACGGCGATGCATGGTTCCCGGCACTGTTGGGTATTTCCAGGATTTCGGAAGTACGGAAAGTAGTCAGGTCAATACGTGCCAGCCGGGGGGTGTTATTACCGTTGGCAAAGGCCCAGCGGCCATCATGCTCCCCCTTGGTTTGTGAAAGGGCGATATGGTGCTGGTCATCCCAGGGTACAAAACCATGTGATGTGTTTAACATGGGCTTAGTCTCTTCGCTGAATCCATATCCACTTTCAGGATTCAGGGAGAATACCGGGATTATCCTGAATAAGCGGCCGGAAGGAATGCCGTATACGGCTACCTGGCCATTGAATCCACCCGATACAATATTATAAAACTCATCATATTTACCGGGGGCTACATAAGATTTGGATGCATCACCGCTGGCCGCGGATTGGGCGGTCCTGGGCTTGCAACTTTGGATGAAGAAAAGGCATGCAGATGTCAGCATCAAAACCGCATAGGTTTTGAAATAATGAGATTTCATATGTTTATTATTTAAATGAAAAGAATAGTGCTATGCTTTATTTCACTCCATCATTAGACCGCATAAATTCCAATACCTGCCTTGAGTCATCCTTCGTTATATTCTGGTTTGGCATACGGACCAGACATTGCTCCAGTAATTTTTGTGCTTCCGGATCAGTTTCCAGCATCATATCAACGTTGGTGATCATATTCATTATCCAATGTGGTTCTCTTCTCTGTGTTACCCCTTTCCAACCGGGACCCACCAATCTTTCATCGGTCAGCTTATGACAGGATTGGCATTTTAATTCATATATGCTTTTCCCGGAACTAACCCATTGGGCATTCAGGGGGGTAGTTACTGTTACTTCACCGGGTTTTATCTCTGTGCCATGTGTCTCGGTTTGATTTGCAGGAGTTTCTGTCACTTCTTCTGATTTTTTTTCCTCTTTTTTTTCTTCACTTCCGCCACAGGAAGAAAAAAGTACCGTTGCCGAAATAAAAGCTGCAGTAAATAGTTGGAAGGATTTCATACGCTGTTTTTTTGATTTTTAAAAGACATGATTGTCATGGTTTGAAGGTACCAAAAAATGAGCCACCAGCTCAAAAGACCTTCATGTCCTTTATGGGGCAAAAATATTCCCGGGCAGCTTTGCCAAACATGATGAATATCAAAGAATAAACTGATACTAATCAGAAAACTGCCGTCCCGGGCCAGGGTATTTTTGTCAATGATTTTTTCCAAGTCGTTTGGATATGCACTCCAGGGGGTGCTATATGTTGCTTTGTTAAGTGATGGCAGGGACAGGATCCAGCTGGATGAAATTGCCAGGATATTGATGGTCCCCCGTTATTTTTTGGGAAAAATAATGAACCGGCTGGGGAAAGAAGGAATACTTATTTCTGTAAAAGGGCATAATGGGGGGTTTGGTATCAGCGAAACAACCTTTAAGACGCCATTATTGACGCTGGCTGAGCTGACAGGGGATATGGTTCAACTTGATTCCTGTGTGTTGAAATCCCGTACCTGTAACAATTTGAATCCCTGCCCCCTGCATCATAAGATTGAGCCGCTACGGGAGGAATGGAAAAAATTACTGGCGGGTACTACGATCGGTGACCTGGTGAAAGGAAGGAACCCCGATTTTATCCGGAGCATTTCGGCCATTTAATTTTTAAAACCAATCTAAGTCATCTTTTAAAAATATCCTTTATTCTAAATTGCTTTCAGATAAGCCGATATGTTCTTACAGTCAATTGAAATAAGCCGGGAATCACTGGTGTCAGATATAGTGGCACAGGACTACCGCACGGCAGAGGTTTTTCGCCGTCATGGTATCGGCTACTGCTGTGGTGGCAAATGGCCTATGAAAATTGCTTGCCAAATGCAGGGAGTTGATGCAGACATAGTACAGGCAGAATTGGAGATAGCTACCCGGAATATCCAGGTCTCCAACCTGCTTGATTTTGCAGATTGGGATATTGATTTCCTTATTGACTACCTGCTCAATGTTCACCACCAGTATTTAAAGAAAACATTGCCGCAGACACTGCAGCTCGTTACCGGGTTTGCTGAGGAACATACAAAAAAATTCCCCTTCCTGACTGACCTTGAAAAAAAATTTGGTCTCCTGGTAAAACAACTGGCAACCTCGATGACGCAGGAGGAAGAAGTGCTTTTTCCTTATATCCGGCAAATAGCACATGCACACAAGGATAAAGAACCGTATGCCGTATTACTGGTAAGAACGCTCAGAAAGCCGGTAGAGGAAACCATGCTCAGCAACCATGAAGCCGTTACCGATATCATTTTTTCTTTACGCGAAATTACAAACAGGTATACAACCCCGCCGCAAGTGTGCACCAGTCACAGGGTCGTATTCGCCAAACTAAAAGAATTGGACAACGACCTGATGCAGCATTTATACCTGGAGCAGTCCATCCTGTTTCCACGTGCACTGGTCATTGAAAAGCATGTGCTGGACCTGCAGGGATAGTTACCGGGTGTGGAGATGCTTCTTTTCCGGGTCATTCACCCGGCTGATGGCTGTCATATGTTTCCGGGTCCTCCTGTCCTAGGTTTACACCGAAAAATTACCATGTAGTAAGGTGAAGCAATTAAATTAAAATTCTTAACATGAAAGGGATTGTTATTTATAAAGGTAAATACGGGGCAACAAAACAATATGCGCTGTGGGCAGGCCAGGCTTTGAATTTGCCGGTGATGACGGCGGAAAATATCCACGGGAGTCCTTTAAAACAATATGATTTTCTGGTGATTGGTACCAGCGTGTATATTGGAAAGTTACAGATCAGGAAATGGCTGAAAGAAAACCTGGCCCTTCTCCGTGGCAAGAAAATTTTCCTGTTCCAGGTAGCGGGAACACCCACCCATGAAAAAGAAAAGCGGCAGGCCTATAACCGGGCATCCATCCCGGAAGAACTCCTTAATGATTGTACTTTTTTCTTTCTTCCCGGAAGAATGATAATGGATAAACTTTCATGGATGGACAGGTTTATGCTGAAAATGGGGGCGAGGTTAACGAAAGACCCGGTGGAAAAAAGCAGCATGCTTTCAGAATATGATGAGGTAAACAAAGATTGCCTTGTCGGGTTACTCCAGGAAGTTAATAACTATTTACCCGCAGGAACAACGAATGCTTTTAAAGAGGATCCTGTTCGGCAGTTTTGATGGAAACGAACCGGATACACTTAACACCAGGGTATGAAAGGACTGGAAAATCAAACTTATTTGTTCGGGTTGATCGCTTTTAATTTGCTGGCACTGGTTTTTTTATTCTGTGGTGCCTGGTGGCCTCGTATTGCGCGGGTTTTATTTTTCCTTTTATTTGGTTGGGCCTGCTGGATGAACTGGACCATTTCCCGGCGTTCTCCCGATGATTACCTTCAATATGCTGATTTAAGCCTGGGCAACTGGTACCGGGAATTTATTAATGGCTGGTTTAGTAAGCATATTCCCCACGTAGTTGGCTTTATCGCAACCTGCCAGGGGCTGATTGCGCTGTCCATGCTATTGAAAGGATGGTTATTTAAAACTGGTTGCATTGGCGGCATTATTTTTTTATTGGCCATCGCGCCCCTGGGTGTGGGTTCGGGCTTCCCGTGCACAATAACTTTTGCCCTTGGGCTCGGAGTTTTATTCCGGAAAGGGAAAGACTATTTACTATTGAATAAAATAAACAATAGTTCAACTGCGGGTGCAGGGGATTCATAGTTTACAAATGTCCAAAATCTATTTGCCGGTGACGTGGTGGCGATATTGGTTCCGGAGGGCAGCCACCCATTTATGGGGCAACACTTTTAAGCAAATTGCATCCTGAAATAAGCGGAATTTTTCTCCCGTGCTGTATTATATTTACCCTAATTATTTTGCTTTATGCCGGACCATGCCCACATGACCTCGCTGTTTGAGAATGCTACCGAGGGGATCATTCTTACGAATGGAACCGGTACCATTGTCCTGGTGAACCCCGCCGCGGAAAAAATATTTGGTTATACTGGCGAGGAATTGATTGGAAAGCCGATCGAGATCCTGGTGCCGGATAAGTTCGGACCGCATCATCACCAGTTGCGGGAGGGATTCTATAACAAACCATCTAACCGCGTAATGGGCCAGGGCCGTGACCTGAATGGCCGGAAAAAAGGTGGTGCCGATATCCCGGTAGAAGTAAGCCTGAGTCATTATAACCGGGAGGGAGAACTGTTTGTCATTGCCTTTATTGTAGATATTACCCAGCGTAAAGAAATAGAAAAAAGCATGCTTCAGCAAAAAGCGGAACTGGAAAAAATAACCGCTAAGATGCGGCAGTTAAATGCAGAACTGGAGGTAAAAGTGGAAGAGCGAACCCTGATTTTAAAAGAAGCATTACAGAAGCTGGAACAGTCGCAGGAAGAGCTCAGCGAAGCGCTGGATAAAGAAAGACAGTTGAACGAGATCAAGAGCCGGTTTGTATCCATGGCATCGCACGAATTCCGAACACCCCTTACGACGGTACTTTCTTCCGCGAGTCTCTTGTCGAAATATACAGCATCAGGCGAGCAGGAGAAACGGGATAAACATATACAACGGATCAAAAACTCTGTCAACAATCTCAATGATATCCTGGAAGATTTTCTTTCATTTGGAAAACTGAATGAAGGGAAAGTAGAAAAAAAATTAGAGAAGGTTAACCTCAAGGATATCCTGGGAGATACCGTGGACGAAATGAAGACACTGTTGAAGAAGAAACAGTATTTTGAATTGGATTGCAGCGGGGATTGCGAAGCAGCTACCGACAAAAAACTATTTCGCAATATCCTCATCAATCTTATCAGTAATGCTATCAAGTTCTCAGAGGAAGGGAAAAAAATAACGGTGAAAGCCCGTGTTACCACGGAGGAGGCAGCGATCTCTGTGACCGACGAGGGAATCGGCATTGCAGCAGAAGACCAGCAACACCTGTTCACCAGTTTTTACCGTGCTGCCAATGCTACCAATATACAGGGAACGGGGTTAGGATTGCATATTGTTAAACGGTATGCCGATTTACTGGGTGGAAAAGTGACTTTGCAGAGTGAATTGAATAAAGGAACAACCATTACCTTTAGGATTCCGATAAATGAAAAATAATATGAAATCTGTTTTGGTTATCGATGACAACGCTGATATCAGGGAAAACACGGCCGAAATACTGGAACTGGCCGGTTATAAAACCTTCACCGCCGAAAACGGGAAGAAAGGGGTAGAAGCGGCGCAACGGGAAAAACCGGATGTAATTGTTTGTGATATCATGATGCCCGAGCTGGACGGCTACGGGGTATTGCACCTGCTCCGGAAGAATGCGGACACCGAGCATATTCCCTTTGTTTTCCTGACAGCCAAGACCGAACGGGGCGATTTCCGCAAGGGCATGGAAATGGGAGCGGATGATTATATCACCAAACCATTTGAAGACATCGAATTGCTGAATGCCATCGAAGTGAGGCTGAAAAAAATTTCCATCCTGGATAACAAGTATGCTCCTTCCCAGGAAGGGATTAACCAGTTTATCAAAGATGTAAAGAACTCAGGGCTGATCTCCCAGTTGTCCGACCAGTATGACGTTGAAACCTACAATAAGAAGCAGGTCCTGTACCAGGAAAGCAAAAGACCCAAGTACCTGTATTACCTGGTGAAAGGGAAAGTAAAAGGCTTCAGAACGCATGAAGACGGTAAAGAGTACATCACCGACCTGTTCAGTGACGGGGATTTTATCGGCTATCCTGCATTGATTGAAGATAAAAACTATGATGACTCGGCCGTGGTGCTGGAAGAGTCGGAAATCATGCAGGTGCCCAAGGAGGATTTTTTGAATATGATGTACGGGAGTATGGATATTGCTGCAAAGTTTATCCGTATCATCACGCAAAATGTAAAGGAAAAGGAGGAAAGACTGCTGAATCTCGCCTATAGCTCGCTCCGTAAAAGAGTCGCCCGCGCATTAACGGACATACAAGCAAAATTTAACGCGCAAAACCCGGATAAACCGCTGGAAATTTCGCGGGAAGATTTTGCCCATTATGTGGGGACCGCCACAGAATCACTGATAAGAACACTTAGTGATTTTAAATCAGAGAAGCTGATTGAAATAAAAGAGGGAAAGATTTCTATCATCAACCTCGAAAAACTGAAACATCTTCTTTATTAGTTTTTACGGCGGGTGAAATGTATTCTTTTAAACGGCTGCTTCCAGTTTTGCTGTTCTTTTGCCAGTAGCCGTCAATCGCAGCAAATACTTGTGCAGGAAGATGCCAGGAAGTTTCAAAAAGTAGTTCTACTTCGCGGATGGTCATGGTTTCATCAATCAGTAAATCCCCGGGCACACAACCTGGAGAGATATACTCCACAGGGGCATAGGAAAAAGAATGCTGCAACGGCATAGAGAAGTTCAATTTTTCATCCCCGTCAAAAATAAACGACAGTTTCAGACCAGGGAATTCCCGGTTAAATTCCGATTGAATCTCGTCTAAATGGGTCTTGGTGTGAAGGAGCAGCGGCATATGGCAAAAATTTCGGAAGCAGGGAATAAAAAGCCTCCCGGCTCCCGGGAGGCTTCCTTTCCAACCATTCACTTAATTCACAGAGATGCTTTTAATTCTTTTCGGTTCTTTCACTTCAATTTTTGGGATCACGACTTTCAATTCACCATTTTTATATTCTGCATCAATCTTGCCGGCACTGCAGTTTCCAGGCAGGGTAAAGCTCCGGCTCCAGCTGCTGTAATTGTACTCCCGGCGGTTAAACCGGCCATTTTTTTCTTCCTTATGTTCTTTTTCATGTTCAGCACTGATAGTCAGCATGTCATCATAGGCTTCGACCTTGAAATCTTTCTTGTCCAGCCCGGGGGCAGCAATGGTCAGTTGAAAATCCTTCTCTGTTTCATTAACATTCACGGCGGGTACATTCATTATTTTTCCATAGGTAAAAAATTCATCCAACGGAGTGTTGAAGAATTTGTCCATCCAACCACTTTCAAAAAAAGACGGCCAGGATGTTCTGGGTTTGTCTACTGCTTTGTTTTCCATATCTTAAATTTAAAAGTGAAGAATTAATACCGGTTGCAATATGGGGTGTCATTGGGCAGAAAACAATGATAATTGTATTGGCAGGGAATGATTTTACTCAGGGTCTCCGTGCTTGGGGTTGTTTGCAGAAGCAATTAATGATCAGCATCCCGGTTCAGGTCATAATCTTCCGGTTTATCCCCCGGCCTGGCCGTGGATAGCTCCCGGCCATGGTTGTTTTGTTGCTGCAGGGTCCAGTTATCGGTCATGGTGGTTTCCAGCCAGATGGTTCCCGATTTCCGGAATACCTGTACGTCAAGACTGAACTGGTCTTTAAAATTTTTTTCCAGTTCTTTTACTTTCATTTCTTCCGTTATTTCAAGATCACCGTCTTTAATGCCCCGTTGGGTATCACCGATTTTACGGTGCTGGGGTATGAGCTGGCTGGCAGAAAAATTAGACCGGCTGAATGATTTGGTATTAAAGAATTCCAGCTTTAAAAAAGGGAAGCCCCTGCTGAATTCTTTCTGTATATCACTGATCAGACGGTTGGCCGCAATGTGAAGATGAATTTTCATAGAGTTAATAAACATAAATAGTGGCTTTTGCCTGGTTTTCACTTGAACTGTTTCTGGGCATATGAATGATCAACTCCCCATTTTTGTATTCAGCACCTGCCAGCAGGGCATCTGCATCACCGGGTAAAGTGAAAGCACGGGTCCAGTCGCCATAATCATATTCTCGGCGGTCATCCACACAACTCAAGGGGTCAGCTTCTTTTTTGGCGGATATGGTCATTATGGACCCGGCAGTTTCAATATTAAAATCCCCTCTTTTCAGGCCGGGGGTGGCCATGATGATAAGATACTGTTCCGTTGTTTCAGAAATGTTGACATCAGGAATCATACGTACAGGAGCAGCAGCGGTTTCCATTCCCTCTTTATCCTTAAAGGGAAGTACCTGGGTTTCCCTGGCAGGAATATTTCTCGTACTGGCTGATCCCGGATACATATTCATAATTTTGTCAGACGAAAGTAGGCGGGTAGTTTAGACATAATAATGATATACTACAGTAACCCTGATGATTTCAGTCAGTACCCGCCAACTGAGCGAAGTCATTTTTTTAGTTGCCATCAGTCATAATCATGTCCGTACCGGGTAGCTATATTTGGTATATGAGTGATACAAAACCAATAAAAAGAAGTGTTCAGTTACAGCCCCTGAGCCGTGAACATCATGAAGGCTTGTTATTTGTATGGAAGATCCGCCAGGGAATCAGGAACCATACGGATTTTGCTAAACTCCGGGAATATACCAGCTGGTATTGGAAACACCATATCAAACCTCATTTCTTCCAGGAAGAAAAAGTCCTTACACCGCTCATGCCCCCGGGTCACCCGCTGGTCCTGCACATGAAAAAAGATCATGATTTTATCCGGGAACTTATCATCGCTATTGATAAGGAAGTGGAGAAACAGGACCTGGTTATTCTCTCCGACCTGATTGAGCAGCATATCCGGTTTGAAGAAAGGGAACTTTTTCAATACATGGAGGAACATTTTTCTACAGAAGAATTGAATGCGGTTCACCAGCAACTGGAAGAACACCCGCTTACCTGTGAACAATGGAAAGATGAATTCTGGGTGAATAAGCCAAACGATCAGCTGCCGTAAAAGTCATCCAGGTCCCTTCTTTCTTTTTTGGTCGGCCGGCCGATCTTGCTGGGTCGTTTGCCTGTATGGAAACTGGCTGCCTGGTACTGCAGCCGTTGTATTTCTTCTTTGGGGGTAATGTCGATATAATTTTTGACGGCTTCTGCCGCAGCTACTCTTTTTTCTAAAAGCCCGGTTACTTTTATCCGCCACCTTTTCGCTTCGGTCTTCACTTCATATTCATCACCTATACTGACATTCCGGGAAGCTTTGGCCTGCGAACCATCGAATTTTACTTTGCCGGAATCACAGGCGGTGGCTGCCAGCGATCTTGTTTTGAACAAACGGATCGACCAGAGGTATTTGTCAAGCCGGAGTTTTTCTTTTGCAGGCATAACAGTCAATAGTCAATGGTGAATAGTCAATCGTCAATCGTGAATTCACAAATCACTATTCTCCATTCACAGCTCTCACATCGCTGCGAAATACTGGTGGAAGTAAGGAATTGTTTCTATTCCCTTGTAATAATTCTCAATATTATATTTTTCATTCGGGCTGTGCAGGTTGTCGTTATCCAGGCCAAAGCCCATGAAGATGATTTTAATACCCAGTTCTTTTTCCAGGATAGAACAGATAGGGATACTGCCGCCACCCCGAACCGGTATCGGCGCCTTACCAAAAGTGGTCTCTACAGCTTTGGAAGCGGCTTTGTACCCCTTGCTGTCGATCGGGGTCATGTAAGGCTCCCCGCCATGATGCAGCTCCGCTTTTACCTCCACGGATTTTGGGGCAATCGATTTAAAATAAGCCAGTAGTTTTTCGGTGATCTTATCTGATGATTGGTTGGGCACCAGGCGGGCGGAAATCTTTGCATAAGCTTTTGCGGGCAAAACGGTTTTAGCCCCTTCACCGGTATAACCACCCCAGATACCATTTACCTCGATGGTCGGCCGGATCCCGGTTCTTTCATAAGTACTGTAACCTTTTTCTCCCCATAATTCTTTTACACCCAGCTCCTCCATGTATTCTTTTTCATCATAGGGTGCTTTATTGATCAATGCCCTTTCTTCCGGACCCGCTACTACTACATCATCGTAAAACCCGGGAATGGTGACATGGTTGTTTGCATCGTGACAACTCGCAATCATTTTTGCAAGGATGGTAATGGGGTTTGCCACGGCACCACCATAGGTACCACTGTGCAGATCCCGGTTGGCACCGGTCACTTCAACCTGGATATAACTGAGCCCGCGGACACCGGTATCTAAAGAAGGGTTTTCCATGCTTAACATCGAGCTGTCGCTGATAAGTATTACATCGGCCTTCAGCATCTCTTTGTTAGCCGCTACAAATTTGCCAAGGTTCGGCGAGCCCACTTCTTCTTCCCCCTCAATCAAAAATTTAATATTCGTGGTCATTGTATCGGTCTTCACCAGTGTTTCCAGGGCTTTTACATGCATATAAAACTGTCCTTTATCATCGGCGGAGCCACGGGCAAATATTTTCCCGTCAATAATCGTTGGTTCAAAAGGAGGATTGGTCCACAGGTCTAATGGTTCAACCGGTTGTACATCATAGTGGCCGTATACCAGCACCGTCGGTTTGGAAGGATCAATGATCTTTTCACCGTATACCACCGGGTGACCATCGGTTGGTAACACCACCGCCTTATCGCAACCCGCACCAAGCAAACTTTTCTTTACCGCTTCGGCGCATTTCAGCATATCATCTTTGTGCTCACTTTTTGCACTGACAGAGGGAATACGGAGCAGGTCCAGCATCTCATTCAGAAAACGACCTTTGTTTTTTTCCTGGTAATCTTTCCAAACTTGTGACATATAAAATGTTTGTTTTTTAAAATGACCCGCCTTTACTCCTGGCGGCCGAAGCTTTAGCAAAGGCCGCTGGGCGATGGCGGATAAAGGACAACGAAGATAAGAAAGCTGACTATTGTTTCTGGTTTATAGTTTATGGTCCGCAGGCCAACGCCAGGCACCAGGGTAGTTGATTTATTTTATTATATTTAAGGATGTGCCGTTTCGTTATACTTTTCGTACTTGTCGTCACGTTTCATCTTCCCACTTTCAGCCAGCAGCCAATTATTATGTCTTATTCCCTGCAGGACGGAATGGTCTCCAACAATGTGCGGCGAATTTTCCAGGATTCAAAAGGGTTTATCTGGATCGCTACCTGGGAGGGTGTTAGCCAATATAACGGTCATAAATTCATCAATTATTCCACCCTGAATGGCCTGTCACACAGTCTGGTTAATGATTTTTTTGAAGTCAATGGAAAAGTATTTATCACACTTCAGGATGGTTCCATAGACTGCATTCATAACGGGCGCATCACTAAATTTTCACAAATAGCCGATGAAACTGCCGAGTTACTCAGGCTTTCAGCTAACAGTTATATCCTCCCGACAGCCAATGGTATTTTTACATACCAGGATGGAAAAATTGTGAAACCCAACCAGGAGAAACCGGATTTAAGAATTGATTATATGCTCCGGATCAATGATTCGTTATTTCTTGGAATTATTCCGGGCATTGCCCATCAGCTGGTCGTTTTCGGGAAAGATTACAGGATACTTGCCACTTTCCCGATTGCCAATGAAGTGGTAAAATCATTATATAGGGATTCAAAGAACAGGATATGGTTTTGCACGGAAAGCGGTTTACGGCTTATTGAATTTGATCCCCGGAAGCTTACCTGTGATATTGTTTTACCACCAACTGCTTTGGTTCCTGCCTGGACAAGAAATACGAGTATTTATTTTGTCAAAGAGGATGAGGAGGGTGGGTTTTGGATTGGTACCGCCATCGGGCTTGCCCGTATTGACACAAACGGTAACTATAATTTGTACACTGAAAAAGATGGTTTGCCTTCGTCCATAGTGGCGGCCATCTTAATTGATAAGGAAAAGAATATCTGGCTCGGAACAACGAACGGGCTGGCTAAAATTGTATCAAGAAATGGCATAACTACGATCACGCCCGATGGGGTGGGGGAGTTAAATGATGCAGAGGTAATCATGCCAATGGGCACTGACCGGGTTTTGATTGCCGGCTGGAGCGGACCCAAAATATACAACCCGGCAACAAAAAAAATAACACCGATTGGCTTCCGGGGCAAGACCCCCACATTTCTGATTCCAGGCAGTAATCCTGTTTTATTTTGTTCTCAAACCAGTATTGGCTATTACGATAGTGTTCAGAACGCGATCATACCAATGCAGACAGGTGCGTTTCAAATGACCGATCATGGATACTGTGTGGATGGAAAAGGCAATGTTTTTTTTGGCTATGGGCGGATTGGTGTTGTTTCCGGGACAAAGGTGAGATTTAACAATACAAAGCTTGGCAGGGTTACAAGCCTGGCAGTTGATAAGAGCGGCGCCTTGTGGGCCGGTACCTGGTTTGACGGGCTTTACCGTATAAATTATTCAATTACCGGTGACAGCCTGCATTTTGAGACAAAAGATTTCTCACACATCGTTCCTGATAAATGTATACGCAGTCTTTTTGCTGATAAAGAAGGAAATATCTGGGTGGGTACACGTTACCGGGGAGCTTTTCGGCTGACCCCGGGTAAGAATGATGCTTATACTGTCCTTTCATTTGATCAGCAACAAGGGTTGTCGTCCAATTTTATAAAATCTTTTGCGGAAACATCCAATGGTGATATGTGGTTGGGTACATTTTACGGGCTTAATAAGCTCGTAAAGGAGAAGAACGGGTTTAAAGTTTTTAATTTCAGCAGGGTGGCCAATTTTTTCAAGGAGATCTTCCAGATTGTACAGGCTGGAGATAAAGAGTGGTGGTGCGTAGCGAGTCATAAGATCGTGAAATTCCGGGACCAGGATCTTGAAAGTGCCTCCCTCCCGAAAGCAGCGATTACTTTAGTAGAGTTAGGAAAGCAGCAGGAAAGGATAAGTATTTATAATACAGATACGGCTATTTCATTGAAATATTTGCAAAACTACGCCAGGTTTGAATTCAGTTCCCCCGCTTTCATCAATGAAAAACAAAACCTGTACAGTTACCGGCTGCTTGGAACAATTGATACCATGTGGAGTGTACCCGGGAATATACACGAAGTAGCTTATGCAAGCCTGCAACCGGGTAACTATACTTTCGAAGTCAGGTCGATAGGATGGGATGGCGAAGCGGGAGCCACGGCCGGTTTCAATTTCCATATTCAACCTCCGTTTTGGAAAACGGCATGGTTTTATTTTTCCATTATGGCGCTTATTGCCGCCTTGTTATATATGCTTTACCGATACAGGATCCGTCAAATGCAAAGGCTGCAACAGGTTCGGAACAGGATCGCTACTGATCTGCATGATGATATAGGTTCGACACTTACCAATATCAGTATCCTTACAGAGTTGAGCCAGAAAAGCAAGAGTGAACCAGCAAAAGCTGATACCTACCTGAACCGTATAAAAGAGGAAATTGGTGCTTCTGGCCAGGCACTCGATGATATTATCTGGAGCGTTAATTCCAAAAATGATACCCTGCAGGAAACGGCTGCCAGGATGAGAAGGTATGCCGCGGAATTATTCGATGCCCGGAATATTGACTACGAACTGACCATGGACCCGCAGGTGGCAGGAAAAAAGATCATGATGGAACAGCGCCGTGACCTTTACCTGATCTTCAAAGAAGCCCTCAATAATATTCAAAAACATGCTGATGCCGGCGTTGTATCCATTTCTTTGTATATGGAGAATGATACCATTTTCCTTGACATACGGGATAATGGAAAAGGATACAATACGGCTCAGCAAACACACCGGAACGGAGTCGCCAATATGAAGGAACGGGTGAAACGCTGGAAGGGTTCACTCCAGGTACAATCGGGGAAAGGCGAGGGTACCGTCATCTTAGTGAAACTGCCGCTTTCCAGGGTCACTCAAAAAGGGGATTAGCCCTGCAGGATTAAATAGTAGTTTAGCTCATGGCGATATCGATTATCATCTTCGAAGACAACGACAAGTTGCGAGAATCGCTGGGTATCCTGTTAAACGGGCTGGAAGGTCACGAGGTTATCGGCGAATTCGCGGATTGCCGCGATGCCAGCAATATTGCAAGGGTCTATAAACCGGATGTGGTACTAATGGATATAGACATGCCCGGGGGTAGTGGTGTACAGGGCGTTCGAAGAATAAAAGAGGCTCATCCTGAAACCAGTGTCATTATGTACACCGTGTTCGAGGATGATGAAAAACTCTTTCAATGCCTTTGTAATGGCGCCAATGGCTACCTGCTGAAAAAAACATCCCCTTCCAGGCTGATCGAAGCCATACAGCAGGTGATGGAAGGAGGGGCCCCGATGTCTCCCAGTATTGCCCGCAGGGTTCTTGACAGTTTTCAAACCGGGAAATCATCCAACAAATATGAACTGTCCGAAAGAGAAATGCAGGTCCTTCAACTCCTGACCAACGGGCACAGTTCGAAGATCATTGCTGACAAACTGGGTATTTCTTTTCATACGGCACGTTCCCACCTCAAGAATATTTACACCAAACTTCACGTCAATTGTGGCAAAGAAGCTATTGCCAAGGCTTTAAGCGAGCGTATTCTTTCCTGTTAAAAACTTCTCTCCCAATCACTCAAAATAGGGATTGACACCCGTGTATTATTTACTGAGATTAGCATAAAAATCCGCATAGCATATCCTGCATTTTGCTGCAGCGTATTCTGTGCAAAGTTTAAAGCCATTTAGTATGAAAATGCTTAACCTCTTCCGGTATTTATTACTGGCAATGATACTATTGATAAATGCCCGGTGCAGCAAAGAATACTCAACCGCAGGTGGACCAGGTACCGGTGTACCACCGGGTGGTACCATCAACAGGCCCCCCCTGGCAAAAGCCGGCTCCGATCAAATCGTTACACTTCCTGCTAATAGTACCTCGCTGGATGGTAGCGGTTCTACCGATCCGGATAATAATATAAGCACCTATTCCTGGGCAAAAATAGGCGGCCCTTTATCCGGTAATATCAGCAATCCCACATCCATGCAAACACAAGTAACGAATCTGACGGAAGGGGTTTATCAATTTGAATTAATAGTTACTGATGTAGCAGGTTTATCGGTAAAGGACACTGTAGCTGTAGATGTAAGGCAGCCATTAGTGGGACAGCCGCCAGTGGCCCTTGCCGGGCCTGATCAAACTATAACACTCCCTTTAAACAGCGTGGCACTCGATGGCAGCGCATCAAACGACCCTGACAATAATATAAGCTCGTATCAATGGAGAAAAGTTCAGGGGCCTGCGCCAGGGATAATCATAAATGCCAACGCCGTCCAGACCCAGGTAATGGGCCTGGTAACCGGAAGTTATTATTTCGAGCTAAAGGTGACAGATGCAGGAGGACTATCGAATGCTGATACTGTGCAGGTAGTTGTAAACCCTCCTGCCTCAAATCAGGAAGTTATTTTTAACGATTTGACCTGGGTTTTTCCATGGTATAATGCTGTTGCAGTGCCTGATTTCTATACTTACGTACCCCAGGGTACGGCCTTTGTGGTTTTTATTCGAAGAGGCAATGATACCACATGGGTAGAAGTACCGCCTATGTTGTGGGGAGGAAATCAGGGCGGCTCCTATGAGTACTATATCGAAAACAGACCAGATGGCGGCGGTATGTACAGCTTCGGCAGTTTATATATTTTTTATTATGGAAATGATGTTAGTGATAGACCGGATGTAAAAATTAAGTTCTGATAACAATAACCAGTGTATAAAACTTTTTAGGAGCAAATTCTATATGAATAGTATTCTAAAACCTGGCTATAAAGAAAATGTCAGTTTCAGTTGATTCTTGGTTTACTCTTTAGCACTAAACCTGGTTATATTTTTATAATAACAATTAATAACTAAGCCTTCATTTATGAAAAAGATTATGTTATTAGCCTGTTTTTCCGGATTGATGATTTTGTTCGTCGGTACAGGCTGTACAAAAGAGTTGCCTGGTACAGGTGCTGGTATTATTATCAATCCACCACCCGATATTATCAATCCACCACCCGCCAACCACCCCCCCGTGGCCAATGCGGGGATTGATTTTACGGGAATATTATACAGCCCTGAAATGACATTAAGAGGGATCGCCAATGACCAGGATGGCAATTTGCTAAGTACAACCTGGACAAAAATAGCCGGGCCTGCCTGTAACATAATTTCTCCGCAAAATCTAACGACACCCGTTACCAATCTCAGTGTGGGAGACTATCAGTTTGAACTTTTAGTAAAAGATAGTCAGGCAGCAACCGGCAGAGATACAGTTGCTGTAAAAATTACCAGTATTGAACAAATAACAAGCCCCGTTAATCTCTTTAACTTAGGGTGGAGCTGCCCGATGGGTTGCACCATACCTATTTATAATATTTATTCACATTTACCATCAAATACGCCGATCCGGGTTTTCTTAAAATTTGTAAACGCTGCAACATGGCACGAAGCCGCACCCATCAGTCAATATTTGCCGAACAACTTGAGTTATTATTATGAGGTTGATGCCCAAAACACTATTTTACTATATACAGATTATGATATGAATACGAATGTGGATGTGCGGATTACCTTTTAAAGTGATAAATTATAAAGGCACTCTTTTTTAACGCTGTTTGGTTGGTGCCAGTTGGAGTTAAAAATATGGTAGAATCAGGAGCCCTGCAGAGATCCGCTCAGCTTCCTTTTTTTTTATTATGCCTTGTCGTGCTGTGACTACTGCTCTCACCCATATGCAGGGAGGTTGCCTTGGTTACCAGGTTATTCCCAAACTGGTTCTTAATATCATCCACTGCTTTATACAGGTTGAGTTTTTCGAGATTATTCTCGAACAAACTCATCTGCATCGTCATCGGGATGAACTGGTTGAAACGAACGCCGAGTAACCGTACGGGCCTTCCCTTCTGGTAGGAACGGTTGAACAGGTCTTTTACTTTCGCGATCAGGACATCATCAAGAGCGGTATAATCAACTGTTTCCTGCCTGGAAGTAGTTTCAAAATCGGAATAACGGATCTTAACAGTTACACATCCCGTTAATTTTTCATCCTCCCGCAATGAATAGGCTGTTTTTTCTGTCAGCCGCACCAGTTCTTTATGGAGAAAATCGGTATCGGTATAATCGGAATCAAAGGTGTTTTCATGACTCATGCTCTTTTGTTCCCAGTCCGTACTTATTTCGGCACTCCCGTGTCCGTGGGCCTTGTGCCATAATGCTTCCCCCCATTTACCGGCATACCGGGCCATCAGTTCAACGGGTGTTTTGGCAATGTCTTCAATCGTATAAATGCCGAAACTTTTTAATTGCTGCTCCGTTTGTTTACCAACTCCATTAATTTTCTCAATCCCGAGCGGCCATAGGAATTCTTTTTCTTTTCCATGCGGGATCTCCAGGAAACCATTGGGTTTTGCCTCATTGGTGGCCATTTTGCTGATGAACCTTGCCGAGGAAAGGCCGCAGGATATGGGCAGACCCGTTTCATCAATTATGTGTTGCCGTAATTCACCCGCATACTGGCTCACCCCAAAAAATTTATCCATCCCGGTGAGATCAATATAGAATTCATCAATGCTGGCTTTTTCAAACAAGGGTACTTTCGCGGAAATGATCTCTGTTACCCACCTGGAATATTTACTGTAGTCGCTGCGGCTGCTGTTGGTGACAATGGCATCGGGGCACAATTGCATGGCCTTCTTCATGGGCATAGCTGAATGAATGCCAAACTTCCGGGCTTCATAACTGCACGCCGCTACTACACCTCTCTCATAACCTCCTACGAGGACAGGTTTTCCCCTGAGCGAAGGATTATTCCTTATTTCTACCGAAACAAAAAATGAGTCCAGGTCAAAATGGGCAATATGTCGGAGCTGATCGGGCAAAGCTTTCAAAGTTACTATTAAGTCAGGAAGATGGAAAGTCAGCCAGACCGCAAGCAGGGAAGTAAAGAGAAAAGCTATGCCAACAGGCTATCTCCCCGGTCATTCCGTCTTCCGGGCTTTCGCGCTGTGCACTATATTTGAAGTATGAACTTCGAATGGCTGAAGACAGGGATCGGGCCCCTGAAAGACCTACTGACTTTCCTGACGCAGGAGGGCAAAACAAATGATATATTGAAAAAGCAGGTACTGCGGGAACTCCGGAACAACCTGAATATTTTTCACAATGCTTTCCTGAATAATGTTTCCCCGGACGTGATGATTGATATGCTCAGCAATGACACCATTAAAAAAGCAGTGGAGAATAATTTCAAATTTAAGAAGCTAAAGCCCGGCACGATCGAGCCTTACCATATAAAAGATGACCGCAACAAAAAATATACGGGGTGGGATGCAGACAAACTGGTTGATAAGATCGATGAGAAGATCGAGGAACTGAAGAATATCAAAAAGATGAACAACAACTCGGTAGAAAAAGTAAAAAATAATGTCTCGCTTATGCTCAGTAATCTCTATTACCGGATGAAACTGCTGGCGGATTTTATCAAGGGCCCGAAATAAAGGCTATTTTGATAGTATTAAAATGTGAAAATAGAATTCATGCTGTATTGATTCCCCCATTTACCCTATTCCCGCGTTCACATTCTTTACAGGTAAATCTCCAGCAGTCCATCCGGCAAGTCTACCAGTACTTCTTTTTTTTTATGATTTACTTTTTGCAGGGACTCCTCATGAAGCGGTATCAGCACTTCCTTTCCCTTAATCTCCAGCCGGCAAAGCAGTTGATGCGGTTGTTCGATCAGTTCCAGGATTTCGCCCAGGGGTTCATTAAGATGGATGATCATATAGCCCAGTAAACTGGCCGGCGCAGTTTTGGCCGCAAATTTTTTAAAATCCGTTTCAGGTACCCATATTTCCTTTTGGGTGAATGGCCTGGCTGCTTCACGGGTATTGATTCCTTCCAGTTTCAGGAAGACTTCTGCTTCGTTCTTAATTTTTGTTGTTTCGATAAACCAGGGAAGGAACGAGTTTTTCTTTTCTTCTGTGTAAATGGCCTGCAAACCTTTCAGCGATGTTTTTTTCCCCAAACCATGTTTAAGCAAAAGTTCCCCGTTCAGGCCATGAACAGCTACCAGCTTTCCTATTTTAAAATACTCAACCACGGATTCATATGATTTAACTGGGTTAACAGGTGCATGGCCTTCTAAAAAGCGTTTTCAACTGATAGCCTTAAATTGATGTCTTGAAAATAATCAACGGAATGTATTTACGTCGTTTCATCTGCCCCCAAAAAAAATCCCGTTTCGCTTTAGACGAGACGGGATTCATGAACTTTCAGGATGCGGAATTGTACCGGGGATTGCCGGTATATTTATCCTTCGCTGCCGCCTTCACCTTCAGTCTTTCTTTCGGGTCTGCGACCCGGCATAGGACGTCTGGCTCTTTTGTTGCGGTAGGCATCTTCCTGGCGTTTTTTCACCTGGGCTTCATGCTCTGCACTCCACTTGGTGAATTTTTCCATCGCTGTCGCATCATCAAACAAACCCAGGGTTACTCCGCGAAGCAGGTGTTTCAGGTATAATACACCCTTAAAGCTAAGGATACGGCGAACCGTGTCGGTGGGTGTAGCACCTTTGTTCAGCCACTCCAATGCTTTCTGACGGTCAAGCTGAATAGTAGCCGGAACAGTCAGTGGATTGTAAGTACCTAATTTCTGGATGAATTTGCCATCCCGGGGTGCCCGGGCATCAGCAATAACGATGAAGTAGAAGGGTCTCTTTTTGGACCCGTGTCTCTGAAGACGGATTTTGGCTGACATTAAATAGAAATTTAACGTTGTTAAACAATAATTGTTAGCTCCGGTTGAAACCGGACAGCAAATATAGGCAAAAAGGAACAAGGAACAAGGCCGGTGAAAAAGGCCAGGCGGACCAGGGGCAGTTCACGGAACCAGGTTTCAGGGGTCAGCGGAGCCCAATTACCTCTTCATCCCCGGCATCATCCTTCCCAAAGCTCCCATCTTGTTCATATTCTTCATCATGCCCCGCATCTGCTCAAATTGCTTCATAAAGTTGTTGACTTCCTGGATGTCTTTGCCGGAGCCTTTGGCAATACGTTTTTTGCGGTTACCGTCAATCAGGTCCGGGTCCGATCTTTCTTCAGGGGTCATTGAGTTGATCATGGCTTCTATGCCTTTGAAAGAATCGTCATTGATATCAATATCTTTTATTTTACTGCCCACACCCGGAATCATTCCCAGCATATCCTTCATATTACCCATCTTTTTGATGGCTTCCAGCTGTGTTTTGAAATCGGCAAAATCAAATTTATTCTTACGGATTTTTGCTTCCAGTTTTTTAGCAGCTACTTCATCAAACTGTTCCTGGGCTTTTTCTACCAACGAAGTGATATCTCCCATGCCGAGGATACGTTGGGCCATCCTTTCCGGGTAGAAAACATCCAGGGTATCCATTTTTTCCCCGCTGCTGGTGAATTTGATGGGTTTGTCAACGGTGTATTTAATTGAGAGGGCGGCACCGCCCCTGGTATCGCCATCCAGTTTGGTTAATACCACCCCGGTAAAGTCGAGACGCTCATTAAATGCTTTAGCGGTATTCACGGCATCCTGGCCCGTCATGCTATCCACAACGAATAGTATTTCCTGCGGGCTCACCGCATTCTTTATATTGGCGACCTCGGTCATCATTACTTCATCTACCGCCAGCCGCCCGGCCGTATCAATGATAAGTACATTCTTGTTTTTACTGCGGGCCTCTTTGACTGCATTGCGAGCAATATCAACCGCATCCTTATTTTCCAGTTCAATGTGAACGTCTACCCCGATCTGTTCACCCAGTACCCGCAATTGTTCCATCGCCGCGGGACGATATATATCCGCGGCCACCAGCAATGGAGAAAGTCCCTTTTTTGTTTTCAGGAAGTTGGCCAGTTTTCCGCTAAAAGTGGTTTTTCCGCTACCCTGCAGACCGGCGATAAGTATCACGGCCGGGTTTCCTTTGGCATTGAAGGTGGCTTCCTGGCCCCCCATCAACTCCACCAGCTCATCTTTGACAATCTTTGTCATCAGCTGGCCGGGAGAAATAGAGTTGATCACCTTTTCCCCGGTCGCCTTATCCTTGACTTTATCGGTAAACTCTTTGGCTATTTTATAATTTACATCTGCATCCACCAATGCCCGGCGTATCTCTTTAATCGTAGTGGCAATATTGAGCTCAGTGATGCGGCCCTGCCCTTTAAGGTTCTTAAAAGCGGATTCTAATTTCTCTTGTAATGAATTAAACATAGTTCACAAATTTCACTTCACATAATGTAAAAAGTGAACATCAAATGTTCACTTTTTAAAGAATTGCGAAGATACGTAGTGTATAAATTATATCATGCGCCTAAATAGGTTCTTAAGAGTTTACAACGATTGGATGTTTTAAGTTTTGTGATTGCCTTGTCCTTAATCTGCCGGACTCTTTCCCGGGTCAGGTTGAACTTATCGCCGATATCTTCCAGGCTCATGGGGTGATCAACGCCAATTCCAAAGAAAAAGCAGATGACCTCTTTTTGTCTTTCGGTCAGGGTTTTTAAGGAGCGGTCAATCTCGGTTTTTAAAGACTCCTTATGATCCAGCTCATTATCCGTTTTTTCGGCATTCGGATTTTCCAGGATGTCAATCAGGGTGTTTTCCTCGCCTTCCGACAGGGGAGAGTCCATGCTGATGTGCCGGGAGTTGATACCCAGGGTTGAAGCCACTTCTTCCAGGTCCATTTGCAATACTTCGGCCAGCTCTTCCGCAGAAGGTTCTCTTTCAAACTGTTGTTCCAGCAGCGAATAAGCTTTTTGGATGCGGTTAGTTAAACCCACCTTGTTCAGTGGCAAACGAACGATCCTCGATTGTTCGGCCAGTGCCTGTAAAATGCTCTGGCGGATCCACCAAACGGCGTAGGAGATGAATTTGAAACCACGGGTTTCATCAAACCGCTGGGCGGCTTTGATCAGGCCCAGGTTTCCTTCATTAATCAGGTCGGGAAGTGATAAGCCCTGGTTCTGGTACTGTTTGGCCACAGATACAACGAAACGGAGGTTCGCCTTGGTAAGCCTGTCCAATGACTTCTGGCATCCTTGTTTGATAAGGGTGGCTAATTTGACCTCTTCTTCGGGGGTAATGAGTTCGACTTTGCCGATCTCCTGTAAGTACTTTTCAAGGCTTTGCGATTCACGATTCGTAATAGACTTCGTGATCTTGAGTTGTCTCATGCTCATAGGTATGGTTTTAAATGGTGTATTTTAAGGGTTAAAGAATTACAGTATTGGTTCGACCTTATACTCTAAAAATACCCACCACAATGTCATTCGTTGTCCAGAAAACATTGAACTTCAAGGCAATTTAACCAAATCGCCAATATCACCCAAATATATTTTGGTAACTCTTTAACGTTTTGAGGCCCTATTTATTTTCCTGGCCCCAACTACTGCTTAAAAAGGGGAAAAATAACAGGGAAAATATTTTGTCGCAACCATTATTTCTCTATTATTGCAGCAGTCGCCATGTTTGTGGTGCATGAAGAATGAGTAAACAATTATACACCCTGGAATTCCCGGTTCGCTGTTCACCCCCTATCCTGTACGAATTTCTCTCTACCCCGGCCGGGCTTGGGGAATGGTTTGCTGATAAAGTTGATGAAAGAGATGGCATATTTTATTTTGGCTGGAACGGCGCGTTTGAAAAAGCCGACCTGCTGGAAAAAGAACAGGATAAATTTATCCGCTTTCACTGGCTGACAGCCCCCAAAGAAGAATTTTTTGAGTTCCAGATTGATAAATCCGAGATCACTAACCAAACCATACTGGTGATTAAAGATTTTGCGGAGAAAAAAGATATTAAGGATCAGAGCATGTTATGGGATTACCAGGTAAAAGAACTTTTTCATCGCCTGGGAAATTAATCTGCCAATATTTCAAGCACCTGCTGAAAATGGCTCAACAGGATTTCATCCGCGCTATCCCACAAAGACAAGGGGATTTTTTGTGATAATTTAATGAACGGGTTTCCCCGGATCATTTCTCCAAATTCTCTATTACCCAAACCAGCAACCGGCAAATAATTGTCCGGCTCAAAATGATGCTGCCACGCATCCTCGTTTACACAGTAATAAAAAGATTTTTCCTTTAACGCGTGCTCAGCAGCTATAACCTTTTCACTGAATGATTCTTTAAACCTGCCGGACAAATGAAGCGTGATGCTGAAAAAGTTACCCCACCAGAACATGGACCGGATGAGAAAAATGTTTTCTTTATCAAATAGTCTTGGATAGTCCAGCACCAGGTAAGGCAGACCCAGGTAATTTTCTCCCCTTGAAATTTTTGGGGATGTATTAATAACTTCAGCCGGTAACCGGGATGAAATGGATTGCAAACAGGTTTGTTGTTTTTCCTGGAGGGTTCCAAGCAAGAGCAGGGCTTTTTGGAGAATGGCATTCTTTGTTAAAATCATACCGGCATTGGTGACCAGTTCCATCTCCGTTGGTGAAAGCCTTATTTTTGCTTCATTCATAAGCTAAAGATAAGTGTTCAAAAAACTAGACAAACTCATCATCAAAGCCTTCCTGGGCCCTTTTGCTGCTACTTTTTTTATTGTACTCCTGGTACTGGTTATGCAGTTTTTCTGGCTCTACATTGATGATTTTGTTGGAAAAGGATTAGGGACAGGACTGATCCTGGAATTTATCTGGTACCTCAGCGCTACCCTGGTTCCGCTTGCATTACCGCTGGCGATATTACTTTCATCCCTGATGACCTTTGGGAACCTGGGAGAAAGTTTTGAATTGGTGGCTATTAAATCAGCGGGGATCTCGTTGCTCCGTTTTATGCGGCCGCTTTTTGTGGTTGCGGTGCTCCTGGCAGGTGTTGCTTTTATTTTTGCCAACTATGTAATACCTGTCGCCAACCTCAAACAGCGGACCCTGCTGGCAGATATTGTTTATGCCAAACCTGCTTTTGACCTGAAGGAAGGTGTCTTTTATGACAAGATCAGCGGGTTCTCCATTAAAATAGGTAAGAAAGAAGCCAATGACAGCGTGATCCGGGATGTAATTGTGTACGAGCAGGGAAATCCCTTACAGGACAATTTCATCATTGCCAAAAGTGGCATTATGCGTGTTACCCCGGATAAACGGTTTCTTGAATTTAACCTGAAAGATGGCTGGCGGTACCAGGAAAGAGGCAATGCGTATGAAAGGAATAATACTGAATACATCAGGCTGGGGTTTAAAGAATATAGAAAGCAATTCGATCTCAGTTCCCTGGGGTTCAACAGCCGTACAGCCGATAGTGTGAATAAGAACAATGAAAAAATGTATAGTATGCGGCAGTTGGAGAAAACCATAGATTCCCTGCAAAAAGAGAATAAGCGCATCCGGCAACAGGCCATCAAAGATATATTCCGCCAGACCGCGTTTGTAAATTACCTGGATACAGTCTGGAAGAAAGAGGATACAAAAGGAGCCAAAAAAATAAAAGATTTCGATTCCATTCTTCCGGATTCAGCGTGGGAGAATGTTAATCAGGGCGCGCAGGGAATTGCGGCATCTGTCCGTATCAGTGCTGAATCGCTGGCTGCTTCGCTCAGGGATAAGGAAAGAGTTCTCCGCAAACACAAAATTGAGTGGCACCGGAAAATTGTCCTTTCCCTGGCCTGCGTGGTGTTGTTCCTGATCGGCGCCCCGCTGGGTTCCATTATCCGGAAAGGGGGACTGGGTACACCACTGATATTCGCGATTGTATTCTTTATGCTTTTTTATTTTTCGAGCACCATGGGTGAAAAATTTGCCAAGGAAAATACATTAACCCCGTTTACAGGTATGTGGATGGCCACATTTGTACTGGTGCCGATGGGTATTTTTCTTACCTACAAAGCCATGCGGGACTCTCACCTTTTCAATAAAGAGTTTTACCACCGGATCGCCAGGTTCTTCCGTGCTTTCTTCAGCTGACATCCACACTTGGCCAGGCTAGAACAATTTTTATTTCTGTATTTTCAGTAACCTAAAACTGACGCTATGAGATGGTTTATTTTAGCCGGTCTTACAGGATTGCTGGCCGGCTGTAACTCTTCTTCATCCAACAAACAGGAAACCCAACAGGCAAGTGAAGACACGGCCGGGAAAAATGAGGAGGCGGCTATCGCGATACAACCCCTGAAGATACCAGCAACGGACATTCCTTCAACCATCCGTGTCAGGGGAAAAATAGTGGAAGCATGGAAATGGAGCGATAAGCTTGGAGAAAATATCCTGGTTACATCGGAAGTAGCGCCTTATGAAGTTAAAAACGAGGAGGGCGAAGAAAGCCAGACAGCTGAATTGCATGCTTTTCATTATGCCCGGAAAGAAGGGGACTATGTGCAGGTATGGAAGATGAGTGATGCGGAAAAAGGCTGTCCACTGGATATTACCTGCAGCTTTATACCCGGTTCTGCAACCATAACCGACCTGGATAATAACGGGTTTGCTGAAACCAAAGTGCAATATGCACTGACCTGCCGCGGTGATGTATCGCCCGCGAATATGAAACTGATCATGTATGAAAACGGTGTAAAGTATGGGCTGCGGGGGGTCAGGTGGCTTAAAGCAGAGCCGGAAGACAGGTTCACCGTCACGGAAAATGATGTAAACCTCGAAAAACTTCCCAAAAAGAAAGATGAATATGAACAAATGGTATTGGCCATCGGAAGATATGAATCAGAAAAAGATTTTTCCAATGCGCCCCCGGTTTTTTTATCTTTCGCCAGGACAGAATGGCTGAAGTATGTTAAAGAAAGAATGGGTGAAGAATAAAACTATAAACCTTCAATCAACCCACCAGAATCTGAATATTCAGAAATGGGTCGCCGGAGTTTCTCTATTGCTGTTGGCCGTAAAGTTTATTGCTTATTATTCCACGCATTCCTTATCCATCCTGACGGATGCATTCGAAAGCATCGTAAATGTGGCAGCCGGATTTATCGGGCTGTATAGTTTATCTGTTGCCGCAAAACCCCGGGACAAAGACCATCCCTATGGACACGGGAAAGCGGAATTTCTTTCTGCTGCCGTCGAAGGCACCCTGATCGGTTGTGCCGGGGCTATTATTTTATATAAAGCTGTCCAGAACCTGCTCCACCCTTCCGACTTACACCAGCTGGATTATGGAATTTGGCTCATCGCGGGAACAGCGGCGGCTAACTTTATTATGGGATATATCTGTCTCCGTACCGGTAAAAAAAATAATTCGCTGGCACTGGTAGCTAGCGGCAAACATTTGCAATCCGATACCTGGTCCACCGTCGGGATTATTATTGGGCTGCTTCTTTTATATTTCACGGGGTATAAGTGGCTTGACAGTGTCGTGGCGATACTGTTCAGTTTATTTATTATGATTACGGGCTACCATATCATACGCCGTTCCATTGCAGGTATTATGGATGAAGCAGATGTGAAACTGCTGACAAGGATGGTGAAAATATTAAATGCCAACCGCCGGGAGAACTGGATGGACCTCCACAACCTGCGGGTGATCAAATATGGCCCTGTGCTGCATGTGGATTGTCACCTGACAGTGCCCTGGTACCTGAATGTGCATGAAGCGCACCGGGAAATTGATGCATTGGGAGAACTGATCAGGAAGGAATTCGGTGAAACCCTTGAATTGTTTGCCCATTCTGACGGATGCCTGCCCTTCCAGTGCAGGATTTGCTATAAAGCTGATTGCCCGGTCAGACAGCATAATTTTGAGAAAAGGATTGAATGGACCCTGGAAAATATTTCACAGAATAAAAAACATGAACTCGTATGAAAACAATTACCACCTGGAAAAAAAACCATGAGTTTGAAAGTTTGCATGAGCGCAGCCTCATAAAAATAGATGGGAATAAAGCGGCTGGCTTTAGTCCCAAGGCTTTGTTACTCTCGGGGCTGGCAGGCTGTTCCGGTATCGATGTCGTAGATATCCTCGAGAAGATGAAAGTGTCATTTTCGGATTTTATTATTGAGGCAGAAGCTGAACAGACCGAGGAGCATCCCCGGGTATTTAAAGACATCCTGGTTACCTACAGGATAAGAACGGATAAAACCAATGAGGAAAAAATTAGAAAGGCTATCAACCTTTCCCTGGATAAATATTGCGGGGTTTCCGCCATGCTTAAAAAAAATTCAGTGGTGAATTATAAACTGGTCATCGGATAATATATACCTGATTTATGCTTTCTAAAAAATCCCAGTATGCTTTCAAAGCCCTGGCCTACCTGTCTGAAAAATACAACGAAGGGCCGGTGCTGATATCAGCCATCGCCAAAAAGAAAAAGATCCCCCTTAAATTCTTGGAGAATATTTTATTGGAATTAAAAAAAGCCGGTATACTGGACAGCAAAAAAGGAAAGGGGGGAGGGTACTTCTTACGGAAGGATCCGGCCAAAGTACAAGTTGCCACCGTGATACGGCTGGTTAACGGACCGATTGCCATGCTGCCCTGCGTAAGCCTGTATTTTTATGAACGATGTAAAAACTGCAATGAAAAGCATTGCGGGCTGCATGACATGATGATAGAAGTCAGGGATGCTTCCTTGAATATATTGGAAAACAGGACGTTAAAAGATCTGATTGTTTAATGAGTGCAGTGCAGCCTGGGTTTAAGTTCATTTCCAACCCCTGCAGTTTGGACAAGCTTTTGTTTTTCCCGTATTTTCGCGATTACTAAAACCTTTGTTATGGCAATTCGTCTTGGCGACACCGCCCCAAACTTTACGGCCCAAACCACTGCAGGTAAAATTGATTTCTACGAGTATCTGGGAAATAGCTGGGGGATCTTATTTTCTCATCCCGCTGATTACACACCGGTATGTACAACGGAGTTGGGTAAAACCGCTTTGCTCCATGAAGAATTTGCAAAACGCAATGTAAAAGTGCTGGCAGTGAGTGTTGACCCGCTGGATAAACACCAGGGATGGGTAAAGGATATCAACGAAACGCAGCAATGCGATGTGAATTTCCCGATCATTGCAGATGAAGACAGGACCGTAGCTACGCTGTATGACATGATTCACCCAAATGCATCGGCAACAGCTACCGTTCGTTCCTTGTTTGTAATAGGACCGGATAAAGTAGTTAAATTAATGATCACCTACCCGGCATCTACCGGGAGGAATTTTCATGAAGTTTTACGGGTGATCGATTCCCTTCAATTAACAGCTAATCATAGTGTGGCCACGCCCGCAGACTGGAAACATGGTGAAGACGTAATTGTCGTTCCGGCCGTGTCAACTGAAGATGCGATAAAAAAATTTCCAAAGGGTGTCAAAATAGTAAAGCCTTACCTAAGGTATACTCCCCAGCCCGATCTGAAATAAGTTATCAATATTTTTGGATAGCAAAGGCAATAACAGCAGTTATTTGCCTTTTTTTCTTTTGGCTAACTGTTGCAGTGTAGCTCTTAGGTCTTTTGGGAGTGGGGCTTCCAGTTCAACGGACTTACTGTTGAAGTCATTAAAGCCAAGTTGAAAAGAATGCAGTGCCAGCCGGTTGAGTATCGGTCTCTCTTCTTCAACGTCCCTGGACAATTTGAATTTTGATTTCAGCGAGGAAACTAAAACGGGTTTGCCATCCCCATACAACACATCACAAACAATCGGGTGGCCCAGTTCTTTCATATGTATTCTTATCTGGTGGGTCCTGCCGGTATGTATCCGGAACTGCAGGTGGGAATAAACGCCATAATCCTCCAGCACTTCATAATCAGTGAGTGATTCTTTCCCCTGGCGGTGAACAATCATTGTTCCGTTTTGAGCCGGGTGTTCAGCAATGGGTGAATTTATGCTCCCCTTTTTGTCCGGCAGCGAACCGATCACCAGTCCCTGGTAAATTTTTTTGGTTTCCCTGGCCTCAAACTGCCGGGAAAGATGTTTGTGCATGGCTTCATGCTTCGCAAATACAACCAGCCCGCTGGTATCTTTGTCGAGCCGGTGAACGGTGAAAATACTGCTATACCTTTCGATCAATAATGTTTTTAAGGAGACTTCTTTCCCTATTCTGTCAGGGATGGAAAGCAACCCGGATGGTTTATTTACTGCAACAAAATCGTCGTTTTCAAAAATGAGCCAATCAGCCAGCTTCATGTGTATCATTTAATCAATGAAACCTGCCTGGCGGCAGGCAGATCAGCGTTTATCTTCCTTTTCCAAAATGTTTCAGGTCCCTCACTTCTTTTTCCGACAGGAGCCGCCACTTACCCCGTTCAATATTTTTCTTGGTGAGCCCGGCAAAAATTACCCGGTCTAGGTTTTTTACATCGTAGCCCAGCGATTCAAAAATTCGGCGGACGATCCTGTTCTTCCCGCTGTGGATCTCCACACCAATCTGTGTTTTGTCTTTTATGTCTGCATAGGCCAGTGCATCCACCCCGGCAGGCCCATCTTCCAGGGTAACTCCTTTCAAAATGCGGTCAAAATCATTTTTATCCAGCGCTTTATTCAGCGTAACGTGGTAAACTTTTTTTATCTCGTTACTGGGATGGGTAAGTTTTTGTGCCAGCTCACCGTCGTTGGTAAATAATAAAACGCCGGACGTATTCCTGTCCAGCCGGCCTACAGGATAGACCCTTTCGGTGGTAGCCCGCCAGATCAGGTCAAGCACTGTCTTTCTTCCCTGGGGATCATCAGTAGTCGTTATATAATCTTTGGGTTTATTCAGTAAAATGTAAACAAGATTTTTAGCTGGAAAAATCTTTTTCCCATTCATTTTCACTTCATCTTTACCGGAAACTTTATGCCCGGGCTCCGTAACCGTTTCGCCATTTACCTTTACCAGTCCCTGTTTCACCATCTCGGCAGCTTCCCGACGGCCGCAAATACCAGCATGCGCAATAAACTTGTTCAGGGGCATCAACCCGGAGTTTTCGGGCCTGCTGTGCTGAACCGGTGATGGTTGTGCTGCTTCCTTGCCCTTCGGCCCGAACTTCTGGATCCTGGCTTCAGATTTCTTCTTGTCAAAATATTCCTCACGTTCTTTTTTAAATTTCCGCTTCTCCTGTTTGAACTGCTCTTTAATCGCCGCGTTGCTCTTCTTGGGTTTAAACTTATCGAACTGGGATGATTGTTTTTTCATGTGTAGTTATTTGCTGTTTTGCAACAGTAAGGGTGGCAAAGATAGGAAATAATAAAGCCCCGCATAAACGGGGCTTCCTGTCTTATAGAGCGGGATATATTAAATGGATTGTTTCATTTCAGGTTTGTCCTTCCTGTCGCCATGTCTTTGACGTTTCGTCTCTTTTAATTTTTTCATTTGTTCTTCCGTCAGAATCGATTTCATGCCTTCCTGCTGCTTTTTGTGCAAAGCTTTCATCTGTTCTTTCTTTTGTTCGTCATTTAATGATTTGTTTTCACGTATGGCTTTCATCTGCCCACCAATTTCCTTTCTTTGCAGGGCTAATTTAGCGGCCTGGTCATCAGTAAGGCCTAATTGCGTTTTCATCCTTTCCTGCTGCTTACCAGCCATTTTCTCCCTGCTTACTTTTTGATCTTCTTTATTTTTTTTCATTTGCTCTTTCTGCTCAGTTGTCAGTAAAGCCTGCATTTTTGTTTGATGGTCCTTGTGGAGTTTTTCCATTCTTTCCCTTGACTCCTTCACCGTAATGTTATCTTGTTTTTTCAGTTCTTCAAGTTGCTGGCGATGTTCAGCCTTTAAGGTTTTGAACTGCGTTTTTTGTTCTTCCGTAAGATTCAGGTTGGCCATTTCTTTGTTATGATGGCTTCTTTCCTTTGCGTGAGGTTTGTAGCCTTCATGCCTGCGTTCAGGAATTTCCTGGGCACCTGCTGTTAATACCGCAAATGCGCCTGCGAATGCTGTCAGAATTATTTTCTTCATGGTTATTATTTTTTGTTTTAGACGCCGGTGGGTTTCAAATACTTTCGGCGGCTATATGATAAATAAATGTGAACGGACCAGAGACCAATGGATAAGAAGATAGTTTAACGCGAAGTATGAAAATCTTCGTAAAAGGTGAAAATCCCGGATTAATGGCTCTCTTTATTCGCCAGTTGCCCGCAGGCGGCATCAATGTCTTTGCCGCGGCTTCTCCGGAGCCGGACATTCACCCGGTGTTTTTCCAGGTATTGCATAAAAGCCTCCACTTTTTGTTCAGATGGCTTTTCAAATTTTGCAAACTCAATCGGATTATACTCAATCAGGTTGACCAGGTCGGCAGGCACCTGGCGGTATAGTTTTATGAGATCATCCGCATCCCTTAATGAGTCATTAAAGTCTTTAAAAAGGATATATTCAAAGGTGATCTCGTTCTTTGTTTGTTTGTAGAAATAATTCAGGGCTTCTACGAGTGACTGGATGTTGTTGCTGTCATTGATGGGCATGATTTCATGTCGTTTTGCATCATTGGCGGCGTGCAATGACAGGGCCAGTTTAAACTTCACTTTATCATCCCCGAGTTGGCGGATCCCTTTGGCAACACCTGCCGTAGAAACCGTAATGCGTTTTGGACTCATCCCCATCCCGCCCGGCGATGTTATCTTTTCTATCGACCTCAAAACATGCTTATAATTCAGCAAGGGTTCTCCCATACCCATGAAAACAATATTGCTGATCTTTTTCCCATGGGTTTCTTCGCACTGCTTGTTGAGCAGGGCCACCTCGTCATAAATCTCATCAAATTCAAGGTTACGTTTTCTTTCCATATACCCGGTCGCGCAAAATTTGCAACTGAGGGAGCAACCAATCTGCGAGGAAACACAGGCCGTGAACCGCGAGGTGGTGGGTATCAGAACGCCTTCCACCAGGTGACCGTCATGAGTTCTGAAACGGGATTTAATGGTGCCGTCCTCGCTGAACTGGGTGGCATCAACCACCAGGCCCGGTAACACAAACTGGTCTTTCAGATGCTGCCGAAGTTCTTTGGAGATATTGGTCATGTCATCAAACCGTTGAACCGGTTTCAGCCATAACCACTCGTATACCTGTTTGGCCCTGAATTTCTTTTCTCCCAGTTCTTCCAAATATTCTTCCAGTTCAGCCAGGGAAAGATGCCGTATGTTTTTTTGAACCTTTTTCATCCGGCGCAAAGATAACTACTCGGCCATCGATTCAATTGATTTAACGGATATTTGCCCCCAAATAAGAGACGAATGAAATCAGCGTATATTATTGATGCAGTCAGAACACCAATAGGAAAATACGGGGGTGTATTTGCAGGCGTACGACCAGATGATTTATTGGCTCATTCCATCCGGAGATTATTGCAAAGAAATTCAACGGTTGATGTCAATGATATAGACGATGTGATTGCCGGCGCTGCCAACCAGGCCGGGGAAGACAACCGTAACGTAGCGAGAATGGCTGGCTTGCTGGCTGGTCTGCCCGTAACAGTAGCTGGGAATACGGTGAATCGTTTATGCGCTTCAGGGCTCCAGGCCATTATGGACGGGTCAAGGCAAATAATATGCGGCGATGCCACCCTGATAATTGCCGGCGGAACAGAAAGTATGACCAGGGCTCCCTATGTATTAGCAAAAAGCGAAGATGCCTTTGGACGTAAACAGGAAATATTTGATACAACCATGGGATGGCGGTTTATTAACAAAGAGCTATCAGCATTATATCATCCGTATACCATGGGCGAGACGGCTGAAAACGTGGCGAAACAGTGGAATATTGGCCGGGAGGAACAGGACGCTTTTGCACTTTTATCGCAACAAAAATATTTTGCAGCTGAAAAAGAGGGTAAATGGAAAGATGAAATTATGCCTGTTGAAGTATGGAGGGGGAAAGAAAAAATAATGGTGGAAGCTGACGAGCATCCCCGCGAAACATCGCTGGAGAAACTCGCTGAGTTAAAACCTGCTTTTAAAAAGGATGGAACCGTAACGGCAGGAAATTCTTCCGGCATTAATGACGGTTCTGCCGCGATGTTGCTGGCCAGCGAAGAAGCCGTAAATAAGTATGGGTTGAAGCCCCTGGCAAGAATTGTTTCGATGGCCGTGGCCGGGGTCGATCCTGCGATTATGGGCATCGGTCCTGTACCGGCCACCAAAAAAGCCTTGCAAAGAGCCGGTTTAACAGCCGCAGATATTTCCCTGGTGGAATTGAACGAGGCTTTTGCTTCCCAATCGATTGCCTGTATAAAAGAACTCGGGCTGGAGCCAGGCATAGTGAATGTGAACGGGGGCTCCATTGCACTGGGCCATCCCCTGGGATGCAGCGGCACCCGTATTTCGGCTACGCTGCTGCATGAAATGAAGCGGAGAAATGCCCGCTACGGTTTGGCAACTATGTGTGTTGGGGTAGGACAGGGGGCAGCAGTGATTTATGAAAAACTTTGATGAAAAAACAGGAGCTGTAACTATTTCTGGTAACTTTCGTCTGGTATTCTAAAACGCGCAATATGAAAAAATTATTTTTCTCATTCCTCGTGATGTGCTGCATCACCACCATACATGCACAGGTTGATTCTTCTTTCAAGGAATACGCAGGCCGCTATGTATTTCCTGAAGGAACGGTAGTGCCGGATGTTACCGTGGCTATCGAAGGAGAAGCATTGACCATGAGCTCTACCGCAGGAACCTCCACGCTCACCAAACTGGGTACGGATTCATTCTCGATTGTAGAATTCAGCGGTACAGCAGTTTTTAAGCGAAATGAAACAAATAAAATAAATGGGGTTCATATTGAAGCAGCCGGCTACATTATGGATGGCACAAAGGACGAAAGTAATGGCTGGTCCTTCAGGGTGTACCTGAAACCTGCCGGAACAGCGATGAACCGGGCAGGCAAAAAGCAACAGGGTTGATTATAAACCAACCCTGTTTCCCTATTAACCTTTTACTTTTTTGACTGGCACCATTTTTACTTTCTCCGGAGGTTTGACTGGCGGAGGTGGTGGGGGAAGTTCAGGTTTTTCTTCCATCATCATTCTCTCTTTTTTCATTTCTTTACTGCTTTCGGCTTTTGCCCGGTTGCTTTCCTCTCCCGCCATATTTATCATGTCAAAAAGTTGCTTCAATGCATTTTCTTCCTGGTTACTGAACCTGAATTCCATACTGCTGTTCAGGCTTCCATTTTCATAATTCCCACCTGAAATAACCAATTGGTCAAACCGCCCTGTCAGATTCTTTATTTGTTGCTCTTTGCCCCCGTTACCGCCCTCTTTTTTCTGAAACAACATACTCACCAATTCTTTTAGATTCAGGCTCATCAGCATCGGGTAACGGTTATAGGACTGCAACCATTCAGGCAAAGCGCCTGTACCCGGATTATTCAGGAACGCGGTAGCGGTATTCTCTGACAAAGACAGGACAAACAGGCTGTCATTATATCGTACAACCGGTTTAAAGTCCTTCATCATTTTTTCTCCCTTTCCTGATGTTTTTAAGGAATCCATTATTTTTGTGACGGCCTGTTTCAATTCCTCAAGTTTTGCTTTATCAGCAACCGGAATAGCCAGGATAAATTCAATACCCTGCATTTTACCGGCAGGCTGCTCCTGTATATTATCACTTTTAATAACGGCCAGCATCATATTATTTTTAAAGGCAGTTGTTAACAGGCTGAGGTCAAAGGGAATTTTGCTTTTAATACTGTCTAACATCTTATTCAGACCGGTTTGCTGTATCATTTCTTTCGCCAGCCCCGTATTTACAGAAGTAATCACTAACCCCAGTAAGGTTCCTGCCGGCAGGCGTCGCATAAGTTCAGTATTGAGCGTTGCTGTCGGGTATTTTTTATAAATATCCGCTAACGGACCTTCCATATAGCTTTGACTGTGCCCGCTTATTTTTCCATTTTCAAAGTTGATAACCGATGTTTTGTTTTTGCCGGCCAGGGATTGTAATTGGGAAAAAACCTGTTCCATGGGATTAATTCCCCGCAGGGCGGGATTGGGACCGCCATTATTCCAGAGTTTGATGTCACCCGCTGTTGTCATCAGGCTGGTAAATGGGTTGTTGTAGTAAAAGGGGTTACCAGGTTTGGGAGTAAGTAATTCAAAACAGGCATCCCGTTGTGTCTTCCGGAGCCGGAAGTTGTATTCCTCCATCTTTTTTTCAAAGTCAACGTCCCCGGTCGTATCGCTGTAGAGTTCGCTGAGTTCAAGCTGAAGATTTTTTTTATTTACAGTATTGAACACAAACACTTCCTCGTTCCAGGCCAAAACGCTCCCGCCTTTCCCCGTAAACAGGATTTTATTGGTACCATAGGTATGCACCGGGTCATCTTCCTTAGCTATTTTTCTTACTGTTCCGGCAAACAACGATTCATCTTTCAGCAGCCCGAAGATGTTGAAAGAAGTACCGGTCCGGCCACCCGAAGAATCATTGACCGAGACAACCAGCAAATCCCGGGTGAAGTCTATTCCTGAAACGGAGGGATCGGCGAGAAAGGCTTTCAGGTCGGTATTTTCATTTTTCATCATTTCACGGTAAATAAAGCTTTGCCGGAAAGTTTCTCCTGGAATTTTAGTGGCCAGTTTTACGGGGTTAAAGCTCATAACCATTGATGCACCGGCCGGGAGGTATTTAATCAATGGGGTTTGTTGTGAAAAAACAGGAACCTGCGAAAACAGTACGGTCAGGGCAACTAAGAAATTCTTCATGAGTATTTGCTTAAAAAGTGTGTTTAATTAATTCACCCGCCGGAATGGTTTTTTGTTCGCCGGATGAAAGATTTTTGATGTTACAGGTATTTTCGTTGAGTTCTTTTTCGCCGATTATTATAACATACGGAATATTTTTCTTTTCAGCATATTTGAACTGCTTGTCAAATTTTGCCGTTTCATGAAACAATTCACTTCTCACGCCCTGCTGGCGGAGCTGCTGCAGGAGTTCAAAAGATTTATTGCTTTCTTTTTCTCCCAGGTTAAAAAATAAAACCTGGGTGCCCACATGAACATCGTCCGGGAAGAGCTTTAATTCGGCCAGTACATCATAAATACGATCCACCCCGAACGAGATTCCCACGCCGGGGATATTGGGAACACCAAAAAGACCGGTGAGATCGTCGTAACGACCTCCGCCGCCAATGCTTCCCATTTGAACATCTTTTGCTTTTACTTCAAAAATAATCCCGGTATAATAGTTAAGCCCCCGTGCCAGGGCCGGATCAAAAGAGACATCATCACATGCATAGCGTGTGCTGGAAAGCACCGATTCAATTTCTTCAATACCTTTTTTTCCTTGCTCATTCTTCCCAACCACCTCCTTCAGTGCCTTTATTTTTTGGTCATTTGTTCCGGTAATTGCCAAATAGGTTTCAATGATAGTTATATTCTCAGCCGCGATCTTTTTATTGGCTAACTCCTCCTTCACTTTCTCTAAACCTATCTTATCCAGTTTGTCAATGGCGATGGTTATATCCGGCATTTTGTCTGCGCCCCCGCACAACTCGGCAAGCCCGGTCAGTATCTTCCTGCTGTTAATTCTTATCTGGACGTTTAAACCCAATTTTGAAAAAACAGTGGCGTAAATAATGGTAAGTTCTGTTTCATTGAGGAGTGAATTACTTCCCACCACGTCGGCATCACATTGGTAAAATTCACGGTACCTGCCTTTCTGTGGCCGGTCAGCTCTCCATACAGGCTGTATCTGGTATCGCTTGAACGGAAATGTCAGCTGTGCATGATTCATCGCGACATATCTTGCAAATGGAATGGTCAGATCATACTTAAGCGCCCTTTCGGTTATTCCTTTTACATTCTTACCCTTCAAAACCAACTCAAAATCTTCCTTTACCTGCTCCTGCCTGGCTGGATTCTCCAAACCGTTATTCAGGATTTTAAAAATCAGCTTGTCGCCTTCATCTCCGTACTTTCCCATCAATGTATCCAGGTTTTCCATCGCCGGTGTTTCCAGTGGCTGGAATCCATACAACTCAAAAACGCTTTTAATTGTATCCAGGATATAATTCCGTTTTCGAACAGTTTCCGGCCCAAAATCTCTTGTTCCCTGTGGTAATGAAGGCTTTGCCATGTATAAGGTCATTTCTGGTTTGAGGTTTCCTCCAAAACTCCTGCGGGAGTTCCTGCGTTTTTCCTGATGATCGCATCACAGGCTTTGCTGATTAGGTGATAGGCATCGTGATAACCCGGTTCGGGGCCATACCAGGGGTCGGGTACACCCCTGTTTTCGCCGGGGAATAATTCATTCAGCAGCAGGTCTGTCTTTGAAGGATCAAATTTGTTTTTGGCAATCCGGCGCATCTCGTCCATGACATCTTCTGCGAGGGCGTATATTTTATCATAGATTTCAAAATCGGCCGCGGTAAACCTTCTTGCCCGCTGCTTGCTGATATTGATACCATTCAGCTTGGCTACTTTTTGTGAGAGGGGATGTGGCGGTTCCCCGGTGTGGTAACTGTTTGTGCCCGCACTCTCTACGCTCCACGATAACCCGGCCCTGAAAGCCTTATCCTGTAAAATCCCTTCTGCCAGCGGACTACGGCAGATATTTCCCAGGCAGACCATTAAAATTTTCATAAGCGCAAAGATAAGAATGCTGCTTCATGGTTCTGCCTGAAAAAGTTAAGCGATGGTCATGCGCGAACTATTAACAGGAATCTTATGGATTTCCCCATTGTGCAGCATCTAATTACTGCCGAAAATCTTGGTGATGCAGCCTGCAATAATTATCAGGCCGGAAGAGTAAAATTTGATAATTTGCTACCCCATAAAAAAACGACAGATGTTTGAAGAATATGAAAAGAAAAAACGGAAGCAGATCTCCGGTATGAAATCATTGCTGGACTACGGCATGGGGCTGATTATTTTACTCATGGGCCTCTTCTTTTTATTCCGGTCCAAACTGGGCAATATGCCGCTAAATGAGCGGCTGGGAAAGCCCGATTCACTTGAAAAAGTATTCGGTGTTTTCTGCATCCTATACGGTGCCTGGCGTATTTACAGGGGTTACCGGAAAAACTATTTTAAATGAAATTGAACCTACTAACGAACTGTCTCAGTTCTTTGATCGTGTTGATTAGCTGTTTGCTGCTGACAAATTGTAAATCTTATAAGGAGCAAAAAGATGAGTTACCCGACCATGACAATAAGGGAACGATATATGTCAGTGCCGATGAATCCTTTAAGCCCGTCCTTGACGAACAGGTACAGGTGTATGAATCTAACCATTCAAATGCCCGGATAATCGTTAGTTACAAACCTGAAGCGGAGTGCTTAAAAGACCTGCTGGTTGACAGTGTGCGAATGGTGATTGCTACCCGCCGGTTCAATGAAAATGAAAGAGAATTTATTGCAGATTCATTTAAGCTGGCGCTTAAGACCATGACCATAGCGAGAGATGGTATTGCCGTCATCGTTCATCCGCAGGCAAAAGACTCTTTGTTTTCCATGCAGGACATCCGCGATATCCTGCAGGGGAGATTTAAGAAAAATTTAATTCCTGTTTTTGACGGTGTAAAAGCAACCAGTACGGTACGTTTTATCATCGATTCAGTGCTGCGGGGAGACTCATTGACTTCCAGGGCAGTAGCTGCCAGGACCAGCGAAGGGGTTATTGACTATGTTGCCAGGAATCCCGATGTGATCGGCTTTATAGGGATCAGCTGGATTGGTAACCCGGAAGATAGCTCACAACTCAGTTTTTTGAAAAAAGTAAGAGTGGCAGGGATTGAAAGTACCGATATGCCGGGTTCATATGTTAAAGCTTACCAGGCAAATATTTACATAAAACGGTATCCTATGGTACGGGATTTGAATTACATACTCAAGGAAAATTACAAAGGACTTGGAAATGCGTTTGCAAATTTCATGAGCGGAGAGATCGGACAATTGATTTTCAAAAGAGCCTACCTGGCGCCGGCACAGAAGAAATTCGGCATCAGGCCAGTCAGGCTGAATGAGTAAACAAAGTGGTTATATTTACAAACATTAAAAGAAGAAGTAAAATGAAGAAAACCTTTATCACATTTTTATCAGCCGGGTTGCTGACAGTAACCGGGTTGAAAGCACAATCGATCCCGGAGGGCTTGAACCACCTCGCTGCAGACAGGTTCAAAAGTGCCTCAGGGGTCTTTGAAAAACTATTAGCGGTAAACCCGAATAATATTGAAGCAATTTATTGGCTGGGTCAGACATATTTCGATATGGATGACAACGAGGCAGCCCGTAAATTATATGATAAAGCACTGGCGACGAATGGCAGCGCACCCCTTATCCTTGTCGGGTTAGGTCATGCTGATTTGCTGGATAATAAAACCAGTGATGCACGGCAGAAGTTTGAGGCCGCATTAACGGCGAGCCGCGGTAAGAAAGGTGATGACCCTATGGTCCAAACAGCCATCGGTCGGGCCAATGTAGATGCCAAAGCCGGTGATTTCAATTATGCGATACAATTATTGGAAGCGGCCACCGCAAAGGATCCAAAAAACACAGAAACATTATTGCAGTTAGGAAATGCCTTCCGCAAAGCCAAACCGGGCGAAGGCGGCGGCGATGCCTATAAAACATACAAGAAAGCACTGGAGGTTAACCCGTCTTTTTCAGTAGCAAACCTGAGACTTGCCAAATTGTTCGAGTCGCAGAAAAACTGGGAGCTTGTGCTTGAGAACCTGAATGAAGCCATCAGGAGAGATGCGAAGTTTTCTCCGGCCTATTATGAAATGTTTTATTATTATTTCTACCGCTCGAAGTTCCCGGAAGCAGAAGATCAGCTGAAAAAATATATTGCCAGTACGGATTCAGACAGTCAAACCGAATTTCTATATGCGCAGTTATGTTGGGCAAAAGGAGATTTTGATTGCGCCATTACAAAAGCAGAAGGCGTGGTAACTGTCATGGGCGACAAAACAAAACCCAAAGTACTGAAATTACTCGCCGATGCATATTTGCAGAAAGCTGATTATGCCAATGCAAAAAAATATGTTGACCGTTATTTCCAGCGGGAAAAGAAAGATGAAATCATCTCCTTCGACTATAAGTTAAAAGCAGATATCCTGTCTAAAACAGGCGGTACGGACGAAGAAGTATTTGAAAACTACGTAAAAGGTGTACAGGTTGACACTGTCCTGACTTCCAAAGTGGAGTTCTTAAAGCAGGGTGCCAAGTTTTTCAAGGAAGCCGGGAAAAGAGACAAGGAAGCGGAACTCCTGGATTTGATCACGAAGATCAAACCCAACCCCACGATCAATGACTATTTCGAAGTGATGCTGGCCCGCTATTTCGCAAAGAATCATGAAAAATCCAGGGAAACAGCCCTGCTGATGATTGACAAATTTCCTGAAGAAATATACGGGTACGAGTGGGCTTATAACAACAGTATTGCCATCATCACGGATACGCTCAGAAGCGATACCGCCAGGAAAGCATACCAGGCGGCCACAGGTGTTCCGGATGTGATGAAATTATATGACTTTGCCCTCAAGGATACAGCCAAGCATAAAAAGCATTATATCAATGCGGTCAGGTTCCTCGCCGCTTATTATATTAACGACGCAGGAGACAAGCAAAAATCCCTGGAATTCTTCAGGAAATGGCTGGAGGCTGATGTGGCTAATGCAGCAACAATCCAGCAGTATATTGACCAGATTGAAAAAATGCCTGCTAAAAAAGGAAGCAGCCCCAGGCCTGCTCCCCCTGTAACGGAAAAAAGTAAAACAAAAACGGCAACTAAAGCTGTCGTGAAAAAGACGTAGAACTCGGTTTTCTTCTTTTACAAAGAAAATCCCTTGCTGTTATGGTGGGGGATTTTTCTTTTTATTAAGCCTTGTGGCAGACCATTTTAGTTAAGGTATTTTCAGCCTGTCACCTTATTTTTGCCACCAGAGTAAAAACCTATGATTCACTTACTTCAAACAGGCCTGAATAGCGCAGATTCCAGTTCTTACCTCCCGGTAGGTATCCAGGTTATTTTTGCAGTGGGTTTGGTGGCATTCCTTACATTCCTGACTCATTTCCTGGGACCTAAAAGAAAAACGGCCGACAAGTTACAGAATTTTGCCAGTGGTATTGAATCGCACGGGGATGCCCGGCAACCGATGGCTATTAAATATTTTCTAACGGCTATATTATTTGTCCTGTTTGATGTGGAAGTGATTTTCTTCTACCCGTATGCCGTTAATTTTAAAGGCCTGGGTTGGGATGGTTTTTGGGCAGTGGCCATGTTTGTTGGATTTTTCCTGTGTGGATTCATATATATTGTTAAGAGGGGTGCTTTGAAGTGGGAAGATTAGTAATGAATAATTAATAATTACTTGAACTTCGGCATAGTATTATCAGTTATAAGGCCATGGATAATTATAATTCTTAATTCTAAATCCTTAATTAAAAATGGCTCGTCCTGTATCATACAACCTAATCAAAAAGCCACTGGAAGCCGATATCAGCATGGCTGATATGCCGGAAGGCAGTATGGGAGAAGGCTTTTTTGCGACCCGCCTCAATAATATTATCGGGCTGGCAAGAAAGAATTCCATCTGGCCGCTGCCTTTTGCAACCTCCTGCTGTGGTATTGAATTTATGGCTACCATGGGATCCCATTATGACCTGGCCAGGTTCGGTTCCGAAAGAGTCGGTTTCTCTCCCCGCCAGTGTGATTTATTGATGGTGATGGGAACCATCGCCAAAAAAATGGGTCCTGTTGTAAAACAAGTGTACCTGCAGATGGCTGAACCCCGCTGGGTAGTGGCGGTAGGAGCCTGTGCCAGTAGCGGTGGCATATTTGATACCTACAGCGTTTTGCAGGGAATTGACCAGGTAGTCCCGGTGGACGTCTATGTGCCGGGTTGCCCGCCAAGACCGGAGGCCATCATTGATGGCGTAATGCGGATACAGGACCTGGTAGGAAAAGAAAGTTTAAGAAGAAGAAACGGGAATCAGTATAAAGCATTGCTGGAGAGTTACGGAATTCAGTAAAGCTAAACTCGCATGTTGACCAACGAACATATCAAACAAAGACTAAAAGAAAAGTTTGCAGAGCAGGTTACCGGCTTTGAAGAACCTTATGGTATGCTCACCTTCGAAGCGCCCAAGGAACTGAACCTGAAAGTGCTCAATTTTTTATATGACGATGAGGAACTCCGGTTTCGTTTCCTGACCACCCTTGGGGGCGTGCATTACCCGGCCAACAAAGGCAGGGAACTTGCCGTTGTGTACCATTTGCATAATCTCGCCGATAATGTACGGATCCGGTTCAAAGTATTTACAGACATCAACCTTCCGGATATCTATACAGCAACAGGTTTGTTTTCTGCGGCCAACTGGATGGAAAGAGAAACCTATGATTTTTATGGTTTCAATTTTGTGGGTCATCCTAACCTGAAGAGAATATTGAACGTGGAAGAGATGGACTACTTCCCCATGAGAAAGGAGTTTCCGCTGGAGGACCAGTCCAGGGTGGATAAGGATGATGAAATGTTTGGAAGAGGTGGTTCGGCAGGATTTGGTACGGATACCAGGGAAGAAGACAATCGTAATAGCGTTACAGCTGAATCAGAAAAGGATGATGCACCGGGCTAACCGGTTTTGTGAATGAAAGCGGAGTATGAGAAAGTGAAATATAAATTTGAAGTGAGAGATAATTTTCAAATTTTTTATGTCAGAACAACATATCAAATTACCGGAAGGGAGTATTGAAAAAACGACCACGACGCTGAACCTGGGTCCAACCCACCCGGCGACGCATGGTGTGATGCAGAATATCCTGGAACTGGATGGTGAACGCATTGTTTCTACAGAACAGACAATCGGGTATATCCACCGGGCATTTGAAAAGATTGCAGAACGGAGACCGCTTTACCAGATTACTACTTTAACGGACCGGATGAATTACTGCTCTTCTCCTATTAATAATATGGGATGGCATATTACCTGTGAAAAATTACTGGGAATCAAAACGCCAAAAAGGGTAGACTATCTCCGCGTGATCATGATGGAGCTGGCAAGGATCTCCGATCATTTGATTTGCAACTCCATCGTCGGGGTGGATGCAGGTGCTTATACTGGTTTCCTGTATGTGATGCAATACCGGGAACTGATTTATGAAATCTACGAAGAAGTTTGCGGCGCAAGGCTCACGACCAACATGGGCCGTATCGGTGGATTTGAAAGAAACTTCAATGATATTGCTTTCCAGAAATTAGAAAAGTTCTTAAAGGAATACCCCAAAGTGCTGAAAGAATTTGAAAACCTTTTCCAGCGTAACCGGATATTCATGGACAGAACACGGAATACGGGAGCGATCAGTGCTGAAAGGGCTTTGAATTATGGATTCACCGGCCCCAACCTCCGGGCAGCGGGTGTAGATTATGATGTAAGAGTGCACACGCCCTACAGCAGTTACGAAGATTTTGACTTTAATATACCTGTTGGCACCACCGGTGATAATTATGACCGCTGGCTGGTCAGGGGAAAGGAAATGTGGGAGAGTCTGAGCATTCTCGAACAGGCTTACCGGAAAGTACAGGAGTTTAAAGGCGCTGAGGCAGAAGTGTTCCATGCAGATGCCCCCGCTTATTATTTGCCGGAAAAAGAGGATGTGTACACGAAAATGGAGGCGTTGATTTACCACTTTAAAATTGTAATGGGAGAAACTGAAATTCCGAAAGGCGAAGTGTACCAGTCCGTTGAAGGCGGAAACGGGGAATTGGGATTTTATTTAATCAGTGACGGGGGCAGAACGCCTTACCGGTTGCATTTCCGCAGGCCCTGTTTTATTTATTACCAGGCTTTCGAGGAACTGACCAAGGGAGGAATGCTGAGTGATGCGATTATGACCATGAGCAGCCTGAACCTGATTGCCGGGGAAATGGATTCTTAATTGTAAAGAAAGAATTGACATGAGATTTTCTGACGAAAAATTAAAGGAAGTGGACCGCATCAGGGGTTTTTACCCCGAAGGCAGGCAAAAGAGTGCTGTGATCCCGGTACTACATTTAGCGCAGCAGGAATTTGGAGGCTGGCTGAGCGCCGAAACAATGGACTATGTGGCGACCCTGCTGCAACTGGAACCTATCGAGGTATATGAAGTGGCCACCTTCTACAGCATGTATAATTTGAAACCGGTTGGCAAATATATGTTTGAAGTGTGCCAGACAGGTCCTTGCATGCTCAACGGAAGTGACGATATCATTAAATATCTCTACGACAAGTTAGGCATCAGGCCCGGCGAAACGACCAATGACGGAATGTTTACGTTAAAAACGGTAGAATGCCTGGGTGCCTGCGGTTATGCGCCGATGATGCAACTCGGGAAAAATTACCGGGAACATCTGACAAAAGATAAAGTTGATGCGGTCATTGAAGAATGCCGGCAGCATACAGCAGCTAAAAACTGAGATTTGAAAAGGTTATTGATAATAGTTCTTTTATTTAATACGGTTGTTGCCCGGACACAGTCGGCGGAAGAAAAACTTACGGCAACACTGAAGAAGTTTCACTCAGCGCTGGTAAATAAAGATGCGGTTTTCCTCAACAGCCAGGCGGACCATGCACTGAGTTATGGACACAGTAATGGCTGGGTTGAAACAAAAACAGATATGATAAAACATATCGAAACTGGATTTCTTAATTATCATAGCTATAAGGAAGACAGTTTGCAGGTATTCATAAATGGGAAGGTGGCGAACACCAGGTTTATTGCAGATATCAATGTGACCATGAACGGCAAACAAGGCAACTATCATTTGAAAGTCCTGGAAGTGTGGGTGAAGAAAGGAAGGAGATGGAAATTATTCGCGAGGCAGGCAGTAAAATAAAAGTCAACAGTTGTTAGCTACCAGCTTACAGCTTCACAACATATGGGAAGAAAATTATTATTAGACAAAGCGCATATTGAAAACATCAGGCTCTATGATGTGTACCGCCGTGAAGGGGGGTATCGCAGCGTGGAAAAAGCTCTGAAGACAATGAGCCCGGATGCTGTGACAGAAGAAGTCAAGAAAAGTGGTCTTCGGGGACGCGGGGGCGCTGGTTTCCCAACAGGTATGAAATGGGGCTTCCTGGCCAAACCGCAAGGAGTGCCGCGTTATTTAGTGGTCAATGCCGATGAAAGCGAACCGGGGACATTCAAAGACAGGTACCTGATGGAGTTCCTCCCACATTTACTGATTGAAGGAATGATCACTTCCGCTTATGCACTGGGGTCAAGCCGGGCCTATATCTATATCCGGGGTGAATATGACTGGATCGTTGATATATTGGAACAGGCTATCGGGGAAGCAAAAAAGAATGGTTGGCTTGGTAAGAATATCCTGGGCAGCGGTTTTGATTGTGAGATCTATATACAGCGTGGCGCCGGCGCCTATATCTGTGGTGAAGAAACGGCCCTGCTGGAAAGCCTGGAAGGAAAAAGAGGTAACCCGAGGATTAAACCGCCCTTCCCGGCAGTGAAAGGTTTATGGGATTGCCCGACCGTGGTGAATAACGTAGAGACAATAGCGGCAGTTGTTCCCATTATCAACGAAGGAGGAGAAGAATATGCTAAAATAGGAATCGGGAAATCAACCGGTACCAAGCTGATTTCTGCCTGCGGTAATATCAAAAAACAGGGAGTGTATGAAATTGATATGACCATTTCTGTAGAAGAGTTTATTTATAGCGATGAATATTGCGGGGGTATTGCAAACGGGAGGAAACTGAAGGCCTGCATCCCCGGCGGATCATCTGTTCCTATTTTACCAGCCAATCTTTTGTTGAAGACAGCCAAAGGGGAGGCCAGGATGATGACCTATGAAAGTCTTGCTGATGGCGGTTTTGCCACCGGCTCCATGATGGGGTCAGGCGGATTTATTGTGCTTGATGACAGCCAGTGCGTGGTTCGGCATACTTATACGCTGGCTAGATTTTATCGCCATGAAAGTTGCGGGCAATGCTCTCCCTGCCGCGAAGGAACAGGTTGGATGGAAAAAATTTTATTGAACATTGAGAACGGAAAGGGAAAGAAGAGTGGTATTGATTTGCTTTGGGATATACAGCGAAAAATTGAAGGCAACACCATTTGCCCGCTGGGTGATGCGGCCGCCTGGCCGGTGGCGGCGGCAATCAGGCATTTCAGGGATGAATTTGAATGGCACGTTGAGAACCCGGAAGATTGTTTAAGAAGAAATTACGGGTTGGCAGGATATGCTGACCCCTTGACTCCGCCCAAAGGGGAGTTAGTGCCTGTGTAAATAAATAAGCATTTTATAACAATAAAAAATACCCCCGGGGGATGGCAGACGAAGTAAAAAAAGAAGCACCGGCAAATTTTAAAGTCACGATCGATAATATCACGATCGAAGTGACTCCGGGGACTACCATATTAAATGCTGCAAGACAGATTGGCGGCGATGTTACCCCGCCAGCCATGTGTTATTACAGCAAATTGCAGGGGAGTGGTGGTAAATGCCGGACCTGCCTGGTGGAAGTTGCGGCAGGATCTGCGGCCGATCCCAGACCCATGCCGAAACTGGTGGCTTCCTGCCGGACCAATGTCATGGATGGCATGGTGGTAAAAAACATCACCAGTGAAAAAGTAACAGACGCCAGGAATGGGGTAGTGGAATTTTTATTAATCAATCATCCCCTGGATTGTCCTATCTGTGACCAGGCAGGCGAGTGCGATTTGCAGGACCTGAGTTATGAGCATGGCAAGGAAGGTACCCGCTATGAATTTAAAAGAAGAACCTTTGAAAAAGAAGACATCGGTCCCTATATCCAGTTGCATATGACGAGGTGCATTCTTTGCTACCGTTGTACTTATGTCGCTGACCAGCTTACCGATCAACGGGTACATGGTATACTGGACAGGGGCGATCATGCCGAAATATCCACTTATATTTCCAAAGCCATCGACAATGACTTCAGCGGGAATATGATTGATGTATGCCCGGTTGGCGCTTTAACTGATAAAACATTCAGGTTTAAAAACAGGGTATGGTTTACAAGGCCGGTGGATGCCCACCGCGATTGCCCTACCTGCTGCGGTAAAGTAACCTTGTGGCAACGGGGAGACGAAGTGCTGAGGGTGACGGCCCGGAAAGACGAATGGGGTGAAGTGCAAAGTTATGATGGCAAACCAGGCTGGATTTGTAATGCCTGCCGTTTTGATAAGAAGAAAACAAGTGATTGGGTAATAGAAGGGCCGACGGCAATTAACCGGCATTCTGTTATTTCACAGGGCCACTATGAAGGGCTGCAAAAGCCAAAAGAAACAATTGCTGAAATAATGGGTGGCAGGGACCCGAAATTGCTGATGGATATACACAGTATCAGTGATGTGAATAAGGTAGCGTTAAGTGAATTGCCGGGTCCGGCAACAAGCAAAACATTTGAAAACGGTAAATAGGGAATTTTAATTGTCAATTGTGAAGGAGCCAACAAATTAAGAATGATCATGACCTTAATAGCAGTAGACTGGTGGTTGATATTAGAAAAAGGCGTATTGATCGGGGGAATCATCGGTCTGTCCTTCTTTATTGCTATGTACACCACCTATGCGGAAAGGAAAGTGGCGGCATGGCTCCAGGACCGGCGTGGGCCGAACCGGGCGGGACCATTCGGTATCCTGCAGCCATTGGCAGATGGAGGCAAACTGTTTTTCAAAGAAGAAATAATTCCGTTAGCCTCCAACAGGTTTTTATTTATCCTGGGACCGGCCCTGGCTATGATAACCGCTTTGCTCACCAGTACGGTTATTCCCTGGGCGACTCCATTTGTTACCAAGGGAGGGAGTGTGATCCCGATGCAGGTGGCTGACGTGGATATGGGGATTTTATTGGTATTTAGTATTGTAAGTGTGGGCGTGTATGGAATAATGATCGGCGGCTGGGCGTCGAATAATAAATTCTCCCTGATAGCCGCCATCCGGGGTGCCTCGCAGATGGTCTCGTACGAATTGCCGATGGGACTGGCATTGATCGCCGTATTGTTCTTGACGGGCTCCTTAAAAATGAGTGAGATTGTCACCAACCAGGTACAACATGGCTGGCATATTATATACCAGCCGCTTGGCTTTTTAATATTTTTTATTTGTGCGCTGGCCGAGTGCAATCGTACGCCATTTGATTTGCCCGAAGCTGAAAATGAGTTGAATTTTGGTTATCACCAGGAGTATTCATCCATGAAACTTGGATTTTATTTATTTGCAGAATACATCAATATGTTCATCAGCAGCGCTGTAATGGTGACATTGTATTTCGGGGGTTATGATATCCCGTTTGTAAACGAGACCTCGTGGGGATTGAATTCTTTCTGGATGTCATTCTTAAGTTTCAGTGTAATCATGACTAAAATAGCGTTCTTCCTGTTTGTGTTTTTATGGATTCGCTGGACCATTCCACGTTTCCGGTATGACCAGCTGATGAACCTGGGATGGAAGAAATTGATTCCATTGGCATTGGTGAATATGATTATTACCGCAGCGGTAATATTGCTGTTGAATAAGTAGGGAGAAGTCAAAATGACCGGGAGTCCGGGGACCGGGAGGAAATTGTTTTTATTGGAGTATTCTTTCCGTCTTCCTGACTATCCGGCTTTCGGACTAATTAATAATATATTTGCGAACTTTTATAAAGTATGTTAACACAGCGAGCAAAACAGGTTGACCGCAAACCGATGACTTTTTTAGAGAGCATATATCTCTGGAATATTCTGAAGGGGATGGGTATTACTATCAGTCACCTGTTTAAAAAGAAGGTGACCATTAATTACCCTGAACAGACCCGGAGTTTTTCCAAAGTATGGCGGGGCCTGCATGTGCTGAACCGGGATGAAGCCGGAAGGGAAAATTGCACGGCCTGTGGTTTATGTGCTGTTGCCTGCCCGGCCGAGGCGATCACAATGGAAGCAGCGGAAAGATTGCCCGGGGAAGAACATTTGTACCGCGAAGAAAAATATGCAGCGAAATACGAAATAAATATGCTGCGATGTATTTTCTGCGGTTTGTGTGAGGAAGCCTGCCCAAAAGATGCCATTTACCTGTCGCAAAGCATTGCACCGGCTAACTATGGAAGAAAAGGATTTATTTATAAAAAAGAAGATTTACTGATTCCGCATCCGAAAGAAGAACCGGAAGCGTACCAGAAAGCATTGGGAGAAAAGGCAACAATCAACTAAGACCGGCAACCGCTTAAGTGAAATGAGTATCACGCAAATATTATTCTGGTTTCTTTCCGTAGTGGCACTGTTCAGTGCCCTGATGGTAATTTCGAGCAAGAACCCCATATACAGTGTGCTCTGGCTTATTGTTACTTTCTTTTCCATTTCCGGGCATTATATTTTATTGAATGCACAATTCCTGGCAATTGTGAACATCATTGTATATGCCGGTGCCATCATGGTCCTGTTCCTGTTTGTGATTATGCTGATGAACCTGAATAAAGAAACGGAACCACCCAAGAACCGCTGGTTGAAGATGGCCGGGGCCGTGGCAGGAGGTTGCTTATTGCTGGTATTGGTAGCTGCCCTGAAGGACACCGATATTAAACAACAGCATGCACTGGTAAATGAAGGGAACATTGGTTTGATAAAGAACCTGGGTAAAGAACTGTTCACTACTTATGTAGTGCCTTTTGAAATAAGCAGTATCCTGTTTCTGAGTGCTATGGTAGGGGCCGTTGTCATTGGTAAAAAAGAGTAAAATGCCTATTAATTATTACATATTTCTGTCTATCGCGCTATTTGCCATTGGTATTGTTGGGGTACTAACCCGCCGCAACGCTATTATTATTTTCATGTGTATTGAATTAATGCTGAATGCAGTGAATTTGCTGCTGGTGGCTTTTTCCAAAATGCACCACCTTAATAACGCGGTGGCAGATGTTACTGCCGGAACGGACGGGCAGCTGTTTGTGTTTTTTATCATGGTGGTGGCGGCAGCTGAAGTAAGTGTCGGGTTGGCGATCATAGTGATGATGTACCGGAATATACACTCCGTGGATGTGAATTTTTTAAATCGCTTAAAACATTAACGGGGTTTAAGAGCTACTTATGCAGAATGCTTTACAAATAGTTTACCTGATACCACTGCTTCCATTCATAGGGTTTTTAATCAATGGTCTGGGTAGAAACCATTTATCCAAATCAATGATAAGCCTGGTGGGTTGCGGTACCATCTTCGCATCACTGGTCCTGAGTGTTTGGGCATTTATACAGGTAAAAAATGGGAACGCTGGCACTGTAACCTATTTTAATTTTATTTCAGTCGGTGACCTGACCATTCCATTTGCTTTCCAGGTTGACCAGCTTTCTGCTATTTTTCTCCTCATTATTACCGGGGTAGGTTTCCTGATTCATGTGTATTCCACGGCTTATATGCACAGCGAGAACAGCCCGCATTTTGGAAGGTATTTCTCGTTCCTCAATCTCTTTGTGTTTTCGATGCTGTTGCTCGTCATGGGTGCTAACTATGTCATCATGTTTATCGGGTGGGAAGGTGTAGGGCTCTGTTCTTATTTGCTGATTGGTTACTGGTTTAGAAAACAGGAGTATAACCAGGCAGCCAATAAGGCTTTTGTTATGAACCGGATTGGCGACCTGGCTTTTTTGATCGCTATTTTCTGGATCATATCCAGGGTTGGGGGCGTAAACTTTGCTGATGTATTTGCGGTAGCGAAAGGGGAAGTGTTGCACCGGGGGTTTTCGGAAACGGATATAACAGTTGTTACATTATTATTATTCATAGGGGCTACCGGTAAGAGCGCCCAGATTCCACTTTATACCTGGTTGCCGGATGCCATGGCCGGGCCAACACCGGTCTCAGCGCTGATCCACGCTGCTACCATGGTTACAGCGGGAATATATATGATTGCAAGAAGCAATATTTTGTATTCAATGTCACCTGTAGCGATGAATGTGGTGGCCATAGTTGGATTGGCAACAGCTCTCCTGGCGGCAACGATAGCACTAAAGCAAAACGACATAAAAAAAGTGCTGGCATATTCCACCGTCAGCCAGCTGGGATTTATGTTCCTGGCCCTAGGAACGGGAGCCTATGTGGCTGCTGTGTTTCACGTAATGACCCATGCTTTTTTCAAAGCCCTGTTATTCCTGGGCAGCGGAAGTGTGATTCACGCGATGGGTGGTGAACAGGACATCCGCAATATGGGAGGGTTAAGCAGGAAATTAAAGATCACCTATATCACTTTCCTCGTTGGATGTATTGCCATCGCGGGTATTCCCCCTTTGAGCGGGTTCTTCTCTAAAGATGCCATCCTGCTGAGCGCATTTACCCATAATAAAATAATGTATGGCATTGCCTTGTTCACGGCCATGCTCACGGCCTTCTATATGTTCAGGTTACTCTTCCTTACTTTTTCAGGCAAATTCAGGGGTTCACAGGAGCAGGAACATCACCTGCATGAGAGCCCTGCAGCAATGACGATTCCATTAATTATTCTTGCTGTCCTTTCAATTATAGGTGGTTTTGTCGGGATCCCTGAGATCTTTGTGCACGGCGGGGATAAACTGACCGCGTTCCTGTCGCCGGTGATACCGCAACAGCCCGCTCATATAGTTTCGCATTCCACTGAATATTTTTTAATGGCCTTATCAACCGGGCTGATGATCGCCATGATCATCTTCGCATGGATAAAGTTCAGGAATTACCGGCGAAGCGAAGCGGCAGGATTCGGTAAAGTGCTTGAGAATAAATGGTACGTGGATGAGTTGTTTGAGAAAATAATCGTACAGCCATTGCATAAACTGGGCGGTTTTCTGAAATCAACAATCGAGAATTCCGTCATTGACGGGCTTGTAAATGGTGTGGGTAAAGTGGTTAATTATGGAAGCCGCCAGTTCCGGTTGCTTCAAAGCGGGCAGGTGGGAAACTATGTGCTGTTGATGGTTGCCAGCATGGTCTTGATTTTTGCGATACAATTCTTTTTGAGAAAATAATATGATTCCTGTTTTACTGATACTGATTCCTTTGTTGACCGGGCTGGTTACTTTCTTCATCAAAGATGAAAAGATGGCCCGTGCCTGGTCTTTAATTACTTCGGTGGGTACGCTGGCTGTTTCAGTAGCAGGCATCACTGTGTTCAAGGACCCCGGCAACCTGCAGCGCCAGTATGAATGGATGCAGCAACTTGGAAGCAGTTTTTCCGTTAAAATAGACGGAATGGGGCAGGTGCTTTGCCTGCTGACAGCTATTGCTTACCCCCTGATCTTTATTGGAACATGGAAAACCCAGTATAAGAAAGCCGGTAATTTCTTTGCACTGATGTTGCTGGCCCAGGCAGGCTTAATGGGAGTGTTTGTGGCGATGGATGCCCTGCTGTTCTACTTTTTCTGGGAGCTGGCCCTGATTCCAATGTATTTTCTTTGTTCCCAGTGGGGTGGAGAAAAAAGAATCCGCGTAACATTTAAATTTTTTATTTATACATTTCTGGGTTCGGTATTAATGCTGATTGGAATTATATACCTGCAATCACAAACCCCGGATCATTCATTCAGTATTAAGTCTTTCTATGAACTGGAACTAAGCAACGAGACTCAATCCTGGATATTCTGGCTCTTTTTTGTGGCGTTTGCCATTAAGATGCCTGTTTTTCCATTCCATACCTGGCAACCGGATACCTACGAACAATCCCCGACAGCCACCACGATGGTATTAAGCGGAATCATGGTTAAAATGGGTTTGCTGGGAGTGCTCCGCTGGTTATTTCCTGTTTTACCGGCCGCTGCCTATGGATGGGGGAATGTGGTGATGACATTATCCGTGGCCGGAATTGTTTATGCATCGCTTATTGCGATCCGCCAGGATGATATAAAACGATTAGTGGCCTATTCGTCTATTGCACATATAGGATTGATGTGCGCTGCTATTTTTAGTGAAAACAAGAGCGGTATGCAGGGAGTCATGCTGCAGATGTTCAATCACGGGATCAATATCATTGGGCTGTGGATCATCGTAGAAATAATTGAACGCCGGTTTGGCACGCGGAAAATGTCGGAGTTGGGAGGGCTGGCACAAAAAGCACCTGCCATGGCTGTTTTTTTTGTCATTATCGCATTAGCCAATATTGCACTCCCGCTTACCAACGCATTTCCGGGCGAATTCCTGATGTTCAATGGAATTTTGAATTCAAGATCATCTTTCTACCTGCTTTTTACCATTTTCGCCGGTTTGGGAATTATACTCGGTGCTGTTTACACATTGAATATGATCCGGAAAATTTTCTATGGGGAAGTCAATGCCGTGACCGGGGCAGCAATGGATTTGCAATGGAATGAGAAAATTGCATTGGGAATTATTGTAGCGCTGATATTTTGTATAGGTGTATACCCGCAGGTGTTACTGAATATGACCGATGAGATTTCCCAGGCCATTATAAATAAAAGACACGTTCTGGAAGCAATAAGTAAGTAATATGAATGTATTAATCATATCTGCTGTTTTGGGTGTTGTCATGATGTTCAGTAGCTTCTTGCTGAAGCAAAATAGCACTATACGCAACCTGGCTATTGCGGGCATTGGCTTACTGTTCGTGGTGAATGCGTTGGAAATAGGGGGAACTGTTTTTTTTAAGGTCAACGTACACGGCATGATCCTGTTTGACCGGTTTGCCTTATTGTTCAACGCCATTGCGCTGTTATCTACTTTCCTGTACCTGGTCCTTTCTGCGAGGGATATGGAAAAAGTCGGGGTGAATTATGCAGAATATTTTGCGCTCATCTTTTTTATTCTTTGCGGCATTACCCTTGTATCTTCTTTTAAATCATTTCTTATTCTTTTTCTTGGCATTGAAATCATCACCATTCCACTTTATATCCTGACCGGGAGTGACAAGCGCAACCTGAAAAGTAATGAGGCATCCCTTAAATATTTTTTGCTGGGAACTTTTTCTACGGGTCTTATGCTGATGGGTATTGCCCTCCTGTATGGGGCCAGGGGAACATTCAGTACAACCTTCGTGGATGTAATCGAAGTAAAACCATCACCGCTGCTGGTCACCGGGATGATCCTCCTGTTATTTTCCATGTCATTTAAAGTTTCAGCGGCCCCTTTTCATTTCTGGACACCGGATGTTTATGACGGAGCCCCGACAGTTTTCACTTCTTTTATGGCAACCATTGTGAAAGCCGCTGTCTTTATCGCATTCATTCGTTTGTTTGACGATTCTTTTGAAAAGCTACAGCCCCAATGGCGGCTTTTGATAGGCATTATTACAGCGGCCACTCTTTTTATCGGGAATATTACGGCTGTTTTCCAGCAAAGTGTCAAACGAATGCTGGCTTATTCAAGTATTGCCCAGGCAGGATTTATGATGATGGCTGTATTCGCCATGAATAATGATGCAAAAGAAGGCTTATTGATATATACTGCGGCCTATAGCTTTGCAACGATCGGCATCTTTGCCGTGCTGGCAAAAATGCCCGATTATACATTTGATGGATTCAATGGCCTATCCCGAAAACAACCGTTAGTAGCGGGGACGTTAACCATTTTCCTGCTATCCCTTGCGGGTATACCGCTGACAGCCGGATTCCTTGCCAAATTCTACATGCTGAAAGCAGCGATGGCTACACCCGGCAGCCTGTGGCTGGTGATTTTTGCAGTGCTGATGGCCGCCGTGAGTGTTTATTATTATTTCCGGATCATCCAGGCCATGTATTTTAAAGAAGGTGATGCGTCGTTAATTACGGTTTCCATGGTCTTCAAACAAACCCTGGTCCTCCTGACCATACTCATCGTGCTGCTGGGCATCTTCCCTAACCTTTTGCTTACCTGGTATTATTTCTGAGATTACCGTTTATACTGAATTGATTTTTGCTTGTGACGGTTTGCTTAATTTCGGTCCGGGTTATGAATTTCCGGGATATTTTTTCACTGGCTTTCCGCACCGTGCGCAGCAATAAGCTGCGGACAGGTCTCACTATCGCCATCATTGCTTTTGGTATCATGGCGCTGGTAGGTATCATTACTGCCATTAAAGCCATGAACCAGAAATTCACGGAGAGTTTTTCTACCATGGGTGCCAATGCTTTCACCATCCGGTATAAAGAAAGAAATATTCGTTTCGGCGGGGGAAACAATGATGATATTAAACTTTCCAAAAAGGGAAAAAGAAAAGAGAAAAAATCAAACCTCGGGAAAATAATTACCAAGGAAGAAGCTGAACTTTTTGTGAAGAGATATGATTTCCCTTCGGTCAGGAGCGTTTCTCTTTTTGGCAGCCGCAATAATATTGCTTCGCATGAAACCCGGAAGACCAGCCCGAATGTCATGATTTTTGGAGGAGATGAGAATTATCTTTTACTCAACGGGTTTACCCTGCAGTATGGAAGGAATTTCAACAGGATGGATGTTCAAACGGGAAGAAATGTCTGCATCCTGGGATACGATGTTGCCAAAAAATTATTTAAAGAAGGGATAGAAAGGGCGGTGAATGCCATTATCCGGATTAACAATGTTCCCTACAGGGTATTGGGAGTTTTGGAGAGCCGCGGTTCCACTTTTGGTTTCAGCCGTGATAATGTTATTCTCAGCACGTATAATAATGTAGACAGGAATTTCTCCGCTGGCTTTTCCTTTGTGATTGCTGTCATGACCAATGACCTGATCAAAGTAAATGAGGCCATGGGCGAGGCGGAAGGGATTTTCAGACCGGTGCGTAAACTGAATACGACGGAGGAAAATAACTTCGTACTTGACCGGAGTGACAGCATAGCCGAAAAAGCGATGAACAGTCTCCGGTTCCTGACTATTTCGGCAACCGTAATCGGGCTGATAACATTGATCGGGGCAGCTATTGGCCTGATGAATATAATGCTGGTGTCTGTTTCAGAGAGAACCCGGGAAGTAGGTCTTGTAAAAGCAATCGGCGGAAAAAGCAAGATGGTCAGCCGGCAATTTTTGCTGGAAGCAATTATAATAAGTGTATTGGGTGCATTATTTGGAATAGTTCTTGGAATACTGGTGGGGAACCTTTTTTCCATGGTACTTGATACCGGTTTTGTAATTCCCTGGAATTGGGTTTTATATGGTATTATTATCTGTACGATTGTGGGGTTACTGGCCGGTTTATACCCCGCATGGAAGGCGGGGAAACTCAATCCAATTGAGGCATTACGGTATGAATAAAAGGTCCCCATCCTGGGGTATTTTTCGCTTCTGTGGGTTGGGAATGAAATTCTTATCAAATTATTTATCAGAGAGTTGTTCCGTTTAAAAAAATCCTTAACTTGAAGCCCCTACCTGTAACAAGGAAGGGAACAAGGACATTTATTACTAAACTTTTTTCTTAGCATTGTAATCCTTAAACAAGGATTAGTATCTAACAATTAAAATTTAAAAACTAAGACCATGGCAGAGATTAAACCAACTGCATCAGTTAAGGCAACTTCAGTTCAGGCCAAAAAAAGCAGTAATGCTATTTCATGGATTGCTCCCATCTTTTGTATAATAGCAGGGTATGCTATTTGGCGTTTTATTCTGGGAAGCGCGGACGGATTTAATGAACCTTCCAAAGAGGGTGGTTTTTGGCCGAAGCACCACAAACCCAAAGACTCCCTGCACGGAATCTACGAGGGTGGAATCATTGTTCCCCTGCTTATCGGTATGTTGCTGATCGTAATTACTTTTTCCATTGAAAGGTTTCTTACTATCCGTAAAGCATTAGGCAATGGTTCAATTTCTGATTTTATCCGTAAGGTGCAGTATCATCTTGCCAACCGGAATGTAGATGCGGCCCTGGGTGAATGTGACCGCCAGCGTGGTTCAGTTGGGAACGTTATGAAAGCCGGTCTCCGCCGTTATAAAGAAATGATCAGTGAAGGAGGGTTGGATACGGAGCAAAAAGTTATCGCCATACAAAAAGAAGTAGAAGAAGCCACGGCTCTTGAATTGCCCATGCTTCAAAAAAATCTTGTATTTCTTTCCACGATTACATCGGTAGGTACCCTGGTCGCCCTCCTGGGTACGGTATTGGGTATGATCAGATCCTTCGCGGCACTGGGTGAGGAAGGTGGCGCCGGCGCTGCAGGTGACCTGGCCGTAGGTATTTCTGAGGCCCTGTATAATACGGCATTAGGTATCGGTACCTCGGCCCTGGCCCTGATTATGTACAACATTTTTACGACCAAGATCGATTCTATTACCTATGGTATTGATGAATCAGGTTTCACCCTTACACAAAGCTTTGCTTCCCTGTATAAATAAGCCGGGAAAAGCAGGTTTTTTGTATGGATTTTGGAAACATTTTCATCTCAATTCTAAATTATTGTAAAAATGCCCAGTGTTAAAATAGCGAAAAAGAGCACGGATACGGATATGACCCCTTTTGTGGACATAGCCTTCCTTATTCTTTCGTTTTTCATCATGGCGACCAAGTTCAAGCCACCTGAACCGGTAGAGATAAAAACACCCGGATCTGTGCTGTCGCAAAAACTACCCGAGAGCAATGCGGTGATGATTACTGTGGATTCTTCCAACCGGGTTTTCTTTTCTGTATTATCTGATAAGGATAAAACCAAATATGACCTGATCATACAGGGAATTAATTCCAGCCAGAATCTCGGGTTGACCCCGGCCGAAATGAGCAATTTCAAGCAAACCTATGCGGTAGGCGTTCCTTTCGGAGGATTGAAACAATTGCTGGGTACAGCTGCCGCCGACCAGGGTAGATTGAAACAGACCGGCATTCCCGTCCTGGATTCTGCCAACAATCAGTTATACTGGTGGATCGCGGAATCAAAAAAAGCCTTTGGAGGCGAAGAATTAAAGTTCCTGATAAAGGGTGACGGCCAGTCTAAATACCCCACTTTTGAAGCAGTCGTGAGCGCTTTAAAAAGGAATGAAGAGTTTAAATATAACCTGGTAACATCATTGGATGATGTGCCGGCTGGCTCAGATTTTGACAAAATGAATAAGCGAATTAAATAAGTAGCTTTTAACAATCTAAAAACAGAATTATGGCAAGTATAGATAGCGGCGGGGAAGGCGGTGGTGGGCATAAAAAAGGCCCGGGAGTAAAGAAAGCAAAAAAACTCTCTACCCGTGTGGATATGACCCCCATGGTTGACCTGGGTTTCCTGCTGATAACTTTTTTCGTTTTTACTGCAACGATGACTACCCCTACCACGCTTGACCTTAATATGCCGAAGGATATCAAGGATGAAAAAGAACAAACCGAAGCAAAGGAATCAGGTGTGCTTACTATCATGCTGGGAAAAGGCAACCAGGTGTATTATTATGAGGGTAAGCTGACCGTCGATGCAAGCGGTAATAACTTCAAGCAAACTACTTTTAAAGGTATCCGTGATGTTATTATTAATAAGAAAAAGGATGTAATCAGCCGGCATGTACATGATGAAACCTGCAAAAAGACCCAGGAAAAATCCAAGGATAAAAAAGATCCTTTATGGGAAGATGCCTGTAAAGACAGGGATTTTATAGTTGTTATTAAACCGGATACAGAGGCTACCTATAGAAATACCGTGGATATCCTGGACGAAATGACCATCAACCAGGTCAGAACCTATGCCATGGTAAAAATCCTGGACCAGGAAGTAGAATTAATTAAAGCCACCGAGGCCACAAACAACGTAAAATAAAGCTGTGTTGTTTTATGGAATTAATCTGTAGTCTGCATCTAATAAAAAACACAAAGTAATGGAAGCCAATAAAATACTATCAGCCGATATTCTTGACCTGATTTTTGAGAACAAGAATAAAGACTATGGCGCTTATGAACTCAGGAAGACTTATAACCGCCGCATTACCCGTGCCCTCGTCATTACTGCCTCTATTGCTATCCTGGCATTACTGGGTTCGGTGTTAGCCAGTACGCTTGACGCGAATAAAAAGAATACGATCAAGCAACAGGAAATTAACCTGGCGGATATTAAGCAGGAAGAACCAAAAGTGATTCCACCCCCGCCTCCCCCGCCCCCTAAAGTGGAGCCCCCTAAAGTGGAGATGAAACAGTTTACTCCGCCTGTCATTAAGAAGGATGAAGAAGTGGAAAAACCACCCCCACCACAGGAAGAATTGAAAGAAGCCAAGATTGATGTAGTTAACCAGGAAGGTATCAAAGACCTGAATATACAGGTGCCGGTGGTTCCTGACCAGGGAAAACAGATCGTGGAAGTGAAAAAGGAAGACGATGAGAATAAGATTTTTGACAAAGTTGAGATTGAAGCAAGTTTCCCCGGTGGCGACAGCAAATGGCGCCAGTACCTGGAAAGAAATGCTAACGGACAGGTAGCCACAGACAATGGAGCGCCGGAAGGTACTTATACAACAGTTGTCCAGTTCGTAGTGGATAAGGAAGGAAATATCAGTGACGTAAGGTCTTTAACCAATCACGGTTATGGTATGGAAGAAGAAGCGATGCGGGTAATTAAAAAAGGACCAAAATGGAACCCGGCCGTTCAGAATGGCCGCCAGGTAAAAGCCTACCGCAAACAACCTATTACCTTCCAGGTGCAGGGCGAATAAACAAGACATTAAAATAATATGGATCCCCTCCGGTATTGGAGGGGATTTTTTTTGTTGCTCCAGCCCCGGCCCTTGCCCCTCCGGCCCTCAATTTTGTTGAAGATTAATGATATAAATTTGACAAAATGACCACTAACCAAACCGGCTGGGATGATACGATTGTCGCGCTGGCCACTCCCCCGGGGGTAGGCGCTATCGGGCTGCTCCGCCTGAGTGGAAACAAAGCTTTTGCTATTGTCAACGAATTGTTTCCTTCAAAAAATCTGTTGAGCCAAGCCTCGCATAGTTTGCATGTTGGTTTTATAAAAGATGGGGAAA
>JANWIJ010000037.1 GCA_025449935.1 Chitinophagaceae bacterium
ATCCGTATTTTGGGAGAAATTACCGAAGAAAAGGTACAGTTATTGCAGGAAGCAGATCACCTTTACATTAAAGCTCTTAAAGACAGTAATTTGTATGCAACGGTTTGGCAGGCTGGCGCTATCTTATTGCCGGTTAAAAGTGTGGGGGTGATGGGTGATGAACGGACATATGAATTCACCGTCGCCCTGAGAGCCGTAACAAGTGTAGATGGGATGACGGCAGACTGGGCGCATTTACCCTATGAATTCCTGGCCGGCATTTCTAACGAGATCATCAACAATGTGAGGGGAATAAACCGGGTGGTGTATGATATCAGCAGTAAACCCCCCGCAACCATAGAATGGGAATAAAGTAACGGAGGAATATTGAACAGGTAAGGGTATTAGCTGTTTTGTGAATTGTATAATTAATATGAAAAAAAATATATTCTTTTTCCTGGTATTATTGACGGCTTTTCAAGCGGCCATGGCCCAGCCGGCTGTTCCCAAACATAAGATTGCCATCTTTACACCCCTGTATCTTGATTCTGCATTTGATGCCACCGATGAATACCGTTACGCAAAAAATGTTTTTCCAAAATTCATTAACCCCGGCCTGGAATTTTATGAAGGTGTGCAACTGGCGCTTGACTCGCTGGCCAAGGCTAATGCCCCGCTCGAAGTGTATATCTATGATACAAAATCGGCAACAGAAACCCTTTCGCAGCAACTGCAAAAATCAGAATCAGACAGCGTTGAACTTATTATTGCCTATTGCAGTGCGACGGAAGTAAAACTCTTTGCAGACGCCGGTCTAAAAAGAAATATTCCTGTTATCAATGTTAACCTGCCCAATGATGGGGGCGTAACCGGCAATCCATTTTTTGTGTTGCTGAACCCCACCTTAAAAACACAGTGCGAAGGCATTTACCGGTTTATTCAGAAATACTATTCCCTTAACGATATCATCGTCTTCAGGAAAAAAGGCCAGCTGGAAGACCGGATAAAAACTTATTTTGATGATTTCGGGAAAAATACGGTTGGCTCCCCGCTGACATTAAAATACATTGACTTGGTTGACAGTTTTACGATTAATCACCTTAGGCCTTACCTGGATACGGTTAATCAAACTGTTTGTATTGCCGGAAGCCTGGACGAAAATTTTGGCAGAAGACTAACCCAGCAACTGGCATCACTGAAAAAGCAGAAATATCTTTCGCTCGTGATGGGCATGCCTACCTGGGATGGTATTAAAGATTTCAGCAAGGCGGAATTTAAGGGAATAGACATCCTCTATAGCACACCGTTCTATAATCCCCGGACAGATAAAGTGAGCCTTGCTATTATTAATCACTTCAATAATGTTATGTATGCCAGGCCCAGTGATATGGTGATGCGTGGCTATGAAACCATATGGCGTTTTGGAAAGATATTGTTGCAATACAAATCAGATATTGCGTCCAACCTCGCCTACAAAGGGTTTAATGTTTTCCGGGAGTTTGATATTCAGCCTGTCCTGAACCGTCAAAACATGCTGGACTATTTTGAAAATAAAAAACTTTATTTTCTCCGGTGGCAGGATGGGATGCTAAAAGCGGTTTATTAGGACTTCTCCCCTGACCACATTCATTTCAGGCATACTATTTTCATTGCACAATATACATTACGTATGCCGCTGATCGAGTTTACCAATAAAGGTTTGTATTGCCGCGCTGGGGAGTTTTATATTGATCCGTGGCAGCCGGTAAATAAGGCCGTCATCACTCATGCACACAGCGATCATGCCCGCCCGGGAAGCCTTCACTATCTCTGTCACCATCAAACAGCACCGGTTCTGAAGCTCCGGTTGGGTGCAGATATTTCGGTGGCCTGTGTTGAATGGAATGAAGTTGTTACACATAACGGGGTAAAAATCTCCCTGCATCCGGCCGGACATATCATTGGATCTTCACAAATCAGGGTGGAATACAAAGGAGAAATATGGGTAGTGAGCGGGGACTATAAAACAGAAGATGATGGAATCAGCGGCGCCTTCGTGCCTATATCCTGCCACACATTCATTACAGAGTCCACTTTTGGCTTGCCCATTTATAACTGGAAAAAACAGGACATCATTTTCAATGATATTAAAAACTGGGTTTCCGGTAACCAGGCCAACGGAAAAACATCCGTGATCACTGCCTATAGTCTCGGAAAAGCACAACGGGTACTTCAGGCGGTGGCGGAGCTCACGGAAACTATTTATGTTCACGGGGCTGTATGGAATACCCATAACGCGTTACGGGAAGCAGGTATCAATTTGCCGGGGGTAAAAAAGGTAACCCCGAATATTCCCAAACAAGCATACAAAAACGCGGTTATTATTGCTCCACCCAGTTCTGACGGTACGCCCTGGATGAAACGGTTTCTTCCTTATAGTGTGGGTGTATGCAGCGGATGGATGCAGGTTCGGGGCAATCTGCGCAGAAGGAACGCCGACGCAGGCTTTCCGCTCAGCGATCATGCAGACTGGAATGGCTTGCTGCAGGCGGTAAAAGCTACCGGGGCACAAAAGGTTTTTGTTACACATGGATTTCAATCCGCGTTTAGCCGCTATTTAACTGAAAATGGAATAGAAGCGGCGGAAGTTAAAACTGAATATGGCAAAGAAGATGATGAAAAAATTCCTGATACAGAAGAACCACCAGCTAAAGACACGGGAGGCCGTGCAATACCATGAAAGCATTTGCGCAATTAATAACAACCCTTGGGACCAGCACAAAAACGAATGAAAAGCTGGAATTGCTGGCACATTATTTTGCTACCGAAAATGATGCCGACAAGGTTTGGGTGATTGCCCTTTTTAGCGGAAGAAGACCCAGGAGAATTGTCAGTTCCTCCCTGTTAAAATTATGGTGCCAGGAACTAACCGGTCTCCCGGAATGGTTATTCGAGGAATCATATCATACCGTGGGCGACCTCGCAGAAAGCATTGCTTTAATGCTGCCGCCGGCGAGCGAAGAAAATTCCCACAGGTTTTCGTTAGCAGGAATTATCAGTCATCTACTGCAAATTGAAAAAAAAGACGAGGAGGAAAAAAAACAGTTCGTTACCCGGAGCTGGATGCAAATGAGCAAGGATGAACGCTTTGTTTTCAATAAACTCCTGACGGGGAATTTCAGGATAGGGGTGTCTCAAAAAATGATTGTGAATGCGCTGGCAAAAACCGTACAGCTCGAGGCAAATGTAATTGCTCATCGGATAAGCGGGAACTGGGACCCCGCTTCCACTTCCTTTGCCGCCCTGCTGAGCAACGAAGGTGGTTCAGCAGATCACTCAAAGCCTTATCCCTTTTACCTGGCCTATGGACTGGACGGCCCGGTTAGTGAGCTTGGCAAAGAAACAGAATGGCAGGCTGAATGGAAATGGGATGGGATCCGGGGGCAACTGATAAAACGTAATAATGAAATTTTTGTATGGAGCCGGGGTGAAGAACTGATGACCGATAAATTCCCCGAATACCATTCGCTGGTGAATGTATTGCCTGATGGTATTGTGCTGGATGGGGAAATCATCCCCAGCATTGATGGCAAGCCATTGCCATTCGCTTTGCTGCAAACGCGTATCGGCAGAAAAAATATTAGCCGGAAAAATTTACAGGAAGTCCCGATTTGCTTTTTTGTCTACGATATTTTAGAATATGAAGGCCGTGATATCCGGGAGCTCCCCTTAACCGAAAGGAGAAAGCTGCTCGAAGAGATCATCAACAGGAACAATCATCCCCCGGTTGTATTATCGCCGGTAATTGATTTTGCTTCCTGGGGTGACCTGGCAGACCTTAGAATGCAATCAAGGGAAAATGGTGCAGAAGGCATGATGCTGAAAAGAAAGTCCTCCGCCTACCAGGTCGGGCGAAAAATTGGTGACTGGTGGAAATGGAAAATCGACCCCCTGGTCATTGATGCGGTCATGATCTATGCCCAAAAAGGTCATGGAAGAAGAAGCAACTTATACACGGATTACACATTTGCGGTGAAAGACGGCGATAAACTGGTCAGTTTTGCAAAAGCTTACTCAGGGCTTACGGATAAAGAGTTTGCGCGGGTAGATCATTTTGTGAAAAATAATTCCCTGGAAAAATTCGGACCGGTCAGAACCGTAAAACCGGAACTTGTTTTTGAAATTGCTTTTGAAGGGATCGCCGCCAGTAACCGTCACAAATCCGGTGTAGCTTTGCGCTTTCCGCGTATCAGCCGGTGGCGGGAGGACAAGACAGTGGATGAAATAAATACATTGGATGATTTGAAAAAAATGCTGGAGATTTTTGGAAAATGAAGGTGGAAGAAACAAAAGGATTCAGGGTGATCAATGAGTGGCTGGCCGCGAATGAGCGGCATCCTTTTTTATTTCAGCTCCAGGCATGGCAGCATATTGTTAACCGGGAAAGTGGCCTTGTCAATGCACCAACCGGCTGTGGAAAAACCTACTCTGTTTTTTTGGGTGCAATAATCCAGTTCATCAACCAGCATCCCGGCTACTATCACAGTAAGAAGGATAGTGGTCTGCAGCTCCTCTGGATAACTCCCCTGCGGGCATTGGCTAAAGATATTGGCCGGGCTATGGAAGAAGTGATTGCCGGGTTGGGCATGAGTTGGAAAGTAGGGATCAGGAACGGGGACACCCCGCTGGCCGAACGGGCTAAACAGAAACGGCAGATGCCCGAAGTCCTTATCATCACTCCCGAAAGCCTGCATTTGTTACTCGCACAAAAAGGATATGCTGAAGTTTTCCGGTCACTCGAAATTATAGCCGTGGATGAATGGCATGAATTGCTTGGCAGTAAACGGGGCGTGCAGGTGGAACTCGCCATATCCAGGATCGTGAACAGCCAGGGTAAATTGACAAATGGGAAACCAGCCCTTTGGGGTATTTCGGCGACCATTGGAAACCTGGAGGAAGCCAAAGATGTGTTATTATCGCCGGTTAGGCAGACGGGGATTATTATTAAGGCTAATATTCAAAAGAAAATAGAAGTTGAATCGGTCATCCCCGATGAAATAGAAAAATACCCCTGGGCAGGACATTTGGGAATCCGGCTGGCCCATAAACTTATTCCCATTATTCTCCAAAGCAAAACAACACTCATCTTTATTAATACAAGAGGGATGAGTGAAACATGGTACCAGACCTTATTGAATGTTTGTCCTGACCTTGCCGGATCTATTGCACTTCATCACGGCTCAATCGATATGGAACTGCGTGCCTGGATAGAAGACAACCTGCATACCGGGAACCTGAAAGCGGTTGTGTGCACCGCGAGCCTTGACCTGGGCGTTGATTTTCGTCCTGTTGAAACAGTCGTCCAGGTAGGGTCACCAAAAGGCGTAGCCCGGTTTTTACAACGTGCAGGCAGAAGCGGTCACAGCCCCGATGCTACGAGTAAAATATATTTTCTCCCAACCCACTCACTGGAGCTGATAGAAGCCGCAGCCTTAAAATCGGCCATGTCGGAAAATCTTATAGAAAGCCGACCACCCATGATGCTTTGCTATGATGTGTTGTTGCAATTCCTGAGCACACTGGCCATCTCGGATGGTTTTTCCCAGGAAGAAACATACGCGGAAGTTGTTTCTACTTTTTGCTACCAGCATTTAACGAAGGATGAATGGCAGCAGATACTCTACTTTGTTACTGAAGGGGGTCATGCCATGCACCAGTATGACGATTTTAAAAAAATAGAACTGGAAGATGGGTTATACAAAATAAAGAGCCGTAAAGTAGCGATGCGGCACCGTATGCATATCGGAACCATTGTGAGTTCATCGATGATGAAAGTAAAATTCATTACAGGTGGTTATATAGGTGTAATAGAAGAGTTTTTCATATCAAGGCTCGACCCCGGCGATGTATTTACACTGGCCGGAAGAAATCTTGAATTCCTGATGATAAAAGATATGACGGCGCTTGTAAAAAAGTCCGGCTCAAAAAAATCAATTATACCCAGCTGGGATGGTGGCCGTATGCCCCTGAGTGCCAACCTTGGAAAGAAACTAAGGGAAACCCTGGACCGCTCAGCAACGGGGGCCCTGAAACCCGGAGAGAATGAGCTCAGGTCACTTCAACCTCTTTTCGAATTGCAGCAACTGCTTTCGCATGTCCCAAAACAGCATGAATTACTGATAGAGCAAATTGAAACAAAAGACGGTTTTCACCTTTTTGTGTACCCGTTCGAAGGAAGGCTGGTCCACGAAGCCATGGCCGCGATCCTGGCATTCCGGATCAGCCTGATCCGTCCTATCACTTTTTCATTTGCCATGAATGATTATGGATTTGAACTGCTGAGTGATCAACCCATCCCTGTTGATGATACGAACGTGTATGACCTGTTTTCACCGGCTGACCTGCTGAACGATATACAGCGAAGTGTGAACAGTACCGAAATGGCGAAAAGAAAATTCAGGGATGTGGCCGTGATCGGCGGGCTGATTTTCCAGGGTATGCCCGGAGAAAAGAAGAAAGCCCGCCATCTCCAGTCATCCGCCTCACTTCTTTTCAATGTGTTTGCAGAATATGATAAAGACAATCTCCTGCTTCGCCAGGCTTACCAGGAAGTGTTTGATCAGCAAATGGAGGAAGTGAGGCTGCGGGATATGCTGGAAAGAATTCAGCACTCCAAAATCGTTCTAACCTTCCCGGAACGGCTAACGCCTTTTTGTTTCCCGATAAAAGTGGATAGTATGCGGGAAGATCTTTCTTCAGAAAAACTGGAAGACCGGGTAAAAAAGATGCAACAGCAGCTGGAATTCTGACGGTGCCCTGTTTTCTAAGAACGGCGCGTTATATTTGTCCTCCCTTTGAATGCAAAATCCTTTTCCACATATCATTTATAAAAATACCTTTTGGGTTTCTTCTGAACGTTGTGTATGGTGGGAAGAAGAAAACACCCTGATTGTATCAGACCTTCACCTGGGAAAGACCGGTCATTTCCGGAAATCGGGTATTGGGGTACCCCAGGGTATTTACAAAGCCGACCTGCAACGCCTGATGGCCCAGCTTTATTTTTTTAAAGCTGACCGGCTGATCATCGTTGGCGACCTTACCCATAGTACAGAGAACAGGGAGCTGGATCATTTTAAAAAATGGAGAAAGGATTTTTCTTTATTACATATTGACCTGGTAAAGGGGAATCATGATATATTGACAGACACCTGGTATGATGACACCGGCATTGATGTCTCAGCCCATCACCTGGTAGTAAAGGATTTTTGTTTCCGTCATGACCTGAAGATTAAGCACAAAGAAACGCTTCCGGATGGGATCGTTTATACGTTTGTGGGTCATGTGCATCCGGGTGTAACTGTGAAAGGTAAGGGCAGGCAAACACTTCGTTTTCCCTGTTTTTATTTTACAGCGGAGCATTGCATCCTTCCTGCCTTCAGTCGTTTTACCGGAACCTATTCAGTAGAAAGGCAAAAAAATGAAACGGTGTATGCAATCGCCGGGAACCAGCTAATGCATATTTTGTAACCTGGTGAAAATATTCCGTATTCATCCCGCAAGAAAAACTCTCCACCGGAGTGAAGAGTTACAGATTATCCTTATAAGTTATTAATCCTCTTATTCGCCCCAAATATTATCTTTCCCATCCAGCCAGAGTTTTACCAGGTCAGTAGTTACCGATTTTGGCCTTTCGAGCGGGAAGCCGAGCGCCCTGTCCCAGCAAAGACTCGCCAGTACACCAAGTGCACGGCTCACGGCAAAAAGTACCGTATAAAATTCATACTCTTTCATCCCGAAATGAACCAGCAGTGCCCCGCTGTGTGCATCCACGTTTGGCCAGGGGTTTTTTATTTTTCCCATTGATTGCAGGATGGGCGGTACGGTTTCATATATATTCCAGACCGTATTCACCAGCTTATCCTCGGGCATATGTTTTTTCCCAAATGCCATCTGCGCTTCAAACCTCGGATCTGTTTTGCGCAACACGGCATGACCGTAGCCCGGGACCACTTTCCCCTCACTCAATGTTTTCTTTACATATTCAGCTATTTGCTCTTTGCTGGGAGAATCCGTTTTCAGTTCCTCCTGCATTTCAAATATCCATTTTATCACTTCCTGGTTAGCCAATCCATGCAAAGGACCGGCCAGCCCATTCATGCCGGATGCATAACTTAAATACGGGTCACTGAGCGCAGAACCCACCAGGTGTGTCGTATGTGCAGAAACATTACCCCCTTCGTGATCGGCATGAATGGTCATATACAACCGCATCAGTTCCTTAAAACTTTCATCGCCGTATCCCATCATATGGGCAAAATTGCCCGCCCAGTCCAGTAAACCATTTGGCTGAATATGATCCCCTGATTTATATTTCCTGCGGTAGATATACGCTGCAACCCTCGGCAACCTGGCGATCAGGTCCATCGAATCATCAAACACTGCTTCCCAGTAATCCTTTTTGTTCAGCCCTTCCGCGTATTTTTTTGCAAACTGGCTTTCTGTCTGCAGGGCCATTACCGCTACCACGAACTGTGTCATTGGATGCGTGTTGATGGGTAATGCCTCAATGGTTGCAAATACATGATTGGGTACATGACTGCGGCGCTGCCACACCGAGCTGATATGATGCACATCATCTTCTTCCGGCAATTCTCCCACGAGCATCAAATAAAAAAGTCCTTCGGGCAGGGGTTCAGAACCCCCGGGTGATTTAGCGAGTTTTTGTTGTAATTCAGGGATCGAATATCCGCGGAAGCGTATGCCTTCCTGTGCATCCAGTAGTGAGGTTTCGGTTACCAGTCCCGTCATGCCCCGCATACCCTGGTAGATCTGGGATAGCTGTACTTCTCCAATGACTTTAGTACCATGATCTTTCAACAGGTCTTTGATTTCTGCGGAAACTTTATCTGCCTTGATCTTAAACCGGTCTTTTATTATTCCCATGACATCTTTTTTTCGGAGTTTGAAACAATCGTTTTGGGTGGTCAAATTTACGCAAAACCACCCTGCTACAAGAAGAATTATAAGAAAATTGAAATTTGTTATTGCTCGATGCAATACTTCAGAATAGTTGGGACCTGAAAATTTTAAGGGAACCAGTAAGAAGTGAGAAGCAACTATTTAGGTGTGCGGCGATACAACCAGTAAGCTACCCCTGAGAATGCAATATTGGGTAACCAGGCAGCGATGATCGGAGGAAAATTTCCTTTTGTCGCAAAAACGGTGGAGAAGCGGTCAGAAACAATAAAAAAAGCTGCTATGGCAATCCCCAAAGCCAGGTGCATTCCGCTTCCGCCACGGCTCCGCCGGCTGGCAATGGTTGCCCCAATTATTGTGAGCAATAAAACAGCGGCGGGGGTAGCTGTTCTCCTGTACCTCTCCACTTTCAATGCCCTTAACCCTTCATTGCCCCTGAACTCTTCCTGCCTGATATACTGCACTAATTCCGGGGTGGTGAGTTTATCTTTCAGGTAATCATCCTTTCGCAGTTCCCCCGGCTTTAATGACAGGTTAATACTCATCGTGTCGTGGAAGGTCAGCCGTTCTCCCATACTGTCAATAAGCCGTTCTTCTGCATTATATAATTTCCAACTTTTCCGGGCGGTATCCCAGGTAATGGTCTCCGACCTTAAGTTGTATACAACTTTGTTGTCTTTGATCCTTTCCAGGAAGAAACCCCTGGCTGATTTACTGCTGGTATCAAAATCCCTGATACCCACATAGGTGTTGGAATCAGTTCTCCTGTAATAGCATCTGTCACAATTACCTGCAAAACGGTTCTTGGTCGGATCATTCTTGTCGATATAGGTACTTTGAAAATCACTCCGGATAATATTCGCTTTGGGAATCCAGTAGCGGTTACCCATCCATAAAGTGGCCGCCAGCAGCAAACCCCCGACAATATAGGGGCGCAGGAACCTGTTATAACTGGTACCGCTGGCCAGTATGGCAATGATCTCTGACCGGGTGGCCATCCGGCTGGTGAAGAAAATAACAGCGATAAAAACAAACAAAGGGAATAACAGGCTCCAGATGAAAGGAACAAAACCCAGGTAATATTTTGTAATGATCTGGGAGGTGGAAAGATTGGCCTTGACAAAATCATCCGTCTTCTCACTGCTGTCAACAGCTACAGCAATAATGCTGAACAACAACATGCAAAATATAAACGTGACAATAAATTTCTTCAGTATATACCAGTCAATTTTCCGCATCGGTCCAAAAGTAACTGAAAAACTGTTGCTGGATTGTGAAAGCGCGACTACAATTTAGTTTTGAGCAGTATGGACATTTCAGTCTTCCAGGTTGTAAAATCGTCTGCCTGTATATGTCTCCGGGCTTCTCCTACCAGCCAGCGATAAAAGGCAAGGTTATGAATGCTGGCAATGGTATACCCCAAAAATTCTTTCGCTTTCATCAAATGGCGGAGATAAGCTTTAGAATAAAAATGGCTGACTTCGCAGTCCAAACCATCATCAATGGCTGAAAAATCATGCTCCCATTTCTTATTATCAATATTGATTACACCGTTTGTTGTAAACAGCATGGCATTTCTGCCGTTCCGGGTGGGCATCACACAGTCAAACATATCAATACCGTGACTGATGCATTCCAGTATATTCCATGGTGTGCCCACTCCCATCAGGTACCTGGGTTTTTCTTTTGGCAGGTGATCGCAGCACCAGTCGCATATTTCATACATCACGGGTTCGGGCTCTCCTACGCTCAAACCCCCGATCGCGTTACCCGTCGCTTCCTTTGAAGAAATATATTCACAGGATTGTTTGCGGAGATCTTTGTAGGTGCCTCCCTGGACGATCGGGAAAAGATTCTGGGTATAGCCGTATTTATCTTTTGTACTGTTGAACTGTGAAAAACAACGGTCAAGCCAGCGGTGAGTAAGATCCAGCGAATCCTTTGCATACTTATATTCACACCCGCCGGGCGGGCATTCATCAAAAGCCATCATGATATCCCCCCCGATCACCCGCTGGATATCCATAACATTCTCCGGTGTAAACAAATGCCTTGATCCGTCGATATGCGATTGGAAAGTAACGCCCTCTTCGTTTATTTTTCTTGTCCCGGCCAGTGAGAAAACCTGGTATCCCCCGCTATCGGTAAGTATGGGTTTGTTCCAGCCGTTGAAACGATGTAATCCCCCGGCTTCTTCCAGTACCGACAAACCCGGCCGCAGGTACAAATGGTATGTATTTCCAAGAATGATCGGGGCCCTGACATCTTCCGCTAATTGCTGCTGTGTCACCGCTTTTACGCTCCCGGCTGTACCAACAGGCATAAAAACAGGGGTCAGTATTTCACCATGATCAGTTGTCATTTTGCCTGCCCGGGCCTTTGATCCCTTGTCCGTATGTTGTAATTGAAATTGTAATGCGGGCATAATGGGCACAAGATAAACCGAAACTGTTTTCCACAACCTGTGAAATATATGCGTGCCATCAACAGCAGCCAGGTATTATCTTCGCCGCAATGCCACCGATCAACTGGGGAGAGATTCTCTTTTATATTTTTGTCGCAGTAACTGCCGTCCAGGTTTTCTTTTATGCATTTTTTTTCAGCCGGGTTGCTTTCTTCCGGCCCAAAACAAAAACACAATCACAGCAGCATCCTGTTTCAGTCGTCATTTGTGCCCGGGATGAAGATGAGAACCTGGCCCGGAACCTGCCGGGTGTGCTGGTGCAGCAATACTCCAGCAGCAGTGAAGTAGTGGTCATCAACGATAATTCGGTGGATGATTCCAAATACATTTTACAGGAGCTGAAGAGAACATTCCGGTCATTGAATGTAGTGGAACTAACCCAGGAGGCTAAATTGATTTCCGGGAAAAAATATCCTTTATCCATCGGCATCCGGGAAGCGAAACATGAAGTGCTTTTATTGACTGATGCGGACTGCGTACCTTCCAGTGAGCACTGGATAGAAAAAATGCAGAATGGTTATGATAATGGTGTTGAAATTGTTCTTGGCTACGGCGCCTACCATAAAACAACAGGAATACTCAACAAACTTATCCGGTTCGAGACCTTCCATACGGCGTTGCAATATCTTTCTTATGCACTGGCGGGGATGCCGTATATGGGCGTTGGGAGAAACTTATCCTATAAAAAGGATTTGTTCCTGCGCAACAAAGGCTTTTCATCCATCAACCATATTCCCAGTGGAGACGATGACCTGTTTATAAATAAAGTAGCCAGCAAAAGCAATACGGCTGTGGTAATTGACCCCGACGCCGTCACCCGTTCCATTCCCAAAACTACCTGGGCCGGGTGGTTAAAGCAAAAAGCAAGACATTATACAACTGCGAAATTTTATAAACCGCGACACAAGTTTTTCCTTGGGTTATATTTCAGTACCCAGTTCCTCTATTACCCGTTACTGGCGGCGGCTCTCCTGTTTTATGACTGGCGTTTTGTATTGCCGGTTTTTGGTATACGTCTTTTATGGCAGGCATTTATTTTACGTAAAGCCATGGTTAAAATGGGTGAAAAAGATCTCTGGCCCTGGTTTGTTTTCCTGGATATGTGGATGTTTTTTTATTATATCATCTTTGCCCCCGCACTCTGGAGACGACCAAGAAGAAGCTGGAATTGATAACAAAAAGGAAGGCCACCATTAGTAAGTATGGAAATAATACTCAGGTACTTTTCTGATTTTACGCCCCGGCAGCTTGAACAGTTCAGGCTGCTGGAACCGCTATACAAAGAATGGAACGGAAAGATAAACGTGGTTTCGCGCAAGGACATTGATAGCTTGTATGAAAAACATGTGTTGCATTCCCTCAGTATAGCTGCTGCTTTTGAATTTGCCCGCAGCAGTGAAATCATTGACCTTGGTACAGGCGGAGGATTTCCCGGAATTCCCCTGGCCATTTTTTTTCCTGATGTGAAATTCCACCTGGTTGATAGTATAGCCAAAAAATTAAAAGTAGTGGAAGCCGTTGCCAGCGGTATTGGTTTAAAAAATGTAACCCTGGAACACAGCCGCATTGAAGAAATTAGAAACAGGAAATTTGATTTTGTTGTGTCCAGAGCGGTTGCCCCTCTCAAAGATCTCTGGAAATGGAGTAAGCCTTTATTAAAGAAAAAAATCCAGGACGATAAGAGCCAGTCGCCCGGGCTCATCTGCCTGAAAGGTGGAGACCTGGCCACAGAAATCCAGGAAAGCGGTACCCGGCCGCGGGTAATACAGCTTGGGGAGCTGTATGCTGAAGAGTTTTTCAAGGAAAAATCCCTGCTTTATATTCCCCGCTAAAATTACCACTTTGGGGTATTGGTATAGTCTTTCTGAAGGCTGACCTTTGCACAAATGAGGCAAATTTCTGTTTGTATCGTAGATGATAACCGCGAGCTGCGTAATGCACTGGAGGAGATTTTAAGCATGTCGGAAGGATATAAATGCATAGGTACCATTGGTACGGCCGAAGACGCCATGACCCAGATACCTATATTAAGACCAGACGTTGTATTGATGGATATAAACCTGGGAAGTGAAGAAAGCGGGATTGACTGTGTGAGGGTTTTGAAGCCACGAGTCCCGGATACAAATTTTATGATGTGTACGGTTTACGAAGAGAATGAAAAGATATTTGAAGCATTAAGTGCAGGAGCCAGTGGTTATATTTTAAAAAAAACGGACCCAACTCGGATGCTGGAAGCGATCCGGGAATTGTATGAAGGAGGCGCTCCCATGAGCAGCCAGATTGCCCGCAAGGTTGTAGCGGCTTTCCAGAACCAGCAGTCGCACAGCCATAATGGGGCGGAAGAAATTGATATGTTATCAAACAGGGAAAAGGAAATACTTGAATTTCTTTCTAAAGGCCTCATGTATAAAGAAATTGCTTCCCAGCTTTTTTTAAGTCCCGAGACAGTTCGTAAACACGTCTACCACATTTACGAGAAACTGCATGTAAACAACCGGGTTGCTGCTGTCAACAAGTTCTACGGACGTTGATTTTTGCGGATTTTTCGGACAAATTCCAGCTTTATTAGCAAAAAATACCACTTATGTGGTATTGTACCGCTTCTGCGGTCTTCCTATTTTTGAAACACTAATGTGTTTTCTTCTTTATAACTGTTAACCATTAACCTTTAACCTACGAGTGTAAGCAAAAGAGGGGTTCTTTCAAAAACCTTCAGAAAGCCCCTGCAGGTAAGCTGCAGGGGCTTTTCTTTTAATTTCCGCGGTCAATTACCATTTTAATTCAAGCTTATTATTTTTCCTGTCCACATCTGCCATCCGGAGGGAGGGATCAATTTCAACAATGGAAAAATCACCGAGTTTCCTGTTTGTTTCTACGGTATAGGTACTGTGGGTCCATTTCCAGGCATCATATGTTTTCCGGGGAATGGCCGGGTCTTCTATTGGTTTGGCCCCGTACATCAGGTCCAGCGGGATATAATGAAGTTCCTTGCTTCCATCCTTAAATGTAATCTGCAGGTCTACCGGCATGGGCATTAACCCGATCCGGTTCAACCGCACTTTTGTTTTCCCTCCTTCTTCCCATAAACTGTCAATATTGTAGTCAATTGTTTTTACAGAGTTGATCCAATATTCTTTATACCAGTCAAGCTTCATATCACTTATTTTTTCCGCGATCCGGATAAAATCGCCCGCATTGGGATGTTTAAAGCTCCATTGCTTATAGTATTGCAGTAAGATCTTATCCCGCACGGGTGTGCCGGTAATATATCCAAGCTGTTCTAAAAAAACGGCCCCTTTAGAATACACGGCCGGGCCATAGGCGGCATTGGTATTAAAATGATCAGCATGCGTAGACAATGGTTCTTCTTTGCCGCTTTTGGCCAGGGAAACATACCCGCTGTAATTTCCAGCGTGTGCAAAGCCGGTATCTTTTGCTAAATAGGCTTCGACCTTGTCTTCAGCATAAGTAGTAAATCCTTCATCCATCCAGCCATACAATGACTCATTATTACCCAGGACGCCATGATACCAGCTATGGAGCCATTCATGCAGCCAGGCACCAGGCCCGATGCACAAGGTCGCCATCGGATACTCCATTCCTCCATCCCCACCATGGATGAAAGAATACTGCCGGTAAGGGTAGACACCAAATTTTTTTTCGATAAAAGGAAGGGCCTTTTCTGCATTATCCAGCACTTCTTCCCACGCCGCGGCCGGCGCGTTGGTTGGTTTATATAATAAATGCAGGGTAACCGAATCCTTTACTTTCCTGGTCTTATGAATATATTCAGGATCCGCGGCCCACATAAAATCATGCACATTGGGAGCAACAAACCTCCAGGTTAATTTATTACCGGCAGGTCTTGTTACGGTGGCCCCGGCACTCTCGTAGCCATAGCCAATCTGGTTGGGGTTTTGCAGGTAACCAGTACCTCCCAGTATGTATTTTTTATCAATCGTTATACTTACATCAAAATCTCCCCACACACCATAAAACTCACGGCCTACATATGGCGTAGGGTGCCAGCCTTCATAGTCATATTCACACAGTTTTGGATACCATTGACTCATCGAATAGCGGACCTTTGAAGTGGGATTATCCCGGCCGCTCCGGCGGACCTGCAAAGGCACCTGTGCTTCAAAGTCCATATCAAATACCACTTTTGATCTCGGCGCTATTGGTTTGTCCAGTTTAACCTCCAGTATAGTTTCCAGTACTTTAAACGATTGCGGCCGGCCATTCATTTTCAATGACAGGATTTTCTGGTAGCCGATCTCCCCGGGTTTCAAATTAATAATCCGGTCTTTTACCCGCTGGTCCCAGTCCTGGCCCCGGCCACTGGTGATGGTTCCCTGCCTCCTGCTCCGTGTATCCATCATGCTCCCGGGCTGAAAAGCATTAAAATATAAATGATAAAACACTTTTGTCAGTGTATCCGGGGAGTTATTCCAGTATTCCAGTTTTTGCTTTCCTGTAAACCGGTTGGTTTGTTCATTCATATCTATTTTCATTACATACTTTACCCGTTGCTGCCAGCGGTCAGGCTGCGCATGAGACAAGATATGAATACCCATCACCAGAATTAATGACCCATATTTCTTCATAAACCTGTATTTAGCCGTTAAGATGATAAAATTCGGAAAAGGTGGGTTACAAGAAAAACAAAATTGACCGGCGGCAGGCATCAGCCGGGCTCCATTCTGCTGAAATGACTAGGTAGTCTTCCCGCCTACAACAATAACGATTTCGCCTTTTACTGTTTTTGCTTTGAAATAAGCTGTCACTTCTGCCAGCGTGCCTTGCTTGTTTTCTTCAAACATCTTGCTGAGTTCCCTGCTAACACTGCAGGGCCTGTCTCCGCCAAAAAAACTGATGAATTCTTCCAGTGTTTTTACGAGGCGCATAGGTGACTCATAAAAAATCAATGTCCGGTCTTCATCCGCCAGCCGTTTCAATAATGTTTGCCTGCCTTTCTTTAATGGCAAAAAACCTTCAAAACAAAACCGGTTCGCAGGTATACCACTATTGACAAGCGCCGGAACAAAAGCCGTGGCCCCGGGCAGGCATTCTACTTTTATGCCTACTTTAATACACTCCCGGGTCAGTAAAAAAGCCGGGTCAGAAATCCCGGGGGTTCCGGCATCAGTAACAATGGCCATTTTTTTCCCTTCCAGCATCTGGCTGACCAGGTGCTGCAACACTTTGTGCTCGTTGTGCTGGTGATAGGGCGAAAGCTGCTTGGTAATTTGATAATGATTGAGCAAATGTGAAGTGGTCCGGGTGTCTTCTGCTAATATAACATCTACTTCCTTCAATACCTCCAGCGCCCTGAGTGTAATGTCTTTCAGATTACCAATAGGTGTGGGAACAAGATAAAGCATGAAACTGGAGGGGGAATGTGAGAATGTTGGAATGTGGGAATGTGAAAATAAGTCGTTTCAATTCATGCCTGATTTTCTATTCTCACACTTCCAGGTTTTCTAATTTATTGATACTTCGAAATATTCCATCACCGGGTTAGCCAATAATCTTTTACTGGCTTCTTCTGCAATTTGTTTTGCTTTTTCCGTAGAATCCGCATTTATCCGCAGTGTAATGTTTTTACCAATTCTTACTTCTTCTACCCCCATTAAACCAAGGTTTTCCAGTCCTCCCATCACGGCTTTACCCTGCGGATCCAGCAATTCTTTCAACGGCATCACTTTTATCTGCACTGTATACGTCATGCTATTTTGTTTTTAAACAACAAAGATAAGAGAACATAGGCCAGTACTATCACAGGGGGGGCGAGCCATTTTAAGAATACGACAGCTGCAATGGCCACGAGGGCAAGAATATATTTTGGTAAATTATTCTGCAGGCTGTAATCCTTGAACTTTAATGCCATCAAAGGCAGCCTTGAAACCATCAGCCATGAAAGGAGGACTGACAATGCATATAAGAACCATTTATTCAACAGCAGTTCCTGCACCCATGCGTCATTAACATTCCAATAGATTAAGGGGAGTGAAGCAACAAATATTCCCACCGCGGGTACCGGCATTCCTTTAAAAGAATAAGACTGGCTGGTATCCAGGTTAAACCTGGCCAGTCTCCAGGCTGCTGCACAAGGCACAATAAAAGCAGGAAGCATCCAGATAACAGATATATCCAGGGCGTTATTTTCTTTGGCAAGACTCAGCCGCAAAAACTGGTAGATGATCATTCCAGGGGCCACTCCAAAACTTACAACATCGGCCAGCGAATCCAGTTGTTTTCCCATTCCGGAAGTGGCATGGAAGAGACGGGCGACAAAACCATCTAAAAAATCAACTACAGCAGCAATCCCGATAAATAAGGAGGCCAGCCATATTTTTTCCGGTATATCAATCCAGGTTGCACCTTCCGCATCACCGGAAATGGTAATGCCGTTCTGTAAAATGTAAACAATAGCCAGGCAACCGAAAACAAGGTTGAGGAGGGTAAACAGGTTGGGAATTTGCTTCATGTTGTGGAGTTCATCGTGAATGGTACATTACAAGCGGAACATTACAAAGAAAAGTTTATCGCAATAATAGGAAAATGCCATCAACTATGTGCAAACTCATTTCTTCATCAGGGCTTCAATTTCTTCCGCGGTGATCGGAATATTCTTCATCAGGTCCCTGTTCCCGTTCCGGGTTATCCATAAATTATTCTCAATACGGATGCCCATTTGCTCCTCTTCTATGTAAATACCCGGTTCAACGGTGAAGACCATCCCGGCTTTGATGGGTGATGTTCTTGTTCCGAGGTCATGTACATCTACCCCAAGGTGATGCGAGATACCGTGATACAGGTACTTCCTGTAGGCCCTGTTCTCCGCGTCTTCATTTTTTACTTCGGATTTCCTGAGCAACCCGATTTTAAGAAACTGCTTCGTTGCTTCTTCTCCAACTTTATCAGTATAATCAACAATACTGATTCCCGGTTTCAATAAACTTTTTGCATAATCATGCAGGTGCAGGCAGGCATTGTAAACGGTTTTTTGTCTGCGCGTAAATTTTCCATTTACCGGGACGGTCCTTGTCAGGTCGGCACAATAGCCTCCGTATTCGGCCCCAAAATCCATTAAAATAAGTTCTCCATCCTTACATTCAGCGTTATTGCTCACATAATGCAGGGTTCTTGCCCGGTCACCGCTGGCCAGGATACTTCCGTAAGCCGGGCCCGTTGCCCGCTGGCTTAGAAAGGAATGATATATCTCCGCTTCGATTTCATGTTCCATCACCCCGGGCCTGATAAATTTCAACAGGCGCCGGAATGTTTTTTCAGTGATATCTATAGCCTGTTGCATCACTTCTATTTCAAGCGCCGTTTTAATTCCCCGCAACTCTTTCATGATCTTCGCGGCCCTCAGGTAATTGTGCAGGGGATAACGGCTCTTCATTTCGTCGATAAACCGGTAGTCCCTCGTTCTTACGAGGCTTGCCTTGCGGTCATTTTCATTACTGTCCAGGTAAATATTATCGGCCAGGTGCAGCCATGGCTGTAACAGCCCATCCAGGCTATCCAGCCACACAATTGTTTTAATGCCACTCATGGCCTGGGCCTCGCTTACCCGGAGTCTTTTACCGTCCCATTTTTCTTTTAACTCGTTGGGTCGTACAAGCACCAGCACTTCCCGGTATTTTATATCAGGGTTATCAGGGAATAAAATAACCATGCTGTCCTCCTGGCTGATGCCGCTTAGCCAGAAAAGATCACTGTTTTGTTTAAAATGATACAACGCATCACCATTCACCGGGACCTCATCGTTGCTTACAAAAATGGCAATGGAATTCTTTTGCATCTGGCGAACAAACCGATCCCGGTTTTGAACAAATATGTCCGGGTTCAGGGGTAAATATTTCATTGGATGGCAGGTTTTGCTGGTTATTATTAATAAGTGCTTTTCAGGTCGCTAAAGATAACAACCTAAGAGATGAGCGGGCTGGCTTTCATCACAAAAATGAAAAAAGACCTCAAAATTGGATGATTTTCAGCAAATAAGAACTGTCATTAAATTTCCTTCAATTATTATTTAACACACTAAACATTAAATAATACCTCCAGTTGAGGCGTTAATATCTTTTCAATGTGTCGTACTAACACTTGTTTGTGCAAAAACCGTTTTGTAACTTACCTTTGCACCATCAACAAACCTGTTTGCCACTTATGTCAGTTCCTACAAGCTCCGTCCCAACGAAAAATCTTGTAAAATTGGGATTTAAGTCTACCGAAAACATTCATTATCAATTGTCCCCGGAAGAATTAGTGCAGGACACCCTCCGTACTGGTGAGGGTAAGTTAAATGATACCGGTGCCCTGGTGATCCTCACAGGTGAGTTTACCGGACGTTCTCCCAAAGACAAATTCACGGTGAAAGATGAGATCACAGCTGACTCGGTACACTGGAATGAGTTTAACATTCCGATTGAACCAAAATATTTCGATATTATTTATAAAAAGGTCCTGGATTACCTGGAACAAATTCCTGAGTTATGGATCCGGGATTGTTATGCCTGCGCGGATCCCCGCTACCGGCTGAATGTAAGGGTCGTTAATGAAAAATCATGGAATAACCTGTTCGCCTATAATATGTTTTTGCGACCCACCGAAGAAGAATTGGAAACGTTTGAACCGGAGTGGCATGTTATTTCAGCGCCGGGTCTGAAACTGGACGCAAAAGAATGCGGCACCCGCCAGTCCAATGCCGCTATCGTTTCATTTAAGCATAAGATGATATTGATTGCCGGAACAGGTTATACCGGGGAAACAAAAAAAGGCATTTTCACTATACTTAACTATCTCTTACCCCAGGAAAAAAATGTACTCAGTATGCATTGCAGTGCCAATATGGGTGCTGACGGCGATACGGCCATTTTTTTTGGCCTCAGCGGGACAGGAAAAACGACGTTAAGTGCCGATCCAAACCGCAAACTGATCGGGGATGATGAACATGGCTGGACCGATGATAATATCTTCAATTTTGAAGGGGGGTGCTATGCAAAAACGATCAACCTCACCGAAGAAAAAGAACCTGAGATCTTTCATGCCATCAAGCCAGGCGCGCTGCTGGAGAACGTCCCTTTTTATCCCGGCACTAATCAAATCAACTTTGATGACGCCTCAATTACCGAAAATACAAGGGTTTCTTATCCCCTGAATTTTATCAGTAATTCACTGGAGCCCTCAATCGGCGGACTGCCAAAAAATATATTTTTCCTGACCTGTGATGCTTTTGGTGTATTGCCCCCGATTTCGAAGTTAACGCCGGGTCAGACCATGTACCAATTCATCTCCGGCTATACGGCGAAAGTTGCCGGAACTGAGGCCGGCGTGACGGAGCCAAAACCTACTTTCAGCGCCTGTTTTGGCGCCCCCTTCCTCCCCCTGCATCCAGGTAAATATGCCCAGATGCTGGGAGATAAAATGCAAAAGCATAAAGTGAACGTGTGGATGATCAATACCGGTTGGACAGGCGGGCCCCATGGTACCGGCAGCCGGATGAAATTAAAGTACACCCGTGCTATGATAACAGCCGCGCTGGAAGGAAAATTAAATACTGTTGAATTTGAAACACATCCCGTATTTGGTATGGCCATTCCCAGGGAATGTCCGAACGTACCTGCGCAAGTTTTAAATCCCCGGAATACATGGGACGATAAAAGTGCATACGACGAAAAAGCCACCTACCTGGCCAGCCTCTTTGTAAAGAATTTTGAAAAATATGCGAGCGGAGTTTCTGCAGAAATACTGGCAGCAGCCCCGAAAGCTTAAGTTATAGATCTGGACGAAATAACCCTGTCCCGCCCTGGCGTGACGGGGTTTTTCATTTTTTTAACGACCCCGCTTGCAGCATGTAAAATTTTAAAACCGACTTTACGTTGACAATTAGCCCATGCAAAAACTGTTAAAATACCTGTTACTTTTTCTACTGATACCGGTGGGTGTGGAGGCCCAGGACAAAGATGAAGAGTTACTCAACTGGAATGCATCCCGCAAACTGAATTGGGCAGATTATAAAGCAAGTCCTGATCCCGGGAGCGATGCTGCAGCATCTACAACCACTTACCTGGGAATTGAATATAATATTACACCCAATAACTTCAGTTACAAGATCCAGTCAAGATTTTCCAGGACCCGGTCCTGGGGATTGCATAAAACAGCGTATATATTAAGCCACGAGCAGGGGCATTTTGACATTGCCGAAATATTTGCCCGTAAGCTGCATCAAAAAATGTCTGCGTATAAATTCAACAGCAAAACATTCCGCAAGGACCTCAAGAAAATTTATGAGGAAATAACAAAAGAAAAAGAAGACATGCAAAATGAATACGATAAAGAAACCCGCCACAGCATTCATAAAGGAAAGCAGGCGGAGTGGCTGAAGAATATTGAACAAATGCTGGAGGAATATGAACCATATAAAAACTATTGATTGCACTCCTGCCGGAGGGCTTTCAGGGACTCCGGATACGCATACTTTTTACTGTATTTTTCCAGGCGGCGCAATAGTTCATGGATACCCTGTAGCGTAACACAGTCAATTATCTTCTTCTTCAGAAGGTCCCGTATCATCCCGACCCCTTTCTCTTCATCCGTTCCTGAAATCAACAAATACATGCCTTCGTAATAATCAAGATCATACAAATCTGGTTTGGTTAAAACCAGGCTATAGCGTGTCCTGATAAAATCAATATACTCATCCAGGGAGCCGCCTGCATCTACCAGTTTCAGGTTGGTTAACCGGCTCTTAATATACCCCAGCCTGAATTTTATATGTTCCTTCTCGGGTAATTCTTGCGTAACTTCTACGGCATATCCAAAATCATTAACTCCGCTTCCTGTGTTGTAATTATCTTTAAACAGGCCCATGGTGTACCTGAACAATCCCTGTGACAATCCACTGTCGTCCGGGGCTAACAATTTTTTTATTTCCTCCAGTCTTCTCTCTACATGTCCCTTACTCCATAATTTATTTTCAATAACTAGTTCCAGCGTTTCAAGTTTTTCCACGGCCGTTGAATCGAATCCCTCCATTTGGTTCAGCCAGAAATACACCTGTTTTTTTTCGCCCACGTCAATATAAGTTTCTATAAGCCCATAAATGCATCGTACATTATCCGGGTCAAGCGAAAGTGCCTTTTTATAAATAATTTCGGCTTCCTTAAACCTTTCCGTCTCATTATATAAATCTCCCAACTCCTGGAAAAAACATACAGCGCATTCAAACGTTTGAAAGGCAGTATCCATTCTCAGTATTTGTTCGTACCAGTAAATGGCCGAATCTTTTTGACCAAGCGTTTGATAGACATGTCCTGACAATAATTTAGGAATAAGCCAGGTGGGGCTATAAGTGATTGCTTTATTAAAATAATAAAGCGCTGAATCCTCCTGGTTCTTTTCCGCATAGAAAAATAAAATTCCTTTTGCATTCAGCAGGTAAGAAGCGGTGGGCTCCCTGGCAATTGCTTCCTCCAGCAGGCTTGTAAGCTGATACTCTTTTGCGTAATTCCTTCTTTGGTCAGGATAAAACTGGGACAATTTATTGATCAGAAGATAACTCTTCAGATTACTGAGATGATCCGCGTATATTAATGCGGATTGCTTGTTGACATCCTGGATCCATTCTATTTTGCCCAGGGCGATATCCAATTCATTAGCATCAACCAGACGCTGCCCCAATAAAGTTTGATTGACTGTTTGTTGCACATCATTCATCAGTGCAGCACTGAGCAGGTAGCGGGACTTACTCTTGTCACGTCCATCCGGGCATAACCTGACCGAATCATAAATTTGTTTGATTATCGTCCACCCGCCGGAGTCAATCAACTCCTTATCAAGGAGGCGTATAAGCTGATCATAAAAGCGACAATTGGTGGAAGAATCCCCTTCCATCCTGCCTTTGGTGGCTGGTTCATTTTTCTTATTGATGACAAGCACACTTACTTCCGAACCTGTTTTCCATTGACTGTAGCGGGCCATCCCGGATGTATCGGTCCGTGCAACCTGGCTGGAAAATTTGTTGGGACCTTCAAAAACCGGTTGTTGTTTGAATTTTGTTTCTTCGGCTACCTGTAAGCCCACGTACTGCTCCAGTTCAGCAAGTGTAATGGTTGAGTCTTTGTTGACATCAGCATATCCGTTCAGGCCTTTTAGAAGGAAAAAGGAAAATACACCCCTTCCGTCACCCCATTGTTTGCCTTCATAAGAAAGCTCATCCGGTTGGGCCGAAAGCACCTTGGTCTCATTCCTCCACTGCGTGCTAAAAGCCTTTGCAGTTTGTTCAATCCCTTGTGCACCCCCCGCCAGGTGACCTGACCGGCAGGCATCCGTAACCAGGAATAATTTTACTCCCTTACCGATCAATAAATTAAAAGCTGATTGAAGAACAGTGATGCTGATGGCCCCCGTAGCATAATTGTTTCTCGGTGAATCATAAGCCAACAAAAATCCTTTACTGCTGTCTGCAATGGTTTCCACATCTCCATGACCTGAAAAATAAAAGACGACCTTATCACCCATCCTGGATGAATCAGTGAGCCATGATAAAGCTGAAAGAATATCACCCGTCCTTGCATGCTGATTGGTCAGGAGTAAAATATTTTCCTTTGGAATGCTCCATGCATTGCCAGAAAGAAATGATGCAAATTCTTCTGCATCCCTGTCAGCAAACTGAAGTGAATCGATCTGTTGGTATTTTGATATCCCTATGACAACGGCGCGGCTTTTACCGGGTGGTGAACTCGTTGTGCTGTTGACGATCAGTCCTTTTGGTGTTTGAGCGTAATTCGGGAGATAAACCAGGGAAAACAATATGAGTAAAAGAAGTTTCACACTAATTAGAACAACCCGTAAAGTTGCGCATCCACTTTACGAATGATTTCACCCAGGTCTTCATCTTTCTCGCCAAATTTGTTTTTATCGACATCTATGACAAGCAAGGGGCCTTCTTTATATTCGGCGATCCATTTATTATAGTACTCGTTCAGCTTTTTCAAATAATCCAGCCGGATATTTTCTTCATACTCCCGGCCTCTTTTTTGTATTTGTCCAACAAGGGTTGGTACAGAAGCGTTCAGGTATATCAGCAGGTCAGGTGGCTGCACCAGTGTTTTTAACGTCTGGAAAAAATGGAAGTAGTTATCAAAGTCTCTTTTGCTCATTAACCCCATCTCGTGCAGGTTGGGTGCAAAGATGTTCGCATCCTCGTAAATGGTCCTGTCCTGGATTACGGTTTCGGTGCCTTTCTGAATTTCTACTAATTGGCGCAGCCGGCTGTTCAGGAAGAAAATCTGGAGGTTGAAACTCCAGCGCGGCATATCCTCATAAAAATCCATGAGGTAAGGATTGTGATCCACGTCTTCAAAATTGGGGATCCATTTATAATGTTTGCTCAGCAGCTCGGTCAGCGTCGTCTTTCCGGCACCGATGTTACCGGCCACCGCGATATGTTTTGGTTTCTTTGCTTTTGCCATAATGATCCAGGTCAGGGGTCTGGTATATGAGGCCGGAAAGATAAATATAAAACTATCCTCATAATCCCCCCAAACCGATTTAATCGTTTCTAATAATAATTGAGTCCTATAGCCTGTCTTACCAGTTCCATGGTAGTTTTGGCGCTCTTACGGGCCTTTTCCGCTCCTTTTTCCATCACCTCCCGCAGGTATTTGTGATCATGCCGGATAGCGATTGCTTTCTCCCGGATAGGTGTGATGAATTTAACCATATCTTCTCCCAACTGCTTTTTCATATCGCCATACCGGATATTACATTTATTATAATCTGCTTCAAACTGGTTCACGGTTTCCGGGGTGCTTACCAGTTTCATCAGGAGGAATATGTTTTCAATATAATCCGGTTTTACAGCATCCGCCGATGCGGGACCGGCGTCCGTTTTAGCTTTCATGACCTTTTTTCGAATGAGTTCATCATCATCCGAAAGATATAAAGTGGCAAACTGGTTTTCGCTTTTACTCATTTTTCCTGCTCCATCCAGGCTGGGAACCTTAACCAGCTCATTGCCGTAATTAAAAGCCTGCGGCTCCGGGAAAACTTCGCCATAACGATGATTAAACCGGTTGGCAAAATTGCGGGCCATCTCCAGGTGTTGTTCCTGGTCTTTTCCCACCGGCACATAGAAGGCGCGGTGTAAAATAATATCGGCTGTTTGTAAAACCGGGTAAGTTAGCAACCCGGCATTTACATTATCGGGATGCAGGCGGGCCTTCTCTTTGAATGTGACCGTTTTTTCCAATTCTCCCTTATAGGCCATCATATTAAGATAAAGGTATAACTCAGCAGTTTCGTGCACATGACTCTGGCAATACAAAGCTGCTTTATCAGGATCCAACCCGCAAGCAATATTTTCTGATAATACCCGGTGAACGTTTTCTTTGAGTTCTTTAGTATCCGGGTGTGTAGTGAGGGAATGCAAATCAGCCACCATGAAAAAACACTCAAACTCCTCCTGCATCCGTACATAATTTTTTACAGCACCAAAATAATTTCCCAGGTGCAGAAAACCGGTCGGCCTGATACCACTCATTACTACCTGCCTGCCTGCAGGCAGGGTTTCCTTCGGTTTATCCATGAGGCGGCGAAGATAATAAAATAGTAATGAGTCATGAACAGGGTGCTTGTGCAGGTACGGGGAAGACAGAAACTCCTGTATCCTGACTGATGACATCACTATATTTGCCTTATGAAAGTGAATGATGCCCTGATAGAGAAACTGGCACACCTGTCGAGGCTGGAGTTTGATGAATCCGAAAAAGCCGGGATCAAAAATGATTTGCAACAGATGATTTCGTTCGTGGAAAAACTCGATGAATTAGACCTTGAGGGAGTGGAACCCCTGCTGCACATGAGTGAAGAGATCAATGTCCTTAGAAAAGATGAAGTAAAGGGTTCGATCAGCCGGGAGGAAGCATTAAAAAACGCACCCTTGCATGATGAACAATTTTTTAAAGTTCCCAAAGTGATAAAAAAATAATATGGCCGGCGCAATTATTCACCTGGAAGAGATCAGGAAAAGTTATTTCATGGGCAAAAATGAACTGGAAGTGCTGAAAGGTATATCCCTGGATATCTTTAAAAATGAATATGTGGCCTTAATGGGGCCTTCGGGCTCGGGCAAAAGCACTTTGATGAATATAATCGGTTGCCTGGATACCCCTTCTGCCGGGAAATATGTGCTGAACGACCATGATGTAAGTAAAATGGAAGACAATGACCTGGCGGAAATCAGGAATAAAGAGATTGGTTTTGTGTTTCAGCAATTTAATTTATTGCCTCGCCTTACTGCGGCAGAAAATGTGGCATTGCCACTTGTCTATGCAGGGATGGGACGGAAACTACGTACCGAAAAAGCGATGCATGTACTGGAAATGGTAAGTCTTACCGACCGGAGCCACCATAAACCCAATGAACTATCGGGGGGACAGTGCCAGCGGGTAGCCATTGCAAGAGCCCTGGTTAATGACCCTTCAATAATACTGGCTGATGAGCCCACCGGGAACCTCGATTCAAGAACATCTTCTGAAATAATGGATATTTTTGATGAAATCTATAAAAACGGCAATACGATTGTAGTAGTTACCCATGAAGAAGATATTGCGAATCATGCCAGGAGAGTGGTACGGTTAAGAGATGGTATCATCGAAAGCGACAGGAAAAATGCAGGCCTGGTCCATAGTCCATCTTTATAAGCTGACAGGTATCCATTGCCATTAACTCTGAATTTTATTATTATGGCTTTGAAAATTTATACAAAAACAGGTGATAAAGGGACTACCTTCCTGATCGGGGGAACCAAAGTTCCCAAATCCCATATACGTATTGAAGCGTATGGAACAGTAGATGAGCTGAATTCCTGGATCGGCCTGTTGAATGACCAGCTCAGCACCAAACACGAAAATAAAACCCTGAAAGAAATACAGGACCGGTTATTTACCATTGGCTCGTTGCTGGCCTCCGACGCCCAAAAAGAACCAAAATTCAAAATTCCGGATCTTGCTGAACTGGATATTATTCTCCTGGAAAAAGAAATTGATAAAATGAACGGGAAACTGCCCGTCATGAAGTCTTTTATACTGCCCGGGGGTCACCCGGCTGTTTCGGCAGCCCATGTGGCCCGTTGTGTTTGCCGTCGTGCCGAACGACTTACCGTGGCCTTACAGCAAAGTAAAATGTTTGTTGACCCGCTGGTGATAAAATACCTTAACCGCCTCAGCGATTATTTATTTATGCTGGCCCGGTATATAGGAAAGCAAGTGAAGGCAAAAGAAATTCCCTGGAAACCGAGACTTTAAGGTGGAAAGAGGAGAATTTGAAAAGGTGAGCATAAAGCTGCCACCAAATAAGGGGATTTCACTTCCACACGCCGGATTTACCTTCAAACAATTTTCCCATCTTTCATATGAAGCACCCGGTCGCTGAGGTCTGCCAGTTCTTCATTGTGCGTTACCACCAGGAAAGTTTGATTAAACTGCCTCCGGAGATCAAAGAACAACTGGTGTAATTCTTTGGCATTGGCCGAATCCAGGTTGCCCGTTGGTTCATCTGCATAAATAATATCGGGCTGATTGATCAGGGCCCGGGCCACCGCCACTCTTTGCTGTTCTCCGCCGCTCATTTCATTGGGCTTATTTTCCCGCCGGTGAGCAAGACCCAGCATTTTCAGTAACTCTTCCGCTCTTGTCTTCACCTCTGCTTTTTTTCTCCCCGCCAGCCAGCCGGGGATACAAACATTTTCCCAGGCGGTAAACTCGGGCAACAGGTGATGAAACTGGAAAACAAAACCCACATGCTTATTCCGGAAAGCAGCAACCTGCTTCCCGTTTAATAAATTGACTTCTGTTTGATTCATAATAACTGTACCGGTATCCGCCTTGTCCAATGTTCCGAGGATATGCAACAGGGTGCTTTTCCCGGAACCGGAAGGGCCGATTATGGAAACAATCTCTCCTTGCTGAATTTCCAGGTTAACACCCTTAAGAACTTCCACTGTCCCATACCGTTTATAAAGATCAATCCCCTTTATCATAGCGCCATTCATGCGTTTAATTATCCAAATATCCTTAAATAGAAGCCACCCGCAAAACCATGGATGCAGGTTCTTTCTCTTTTTTAAGAAAACCTTCAAAACCGGGTGTACAATTAAGGATTTGGAAAATTGGTTAATACAGCTACATTTGCGGAAAATTTGGGGGTCACATTTGCCGTATAAGGCCTGTAACCCATAAGACCTTATTCAAAAATTAAACCCTGAGAAGATGTTTTGGACTTTAGAATTAGCTTCCTATCTCGAAGATGCCCCCTGGCCGGCGACCAAAGATGAACTGATAGATTATTCGATCCGCAGCGGCGCACCCATCGAAGTGGTAGAGAACCTGCAGGAACTCGAAGATGAAGGCGATGTTTACGAAACGATTGAAGATATATGGCCCGACTATCCTACCCAGGACGATTTCCTGTTTAATGAGGACGAATATTAGCTTTACATTGCAAGACCTATAAATAAAAAGCCTCCGCTACGGGAGGCTTTTTATTTATTTAGCGGGCAAGGATCCAATGACTATTCCGTAACGCCCAGTTTTTGCATGACTTCGTTACTTACACCCGTAGTGGAATATCCGCCATCATGAAATAAATTCTGCATGGTCACCATCCTGGTAAGATCGGAGAATAAGGTAATGCAATAATTGGCACAATCTTCCGCAGTGGCATTTCCCAGGGGTGCAATCGAATTGGCAAAATCGAAAAAATCACCAAATCCTTTGATACCTGTACCCGCCGTGGTTTTAGTAGGCGATTGTGAAACAGTGTTGATGCGGACTTTCTTCTCCACACCATAATGATACCCAAAGCTCCGCGCAATGGACTCCAGCATAGCTTTAATATCAGCCATGTCTGTATAAAAAGGGTAAGTGCGCTGGGCGGCCATATAGGTCAGCGCTACTACGCTTCCCCATTCATTGATCGCATCCAGCTTCCTGGCAACGCTCAGCATTTTATGAAAAGACATGGCAGAAACATCAATGCCTTTCATAAAATAATCATAGTTGGATTCGGTATAAGGAATTTTTTTCCTGATATTAACACTCATGCCAATGGAATGAAGCACGAAGTCTATTTTACCGCCCAGTATTTCCTGCGATTTTGTAAAAAGGGTGGTCAGTTCCTCCACATTGGTGGCATCTGCGGGAATAATTTCTGCTTTGGTTTTTTCAGCTAATTTATTGATCTCCCCCATCCGCATGGCGATTGGGGCATTCGTCAGCACAATAGAAGCGCCCTCTTCGTAGGCTTTTTCCGCTACTTTCCATGCAATCGAATTTGCATCGAGTGCACCGGTAATGATGCCTCTTTTTCCTTTTAAGAGATTATAAGCCATAGCCATTGATTTTATGGCGGTAAAAATAGGAACTTATTCTAAGCTTCCGGAAACAGCATTTTGATGATCCACACAATCAAAATAACCTATGCAGAAATGAAGGCAGGCAGCCATCCGGAAAAAACAAATCTTTATGGGGATGCCGGCAAAAAGAAACAAACGATCATAAATCATATTACTAAAAGAGCTTTCTCTTTTACCGGCAGCAATACGATTCTGCCTCTTTTAGATTCCCGTCCCCAGCGCTTTTAAATTTAATCAGTTTCAAACAGCTGTTAGTGGTTTTCTAATTTACCTTTACAGGGGCCTGCCTTATTTATTAAAAACTGACAAGTATGAGTGTAAAGACCGTGATAACCGGGACCGGCTGTTATATCCCGGAAGTAATAAAAACAAACCGTGACTTTACCAGGCAGGATTTTTACGGGGAAGATAACCGGCTTATTGATACAGGGTCCCGGGAAATCATTGATAAATTCCAGGACATTACCGGGATTGAAGAACGCCGCTATGCCCGGGATGATATGAACTCGTCGGACATGGCCACCATCGCTGCCCGCCGGGCAATCGATGAAAGCGGTATTAACCGGGAGGAACTTGACCAGGTCATACTGGCGCAAAATTTTGGGAACGTAATAAAAAACACCATCCAGACAGATGTGCTTCCTGCCCTGGCTTCAAGGGTTAAGCACGACCTCGGCATAAAAAATCCTAACTGTGTGGCGTATGATATTGTGTTTGGCTGCCCGGGTTGGCTGCAGGGTGTTATCCAGGCGGATACTTTTTTCAAAGCCGGCGTGGCGAAAAAAGCATTGGTAATTGGAACAGAAACGCTCAGCCGGGTACTGGATCCGTACGACCGGGACAGCATGATATTTTCTGATGGCGCCGGGGCCGCCGTGCTGGAAACCCGTTTACCGGGTGAAACAAGCAGTGGTATACTCTCCTGGAGTGTGCAAAGCCATTGTACTGAAGAAGCCTACTACCTGTATTTGGGTAAAAGTAATTTCCCCGATGCCGATTCCCGTATCCGCTATATTAAAATGAAAGGAAGAAAGGTTTATGAATATGCGATGGAGTATGTACCTGCCGCGATGAAAGATTGCCTCGACAAAGCCGCAATACCGATACAGGATGTAAAAAAAATTTTTATTCACCAGGCAAATGAAAAAATGGATGAGGGGATTGTCCGCCGGTTATTTAAACTCTACGGTATAAAAGCAATACCGGAACATATCATGCCGATGAGCATTCATAAACTGGGGAATAGTTCCGTGGCTACCATACCCACCCTGTTTGATATGGTGAAAAAAGGACTGTGGGATAATCATGACCTTCAACCCGGCGACGTGATCATGTTCGCTTCTGTTGGCGCAGGCATGAATATTAATGCCGTTGCGTACCGGATGTAACCCGGCGCAACCAGCCAGTCACTTCCCCCCTTTCCTTTATCTTCGCAGCTATTTAAAAGACGATACCGGACATGACGATTTCTTATAAATGGCTGAGTGAATACCTGCCCGTAACTGTTGACCCAGATAGATTGAGCCGCATTCTTACTTCCATCGGCCTGGAAGTGGAAAACATGAATAAATACGAAGAGGTAACCGGAGGATTGGAGGGCCTGGTAATCGGTGAAGTGCTGAGTACGGAAAAACATCCTAACGCCGACAAACTGACCCTGACCAGGGTGAATATTGGCAAACCTGAACCTTTAAAAATTGTTTGCGGTGCACCGAATGTCGCTGCAGGTCAGAAAGTGATTGTTGCCCCGGTGGGCACTACCATTTACCCCATAACCGGCGAACCCCTTACGATGAAAGTGGCAAAGATCCGGAGCGAGGAAAGTCATGGGATGATTTGCGCTGAAGATGAAATCGGGCTGGGGGTATCTCATGCCGGAATCATTGTATTGCCCGCCAGTGCAAAAATTGGGCAGGCGGCCGCTAACTATTTCCAGCCTTATGAAGATATTATTTTCGAAATCGGACTCACCCCCAACCGCATGGATGCCATGAGTCATTGGGGTGTGGCAAGAGATGTCTGTGCCTATTTATCTCATCACGATAAAAAAGACATCAAACCTAAATTGCCAAATGGCAATGGATTTAAAATCGACAACAATTCACTGGTGATTGATGTACGTGTAGAGAATGAAAATGCGTGCCCCCGTTATAGCGGGATCAGCATGGCCAATATTAGCATCGGGGAATCACCCAAATGGCTGCAACAGAAACTAAAAGCCATTGGCCTGCGGCCGATCAATAATATTGTAGATATTACCAACTTTATCCAGCACGAAACAGGACAGCCCATCCACGCATTTGATGCAGATATGATCGCTGATAAAAAAGTGGTAGTGAAAAATCTCCCCCCGGGAACCGTATTCATTACGCTGGATGAAAAGGAAAGAAAACTCAGCAACGAAGACCTCATGATCTGCGACGGAAAAGAAGGTATCTGTATCGCAGGTGTGTTTGGTGGGTTACGAAGTGGTGTAACAGGTACAACAAAAAATATTTTCCTCGAAAGTGCCTGTTTCGACAGCGTTGCTGTACGAAAAACATCTTTCCGTCATGGCCTGAGGACGGATGCAGCATCACGGTTTGAAAAAGGAACGGATATTTCGGCCACCGTTAATGTCCTGAAAAGAACAGCCAACCTGATCAAAGAAGTCTGTGGCGGTGAGATTGCGTCAGATATCATAGACCTGTATCCAAACCCAAAGGCCAAAACTGAAGTAGCCATTAAATGGCATTTTACCAAAAAACTCAGCGGCAAGAATTATCATCCTGATGCGATCATGAATATTTTAACCAGCCTTGGGTTTGAAATCATCAAAGAAGGGATTGATGAACTAAGGGTGGCTGTTCCTTTTCATAAACCGGACATCAGTTTACCGGCCGACCTGGTAGAAGAAATAGTGAGGATTGACGGCCTGGATAATATCGAGATCCCCGAGGCGATCACCATTACCCCGGCCGTGGAAGAGCATTATGCAAAAGAAGTATACCGCGAAAAAGTTTCCGGGAATCTCGTGGGCCTGGGTTTTAATGAGATCATGACGAACTCCATTACGAATGCAGCTTATTTCTCAGAAGAGGAGCAACAGGGAATGGTAAGGATGACAAACAGCCTCAGCGCTGAGCTGAATATTTTGAGAAATTCTCTTTTTGAAACTGCGCTAGAAGTGGTTGCCCGCAATCTTAACCACCGGAATAATTCGCTCCGCTTGTTTGAATTCGGTAAAGCCTATAGCGTACTGGGCCCGGGCAGGTATAACGAAACTGAAAAGCTCTGCGTGGTTATTACCGGGAACATACAGGAAGACAACTGGAAACAAAAAGCAAATCTTTCAGATTTCTATTACCTGAAAGGAGTAGTCAATACGGTTTTGCGTTCGTTAGGGATAAAAGCGGATACAGCGGAGCTTTTAGAAGTTCCGAAACTGGATAATCATGTTGTGTTCAGGTTGAATGGCCAGGTCATTGCTGGCGCAGGAGAAGTAAAGAAAAAAGTATTGGATAGGTTTGGCATCAAACAACCCGTATTTTTTGCCGGGTTTGACTGGAGTGTTTTGCCTGAACTGGCTGCTAACCAAACAGCCGCCCTTCAGGAGGTACCGAGGTTCCCGGGCGTTCAACGGGATCTTGCCATGGTCATATCCAGGGAACTTGCCTGGGAAAAAGTCCGGCAAACTGTGCAAAACATTAAGTTGAATAACCTGCAGGACATAAAACTGTTTGATATATTCGAGAGTGAAAAATTAGGCAGTGGTAAAAAATCAATCGCCGTTAACTTTACGTTCCTGGATGAAAAAAAGACATTGACCGATAAAGAAATTGATGGTTGGATGAGTAAAATAATAACCACCCTCGAAAAAGACCTGCAGGCGGAGATCAGAAAATGAGTACAACGGACCAACATCTGAAAAGAATACAGGAAAAACTTCAGCAATTGCTGAAGAATCATGCTGCCCTGGTAAAAGAAAATAACCGGTTAAAGGAACAACTGGATAAAACCAAACAGCAGACAGGACAGCACCAGAAAAATATCGATGAATTAAAGCAACAGGTAAATGTGCTTAAGATCGGTGCGGGAGACATGAATGAATCCGACAAAAAAGAATTCGAGAAAAGGATCAATGTTTACCTGAAGGAAATTGACAGGTGTATTGCCCTGCTGAGCGAGTAGGTCAGATACGCTTCACCAGGTTCATTCTCATCTCGTCCTGTCCATGCGAAAGTTCAAGGGTATATCTTCCGTAGGGCAATTCACTCAGTCCCGTCCAGATGAACAGTTCTTTTTCCGAATCGATGTCTTTTTCGATGGTACTGCAAATACTGCCCGTATCATCTTTTAATACACCACGGAGGCAGTCTCCTTTGGGGGCATTTAACTGGAATTGCAACGCATCAATAAAAATTGATGACCTGATTGTAGCGAACATGTGACAACTTTTTAGTTAGTTTTAGTTGTTTCGCGGGGTAAGTTTAGCCTGTTGATCTTTCTGTGGATAACTGGTGGAAAAGATGGGAAATCTAAAATAATGAATAGAAATTGAAAAATCCAACAATATGGACGAATTAATTGCAGTTTCGGCAGTAATCGCCGACCGGAGTTACCGGATCAAGATCACCCGGGAGGATGAGGAGGTCGTTAGAAAGACCCTGAAAACGATTAATGACAAGATCATTGAGTTCAAAACCCAGTTCGCCGGTAAAGACATGCAGGATTATATTGCCATGGTACTTATCTGGTATGCCACCGAGCAACATGCCGCTACCGCCGCGGATGTTGTGACTGAAAACCTTGCAGACAAACTGAATAATATCGAAAAGCTATTGGATAGCCAGCTTAATGAAAAAAGCTAAATAGCCTGACAAACAGCTCTTTATCGTAATATTATTTACTTAAAAGGCTTTTTTGTTTTCAATAGCTTCCCCAACTTTTTGATCAAGTTCGTCGCCGCTGATGTTTTTGGCAATGATCTTCCCTTCGGGATCCAGCAGCAGGTTTTGAGGAATCGCCCTGATACCATATTGCTTCGCCACTTCATTATCCCAGAATTTCAGGTCACTTACCTGGGTCCAGTCGAGCTTGTCATCATGAATGGCTTTTAACCACCTCTCCTTCTGTCCCGGCCTGTCCAGTGAAACGCCAATGATGTGAAAATTCCGGTCTTTATATTTATTGAAAACTTTCACCACGTTCGGATTTTCTGCCCGGCAGGGTCCGCACCAGCTGGCCCAAAAATCAACGAGTACATAGCGGCCTTTAAAGGAAGATAATTTAACCGGGTGATCCAGCGTATCGTTTTGGGTAAAATCCATAGCTATTTTGCCGATGCCGGTTTTTTTGGCAATAGCAAGGCTTTCTTCGAAACCGGCAGCAGATGGATACTGTTTATTTGCATCCGACAGGGATTCATAAAGCGGGGCTACTTTATCCGCGTCAATATCCCAGCCGGCATATTGCTGTATGGCGTACAACGCGATGGGTGATGAAGGATTATTGCGGACATATTCCCCATAAACTTTCTCTCCCCTTTCCTTTTCCACCATTTCGATTTCCTTCTCTATTCTTGCCTGGTTTTCCAGATCTTTTTCCTTAGCGTATGCCCTGTATTGGGTGATCAACACCTCTATCTGCCTGGCGAATGGTTTGGCTTGCTCATTCAATTTCGCGAATTCGATGTGTGATGCTGATCCTTCCACCTGCACATTGCTGAATGAATCTATTGAATTCACTTTTATTTTACCGGGTTCAAGGAATACCGATGTCATATCACGTGCCGCCACGGTGGGAATCTTATTACCGTCGCTCCCCGGTACATACTTCACTCTCAACCATCCCCTCAATGGTTCCGCGATCATACCGGTGAATTCATATTTACCATCCTTTGGCTGCACACTGTCGGTTATCCACTCATCGCCTATCTTGTATTGCAGATATACCCAATCTACTTTTTTATCGAGCTTGTTGGCCTTCCCGGAGAGGGTGAAAGATTGGGACTTTTCTTGTCCAAGGAGGGTCACGGGCAGGAGAAAGAGAACAAAAAATAATTTATTCATAGTTGTTTTTTCTGGCCGGTAAATTACGGAAATAGCATTCCCCCCTTCATTTATATGTGCCGAAGGCAGTAAATACGGGTATGAAAGGCAGCTATCCCCTAATTTAGGCCGTTCCCTTCGGGGTATAGGCTTCCTTTTGTATCTTCGCTGATTACATATACTTCCGCAATATGAAGTTTATATTAAACAAAAGCATTGTGCCACAATTAAACAATAATATTCATGGATCCGAATATACTTTCCATCATCATAGGTGCTGCCGCCCTCATTGCGGGCCTTACAGCGGGTAAATTCCTGTTTGCCAAAAACACCCGGAAAAAAATTGAAGAAGCCGAATTCCAGTCTCAAAGTATCCTGAAAGAAGCCGAACTCAGGGCTGAAACCATCCGGAAAGAAAAGGAACTGGAGGCCAAGGAACGATTTGTACAGATGAAGTCCACCCACGATAAGGAGGTCTTCGAAAAAAATAAAAAGATAAACGATACAGAGAACCGCGTCCGCCAGAAAGAACAATCCATCAACCAGAAGGAGGTCAGCATTGACAAACAGGTAAAGGAAAATGAAGTCATTAAAGAAAACCTGAACCGGCAGATCGAGCTGGTGAATATTAAAAGAACAGAACTTGAAAAGCACCAGGAAGAACATATCCGGCGCTTAGAAAAAATTGCAGGCTTATCCGCGGAAGAAGCCAAAACCCAGCTGGTGGAAAGCCTGAAACATGAGGCGCAGACCCAGGCCCTGGGTATCCAGCAGGAGATCATTGATGACGCAAAGCAAAAAGCCAACAAGGAAGCACGGAAAATTATCATTCAAACCATACAGCGGACGGCCGCTGAACAGGCTATTGAAAACTCTATCACCGTTTTCAATCTGGAAAGTGATGAGATAAAAGGGCAGATCATTGGCCGGGAAGGCCGGAATATCCGGGCGATTGAGGCCGCCACAGGGGTTGACCTGATCGTAGACGACACCCCGGAAGCAATTTTGCTTTCTTCGTTCGATCCGCTTCGTCGTGAAATTGCCCGTTTGAGTTTACAGCGATTAGTGGCCGACGGACGGATACACCCTGCAAGAATTGAGGAAGTGGTGGAAAAGACCAAGAAACAGATCGAAGAACAGGTAATGGAAATTGGTGAAAGGACGGTGATTGAACTGGGTATTCATGGGCTCCATAAGGAATTGGTAAGAATGGTTGGACGAATGCGTTTCCGTTCTTCCTATGGTCAAAACCTGCTGATGCACAGTCGCGAAACAGCCAATCTTTGCGCCACCATGGCCGCCGAATTAGGGTTAAACCCGAAACTGGCCAAAAGGGCTGGTCTGCTTCATGACATAGGAAAAGTGCCGGATGAAGAAAGTGAATTAAGCCACGCTTTGCTGGGCGCAAAACTGGCGGAGAAATATGGTGAAAACCCCGCAGTTGTTAATGCGATCGGTGCTCACCACGACGAAATGGAAATGCAGTATGTGATCTCCCCGATCGTCCAGGCCTGTGATGCCATCAGTGGTGCCAGGCCGGGAGCACGCCGGGAAATCATGCAGCAATACCTGCAACGGATCAAAGACCTGGAAAACCTGGCCATGGCATATAATGGGGTAGAGAAAGCCTATGCTATCCAGGCCGGAAGAGAACTCCGTGTGATTGTAGAAGCCGATAAGGTTACTGACCAGGATTCAGACAGGCTTTCGTTTGAGATAGCCCAGAAAATTCAAACGGAAATGACCTTTCCCGGCCAGATAAAAGTGACAGTGATCCGGGAAAAAAGAGCTGTAAATGTCGCGAGATAGATGTTTCAGGCTTAACGGGTTAAAAGGGTAAAGTTCTGTTTCAGAAAAAAGGCCGGGCTGCAGATGAAAAACATTCGGCCATAAACTGTAAACTGTAAACGGTTTCCCTTACCTTTGCCCTCCTTAAAAATCAGCATTATGAACGCCATAGAATATGTACATGAGCAACTGACAGGTAAGAAAGAATTTCCCAAATTCAAAGCGGGAGATAACATTACTGTCAATTACAAGATTATTGAGGGTAACAAAGAGAGGATCCAGTCTTTCAAAGGCGATGTGATCAAAAAACAGGGTAATGGTGCTACTGCCAGTTTTACGGTCCGTAAGATTTCGGACGGTATTGGCGTAGAAAGGGTGTTCCCGTTCTTTTCACCGAATGTTGAATCAATTGTGCTGAATAAGGCGGGTAATGTTCGCCGTGCCAAATTGTTCTACCAGCGCTCCCGGAGTGGTAAGAGTGCCAGGATCCGTGAAAAGCGTATGGTTACTGAAGCTGCCGAGTAATATTTCTAAAATAATTCCTGAAAACCCCGCTCATACCCGGGGTTTTTTATTGCCCGGTACCAACCGTCAACTATTTCTGTCAATTCACTTAAGTACTTATTATCTTTGTCTCATAATTTTTTGATTATGATTCACCCCACACTGCTAGGTATGCTGGGCACTAATGAAATCATCATTATACTTGTAATCGTATTGCTTTTGTTTGGCGGCCGGAAAATCCCTGAACTGATGCGCGGTCTTGGAAAAGGCGTCAGGGAATTCAATGATGCAAAAAGCAATGTAAAAAGAGAGATCGAGGACAGTGCCAATGATGTGAAGAATTCTGTAAAAGAATAATTCCACCCACAGATTTTCTTTAACCTGTAAAAGCCCGGATATTGTTTGAGTTCACTTCCATTGAGCAGTATCATGCTCAATTACGGGAAGGAAAAACTACCTGCCTCCAGGGGGTGGAGCATTTCCTGGACCGCATAACCTCTGCCCTTCACCTGAATGCCTTTACCGAAACTTTCACGGACGAGGCCCTCCAAAAAGCAAAACAACTTGACCAGAAAAGGAAAGATGGCGGCCCCTGCGGCAAATTGCACGGAGTAGTGATCGGGCTAAAGGATGTTATTTGCTACAAAGACCATAAGGTAACCGCTGCCTCCAACATTCTGAAGAATTTTATTTCCGTTTATTCCTCTACCGCGGTTGAAAGACTACTGGCCGAAGACGCAATTATTATCGGCAACCTGAATTGTGATGAATTTGCGATGGGCTCCAGCAATGAAAATTCCGCGTATGGAAAAGTTCTGAATGCCCTGGATGAGACCCGGGTTCCGGGCGGTTCATCAGGTGGGTCTGCCGTAGCTGTGCAGGCAGGTCTTTGTATGGTTTCCTTAGGCAGTGACACAGGCGGATCCGTTCGTCAGCCAGCTGATTTTTGTGGCATTGTTGGATTAAAACCCGGGTATGGAAGAATATCCCGTTATGGTTTAATCGCCTATGCTTCTTCATTTGACCAGATCGGAATCTTTGGAAATAATATCGCTGATGTCGCCCTGATGCTGGAAGTGATGGCCGGGCCTGATGATTTTGACAGTACAGTTTCACAAAAAGAAGTCCCATCCTATTCAACCCAGCTTAAAACCGGCAACAAAAAATTCCGTTTTGCTTATTTTGAAGAAGCGCTGAACCATCCAGGCCTTGATCCAGAAATTGCCTCTTCTATAAAAGAATTAGCGGGGCAGCTAAAGAGTGATGGTCATGAAGTAAATGCTGTTGAATTTGGTTTGCTTGATTATATGGTTCCTGCTTATTATGTACTGACGACGGCAGAAGCCTCCTCTAATCTCTCCCGTTATGACGGTGTCAGGTATGGCTACAGAACTCCAAAACCGGGGCTGGAGTTAACGGATTTCTACAAAGCGACCCGGTCTGCCGGCTTTGGCCTGGAGGTAAAGCGAAGAATCATGCTGGGCACTTTTGTTTTAAGTGCAGGTTATTATGATGCTTACTATACAAGGGCCCAAAAAGTCAGGAAGCTGCTTTTCGAAAGAACAGGTCAGATTTTTGAGAATTATGATTTTATTATCATGCCCGTTTCCCCTTTTACGGCCTTTAAAGCCGGGGAGAAGATAGGCGACCCTATTGCCATGTATCTGGCTGATATCTATACAGTAATGGCTAACCTGGCTGGGATTCCGGCTATTTCCCTGCCTCTTTTTACGCACTCCAATGGCCTGCCTTTTGGCCTCCAGGTGATGGCAAACCGTTTAAATGAGGTATCTTTGCTGCAAATTTCAAACCTTCTTTTACAGGAAAAAATTCTGTAAAATGTTTAAAATCAGCAGATTTGAGAAAAATAAAACAGATAACGGTTTTGGTTACTCTCGGCTTTCTATTGCTGCAGGCAGCAAAGGCAAGTGGATTGCAGCAGGAATTTAAGATGTCACCAGTTGTTCTGGGAGACACTACCATTAAGAAAGAGATTTCCACCCTGAATAATGTGGCGGTTAATGACCCCAAACTTGGTTTTAGAAACCTTTTTGCCACCGCTGTAACCGGCGATGGCATTAATGGAGCGAGGCTTAACCCGATGGCTATCACGTTTGTCCAGAATTATATTTCCAGGAATGGCAAAGGTTTCCTCGCTATGAAAGACTGGGCGAAGGCCTATTTCAATATGATGGATGAAGTGCTTACCCAGCATGGCATTCCAAAAGAATTAAAATACCTTGCGGTTATTGAATCCGGGCTGAAGTATAATGCCAAATCATGGACAGGCGCAGTAGGTCCCTGGGCATTCATGCCGGCCGCTGCACAACAATATGGTCTCCGGATAACCAGGGGCAAAGATGAAAGGCTGGATTATTACAAAAGCACACATGCCGCCGCCCGGCTCCTGACCGACCTCTATGCCAGATATGGAGACTGGTTACTGGTGGTTGCCGCTTATAACAGCGGGCCAGGTAATGTGGATAAAGCTATACGCAAAACAGGTGGTAATAAAGATTTCTGGACCCTGCAGCACCATCTTCCGAATGAAACGATGAACCATGTAAAAAAATTCATCGGTACACATTATATTTTTGAAGGAGAAGGCGGTATTACCACGGTTACAAAGGCTGAAGCCAAAGATATACTCCTGAATAACCCGGCTGATCTTGCCAAAGAAGACATGGAAAATTCCACCGCGTATAAAATTACCGGCCGGTTCAGTTCTGCCATTATCATTAAGTTCATTGAAATGGATATGGCAACATTCCTCCGCTATAATCCCGGCTTTGATAATGAAATTGCGGTCAATGGAAAATACGAGCTTCGTTTGCCAACACAAAAGATGAATATTTTTGTGGCAAAAAGATACGAGATACTGGATGAAAGCGTGCAATCCCTGCTGAAAGCCGCTAACGTAGGAGCCCGCTAATTATCCATCTATTACATCCTCAGCACCTTTATTATTGCTTCCGCCTTCAGTAGGCACTCCTCCCATTCCTGTTCCGGGTTGCTGTGAAAGGTAATGCCAGATCCTGCCTGGAAGGATAAATAACGGGAAGAACTGTTATACATAATGCTCCGGATCACCACATTGAAATCAAAATCATTTCCGGGCGAGATATACCCTACGGCCCCGGAAAAAATTCCCCTTTTCGTTTGCTCATAGGCTTCAATAAGTTCCATTACCCTCTTTTTGGGGGCTCCGGTCATGGATCCCATCGGGAAAGTGGCCCGGATGATTTCCGTAAATGTGACTGGTTGCTTCAGGCTGCCGCTAACCGTGGAGATCATCTGGTGAACCTGCGGGAAAGAATAGATGCCATATAACTCATCCACCCTAATACTTCCTTCTTCACAAACCTTCGCCAGGTCATTCCTGACGAGGTCTACCACCATTACATTTTCGGAACGATCCTTGGCGCTAACGAGCAATTCTTTTTTACTCTGTTCGTCTTTTTCTTCATCACCGGCTACCCGCTTTGATGTTCCTTTAATGGGTTGAGATAAAATTCTATTCCCCTGTTTCCTGAGAAATCTTTCGGGGCTGGCGCAGATCAACCAGGTATTTTCCAGCCGGTATAAAGCAGAAAAAGGATTGGGTGAGATCCTGCCGAGTTCTTTATAAATACTCAACGGATCAACCCGGGCATTTTCAGCAAAAAATTCCTGGCAAAAATTGATCTCGTAACAATCCCCCCGGAGAATATGCTGCCGGAGTTGCTGGATAACTGAAATATACTCCTCCCGGGATAGCCTGCTCCTGATTTCCAATAACGGGGCGCCGCGGAACGCCGACAAATTTTCCTCCCCGATTTCCTGGAAAACGGTTTCCGGATCTCCGGCTTCAATCTTAATTTCTTTTTCAGATAATCTTATGATCACGGAGGGCTCAAAGAAATACAGATCAGGAAACCCGACAGGATCAGGGTGAGAGGAAGAAAGCTGTTCAATCTCGTTTTTCAGGTCATAGCCCAGGTGTCCAAACAGCCAGCCATTCCCCTCCTTCATAAAAGTATCTAATTGTTGCAGAGCATCGCCGGCCGGGCAGGTAAGTTGTCTCCTGACACCCGCCCCCAGCAGGCACTCCATGGAATGAGTCTCAGACTGGTACCGGTGATTGTCCAAAAAACAAAAAGTGTCGAACTTCTTTGTCCAGTTCAACACTTTTTCTTTCACCTGTTCAAAATCACTGATACTAAATGTGCAGGTAGTAATGGCGCTGTTTTTATGATTTTATCGCGGTAGGTTTATTTAATAATCTTCTTCTTCATCCTCGTCATAATCCTTTTCATTGAAAAGGTCTTTAAATTCGTCATCCTCGAATTTGAAATCGTCATCCTCACCCCCTTTCTTGGTAGTGCCCGCTGCTTTTTTACCGGTGGATTTTGGAATATCAAATTCATCAAAATCAGGATCCCACTCTTCTTCTTCCTCGGGCTTTTCCCAATCATCCGGTGCATCTTCGCCTTCTTCCTCTTCTTCATCATCATCTTTTCCTTTCTTAGATGAAGGGGAAGCCTTTCCCGCTTTTTTAGGTACAGGAGTAGTTTCTGCATCATCATCCACGAGATCGTCCTCATCATCTTCTTCCCCGGGTTGCTTCCTGGGCTTAGAAGGTAATTTCTTATCCGCATCCTTGCCGGATTCCAGATTAGTTTTACCTGAGGGTTTTTTTTCCTTACCAGATTTAGATGTCATAGTCTAACAGGATTATGTCTGTAAAATTTCAGCGAAGTTTTTAATCCGCCAAATTTTTAAAATGTTTTTTTTGGTTAATAATTCGTTTATTGATCCACCTTTATAATCTGGTCTCTTCCCGGGCCGTTCGAGATAAAATGGATGTTGACGCCCAGGTATTCATTGATAAAGTTAACATATGTCTTCATTGTTTCAGGAAGTTCTGCATAAGATTTTACGGCGCTGGCATGCGTATTCCAGCCTTTAAAACTCCGGTATATGGGTTCGGGCTTCTGCCTGTCCATCTGGAAGGGGATTTCACTGGTTTCTTCCCCATTTACCTTATACCGGGTACAAACCTGCAATTCCTTAAACGCATCCAGCACATCAGCTTTTGTCATTACTATTTTGGTCACGCCGTTAATCATACAGGCAAACTGAAGTGCGACCAGGTCAATCCAGCCGCAGCGCCGCGGGCGCCCCGTAGTTGCCCCGAATTCGTTGCCGATCTTTCGTAGTTGTTCTCCTGTTTCATTCTCCAGCTCTGTTGGAAACGGCCCCCCGCCGACCCGGGTACAATAGGCTTTTGTTACCCCTATTACATCCCGGATTTGCTGGGGTGCTACACCAAGACCGCTGCAGACCCCTGCCGAAATGGTATTGGATGAAGTAACATAGGGGAAAGTTCCAAAATCAATATCGAGCATACTCCCCTGTGCCCCTTCGGCAAGCACTTTTTTACCGGCTTTTATATGATCATTAATAAAATATTCCCCATTCACAATATTCAATTCTTTCAAGAATTCCAGCGCTTCAAAAAATTCCTCTTCCCAGGCAGATATCTCCTCCTGGAAATTAAAATTGTCCAGTAACCGCTGGTGTTTTAAACGCAGTTTGATATAGGCCGTAGTAAAATTCTTATCAAGCAGGTCTCCCACCCTCAACCCGTTCCGGCCCGTTTTATCCATATAGGTTGGAGCAATTCCTTTTAACGTGGAGCCAATCTTCTGGTTTCCTTTTGACAATTCAGCAGCCTTATCCAATGCCCGGTGTGTAGGAAGAATCAGGTGTGTACGTTTGGAGATAAAAAGATTTTTTTTCAGGTCTACCCCAAAAGAGACAACCGTATCGCATTCTCTCTTTAAAGTAACCGGATCAAGCACAACCCCGTTCCCGATAAGATTGGTCACGCCAGCATGAAAAACTCCGGACGGGATCTGGTGAAGCACTACTTTTTTATCCTGGACATATAAAGTGTGGCCCGCATTGGGTCCGCCCTGGAACCGGGCAATCAGGTCATAATCCTTAGCAAAAAAATCAACTATTTTTCCTTTTCCTTCATCGCCCCATTGGAGGCCTAGTATTACATCTACCATGATTCTGTTATCAGTTATTTTTTCTGCCTCTTTGTAACCGGCGGGCTTGCCTGTCCCGGCTTTAGCCAGGGCAGGGCAAAAATACGGGTTCACAAAAAAGCCACCGAATTAAATCCGGTGGCCAATTGACTATTTTATACACTAAAAAAATACTTATTACCGTATCAGGGTGACTACCCCTTTCTTCGTGATTACTTTATTTTCATTCGTAATAACTTCCACGATCCAAACATAGGTGCCCGTTGACTGTTCTGCCCCCTGTATCTTTCCATCCCACCCGTCATGCAGGCGGGTTGTGGAAAAAATCATTTGCCCCCAGCGGTTAAAGACCCGGAAATAATTCATGGTTTTAATACCCACGGGGAAAGGTGTGAGCCGGTCATTCTTTCCATCGTTATTGGGGGTGAACCCTGTCGGTACATAAATATCGGGGCCTTTATAAACTTTTACCGTTACATACCCGAAGCCTTTACAACCGGCAACTGTGGAAGTGGTCACCTGGTATTGCACCAGATCACCTACCGCCCCGGCAGTAACGATCGGGTTGGCAACCCCCGGGTTACTCAGACCAATAGCGGGTGACCAGGAATAATTTATCACATCCGTATCAGACGGAATGGCCAGTAACTGGAACTGATCACCATTATAAGCCACCGTATCAAAAGGGAATGTTTTTACCTTAATCGGCGGCGTTACATCCAGTTTCATATCGTCGGTGGTAAGAGAAGCACATCCGTTCAGATCAGAGAGAATACTTAATGTATAAACCATATCTTTTGGCGCAGAAGATACAGCACCCGGTAACTGGGCATTGTCCAGGTAAGTGGAGGGCGACCAGGAATATTGCGTACCCCCGGAAGCCTGCAACTGGTAGGTTTGACCGTAACAAATAAAGCCATCAGGACCAGCATTGGGAACAGGGGCCGCATTTACATTTACAATAACAGTATCGTTGACACTGCAGCGGCCCAGTGTGGCAGTTACCACATATTGTGTAGTGACTGGTGGACTGGCAACAGGATTATAAATAGCTGCATTGCTTAACCCCGCAGCGGGGGTCCACGCATACACTGTTCCAGTAGAGGTTAACTGCAATTGCGTTGAAGTTCCTTCACAAATTGTGGGATCGGTTTGCGGTGTAAAAGAAAGATTATTATTCAGGCCTACGGTGGTTGGGAACGAGGTGCTGCATCCGAGGTTATCTTTTACGGTGATGGTATAATTGCCCGGGCCCACATTGAATGTATTGGAAGCCTGGAACGTAACCCCATCTATTGAATATTGATAACCGGTATTTCCGCCACTGGCGGTAACCGTGATAATTCCGTCGTTCCCTCCATCACAACTGGCATTGGTATTTGCTGAAAAAGCATTCAGGACTGCAGGTTCAGTTACGATAATTGTCTGTGTTGCAGGACAATTGTTCGCATCCCTTATAAAAATGGTATAGCTCCCGGCCGTAACGTTAAAAATATTGCTGCTTTGCCAGGTTATTCCATCGAGTGAGTATTGGTAAGCTGGTGTGCCCCCACCCGCTGTGACGGTAATGATGCCATTGCCCTGGCCATTACAAACTGCGGCTGTGGAGGAAACAGTGGCGGCAAGAACAGTTGGCTCATTGATGGTAATGGATTGTGATCCCTGGCACCCGTTACTTTCGCGGTAATAAGCGGTATAGGTACCGGCAGGCAAGCCGTTAAATACATTACTGCTTTGCCAGGTAATACCATCTAATGAGTATTCATAGGGAGCTGTTCCTGCAGAAGGTTGTGCAACCGTGATAGTACCCGTTGGCGTCCCGTTGCACAGTGCATCTGTTTTACTTACCGTGGTGGTTAGTGGAGGGCCAGCAACAACCGTAACAGGTAAGGAAGGTGAAATACATCCAAAAGCATCGTAAACCACTACTGTATGTGGTCCCGCAGGCACATTTATAAATGTATAAGGAGCAGGTCCTGCAACAGCCGGAGCTCCATCGAGCGAATAAGTATAGGGAGCCGTACCGGTTAGCGGTGTTACCGTTATCGTGCCGTTGCTGGCGCCGTTACAGGTTGTTCCCGAAGCCGCCGCCGTGGCATCCATGGTGGTTAGGTTAATTGTAATGGTGTCTAAGCTGATAATTTGTAAGGCCGGGTTATCACAGGCAGTGTAGGTAGTTCTGACTACGAAATTTGTTGAACTCCCGGCAACACAAATATTCGGAAAATTCAAATCCAGCAAGCCCGGGGTTGTATTAGCCGAAGTTGCCGTGGCCACCGTTGCACCGGCCATGGTCAAAAGCTCTGACGACAGGAATCTTGACGGTCCTGCTGACGGTATGAATTTGTATCCTGTATTATTTTCACTCCAGAACGTGTTGTTTTTTCCGGGGGCAGCGATGGCCTGGTCCCGGTTCCAGTTTTGTATTCCAAGGATGGCTCTTCCTGCATTGGTGGAGGAAGCACAGGCTTTTTGTTCAAAAAAAATCTCGATGATGCCGGTGGATTCATGAATGACCATTTGAAAGGTGTTAGCTGGTACCGGGCAACTGGCTCCGTACACACCCACCTGGTAATAACTGACGATAAACTTCCTGCAGGGCGCTGTACCTACCACTTCCCATTGAATTTTTCTTGAGGAAGGAGTATTACTGGGATCGAGATCTGAATAAGCTCCCATAATGGAAGCCCGCGGATAATAAGTCCCAAACTGCTGACAAATGGATCCGAGGGCATAAGGAATAACCTGGTCGATAGTATAGGCATTGGCGCAGGAAGCATTTGCCGGGTCAAACGTCATAATCCCGTTTGATCCCACCACTGCAGTTGTATAATTAGCCCCGTAAAAACAAAAAGTAAAAGGAAGGTTTACGAGGAAACTGTAACGGTCATCATTATATAAAAGGGGGTCTTGTGTGCCCGTTGGTGTATTGTAAGCATATGGCGTATAGGGCACCGAAATCAATGTATAATCAGAAGATGACCGGATGTCGGGGATCTGAACATTAATATCTGCACAAAGCTGGGTACAGGAGCGGTTAATTACAAGCCCGTTGAGGTTGGTGGGAATACAATTCTGCGCATTAAGGGTGCCGGAAAAATTCAGAAAAAAGCCCGTTGCCACAATAAGCCCAAACAGTTTTAATCTCATATAAAGTGTGCAGTTATAAAGCTAAAATCAGGTGCAAAACAGGGCAACAAGTTAAGTAAATTATTGCGTAAGCCTGCCTTTTCATGCCACTGATTTTAAGCCGAACCAGCTAACCTTATCGTAGTTTTTCGTTCGCCGTTCCCACACAGCTGCATCATTGTATAGCTGTAACCTGATATAACAAGACCTCCCGGTGGAGGAGGTCCTGTTGAATTGCATAACCCATTTTTCTATTCATTCGCCGGACGGGGAAACTCAGTCCATACATCATCTCCGGCACGGTCGATTGGTAAAGTATTCAGCCGGTTGTAACGGCGCATATCAATCCAGCGATGACCTTCGCCATACAGAGAATACCTTCTTTGCTTCAGCATTTCATCAATCAACGCTGCCTGTGTTACCAGGCCGGCATAATTGACCAGGCCGGCCGCATTTCGAATCTTATTGAGGGCCGTAATCGCGTCATTGAGGTTGCTGGCCCCTCCTAATTGAATTTTTGCTTCAGCATAAATCAGCAGCAATTCTTCATTGCGGATGATAGGTATCCGGGTTGTATTGGTCGGGTAAACAAAGAAATCGTAACTGCTGGTCAATCCATCCTGCGTGGTAGAGGAGGTTCGGGCCGGCGTTTTTGATAACCTGTTATCGCCTGCCTCAGCATTTGTGATAAAGGCAGGCTGCGCTACCCTGGTCTCCCCGCTTGAATTTTGCGGAAAGAACATCGGGTTAAGCTGATCACCTCCCGCTGTTGAATAAGTATAAAAGGCTCCGTTGGTCAGCGGACCATTGATATTAAAAAAAGAGTTGGTCAATGCCGTTAATGCCCCGTTCCAGTCTCCCTTATATACCGATACCCTGGCTGCCAGCGCCCGGTTAAACTGGGCAAAACTTCCTGCTGTATTGCCAAATAAAGTAGAAGTAAACGGAAAGGATACTGCCGCGTTGGCGCTAAGGTCGGTGTAAGCGCTGTTCAATAACCCCAGGATCGCATCCAGGGATTGATCCTTTGATAAAAAAGGTCCTAATGCATCCGGGTTGGCTACATCTACGCGGATTCCATTGTTATATTGAAGGTTAAGTACCATCAGTAATTCATGTGCCTGGATAGTAGTTGCATAGGCTTTGCCAATCGTTTTCTGGGCCGCTGAAATGCTGGCGGAGGTATTGGTTAACCCGGCCAGCAGGATATTGGTATTTTTTACAACCCGGTATCTTGCCGCGAAAGGATTGGTCGTATAAAATGTATTGTTATCCAGCGTGGCTGTTCCTTTCCCAAGCAAATCAGAAGTGAACCTTGGATCTGAAGTTGAGAACCGGAAAAACTCGCGCCCAATTACACCCACATCATCCCAGTAGAAAGCCATCGCGTCCCGCATAGCCGACTCAGTGCCGGTTACCAGGTTTTGTATCTCCCCCAGGGTGGGATTATCAGAAATAGGATCCAATCCCGGGTTATTGGGATCCTCGATGGGATCCACTTTACAGGATGCCCACAATAACAGCAATGGTAATATGCCCATTACAGTTATCCAGCTTTTTATTTGATTAGTATATTTCATAAATGTCTTTTTTATCGGATGAAGAATACTGAATTAATTATTAAAAATTAACGGTGATCTCGAAGTTGAAACTCTTGGCCGAAGGAAAAGGTGTTACTTCCACGTTGCTGGAAATAGCATTGGAACCAAAGTTGCTGACTTCAGGATCATAACTGTTGTACTTGAACTTATTGATCAGGTTACGACCGGAAAAGGCCAGTTTAACATCGGCTACATTTTTGAACCAGGATTTGGGAAGACGATAGCTTAGTCCAATTTCCCGCACCCTGAAATATCCGGCATCTTCAACCCAGGGTCTTGCTGTAGTTCCCAGTGCATTCAGGCGGAACGGCCCGTTTGCCATGGCGCCGGTGGGATCAATCGTTGTTTCATCATAATCGGGAGAAGTACCAAATATATCAGACAACAAAGTGGAAAGATTAATATTCTCACCGCCCTGTTTCCAATGCATCAATACAGAAAACTCCCAGTTCTTATAAGTCAGGTTCTCCACGAATGACATTTGAAAATCCGGTTCCGCATCACCAAAAATGCCAAGCCCCGATTCTGCATCTGTTTTGTCCCCGGGACCGGGTATACCTACAATTTGTGTCGGGCTCTTCCCTTTCTGTATCCGGTAGGTGCCCAGGGTAGCGCCAAAAGCACCCGTGTTGAAAGCGGGCACATCGAGTTGTGTCACTTCGGCGTTGTTTTTCCAGAAGTTTACCTGTGAGGTCCATTTCCACTCCCTGTTCATCAGGGGAATTGCATTCAACCCGATTTCAATTCCTTTATTCTGAATAGTGGCTACGTTTCTCCAGGCAGTAGTAAACCCGGAAGATGTTGGTATCTGAACATTCAATATCAGGTCTTCTACTTTTTTCCTGTAATAGGTAAATTCAAGATTAACCCGGCTCTTTAGAATACCCAGGTCCAGTCCGGTTTCGAGCTCACTTTGTTTTTCCGGGCTCAGTAATTCATTTCCCTGCACAAGACCGATGATGGATCCCGTGCTGCCATTGAATACGGCAGGTACCAGGGGTGTATATATGGCGCCAAAAGGAGCAAAATTACCTGACTGTCCATAGGCGACTCTTAGTTTCAACTGGTTGATCATATCAGATTTCCAGGAGGATAACTGGTGAATGTTAAGTGCGGCAGATGCTTTGGGATAATAATATAATTTATTCGCATCGCCATTCCGGGATGATTTATCCCCTCGGATCCCGACAGTCGCTATAACAATATCACTATAATTAAATTCTTCCTGCGCAAAAAAACCGCGGTCTTTTTGCAAAGCCCTGGCCTGGTCTACCTGTACGGCGCCCGCCTGGTTAACATTGGTCTGCGTACCAATAAGCTGCGTAGCCGTGGTTAGTACGTTATTGATATTGATGTTCTCTTCTGTAACACCGGCCTGTGTACGGAAATTCATCCTGTTATTGGGTATGAATTCATGCACAGCAAAAAAACTATAGTTGTTGTTCCGGGTAATGGTGGTGCCATAAATAGAAGCGCCATTGGTACCATTACCATCTTTTTCAAATTGAAGCTCCCGTGGAAAAATAGCAAGGGTATTGAGGGTGTAGTGATCGATACCCCCGCGGGCAATCAATTTCAGATCGTTTCGGGTATTTTGAAAAACTTTCCAGGTGGCTGTACCTCCCACGAGGGTGCGGTTCACTTTTTCCTTATTGGTGATCAGGTCGCGGGTTTGCACAAAATTGGAAGGTGCAAAAGGATTGTTTGGATAATTACCATTTGCGTCAGGATAAAGATTGGCCCAGGAAGGCGTGGAAACAAATGATACACCCAGGGTGGTGCTGGTATTATCATTATTAAAGTAACCCCGGTCGGCTTCTGACTCAATATAGTTGGCATTCATTGATACGTCGAGGAATTTGGCCACTTTCTGGGTCAGGTTTAACCGGAATGATTTTTTCTGATAGCCGGTTCCTTTTACAATTCCTTCATCATCTTTACGGGTAAACCCGGCATAATAAGAAGTTTTGTCTGAACCGCCGCTCACACTGATCCTGGTGTTATTCATCAGGCCATCATTGCCATAAAGTTCCTCTTCATAATCATATATTTTTTTCCCGTTTGCAATATAATAAGCAAGCCCGTTTGCCCCGAACGCAGCCTGCACTTTGGCATCGTCCCATTGGCGCTGGCCCAGTTTTCTCAATTGCTTCTGCACACCAATTGAATGGGAAAGTTCAACCCGGGGACTGCCGGTCCTTCCCTTCTTGGTAGTAATAATAACCACTCCCCCTGCAGCTCTCGATCCGTAAATGGCTGCAGCGGAAGCGCCTTTCAGGATTTCAACCCGCTCAATATCTTCGGGGTCAAGATCTGCGATACGATTGGATGGATTGTCCTGGTTGGAATTACTACCCTGTCCTGCCGCTTTGGAAATTGTATTTAATCCTCCCGCAATAGATGAGTTATCATAATAAACCCCATCCACGATAAACAGCGGTTGGGAGTTGGCGACCAGGGAAGTAATGCCCCTTAGCTTAACGGAAATACCTCCGCCTGGTGCCCCGGAATTGGCAGAAATATTGGCCCCCGTGAATTTTCCGTAAAGTGCCCCGTCAAGTGTTGACTGTTGTGCTGTTCCCACCAGGTCTTTCGCCGTAACTGAAGCAACCGCATTAGCCAGGTTGGCTCTTTTTAAAGAACTCGCCAATCCGGTTACCACGACTTCAGTCAGTTTGGTATTATCGGCAACAAGGCTGATTACAATATTATTAACTGCATCCACTGTTTGCATCAGGTACCCTACAAAACTGACATCCAGTTTTGCATTGCTGCCACTGACAGAGATGGAAAACTTTCCATCCGCATCCGTAGCGGTGTTATTGGTAGTACCTCTTACAGAAACAGTTGCTCCCTGTAACGGGTTGCCCGAACCGCTTTCTGTAACCCTGCCATTAATAACAGTTTGCGCCAGCATCCCCGCAGGTAATAATAGGATGGCCAGCATCACGACGATGTTACTGGATTTGGGTCTCATGTTGTAATGTTTTAAAATTGAAGAAATCTCATGCCCGGTTTTCTTCAGGAACAGATCTGTTCGGTGTGGTGGCGGTACGGAAGGATTAAATTAAGCGAATAGTAAGTTAGAAATGTTTTTCAGGATAAAAGAATCAACCAACAAATATTTTTTTGGGATAATTCTTTCTGACAACCTCCTGACAATTGGAAAGATGGCAAAGCTGCATCAGGGAATATCTTCCATATCATAGCGTTCTACTGATTCAATGCCCGGGAGGGCCAGTAAACTTTGCACCAGGTTGTCCAGTTCCTCTTTATCATGTACGTACAGGCGGATATTTCCCTCGAAGAGCCCTTCTTTGGCTTCAATCGTCAGTGCGGCGATATTGATCTTCAGTTCGCCGGAAATTCGGTTAGTGATCTTGTTTACCACACCCACATCATCCATCCCGACGATTTTTACCCCGGTCAGGAAGGAGATCTCTTTATTTTTTGCCCATTTGGTTTTTACCACGCGGTGGCCGTAATTGGCCAGCAGTTTTGCGGCATTGGGACAGTTGGTCCGGTGAATTGTCAATCCTTTCCCCGTGGTAACAAATCCAAAAACGTCATCCCCGGGAATAGGTTTGCAGCAATTGGCAAGGTTATAAACAATCCGGTCGCTGCTTTCACCAAAAATGATCAGCTCGGCATCTTTTCTGACCGCTTGCTGGCCGGGAACATACTCAGGTTTATCCGGGAAGATTTTTACCGGTTTGGGTGATTCGATCCTGTCACCGCTCACTTTAAATTCCTTCAGATCCCTGAGATCAATATTTTTTACAGCTACCTGGTAAAAAAGATCAAGATTGGAAGGCAGTTTGTACCATTGCACCAGTTCATCAATATTGTGCTGCGAAAAGTTAGCGCCTACTCCTTCCAGTTTGCGCTGCACGGTATATTTTCCTTCATCAGCCACTTTTCTTTTTTCCTCTTTCAAAGCATCCCGTATCCTTCCTTTGGCTTTGGAGGTAACAACAAATCCCAGCCAGTCTTCGGATGCCTTTTGTTTATTGCTGGTAATTATTTCTACCTGGTCACCGCTGTGGAGTTTATGACTGATGGGAACGAGTTTATGGTTCACCTTGGCGCCAATGGTCTTTACACCGATGGCACTGTGGATGGCAAAGGCAAAATCCAGCGCTGTAGAACCCACGGGCAACATTTTCACATCTCCTTTCGGCGTGTATACATAAATCTCTTCTGCGAGGAAACTGGTTTTGAAATCCTGCAAAAAATCAATACTGTCAGCTTCCTGGTTACCGATCACTTCCCGTATTTGCTGGAACCATTTGTCAAAACGGCTTTCGTCGCTGGAACCTTCTTTATATTTCCAGTGAGCCGCCAGTCCTTTTTCAGCGATCTCGTTCATCCGCTTGGTCCGTATCTGCACTTCCACCCATTTGCCCTGCGGGCCCATTACCGTGGTATGCAGTGCCTCATACCCGTTGCTTTTGGGATTACTTAACCAGTCCCGTAATCTTTCCGGTGACGGGTTGTATTCATCGGTAATGAGTGAATAAACCTTCCAGCAATCTTCTTTTTCTTTTTCAGGCGGTGAGTCGAGAATGGCCCGGATGGCAAACAGATCATAAACTTCTTCAAACTCCACTCCCTTTTTTTTCATTTTATTCCAGATCGAGTGAATGCTCTTGGGCCGGCCATATATTTCCGCGTCGATTTTTGCTTTGCCTAATTTGTCCTTGATAGGTTTGATAAATTCATTGATGTACTTGGATCTTTCTTTTTTTGTTTCCGCGAGTTTCCGGGCAATTTCTTTATAGATATCCGGCTCCATGTATTTCATGGCCAGGTCCTCCATTTCCGTCTTTATATTATAGAGGCCCATCCGGTGGGCCAGGGGGGCATAGACATAAACGGTTTCGGAAGAAATCTTCAGTTGTTTTTCCCGCTTCATGCTGTCCAGTGTCCGCATGTTATGTATCCTGTCGGCAAGTTTGATCAGGATAACCCGGGGGTCGTCGGTGAGTGTGAGCAGTATTTTTTTGAAATTCTCTGCCTGCTGCGATGCATTCACATCGATAACATTGGAAATTTTTGTCAGCCCGTCAACAATACGGGCAATCTCGTTCCCAAATTCCCTTTCCACATCTTCGAGAGAGATATCAGTGTCTTCCACGGTATCATGCATCAATGCACAGATCGTGGAGCGAATACCCAACCCAATTTCTTCGACGCAGATTTTTGCTACCGCAATCGGGTGAAGAATATAGGGTTCGCCGCTTTTCCGGCGCATGGTTTTATGTGCATCGGCAGCCATTTCAAAAGCGGTGCGGATAAGATTCTTATCACCGGGTTTTAATTTGGTCTTCAGCACTTTCAGCAGGGAACGATATTCCCGCAGGATGAGTTTTTTCTCTTCCTCCTCGTTCAGGTGATATTTGGGGGTCTGCGCTACCGTTTCCATGGTCTACGAATTTACTGAAAAACAGCCATTTTCTTAGCTTAAAATCCTACATTTGCAGCCCGTTTTGAAAGCCACTATTTGTCAAACAGGTCAAAGCACCCACCCTATTTTCTGGGTAACCAGTTTTGTTTGACTTTTCGGCTAAAAAACCCGGATGTGGTGGAATTGGTAGACACGTCAGACTTAGGATCTGATGCCGCAAGGTGTGGGGGTTCGAGTCCCTCCATCCGGACAGGAATAGTTTAGGGTTTTGTGTTTAAGGAATAAACCCGGTTAATTAAGAGCCAGCTCTAAACTCTAAACCCTAAACTTTAAACGCTCTCTATATGGCAACAATTACCAAAGAAAACATTGGTCTCCTGCATGAAAAGTTAACCGTGAAACTGGAGAAGACTGATTACCTGCCTTCTTTTGAAAAGGCTTTAAAAGAATACAGTAAGAAGGCCAATATCCCCGGTTTCAGAAAAGGCATGGTACCCACTGGCCTGATCAAAAAAATGTACGGGCCTTCTTTGTTTACAGATGAAGTTCTCCGTTCGGTTGACCGGGAGCTTATTAATTATCTGCAGAATGATAAAGCAGATATTTTTGCGCAACCCCTCCCCCTGGAATCAGATATCCGGCAGCTGGATGTCAACAACCCTGCGGATTATACATTTCATTTTGAAATAGGCATGAAGCCCGAATTTCAACTGCCTGACCTGGAAACCGCAAAAACAACAAGATATGAGGTTACGGTAACTGATGAAATGATCGGTAATGAGATCACCCGCCTGCAAAACCGTTATGGCAATATGCAGGACCAGGATTCAGTCTCCACGGATGAAAATGTATTGAATATCATTTTTACAGAAGCAGACGAAAATGGTAATTTGGTTGAAAACGGCATCCAGAAAGACAATTCGCTGCTGGTGAAATATTTTAAGGATGAGTTTCGCCCCAACCTGACGGGAAAGGTGATGAATGATTTTGTGGTCGTTCAATTAGACAAAGCCTTTGGCGAAAAAGAGCTTGATTTCATTTTAAGTGATCTTGGCCTTGACAAAAATGATCCTGCCGCCGCTCAAAAACATTTCAGGATACAGATTACAAAAATTGGTTTGCTGGACAAAAAAGAACTGAACGAAGAATTCTTTAACCAGCTTTACCCGGGGCAGGAAGTAAAAACGGAAGCCGATTTCCGCAACAAAATAAAAGAAGAAATCCAGGCTTACTGGAACGGGCAGGCCACCAACCAGATCCATGACCAGGTGTTTCATGAACTAGTTGACCATACGGATATTAAATTTCCAGAAGGTTTTCTGAAAAAATGGGTAAAGACACAAAGTGACCAGTCGAAGGACCCCTCACCCAAAACGGATGAAGAGGTTGAAAACGAATTTCCAAAATTCCTGAGCCAGTTGAAATGGACACTTATCTCCGATAAAATTGTTCAGGACAACAATATGCAGGTTGGTCCCGATGAAATCCGCCAGTTCGCCAAACAACAACTCTTCAGCTATATGGGTGGAGCAAACCTGGCCGATGACCAGCCCTGGGTAACAGACTATGTGGAAAAAATGATGAAGGACAGGAAATTCGTGGATGATGCTTATAACCGGATCCAGACACAGAAAATATTTGAATGGGCTGCGGCACAGGTCAAACCCGCCGGTAAAGCTATCAGTTCGGAAGAATTTACTAAAATGGTAGAGGCGCATCAGCACCACCACCATTAAGTCATATAGACCTCAAGTCAGAAAGTCCGGAAGAATTATTCAAAAAAGAAATAATCTTCCGGGCTTTCCATTTTTACTGACTTCCGGGCTTCCCGCTTAAGCCAACTTGTCACCGATTTTGCCGTTTTACCATTTGGACGGATATTTGAGGAGTTCAACCGTTTAAGTGCAGGAATGCAAATCCCTGAAAAATTAAACCTAACATTTAAATTGTCTCTTACATGAGTTTTAATTCGGAATTTGAAAAATATGCGGTGAAACACCGTGGAATTTCCAGTAACACCCTCAACAGTTATGCCTCTCACCTGGTTACCGCGATGACGCCCAATATTATTGAGGAGCGTTCCCTGAACGTAGCCGTGATGGATGTGTACAGCCGGCTGATGATGGACCGGATTATTTTCCTTGGCTATCCTATCAATGATGAAATAGCCAACATCGTTACAGCCCAGCTGTTATTTCTTGATTCTACTGACCGGTCAAGGGATATCAATATGTACATCAACAGTCCCGGTGGCAGTGTGTACTCCGGGCTTGGGGTTTATGATACTATGCAATATGTGAGCCCTGATATTGCCACCATTTGTATCGGGGTGGCCGCTTCCATGGCCTGTGTATTACTGGGTGCCGGAACAAAAGGGAAAAGGGCTGCCCTGAAACATTCCCGTATCATGATGCACCAGCCAAGCGGGGCCATCGGCGGGCAGGCAAGCGACATTGAGATCACGGTCAATGAAATCAGGAAACTGAAGAGAGAGTTATATGAAGTAGTGAATTTTCATACCGGTAAATCACTGGAACAAATAGAAAAAGATTTTGACCGGGATAACTGGATGACCGCCGCCGAGGCAAAAGAATACGGGCTGGTAGACGAGGTCCTGATCACCAATCCCCGCAAACAAAAGAAAGATAACTAGACCATAACATCAATTAAATATCAAATAATCCCGATATGAACCGTAAGCAATTTTTATATAACGACTGGAAAGCAGATGAGGAAGAAGAAAAAGAAGAGCAGCCAAAGAGTGACCTGATGATGTTCAGCAAAAAGCTGGAGAAATATTTTTTTGAAAAGAGGGCGGTCTATTTGTGGGGTGTGGTGGATGACAAAAGTGCTAAAGATATCGTGAGCAAATTGCTGCTGCTCGATGCTGATAAACCCGGAGAGGAAATAAAATTTTACATCAACAGTCCCGGCGGAGTGGTTACAAGCGGGATGGTGATGTATGACACGATGCAAATGATCAAAAGCCCCGTAAGCACCATCTGCATGGGTCTTGCTGCTTCCATGGGCAGTATCCTGCTGAGCGGCGGGGAAAAAGGTAAGCGGTATATCTTCCCGCATGGGGAGGTAATGATCCACCAACCCTCATTGGGTGGGTATATCCAGGGTGTCAGCGCTGACCTGGAGATCCAGGCCGAGCAGACGAAGCGGGTAAAAGAAATCGGGGCCGGCATCCTCGCCAAAAATTGCGGCAAAACCGTAGACCAAATCATGAAAGATTTCGACCGGGACCGCTGGATGAATGCCAAACAGGCCATTGAATATGGCATTGCAGATCAGTTGGTGGAAAAACTATAATTAGCTCAAAACTAGTCAGTTAAGTCTCCATTATAAATAAAACCGCCCTTTTCACGGCGGTTTTATAATTTTGTAGGTTACGAAGTTGGTGGTTCCCCGTTATACTTTAAGTTAATATGGCAAAAAATCCGTTGCATTGTTCGTTTTGTGGCCGCAGCCGCGATGAGGTGAAAATCCTTATTGCAGGCCAGGAAGGGCATATTTGTGAGAATTGCGTAGAGCATGCGCGTGAAATCATTGACCAGGAGTTAATGATTAAAGATGAAAAGATCTCTTCCTCCTTTAAACTGACTGTTAAGAAACCGGTTGAGGTTAAAAAATTCCTGGATGAATATGTGATTGGCCAGGATGAGGCCAAAAAAGTACTGGCCGTTGCGGTTTATAATCATTATAAAAGACTCCAGCAGAAAAATAATGATCTTCCGGTAAGCACCAATGATGTGGAGATTGAAAAAAGTAACATTATCATGGTGGGTGAAACCGGCACGGGTAAGACTCTGCTGGCCAAAAGTATCGCCCGGATGCTGAATGTGCCGTTCACGATTGTGGATGCCACCGTATTTACAGAAGCAGGATATGTGGGGGAAGATGTGGAGAGCATTCTTACCCGGTTATTACAGGTTTGCAATTACGACGTAGCTGCTGCGGAACGCGGCATTGTGTATATTGACGAAATAGACAAGATTGCCCGCAAAGGAGATAATCCATCCATTACCCGCGATGTTAGCGGTGAAGGGGTTCAGCAGGGAATGCTGAAGCTGCTGGAAGGTACGGATGTGCTGGTACCACCACAGGGTGGCAGGAAACATCCTGAGCAAAAACTCATTAAGATCAATACCCAGAATATTCTCTTTATTTGCGGTGGAGCTTTTGATGGCATCGATAAGATTATTGCACGCAGGGTGCAGACCAATACCATTGGGTTTAACGTGGACAAAGAACTGCAGGAAAGCATGAAAAAGAACCTGCTTCGTTATGTAAATGCCACTGACCTCAAAGCTTTTGGACTTATTCCCGAATTGCTGGGACGTTTACCTGTTGTCACACACCTCGACCCGCTGGATGCAGAGACATTAAGGGCTATCCTCACCGAACCCCGGAATGCGCTGGTTAAACAATACAGGAAATTATTCGAATTGGAGAATATCCAGCTCAATATTGAAGAAGACGTTTTAGGCTTTATGGTAGAAAAGGCGATGGAATATAAACTCGGCGCCCGCGGTTTGCGCAGCATTTGTGAAGGAATCCTGACGGATGCCATGTACGAGCTGCCTTCCTCAAAAGAAACCCAGTTTACGCTTGACCTGGAATATGCCAAACGTAAATTTGATAAGAGCAAACTCAGCTTGCTGAAAGTCGCTTAAGCAACGGTTGGTCCTATAAATTATTAAATGCCGGAAGAAATTCCGGCATTTTTATTTTATCCTAACTTCCCGGATAAATAATATTCATGCAGGAACTGATTGATCAATTAAAAAAAGAAGCGGGGCTTACCGATGAGCAGGCCATAAAAGCAATCACCACCATCAAAAACTTTGTGGTAGAAAAATTCCCGATGCTGGAAGGCGCCGTGAAAACTATATTTGGTGAAGGTTGAAAAGACTATTTAATATCCCGGCATTTTTTCCCTCTTGGATTATTGGCAGCCTGGTAAGGACTTATCGCCCGGCTGCATGCCTGGAAAGCAATACTTGCAATGATCAGGAGGAGAATGATTCTGGCTTTCATAGTTACTTTATTTGTGCATAAAAGTAATACGGGAGGGCCGGAAAAAAGCAGGGAAATACGACTGAAATTCCCTTTTTTGCACCGAAAAACTCCTGAGATAAACTTCTTGTTCCCGCTGATTATTTCGCTGGTGAACAATAGGCCAATTGATCCATTTTATAGATCCGCGTAAGCTATCACAAAACATCCCGGCTGGTGACCGGGATGCTGAATTAATGGGTACTCTCTTTATTGGTTTTTCCTTGTCCCGGCCGTGAGCGCCGGGATCGTCCTTGGTTTGTTAACTGCAACCGCCCTGGTTGCCACAATTCAGGCATTTATAACAGGTGCCGCTGCGCATCATAATATGTCCGCAAACATTACAGGCTGGTGCATCACTCTGCATACTCTTCGAGGCCGCATTTAATGCATCCAATCCATTTTCTGACTTTACGGTTTGAGCGGTCCGCTGGTTCTTTACCGGTTGCGGCGCAATCGTTCCTGACACCGGCGTAATCCTCACACTCGATAGTTCTGGTTCCTTGGCATACTCCAATGGATTAGAAGGCACTTCATCCCACTCATCGGCACCGGTATTCATCACTTCGGGTTTATCCAGCACATGAACCAGATCGGTACGGCCGAGATATTCATAACCCAGTACACGGAAGATAAAGTCCACCAACGAGGTAGTTGATTTGATATTGGGATGTTCTACAAACCCGGAAGGATCAAATCGGGTAAAGGCAAATTTGTCAACAAACTCTTCCAACGGTACACCGTATTGCAGGCCTATTGAAATGGAAATGGCAAAGCAGTTCATCATGCTGCGCATGGTGGCGCCTTCCTTTGCCATATCAATGAAAATTTCGCCGAGTGTTCCATCTCCGTATTCACCGGTGCGCAGAAAGATCGCCTGCCCGTTGATTTTTGCCTTTTGCGTGAATCCACGGCGTTTGGCGGGCAAGGCACGGCGTTCAACAATACTGGCCAATTTTCTTTTTAGTTTGGTATCCGGGGAGGCCTGGACCCTTTTCTGAACTTCCTCCAGCAACTCTTCTACCGTGAGTTTTCCTAAATCGACAATGTTGGATTCCGGTTGCTGTCTCGTTTCGGGTATAGCCGGTATTTCCTCTTTTTCTGCAATGGTCACTGTTTTCTTTTTCTTGTCGCTTTTGGTGCTAAGGGGTTGCGACAGTTTGGATCCATCACGGTAAAGTGCATTTGCTTTCAATCCCAGCTTCCAGCTCAGGTAATAAGCATCCGCAATTTCTTCTACCGCGGCTTCATGGGGCAGGTTAATTGTTTTGGAGATAGCACCGCTGATGAATGGCTGTGTAGCTCCCATCATGCGAATATGCCCGTGGGCATGAATATAACGCTGGCCTTTCCGGCCACATTTGTTGGCGCAGTCAAAAACAGCCAGGTGCTCTTCCCGCAACAAAGGGGCGCCTTCCAGCATCATCGTGCCGCATACATAATCATTCGCAGCTTCGATTTGTTCATCAGTAAAGCCCAATGCTTCCAGCAGGTTCCATCCCAAATCATTGTATTGTTCCGGAGTAAACCCGAGACGCTGCAGGCATTCCTCACCAAGTGAATACTTATTAAATACAAAACCGATCTCAAAGGCTGTGGCAGCGGCCGTTTCAAGTCTTTTTATTTCATCCGCGATAAAGCCTTTTTCACTTAATGTCTGGTGATTGATAAAAGGTGCTCCTGCAAAAGAAGCAGTACCAACGGCATATTTAATAATAGCAGAAATTTCTTTCTCTGAATACCCCAGGTTCTTCAGTGCTGCCGGTACTGATTGGTTAATAATCCGGAAATAACCACCGCCTGACAATTTCTTAAACTTTACAAGTGCGAAATCAGGCTCCACGCCGGTTGTGTCACAATCCATCACCAGCCCGATTGTTCCGGTTGGTGCAATAACGGTTGCCTGTGCATTCCGGTAGCCAAATTCTTCTCCGAGTTCCACCGCATCATCCCAGGCCCTGCAAGCGGCTTTCAGCAGGTAATCAGGACAGTATTGAGATTTGATGCCCTGTGGTTTCAGGCTCAGTGCTTCATATTCATCCGCGTCGTAAGCAGCCAGCCGGTGATTACGCATGACCCGACCCATATGGGCTTTATTCTCCTCGTACCGGGGGAAAGTACCCAATGCACGGGCCATCTCCGCCGATGTTTTGTAGGATATCCCGGTCATAATTGCTGTGATCGCCCCGGCAATGGCCCTGGCTTCTTCGCTATCATAAGGAATTCCACTCACCATCAGCATGGTACCCAGGTTAGCGTACCCTAATCCCAGCGTCCTGTATTCATAGCTCAGTTGTGCCACCTCTTTAGAAGGGAACTGCGCCATCAGTACTGATACTTCCAGAACAACCGTCCAGAGCCGGCAGTTGTATTCATACCCCTCCACATCAAAATGGTTGGTCTCTGTATCAAAGAATTTCATCAGGTTGGCAGAGGCCAGGTTACAAGCAGTATTATCCAGGAACATATACTCACTGCAGGGGTTGGAAGCCCTTATCTCACCTCCTTCAGGACAAGTATGCCATTCATTGATGGTAGTATTATACTGTGTGCCGGGGTCGGCACAACGCCAGGCGGCATAGGCAATATGGTTCCATAATTCCCGGGCAGGTATTCTTTTCATCACCCGGCCATCCATTCTACCCTTCAGTTCCCATTCGCCATCCTGATCCAAAATATTAAAAAATGAATTGGGAATACGTATGGAATTATTGGAGTTCTGCCCGCTAACAGTCCTGTATGCTTCGTCCTCATAACCGGAAGGATAACCGGCAGCAATGAGGGCGCCTACTTTTTTTTCTTCTTCTACCTTCCAGTTAATAAAGTCCACGATTTCCGGGTGATCCAGGTCCAGGCAGACCATTTTAGCCGCACGGCGCGTAGTACCTCCACTCTTAATGGCACCGGCAGCCCGGTCCCCAATTTTCAGAAAACTCATCAATCCTGATGATGTCCCACCGCCGCTTAATTTTTCTCCTGCACCGCGGAGATTGGAATAATTTGTACCAACTCCCGAACCATATTTGAAAATTCTAGCTTCCCGGACCCAAAGATCCATAATTCCGCCTTCGTTTACCAGGTCATCCTCCACGCTCAGGATAAAACAGGCATGGGGCTGGGGACGTTCGTAAGCTGAAGTGGATTTCTTGAGTTCACCATCTGCTGGATCTACATAATAATGTCCCTGTGGCTTTCCTTTTATGTCATAGCTTTCATACAAACCGGTATTGAACCATTGCGGCGAATTGGGTACACACATCTGGTTTAATATGGAAAACACCAATTCCTCGTAGAATACCTGCGCGTCTTTTTCTGAAGCAAAATAATTATACTTTTCGCCCCATACCCGCCAGCAATTCGCCATTCGATGTGCAACCTCTTTAGCCGATGTTTCCCTGCCGAGACTTCCGTCCGGTTGGGGTACCCCGGCCTTTCGAAAATATTTTTGTGCTAAAATATCTGTGGCAATCTGGCTCCACTGTTTGGGGACTTCCACATTATTCATTTCAAACACCACTTCACCGGTAGGATTACGAATCACGGAGGTACGGTAATCATATTCAAACAAATCAAACACACTGGTATCCTCACGGGTGAAGCGACGACTAAACTGCAAACCGCTTTTGGCGGATGCCTGCTTCTTACTTGCCATAACTAAAAAGAATTTAACTGGGTTATTGGTCCTGGTTTCCATGCGACCACTCCAGGGGTATGGGGAGGTCGCTTACGAAAGTATTTTTTACCATGCTAAAATCAAACCTCCAGATATTAACATTGTGTGGATAAGGCACATTAAAAATCCTGAAGTGCTTTCCTGTGCTGACTTAGCGAATTTCTGCACAATAGCATATTGTTTTTATGGTAAATTTTTTTTGGAAATTTCAATACCATCTATTAAAAAAAATTCCCTCCCCTGCGCCTGACCTGAAAAGCAAAACAGGAAAGGGTTTCTAGCTTTCAATGCCCTGAAACAGTTGCCCACCCTGCATTCTACAATCTTTATCATACCAAAGTCTTACCAGCAGCATAACACAGGGGTTATGCAATGATAAAAATTTAATAATATGATTATTCCCTTTTTTTATGTAACCCAATCCAGCTATTTTTTTACAGTTATCCCGCGCTTTTCCCATCCTGGCTGCTAATGAATTTTTACGATGCTGTTTTTTAATACGTCACCAAAAGGATCACGAGTAAAGCAGGCGTTATGCGCTTTTTTTCTTTTCAGTTTGGTATCATTATACCCCGGAATAACTGGCCTTATAACCAGTTTATATTTTATCCGGGATAAAAAAATATAACGCGGATGGCGGTATGGCTTCAAAATTGAATCCCTGGTTACCGGGATATTCCCGTTTAATAAAAGAAGCATTTAGGGCCGTAAACAACGGCTTTAATTACTTCGCTGAAAGCCGACATTTTTTTGCATTTTTGCATATATCAACCGGTACCGGATGAAGTCAACTATCTACAATGCATTGGCCGATAAGAAAAAGCAGGGCAAAAAGTCATTTGCCGTGTTGATTGATCCAGATAAAGTGAACAAACCATTACTGGATGACCTTATTGAACTTTCTGTATCAGCCAGGGTCGACTACCTGCTTGTAGGCGGGAGCCTGGTCATTTCCAACCACCTGGACGATTGTGTTCAGCATATCAGGCAAAATTGCTCTATACCCGTTATCCTGTTTCCGGGCAGTCCTTCCCAGATCAGTAAATATGCGGATGCTTTATTATACCTGTCCCTTATTTCAGGCCGTAATCCTGAATTACTCATAGGTCAGCATGTAGTATCAGCCCCTTTTGTCAAACAAAGCGGCCTGGAAATCATGCCCACCGGTTATATTGTCGTTGATGGAGGAGCCCCAACTACCGTTTCATATATCAGCAACGCTACACCAGTCCCTGCCGATAAAAATGAAATCGCCATGTGCACTGCAATGGCCGGAGAAATGCTGGGAATGAAATTGATTTATATGGATGCCGGGAGTGGTGCTAAACGTCCTATTACAGAAAGCATGATAAAAATCGTGGCAGACCATATTGAGGCCCCCCTTATTATTGGCGGGGGTATTGTGGAACCTGAAAAAGCTTATCGCAACTGTAAAGCCGGGGCCGACGTAATCGTGGTGGGAAATGCCATTGAAAAAGACAATTCATTAATAAAGGAAATGGCAGCCGCTGTCCATTCAGTTCCCGTAAAAGCCTAACGGAGTTCTTCCACCTTCACTCTTGCAGGTGTTTCTTTCCCGGCAACAATACTTCTTGAACTCAGGGCGATGGCCTTAATGATCATGGTCATATTTTCCAGGTCCAGTGTTTCCACCTGGTCGGATAATTTATGGTAATGTGGCTCCCCGTCCATTTTGGCCGTGGAAATCGTATGCGCCGGCACCCCCAGCCTTGCCAGGGTAGCATTATCTGATCGGTAAAATAACTGCTGTGCGGGATAAGGATCCGGATAAAATGTAAACCCGGTTCCCTCCAGGTTTTTTTGCAAGCCGGAACCCATATCTGTTTTTTCATACCCGGTTATGTAAGCTGAATTCTTTCCCCATTTACTCTCCGTACCGATCATTTCAATATTGAACATGGCCATTACTTTCTGCGGATCAAACTGGCGGGAAAAATATTGTGAACCAAAGCCACCCACTTCTTCTGCCGTAAATGCTGCAAATACAAGGGTCCTCTCGTTGTCAGCAAGTCGCTGAAAATACCTGGCCAGCATGATAACACCTGTTACCCCGGCGGCATCATCATTGGCACCGTTATAAATCGAATCGCCGTTTACCGGCTTACCAACACCGAGGTGATCATAATGGCCGGAAAAAACAACATACTCATCTTTCCTGGATTTGCCGGGCAAAATGCCCACGACATTGGCCATTTTTTGTTCGGTTATTTCATGGACCGCCTCAATACTGTAAACGCCCGGGTCTGTATCTGCCAGGATAAAAACCACGCTGGTATTCGTCTTGAACATGGATGACTTTAACCTCGAGAGGTTGCCAAAACTGTTGGCAAAGCTTTTATCTACCAAGACGAGCTTATTCTTATTCCCCCGGACCATTTTCCTGGCTTCAGCCTGCAGGTTCTCCCCGGCTTTTATAAATGTTTTTTCAAATCCCGAACTCTGGTTAATGACCAGTTTCGGCTGGCAGGTAACAGCCATTATATCTTTTTGCTCTATGCTTATTCCATCAAGTAAGGCTGACGCGCTGATAAATTTTGGACGAACCATAACAAATTCCTGCCGGAAAGACCCGGGGTTAGTCCAGGACTGCAACCCTGTGGCTTTAAATTCACCGGCGATAAAATCAGCTGCTTTATCAATGCCAGGGGTAAAAACTTTTCTTCCCATCATATCATCAGCCGCCAGCGTTCTTTCGATCCGCTCTACTTCTTTCACACTGATAACAGCATCCATCATGGCCGGGGCGCTCTTCTTTTGCGCGGAACAGGCACCGCCAACCAATAAAAAAAAGGTTGCCGTTACCAACAACCCTGTTGGGGAATATTTCTTCATAATTAATAATTCATGTTTAGGACCGGGTATTGAACCGGTTTAATAACAAGTGCACAGGTGGAATATAGGGATGAAATTATTGCTGTCAATTACAGACTCATCATCTCTTTAAACTTCACAGTCTGGCGGCGGCTGACCTCTATTTTTTCTCCCCCTTTCATTTCCAGCAACAATCCCCCGTTAAAATAAGGTTCTATCTTATCAATCATACGCAGGTTGACGATATGCTTGCGGTTAGCCCTGAAAAAAGTCTTCTCATCCAGCCTTTCTTCCAATGCATTGAGGGACTTAAGGATTAGTGGTTTGTTATTGGAAAAAAATACTTTGGCATAATTGCCCACACTTTCAAATAAACGGATGTCACTCAGTTTTACAAACCAGCAACGTTCCCCGTCTTTTACAAACACCTGGTCATTTTCTGTAAGAATACTGTTATTCATACTCCCCGCATCGGACCTGGGCTCCTTACTTTCCACGAAATGCAGTTTATGGATCGCATCCGCGAGACGTTTCGGTTCTACCGGTTTTAATAAATAATCCAGGGCATTCACTTCAAATGCTTTCAGGGCAAACTCATCATAGGCGGTCGTAAAAATCACCTGCGGTGATCTTTCCAGTTGTGAGAGCATATCAAAGCCGGTTTTACCGGGCATCTGAATATCCAGGAAGATAAGATCGGGTTGCTGGCTTTCAATCTTGGCAATTCCTTCTTCTGCATTGGCAGCTTCGTCCACTATTTCCACTTCCGGGAAATCCTGCAGTAATTTCTTTAGTTCGGTCCTGGCTAGGCGCTCGTCATCAATTATTATTGCTTTCATTAAAAAAGTTTAAGAGTTTAGAAGTTTCATGTTTTAAACCGCGCCCACGGGTATCCGCACTTTGGCTTCTACCAGCGACCCGTTGATTTGTTTTATTTCAAATTTTGCTTTGTCTCCGTAAAGTAAATTCAACCTGTTCGTAGTACTGGAAATTCCAAATCCCTCCGAATTGACTGACCCGTTCAGGTAACCGGTATTCTGAACAATCATTTCATGGTAATCATTCTTGAAGTCCGATATCACTTTTACAACACCGCCTTTTATCTGTTTGCTGATCCCATGCTTGATGGCGTTTTCCACCAGGGTCTGCAACATCATGGGGGGCACGGGCTGGTCCAGTGTTTCTTCATTGATCTGGTATTCGATCCGGAGCCGGTCTTCAAACCGCATGTTTTCCAGGGCGAGGTAATCTTTTACAATAAATAACTCCTTTTCAAAGGGAACCGTTTCCAGTTTTTCGGATTGCATGCTGCTGCGGAGTATATTGCTCAATTCCGTAACAGCTTTACGGGCCCGCTGGGGATTTTCATCCACTAATGCCCGGATACTGTTTAACGAGTTAAAAATAAAATGGGGATTGATGTGCGCTTTTATCGTCTTTAACTCCAGTTCTTTTACCAGCGATTCAAGCCGCAGCGTATCCAGTTGCTGCCTCCGGCTTTTGGTCACATAGTGAAACATAAAATAAATAAGACTCCAGATAAAGAACAGGACAAAATAAGAAAAGGCATTACTCAGGATCAGCAGCAATTTATTTACCCAATAGCTGATACTTGTCCGGGCCAGCAATTCTTCTTCATCTCCCCGCAGTAATTTAAATCCCTTGACGGTTTCCACGTAAATAAATGAAGCTATGACCGCCAGGATGAACGTCAATAAAAAAAACTGGAAGACCTGTTTATTCAGGTTTTTCTGGAGCGTTCCCAGCCGGGTTAATATTTCCCGCATTACATGCGATATAATGATGCCCAAAAAGAGAAAAATACCAAGCCGGTAAAAAAACTCCGGGCTCAGCTTATCAAATGAAAAGGCAAAGAATGTATTAATAACAGCAAAGCTGCCCCACCCGATCAGCTGGAAAGTCCAGTATTGTACCCATTTCTTCTGCATAGATTTTCAAAGCTAATTAAAACCAGATCAGCGCTTGTCCTGTAAATATACCAGTGGCAGATTAGTTTTACAAATGGGCACCGGTTACCATCCCCCTCCCTGTTAACCCTTGTCTGACATAACATTCATGGCCCGGTTTGGCCTCCTAATCTTTATCAAAAAAGGCTGAACGGAAAATATTACTTTTACACCGTCAAACTCAGGTATGGAAATAACACCCGGTTCCCTTTTAAAGACTATTGATTCGCCCGCTGATCTCAAAAAACTACCCCGTGAAAAGCTTCACCAGGTATGTGACGAGTTGCGCCAGTATATCATTGATGTGGTTAGTGTTTACGGAGGTCATTTTGGTGCCAGCCTGGGGGTGGTCGAACTGACTACGGCTCTTCATTATGTATACAATACTCCCTATGATCAATTGGTCTGGGACGTGGGTCACCAGGCATATGGCCATAAAATTCTGACCGGCAGAAGAGATAATTTCCCCACCAACAGGAAATATAACGGATTAAGCGGTTTTCCCAAACGAAGCGAAAGTGAGTATGATACCTTTGGCGTGGGTCACTCATCAACCTCGGTGTCTGCGGCACTGGGAATGGCGATGGCGGCTAAGTATAAAGGTGAAAAAGACCGGAAAGTTGTGGCCGTAATTGGAGACGGTGCCATGACAGCAGGACTTGCTTTTGAGGGAATGAATCATGCGGGTGTGGCCGATACAGATATGCTTATCATCCTGAATGATAACTGCATGGGCATTGACCCGAATGTCGGGGCCTTAAAAGAATACCTGACCGATATTTCTACTTCACCCACTTACAATAAAGTAAAAGATGAAGTATGGAACCTGATGGGCAAACTGCCGGTAGGTAAGA
>JANWIJ010000038.1 GCA_025449935.1 Chitinophagaceae bacterium
GACCGCAGTGCAGGAGCTAATATCAAAGGCTGGATGGAAGTACTCAACAAAGCCATCGGTAAATATGATAAAACAACCCTGTATGTGTTCGGTCATGCCGACAATGGTTTTAAAGTGACCGGCACCTCGGACGATCTGAACAAGTTCAGGGATTTCCTGGGGAATGTGTTGAAATTTGTGGAGGGGGAAATAAAATCAGGTAAGTCAAAAGAAGACATAATGAAAGCCACCGTTATACCGGGTGGTGAGGAATGGGGTGGTGACGGGATACACCGGCCACTTGATGCAGCCTATGAAGAGTTAATGGCAAAATAACCCGGCTCCCGCGGTAATCGCTGAAGATGCCGTACCGGCACCCCTGTTGCGTATTATATATCTTTATTACCTTGTAATAACTAAACAACATGTTATGAACCGCCGCACTTTTATCCAGCATTCCGCACTGACCTTTGGCGCATTGACCCTCACCCAACAACATTTATTGTCTGCCTTGTTCCAGGAGCCCTGGAAAATCACCATGCTGACAGATGACCTTGGGATATTTGAAGAAAAAGGCGGAACGATTGCATTCCTGTTATCGAAGGGCGGGATCGTAGTGGTTGATTCACAGTTTCCGGAGCAAAGCAAACACCTGATCGATGAACTAAAGAAAAAAACGGAGAAGCCGTTCAGGCTACTCATCAATTCCCACCACCACGGTGATCATTCATCGGGTAATATTTCATTTAAAGGAATCGTGGAGCATGTGCTGGCGCATACCAATTCAAAGACCAACCAGGAAAATTCTGCCAAACAAAATAAGTCAGAAGATAAACAACTCTACCCCGACCAAACCTACACCGATACATGGTGCGAAAAGATCGGTAAGGAAAGAATCTGCCTGCATTATTTCGGCGCGGCGCATACCAACGGGGATAGTTTTATCCATTTTGAACACGCGGATATTGTGCATTGCGGCGACCTGGTTTTTAACCGTCGTCATCCCTACGTGGACAGGGGTGCCGGGGCTAATATTAAAAGCTGGATGAATGTGCTGGACAAGGCCCTGGAAAAGTTTCCCAGGAAAACCATCTTTGTTTATGGCCATTCAGCCAACGGGTACAAGGTCACCGGGAACACGGACGATCTGAATAAGTTCCGGGATTACCTGGGGAATGTGCTGAAGTTTACCGAAGCTGAAATAAAAGCCGGGAAAACAAAAGAAGAAATACTAAAAGCTACGATCATCCCGGGTGGGGAAGAATGGAAAACGGAGGGTATACAACGCCCATTGGGAGCGGCTTATGATGAACTGACGGCGAAATAAGTTACCTCACCAATATCCAAGCAGCCCACCGATAGGGATCATTCCGATATTTCTTTTTCATGGCTGCCTGTGCATGATAAAATGCTTCGCTGATTTTTTGTCTGGCAAAAAGATTTTTGTAGAACTCCAGCATGAATTCTGATGCGGCATTGTCATCCACCCTCCACAAACTCATCACCAGGTTTTGAACACCCGCCATCTTAAATGCCCTTTGCAATCCATATACGCCTTCACTTCCCTGGATATCACCGAGACCCGTTTCACAGGCGGAGAGTACAGCCAGTTTTGTATTGGGTAAATACATATTTGATATTTCGTAGGAAGTAAGGATCCCGTCTTCCACTCCCTTCACCGGGGTTCCCTTCCATGCATTATTAGCGCCTGCAACCGCGAGGCCTGAGCGGATCAACGGGTTATCTGACTGGCGGAAAACGACTGACCCACCTTGCCTATCATCCTTGCGGCTGTCCTTTGGATCGGGGAAAAAGAAACCGTGGGTGGCAATATGAAGAACTGCCGGCGAACCCTTCCCCGATATTGCCTTAAAGGACTCCTCAGTAGCATTAATCCCCTTGATAGTGTTTGCAGTAAAACCCATTTGCAGGGCGAGGCTGTTGATTTTAACTACTTCGCTTTCCGTACCTGGCAAGTAACCAAATTCACTTACACCTTCCCGTAAAAGATCCTCAGGAATTGATCTCACAGCAACATCATTATTGCCATATTGCATGACAGCATTTTTTAATTTTGCGGAGTCTGCATCGTACTGAATGCCACCATATAAAAGGATCTTATCTTTTGACATCACCGCAGACGTTGCATAATCCATAATGGTCGCCGTCGTATTTAACCGGATCAATTGGTATTTATCACCCAGTACCTCAGTTTTACTCACTGGTAGTGCAGCAAAGGAGATTTTGTGAAGGGTTCCTGCAGGGGCAAAATAAATAGTGCTGATGCCGGCTAACTTGCTTTCAAGCGGTTGCCAAATAACGTCATAAAGATTCAATCCTGGTTTCGTAAAGATATTTTTTTCCTGTGCAGAATACAAGTCATTTATTTTGTGTTGACCCGGGCTGGTCTTTTTATACCCCAATACAGAGTCAAGTTGTTTTTTTTCAAACAATTTTACCAGTTCCGGACCCGGTTTGTCTTTTCGCAGTACCAGGGCAATATAGTAAACGCTGTCAGTCCATCTTTTGCTGTCAAAAAAATTGAATTCAGCGAATTCAATAGCCGCTTCGCCCTGTTTCAGGGAGCCCTGAATGTCTTTCCAGGTTATTTCCATTCCCGATTTTTCTCTGCTGAAATCTGCCGATAGCCTGGTCAATTCTTTTTCCAGGACATTAGCCTTTTCTTCCAGGTCCTTCAAAAATTCCGGTCTGTTTGCAACAGGCTTAGCATACCAAAAAGAGATTTGTTCCCGGTCACTGATCCAGCGGTCATACTTATTTCTAACACTAGTGTCTGTGGAGTTAAAGACCGTGTTTCGAAGGTGCCTGGAGGAATTTAATATCAGCTGTCGGTTTGAAAGTGTAAAATCGTATGTATTTCCCAGGAAAGAACCGGCGTTATTAGTGGTTGTATAGGATAAGTAATTCTCACTTTGATTTACTGCATCCTGTAAATAAGACTGCTTTTCTGTTTCAGATGTGAATTGAAATATCTTCCGGATTCGCGCCTGCTTTAATTGCATGGTTTGCAGGTAATAGCTTTCAGCTTTTGGATATTGACCCACACACCAGTACAGATCAGCGAGCTTGTTAATGGTATAGGAATAATCAGGGTGTTCTTTCCCAAGTGCTTTTTCCCTTATACTTAACGTTTCTATGAAAAGCGATTCCGCTTTTTTATAGTCTCCAATGTCCAGGTAAAATATACCAAGGTTAGAACAGCCCTTACTATAAACGGGATGGTCCAAACCATATACTCTACCCCAGATCGTCCTTGCTTCAATATATAATGGTTCTGCTTTTTTATTCTGTCCGATATCGGAATATAAATTGGCAAGGTTGACGCAGCCTGTCGCATAATCCGGGTGATCTTTACCTAAGGCGGCCGCATAAACCAATTGTGCCTCCAGGAAAAGCGGCTCAGCCTTTTCATACATGCCAATTTCCCGGTAAATTGTCGCCAGGTTATTGCAACTGGCTGCATAAGTCTCGTGGTGCTTCCCCAGCGTTTTCTCCCGGATCTTCTTTGCTTCTGAATAAAGTAATTCTGCTTTTTCATATTGTCCCAATTCCTGGTACAATGAGGCAAGGTTAGTAATGGTTCCGGAATAATCTGCACTTTCTTTTCCGATTACCTTTCCCTTGATTTCCTTTGCTTCCAATAACAAGGATTCCGCTTTTTCGAATTCGCCCATGTCCTGGTATAAAAGACCCAGGTTATTACATATGCGTGCATAATCCGGGTGCTTATTTCCAACAACCGATTCCATAATATCCCGGGCTTCTATAAAATAAGGTTCCGCCTGCTTATATCTTCCAAGCTCCTGGTAAAAACCTCCCAGGTTATTACAGCTAAAGGCAAAATCATGGTGGCGCCTGCCCAGTATTTTTTCCCTGATCTCAATTCCTTCGAGAAAATGAGTCTCAGCTTTTTCGTATTTCCCGGTAACCAGGTATAAATTGCCAAGATTGTCACGGTTTTGCGCATAACTAGGATGCATCCTCCCGAATATTTTTATGATGATATCACCGGCCTCTAAATAAAGCAGCTCTGCTTTATCATGTTTTCCTGTCGCATCATACAATGCGGCGAGGTTATTACAGTCCCCGGCATATTGAGGCTGATCTTTGCCATATACTTTTTCATCAATTTGTTTTGATTCCAGGTAAAGGGGCTCCGCCTTATCGTATAGGCCCTTCTGGTAGTATAAGACGGCCAGGTTATTGCAGGTGGAAGCGTAATCAGGATCTTCTTTACCCAATACTTTTCCTCTTATCTGAATCGCCTCAAGATACAGTGGTTCCGCTTTTTCAAAGTTGGCGATCGCTTTGTAGAAATTAGCCAAATTATTACAGGAGGAAGCATAATCCGGATGTTCCTTTCCGAGTAATTTTTCTCTCGACTGTTTTGTTTCAAGATAGAGCGGCTCGGCCTTTTCAAATTTTCCCATCTCACAGTAAACATTTGCCAGGTTATTACAAATTGAAAGGTAATCGGGGTGATCTTTACCCAGCATTCTTTCCCGGATTTGTTTAACTTCCAGGAATAAGGGTTCGGCCTTTTCCATCCGTCCCATATTAATATATAATATAGCGAGTGAGTTACAACTGGTTGAATAATTTGGATGATCAATTCCCGGAGCTGTTTCCCAGGTCTTCCTGGCTTCCATGTATTGCGACTCAGCTTTCTCGAATTCATTCATCGATTGGTATACATACCCCAGGTTATAACACATGCGACCATAGCTTTGCGTAACTGCTGAATCGGCGGTCAATTCCTGTTTGGCTTTTTTAAAATATACAATCGCCTGATCAGGCTTTTTTTGTTCGAAAAATGCTTTGGCACTATCCGCATACGGCTTCCATACCTGCCCATACAAATTACCATGGATGAGGACCATACACAAAACGACAAACAAAATGATTACTCTTTTCATACCCGGAATTTTAGGTGAATGAAAATTCATCCGAAAAAAATACTGATCGTATTGGATTTATTGCTTCAGCTTTTGCGTATATACAAAGGGGTGGACCGGGCAGGTTGGATAGGGTGCGTGGATCGATGCAGCTGTTGCCCTTTATGAATATCTAAAGTATAAAACTTTATACAGAAGGCCTGATTTATTTAGGGGGATATGCCCGAATTTCCGAAGTATTTATTTTGTATTTTCTATCAACTTCTCCAGGACATAATAGGTGATCGGGCAAAACGAAGAATTCTTTAGTGTTAACGCCTGCCGTTTGATGATCACGTCCTCATCCGTATAGGGAAAGCGATGGCAGTCCGACGGCCGCTGGTCATAGATGCGGCAATAATTGTCCGGACCCAGGAAAGGACAGGGTAATGAATTAGCCACATAATCGCCCTCCTCATCCACTTTCAGGTAGGCTTCGATAAAATCACTTTCCCGCATTTTCACGTGTTTGCTGATCCGCTTAATATCAGGTGTTTTAAACCGGGGGGAATAGTTTTTACAGCAATTGGCACATTGAAGGCAATCCACTTTGCTGAACGCTTCTTCATGCAGGTCTGGCAATTGTTTCAGCACGGTATTCTTGTCCGCCCTCTGCAAATACTGTTTATACAACTTCTGTCTTTCCCCTGATTTTTTCTGCCAATTCTGCAAAATATCCCTGGCCATGCCGCAAGTTACTATTGTTTCAAAGCAATCAGGTATTTTTACCCCCTATGAGCACCGCCAGGGAACAGTTGCTGATTCTGATTACTACCCCGCTCTACCTCGTTGTGATCGGGCTGGAGCTTTTTCTCAGTCACCTGCGGAAACAAAAAACCTATACCTGGAAAGATACCCTGCAGAATATTTATTTCATGCTGCTGAATACCGGGCTTGACCTGTTGTTCCGGATTATATATATCGGGGTCATTCTTTCATTCTTTTATGATCATCGGTGGATAGAATCCATCCCAAATTCCTGGATATACTGGCCTGTTTTAATAGTGTTTGAAGATTTCATGTACTACTGGCTTCACCGGGTCGACCATTATTGCCGCTTGTTCTGGGCAACGCATGTCACGCATCATTCCTCATCCCAATTTAATCTCACCGTTGGTTTCCGCTCTTCCATCCTGGAACCTTTGTACCGTTTTATTTATTTTATCCCGATCGCCTTACTGGGTTTTCAGCCGGTTGACATTGCGTTTATCTATGCCGCTACACAAACCTGGGGCATACTGGTGCATACAGAAAAAATCGGTAAGCTGGGATGGCTCGAATACATTTTTGTAACCCCCTCCCACCACCGGGTACATCATGGATCCAATGCAAAATACCTGGACAGGAATATGGGCATGTTCCTGATCATCTGGGATAAATTATTTGGAACGTTTCAACCGGAATTACCGGCTGCAGAATACCAACGGGTTAAATATGGTCTCACCCGGCCACTCCTGAAAGAGGATCCTGTCCATATTGTCGTACATGAATGGAAAAATATCAGGGCTGACCTTAAAAAAAAGGGGCTGACCTTTAAGCAAAAATGGAATTATCTTCTTGGACCCCCCGGTTGGAGCCATGATGGCAGCAGCTTTACCAGTACAGAACTGCGTGCGATGGAAAACGAAAGGAACAATCCATAACACCGGAACCCTTGCCTGCAAAAGATCCCGGCAATTCTGCCAGGCGCATATTTTCTGCCTTCCAGCCCGTAACTTTGCCCCGCTTTAACACCGTTCATAGTCGATCGTTTGTGGCTGACAGCAGGAACCATGAACCATGCACCATGAACCCTATAAAAAAACAACTAAATACCATGAGTCTTTTCGAACAACAGTCTGCCGAATTCATCCCCCGTCACATCGGACCCGGTGAGGCTGATACCAAAGCGATGCTGAAAAAGATTGGCGCTAAAAGTATGGACCAGTTGATCAGTGATACGGTACCCCCCGCTATCCGGATGAAGAATACCCTGAACATTCCCGCGGCGATGAGTGAACATGAATACCTGAAACATATCAAGGAAATTTCGCTGAAAAATAAAGTCTTTTCGAATTATATTGGGCAGGGATATTATGATACGATCACACCTTCGGTCATACTGCGTAACGTTTTTGAGAACCCGGGATGGTATACGCAGTACACTCCCTACCAGGCCGAAATATCACAGGGACGGCTCGAAAGCCTGCTGAACTTTCAAACCATGGTCAGCGATTTAACCGGACTTCCCATTGCTAATGCCTCTTTACTGGATGAAGCTACGGCTGCAGCCGAAGCCATGACCATGTTCTTTAATACACTTAACAGGCAGGATCATATCGAAAAGGCAAAGTTTTTTGTTGACCGTGATATATTTCCCCAGACAAAAGATGTCCTGGTAACAAGGGCCCTCCCCGTCGGTATTGAAATTGTGGAAGGGGATTACAAAAAAGCTGTTCTGGATGCTTCTTATTTTGGGGCCATTGTTCAGTACCCGAATGACAAAGGTTCCATAGAAGATTACCGGAATTTTATTGGCCAGGTACATGCAGCCGGCGCTTATGTGGCGATGGCTACGGACCTGCTGGCCCTGACATTGCTGACATCTCCGGGTGAACTTGGCGCTGACGTGGCGATTGGCTCTGCCCAGCGTTTTGGGGTACCGCTCGGCTATGGCGGTCCTCATGCTGCGTTCATGTCAGCAAAAGATGATTTTAAAAGAAATATTCCCGGGCGGATCATTGGAATCAGTATTGACGCCCAGGGTAACCGGGCTTTGCGGATGGCCCTGCAAACCAGGGAACAGCATATCAAAAGAGAAAAAGCCACGTCCAATATTTGTACCGCGCAGGCCTTACTGGCCAATATGGCGGCTATGTATGCCGTGTTTCACGGACCGGATGGGTTAAGAAATATTGCCCGGCGAATAGCGCTGCTCACGCAGACGGTTGCGGAAGCTATCGAGGAAAGAGGGTTTGAATTATATTCTGACAATTTCTTCGATACCATTACGGTAAAAGTAAAAGATGTTGCTGCCATCCGGTCAAAAGCAGAGCGGCAATTCATTAACCTGCGATATATTGATAATACCCATATCGGCATTTCGCTGGATGAAACGACAGGTGTGACTGATTTGTATGACCTGATTAATTGTTTTGAAAACGATAAGGACCCAGTCGCCTTTGACATTGACCAGGATATGGAACTGAACTGCATTCCCGGGTCCCTGGCAAGAACAAGCTCTTTTTTGACACACCCGGTTTTCAATACGCATCACAGCGAAAGCCAGATGATGCGTTATATCAAACAACTGGAGAATAAAGATCTTTCATTGAATACTTCCATGATCTCCCTTGGCAGTTGCACTATGAAGCTGAATGCGGCTTCTGAAATGATGCCCCTGAGCTGGGCACACTGGAGCAGCATTCATCCTTTTGCACCGGCCGACCAGGCGGGAGGGTATAAATATATTATTGATGAACTGGGTAAATATCTCTGCGAGATCACCGCTTTTGAAGCCTGCAGTTTACAACCCAACAGCGGTGCCCAGGGTGAATATGCAGGTCTTTTAACGATTAAGGCATACCACGAAAGTCGTAATGACCATCACCGCAAGGTAATGCTGATACCTATTTCGGCGCACGGAACCAATCCGGCCAGTGCCGTGATGGCAGGAATGAAAGTGGTCGTCGTAAAAGCTATGGAAAATGGTTACATAGATATCGATGACCTGAAAGCAAAAGCGGCACAATACAGTAAGGACCTTGCGGGCATCATGATTACTTATCCCAGTACCTATGGGGTATACGAAGAGACCGTGAGAGAAATTACAGATATCATCCACCAGCATGGCGGGCAGGTATATATGGACGGGGCCAATATGAATGCACAGGTTGGCTTAACGGCTCCCGGATTAATTGGTGCGGATGTTTGTCACCTGAACCTGCACAAAACATTTGCTATCCCGCATGGTGGAGGTGGCCCGGGAATGGGACCCATTTGTGTGAAGAAACACCTGGCAGCCTTCTTACCCGGTCATGTTGAACTGAAAGGATCGCTATCAAAAGAAAAAAATACTGCAGTAAGTGCGGCACCTTATGGAAGCGCTTCAATCCTGCTGATCAGTTACGGCTATATCCGGTTGCTGGGTAATGAAGGCGTAAAAGCAGCTACGGAATATGCCATTCTCAATGCCAACTATATGCGGGCAAGACTGGAAGGCGCCTATGATATTCTTTACACGAATCATAATGGCCAGTGTGCACATGAGTTTATTGTTGATTTAAGACCGTTTAAAAAATTGGCAGAAGTAGAAGCCGAGGATGTGGCGAAACGTTTAATTGATTATGGTTTTCATGCCCCCACTATGAGCTTCCCGGTACCGGGAACGATCATGATTGAACCTACGGAAAGTGAAGACAAGGCTGAACTGGACCGTTTCTGCGATGCATTACTGAGCATCCGCGAAGAAATAAAAGCCCTGGAAGAAGGTAAGGCGGATAAAAAAGATAATGTATTAAAAAACGCACCCCATACCCAATTCGTGGTGACCGACGATGAATGGAAACATTCCTATTCAAGAAAAGCAGCAGCATTTCCTTTATATTATGTAACGCAGAATAAATTCTGGCCTTCTGTGGCCCGGGTAAATAATACACATGGTGACAGGAATTTAATTTGTACCTGCGAACCTGTTGAAAGCTACATGGAGGCAGAAGCATAAAGGGAAGATATTTGAAAGTTACTGAAACCCTCCCGTCGTTGGCCGGAGGGTTTTTTTTTAGATGGTACCGCCTGTCCTAAGAGCTTTATCGCCCCATTGAACGTAATACTTTTCCAGGGAGGCCATTTCCCGTTCTCCGTATTTGGTACGATCCTTGAATTTCCACAGCATACTAAAACGAGCAACCATGAAATTTCCTCTGTTTTTATCCCTGTTCCTCCTAACCCTGGTGCTGAGCAGTTGTGGTGTTGTAGAGACCATATTCAAAGCTGGCATGTGGTGGGCCTTTATTTTAATAGCACTTGTCGTTGGCGTTATCTTTTACCTGATTTCAAAAGCCAGGAAAAAATGAATGTGCGGCAGCGCTGGGCGGGCATTTCAGGAAGCCTGCGCAAAGATTCTTTTAACACCTGGTTACTTCATGCGGTAAAGAAGTTATTGCCGGAAGGGGTAGTGATGGATATCATTTCCATTGCAGGTATTCCTTTATATAATGCTGACCTGGATCTGCCCGCAACAAAAGAAAGGCCTGCGGCTGTAACAATATTCAGGCAAGCACTTGCTCAAACGGATGGAATAGTGATCGCTTCCCCTGAATACAACTATTCAATTCCAGGCGGATTGAAAAATGCGATTGACTGGGCATCAAGGGGAGAAGATTCCCCACTGCTCAGGAAACCGGTTGCCCTGCTGGGTGCTACTCCGGGTATGTGGGGCACGGTGAGGATGCAGCAGGCATTCCATCCCGTTTTCCAGTTTTTGAATATGCAGCCTGTATACAAGCCTGAAGTGTTGATCGCCCAGGCAAAAGATAAATTTGATGTAGAGGGCAACCTAAAGGATGAGAAGGCAAAGGAGATAATCCGGAAAAAACTCCTGGCGCTGAAAGACCTGACTGAAAGATACCAGCACGAAAAAAACAATCACTGAATAAATCTAAAAAAGTGAAATAATAAGAAAGACCCCGAAGGGTCTTTCTTTATGAAATATTGACGCTATATTAAAATCTCCTGTTGCGATTGTTGCCACCACCATTATTTCTTTCGCCTGACTTATTACTGTTCCCTTCTGTCCTCCTTTCTATCTGGCGGGGTTGTTCCTGTCTTTTTTGCTCTACCCGTTGGGGTTGCTGACGTTCCTGCCGCTCATTCGTTCTCGCTTCGGGCTGACGCCGGTCTGTATTGTTTTCATTCCTCCGTTCAAAGACCCGCTGGTTGTCAGTATTCCCGGGGTTTGAATTCCTGTCCTGCCGTTCGTTTGATCTGAAGACCCTTCGTTGATTGTTACCGCCGGGCTGTGGAGTATTATCATTTTTCCGCTCAATGACCCGTTGGTTCTCATTATTTCCCTGGTTGGCATTCCGGTTCTGCCTTTCGGTTGACCTGAATACCCGTTGTTCATTGTTCCTGTTCGAAGGTGCGTTATTGTCATTGCGCTCTGTACGATCAAACCGGCGGTCATTGTTATTATTATTCTGTTGCTGATCCCTGACCGTATTATCATTTCTATCATTTTCCCTGCGGGAAGGCAGATTATTAGTCCGTGTATTTGCATTATTCTCACGGTTGCCCCCATTATCGTTTCTCCTGAAATTGTTGTCGTTTCTGCCGTTACGGTTGTCATTATTTCTCTCCTCATAACGCTGGAACTGCCGGGGAGCAAACTGGCGGTTATTATCATGTCTCACCTGCGGACGGTAAACACTAACCTCATTATTCCGGAAAGTCGTACGACCCGGGTTGTAGGAGTCACGGAAACGAACTGGATTAATTCGGCCTGTATATATTTCCACGTTCGCACGACGAGGTCCCGTACGGAATACATTCCGGCTGTAATTATAATTATTGATAATAACTGTCTGGTTAATGATCGTCACATTACGCCTGCGGTCCATGCAAAAGTTAAACACGTTATGTGAAGTGATATGTCTCCTGGGTACAAAAGACCAGTAACTATAGGGTGGCGAATAACTCCCTAAATTAAAATTGATACTGATATTTATGCCGGGTCTTAGCGGGGCCCAGCCATAATAATCACCACCGTCTCTCCATGCGACCCAGGCAGGAGACCATTCATAGCCAGGTACCCAAACCCAACCATAAAAGTCGTCTTCAAGCCACCGGCCATAGTGGAAGGGGGCCCATCCCCAGTCATAATCGGATACCCACATCCATTCATAGTCGTCGGACCAGACCCAATGACCGTTGGTGCTGTAAGGACGGAAATCCCTTCCGGCATCCGGCACCCATACATAACCATGTTGCGGGTAATCGACCCACTGCCCGTAAGGGCTTAGTTCATCGTAAAAAGTTTGATAGGAAACATCGCCGCGGTATTGCGCCGATACATTGTTTCGGAGAGCACTGCCAAGTAACAATACCACTACAAAGGCAGCAACGCTCATAAATCGTTTCATGGACTAATGATTTTTTGTAATAAATAGATTCATACGGAAAAATTGTTTGTGGTTTTCTTCTTTATTACGCTTTTATGACGCTATTACTATGCCATTATGGTTGGATGAATAACTGTAACCCTGCATTTTAGCAAAATATTGTAATGCTGTTAAAGCAAAAGGCTGTTCGTCTGAACAGCCTTCAATGAAATCTTGAGAAAGATTAATTGCGTCTTATCCTGAAAGTGCAGCTTACTGTTTTTGGTGTACCCGAAACAATCATTACTTCTGTAAAGTTCCCCTCGATAAAACTACCGGGATTACCGTATGAAGTAATATTTACCACCGGGTTAGGACCCGCAAATTGAAGCGCCTGAACCGAGGCAGTATATTGCATGGTGCCGCTTTCAATCGGGTAGGTTCCGGGTTGCTGGTTATTGGCAAAGTATAAATTAAACGACCCAACTGCAGTATTGCCAGTTCCTTTGAAACCCCAAAAGATGGTTTTGTTGGGATATGGCCCCCAGGTTCCGGAAGAATCGACGCAATTAAACTGGTCGGGCGGCGCTGAAAAATTATAGGGCGTACCGTCAATTATATATTCAGCAAACTGCAGGGACGAAGTACCGCATGCCTGGATGGTTCCTACGTTTACTGTTCCGCTTGTCCCGCTCCCGCTTACCGGCAGGCTTTGCTGCGACGTGCTGTTATCTACACCGATCACGGAAAAATTCAGAGCCCCTGAGCCACATCTCAATACAGTTAACGAAAAACCACCATTATTAACCGGGACTGAATAACTATGTGATCCGCCGGTATAAACTATGGCTGTTCCATTCGTAACATTCGTATTGGCGCAATTTGTAATGGTACCTGTAATAATTAAATTATTTGAGGGGGGCAGCGCTACCGTAATATTTCCCAGGTTTGCATCCGCAGAAAAAGGTCCTATGTTTTGAGAAAAAATTGCATTATTGCATTGATCCAATACCTGCAGGACCAGGGCTTCATTTTTCGGTACTTTCCCGCAAAGACTCCCGGTTGAATCAGTCCAGCCGGTACCATAGGAACCATTTTGTCTTTTAATACGTACCTGCACGTTATTGAGCGGGGCATTGCCTTCACCCACCAGGGTCATGCAAAGATTGATCAGTGGGAACGGCGCATCACAGTTCCAGAAAGAAAAATGGCTCACCAGTGCCACATAATTATTTCCCGTTTTTGTAGCTGTACCTTCCTGTATCCACCTGCCTTTTGTTTCATCAAAATGCCACATATCGATCGTGGCCGGTGCGTTGGCCTGTAGAGCCGCGGGTATCGGGAAGGTCAGTTCAGCCGTTTTACCAGTTGCTATTTTAAGTGGCTGCCCGCCAGGGCCCGTCATCTCCACACCCAGCATACCAAATGTTTCCAAGCCTCTCTCCTCTCCGCCTGTGGTGACACCCCGAAGATCGCCGATAAGAATTTCTGCCAGGTTGGGTGAAGTAGGGTCGATCCATGTCATGGCGATATTAACGGTTCCTGTGTAAGCATTCCCCCCGGCATCGGTTACTGCACTGGCCGGCATGCTTAATTTTCCGCCCCCGGGTAATGAAACCGTACCACCTGCCCCTCCTGCAAAATTCCCTGTATTTGATTTTGGTAAAAGCCTGATCCTGACATTATGGGTCCGACCCGGTGTGGATACAAAGGTTCTGCTCCCGGTAAAATAGCCCGGCTTATTCACTTTCACGTATCCATTGGCCTTTGAAAGATTGATATTATTAAAACGGAAGACGCCATAACGGTCGGTAGTGGTGTTGCTGGTACCGCTGGTCACTGTCGCTCCCTGCACCGGTTGATTATTTTCATCTATTACCACACCCCGGACACCTGCCACTACCATTTCATTATCATTAACTGCAGGACCACCGCCGGGGCCGGGTCCGCCCGTTCCGCCATCGATTTCCCGCTGGCAACCTTGAAGCAGGAAAAATGAAAAACAGATGGTTAAAAAAGTGAAGGCTGAAAAATTGGAAAGAAGCTTCCGCATGACAATGGTTTTTAGGTTATAACATACGATTAAGTGGATTCGTATGCCAGGGTATAATCTTTAAAAATAAAAGAAAAATACTGATTAAAAAATGCCGCTGATAATAAAACTGCAGACCAGACTCCCCGTTAACGGCGAGTCTGACTTTCTCATTAATGATTGGTTTAAGGGATTGGAAATTTTCCCCGGGTTTATTTTTTTCGTGATGCCGGCAGCCGGTATTACCTAACTTTAAAGACTAAAAAATAGCATATGGACCAGCGTATAATCAACCTGTACGACGAGTATACCCATCAACCACTCAGTCGAAACGAATTTCTGCGCCGTCTTGCCTTGCTGGCCGGCAGCACTGCGGCAGCCATGGCAGTCTTGCCCCTGCTGGAAGTAAACTATGCCCACGCGGGTGTTACCGATGCGGGAGAATTATTTACGGAGCGCATCAGTTACCCGGGCATCAACGGAGATATGCAGGCTTATGTGGCAAGGCCCAAAGAGGAAAAACCTTATGCCGCCGTGGTAGTGATCCATGAGAACCGTGGGTTAAACACGCATATAGAAGATGTGACTCGACGTGCTGCAAAAGCCGGTTACCTGGCTATTGCTCCCAACGCCCTTTCCCCGCTTGGTGGTACACCGGAAAACGAAGACGAAGCAAGAGCAAAGTTCCAGCAACTGAAGGCGGAAGACAGCCTCCAGAATTTTATTAAAGTATTTGATTATTTGCCCGGGCGAAAAGATTTTAATGGAAAAGCCGGATGCGTGGGATTTTGCTGGGGCGGCGCCATGAGTAATAACCTGGCAGTTCATGTACCTTCTTTAAAAGCTGCTGTTCCTTTTTACGGCCGGCAGCCCGCTGCAGAAGAAGTAAGCAAAATCAAAGCTGCCATCCAGTTACATTATGGGGGATTGGATGAAAGGGTGAATGCCGGGATACCCGCATACGAAGAGGCACTGAAAAAAAACAATATCACTTACGAGCTATATGTTTACGATGGTGCCCAGCATGCTTTTCATAATGATACGGCACCAACAAGATATAATGAGCCCGCCGCCAAACTTGCCTGGCAGCGGACCATTGAATTTTTTGATAAATACCTGAAATAAGATTTTAAGTAGCCTTGTCAAACCGGCGCTGAACTACTGCCCAGTTTACGACATTCCACCAGTTGCTGATATAATCCGGCCGGCGGTTTTGATATTTCAGGTAATAGGCATGCTCCCAAACATCGAGACCCAATAACGGTGTTCCGTTGACCTCACTAACATCCATAAGAGGATTGTCCTGGTTGGGAGTTGAAGTCACAACAAGCTTTTTATTATTGGTGATTACCAGCCAGGCCCATCCACTCCCAAACCTGTTCTTGCCTGCATCTGAAAACTGGGTTTTAAACGCATCAAAAGATCCGAAATCCCTGGTAATTGATTTTTGCAACGAGCCGGCCGGCATATTACTGTCGGAAGCGGCCCGCATGCTTTTCCAGAAGAATTCATGATTATAATGACCGCCGGCGTTGTTCCGCATTTTAGCTGAATACGTTGATATTTTTGCCAGTAAAGCAGACAGTTTTTGCTTTGAAGTATCCACTCCTTCCGCCTTTACCGCATCGGAAAGGTTCTTAGCATAAGCCGCCGCATGCTTGGAGTAATGTATTTCCATCGTCATTGCATCAATCACCGGCTCAAGTACCGCGTATCCATATGGGAGTGGCTGCTGTTCATACGGGATATCTTCCCCGGTAACTCCTGAACCAGCCTGGTGATTATTATATTTTCCTGCCAGTGACGGCAGCGCCGTTACCGAAAGCCCCGCAGCCAGCCCGGCTTTGCCTGCGGCTTTTAAAAATTCTCTCCGGTTATTACTGAAATGCCCGCTCATAATAAAATAGTTTAAGATGATAAAACAATCTGGCTCTAAAAGTAAACCTATTTGCAGGAACAGGACCGTTTTGAGTGAAGATGGGTTGTAAAGACCCTGCAAATGTTATAAAATCCGCTATCGCCTACCTTCGCAAACAGCCTATGTCACTTAAAGATTATTATTCAATACTGGAACTGCAACATCCGGCCACTGAAACGGACATTAAAAAAGCATACCGGAAGCTGGCTTTAAAATACCATCCTGATAAAAATCATAATGATCCCTATGCCGGCACCCAGTTTGCAGAAATAAAAGAAGCCTACGA
>JANWIJ010000039.1 GCA_025449935.1 Chitinophagaceae bacterium
ATAAGGTATATAGAACAAATAAGGTATAAAGGGTATAAAGTATATAGGGTGTACAGGTGTATAAGCAGGTTCAGATACTTTGTTTACTTTATATACTTCCTACCTTAAATACTTATTACTTCACAACCCCGGTTCTGCCAAAAATTCGAGCAAAAGCTCTTTGTCCTCGTACAACAGCAGTCGGTTGTCTTTTATTTCAAAGCGGGTGACTTTTCCAAGTTGTTTGAAAAAAGCATCTTCTGTCTTTTGCACTTCTTCGCAATACATCTTGGTGGAAAAAATATTCTTAAAGCTTATTTCATTTTGATGGATCGTTGTGCTGCTCCCAAAACTGTTGCAGCTTCCGTTCCCGCCTGCGCTTTTATTTTCACCGTTAAATTTCAGGAAGGCTTTTGTCTGCACTTCTTCTACGCCGGGTACTCCATGTATTTTCTTCAATGACCACTTTGTATTATAGAGGTGAACAGGTTGGCCTGTGTTTTCTTTTTTCAGCATCATGGCTGCAAACAGGATAAAAGCCCCGGCGCTGGCAAATGTGATTAATCGCATAGTATATACTTTATAGACAGTATATCAGATGCCGCCGGAAGCAGGATTTCACACTAATCGGGGGGTAGTGAAGTATATAAAATGTTAAAGACAGGATGAGAGGTACAGACAAAAGAAAACCTCTGTAGAAACAGAGGTTGAACCAAAACTAACTGCTTATGAGAAAGAGTTTTGAAACTTTAATTTATTTTAAGTTTGAGATTATTCTTGAAATTGAGACTTCCGAAGTAACCACCCTCTCTTTCCTCCTGTTCAGTGATAACAAAATCTTCTTCCAGTTTTGAAAAACTGAACTTCTTTATCTGTTCCTTATGAAGCCTCATCTTTTTCAATGAAGCGTTTATAAACTTGCCGAACGATTTTTTCATAATAGCTGTGTTTGCTTGTTATCCTCTAGTTCCAATTTCCATGCCAGCAGGAAAAGAAAATGTTATAAGATGGCTCCGGGCATAAGGGTTTGAAACTCAGTAATTCCTTAAATTAGGTGGCTAAAAAGGGGTTGAAAAGCGGGGGAAATGGGGTAGAATATCTTCAAACTGTGAATTCCAGGTACCACTCTAGATCTTCACATAGATCTTTTTCCGGTCCATCCAGTAGCAGATGGCCCACATAAACAAAATAACGCATAAGGCATAGAGTAAGGAGCCATTTTCCGGGGCACCCGGCGTTTTGATCAGCACTTTTTTATACAGCCAGTTCCAGGGATTGACGCCATCCCCGAGTTTTACCAGCGATAGTCCCTTGGGTAAGAAAGCACTCAGTGCAAAGACAAACAGTGCATTTTTTCCAAATACATCAAAAAACCTGGACAAGCCGCCCCGGATATTTTTGAATTCAATCAGGTAGATCATGGTGGCAAGGGTGATCATCGCCAACCCGGTGGTATAGACCGTGTAAGAGCTAGTCCATATTTTTTTATTGATGGGGAATACCATGTCCCAGCAAAATCCGGCGAGCAGCAAACCGACCCCGGCTGCAAAAAGACCGGCCACCATTTCAAAGTTTTTTCCTTTTTTCAGAATGTAATCTCCCACCATAAACCCAAAGATCACCTGCACAATCGCCGGGACCGTACTCGCCAGTCCTTCGGGATCAAAGAGCATTCCCTCGCCCTTATACATGTGTGCGGCGCCCAGGACCGACTTATCAATATCATTCCCAAACCAGCCGGCCATGCTGTAGGGATCTGTCTTATCACCCAGCAAAAAACACAGGAGCCAGTAAACCAGCAGCAATACCATCCCCACATAAAATGCCCGCCGCAGCTTCAGGTAATAAATAATAACGGCGGCAAAAAAATAACAAAGGGCAATCCGTGGAAGTACGCCCACTATGCGAACACCCTGCGGATTTCCTTTATCATCGGTGTAAGCCCAGGGTTTGAATACCAAATCACCATCCACCCATTTTACAAAAGGCCACCACGCCAGAAACAGCCCGATGGCAAAGATCAGCAGGCTTCTTTTCACTACTTTTTTCCAGAAAATGGCATCCCCGCCCGCCTCCAGCTTTGGCATCACAAACGCCAGCGCATTTCCAACAGCAAATAAGAAGAAAGGAAAAACAAGATCAGTGGGTGTCAATCCATGCCAGGGGGCATGTTCTAGCGGATCATAAATATGTGCCCAGCTCCCGGGATTGTTCACCAGGATCATCAGGCAAACAGTGGCACCCCGGAAAACATCAAGAGAATAAAATCGTTGATTCAAGACGGCAGGTTTTGGAGCGGGAAGATAATTAAAGATAGCTTTTGGCCACCAGTCATTTGCTGGCAAACGCTGACCATACTACCCACTGCGTAGACCTGGAACCACAACCCGGGTATTTATCAACCGCTGGGGGTAAATCCTTCAAAATCTGCACATTTTATTCATCTTCCACTCCCATCATCCCCTATATTTGCAGGCAAATTGAAGACGTTTGCGGAATTTTCCGCGAAACAGTGATTTAATGTATTGCCAGTCAATCATCTATAAAAAAAATATGTGATTGAGATGGCGAAGCTGTCTAAAAAATGATCTGGTGAGTCGTAAATGGTTGGCCATATATACACGTCCCCGCTGGGAAAAAAAAGTTGACCAGCTTTTTAAGGAAAAGGGATTGGAAAGCTACTGCCCGCTGAACAAAGTGCGCCGGAAATGGAGCGACCGGATAAAGATCGTGGAAGAACCCTTGTTCAAGTCCTATGTCTTTGTCAAAGTCAACGATGCCGATCGCAGCAATGTCCGGATGACCAACGGCGCCATCAACTTTGTGTACTGGAATGGTAAACCGGCCGTCATTAAGGAACGGGAGATAACGGCCATCAGGCGTTTCCTGGATGAATATGAAAATGTAGAGGCCAGGGCGATGGATGTGAAGGTGGATCAGCGGGTACGGGTTACCAACGGCACTTTCATGGATATGGAAGGGAAAGTACTGGCTGTCAGGCACAAAACAGTGAAGGTAGCTATCGACAGTCTTGGGTATATTTTGATAGCCCATATTGAAAGAACTAAATTAACTTCGGCGCAGCCCGGATAAAACCAAACCTTATTTTTGCAGCTTTCAAAGTTGTTATACTCTAAAGTCGTATCAATGAAATTCCACCGGATCTTAATTTTATTTATCCTGCCTATTTATCTTTTCTCCTGCAAAACACCCCAAAAACTTCCCTATTACCTTGATCATGTGACGGATAGTTCTGCCAGGGGAGAAGTAAAAGTGCCAGAGTTAAAAATTCAAAAAAACGACCTGCTTTCCATCCAGGTATTCAGCCAGGCTACTGATCCGCTGTTTGATGCTCCTTATAATCTGACAACTGCTGCAACCAGCGGCTTCCTGGTGGATCCGGGCGGCAATATTCAATATCCAAAGCTCGGTACTTTTCATGCAGAAGGGTTGACCAAGCAGGAACTGGCCGCCGAGATCCGGAAAAGACTTACCGAACCCGTGGAATTACTCCGCGATCCAACCGTTGTCATCCGGTTCCTGAATTTCAAAGTGACGGTGCTGGGCCAGGTAGGATCGGAAGGGGTGGTGAATGTACCCGGGGAAAGCCTTACCATTTTACAAGCCGTTGGACTGGCAGGTGGCATAACCGATTTTGGGAAAAAGAATGAAGTGAAGATACTTCGTGAAACCAACGGAACGAGGGAGACGGGTGTCATTGACCTTTCCTCCAAAGACCTCTTTGAATCTCCATATTACAACCTCGTTCAGAATGATGTGCTGATAATTGGTACAACGAACGAAAGGGCCAAAGATGCGGAGCAGGCAAAAACGATGCAGAAAATATCCTTTGCCCTGGCAATGGTTACCGTAGCCGCCACACTGGCAAACATATTCATCAGGTAATAATCATTACACTAATACCAGCAAATGCAAGAAGAGATAAACAGCAGTAAAAGCGAACTGTGGAGTTTGAGCCTGAGGGACCTGTTTTATAAGTATGTCCGCTTCTTACCCATCTTTGTTTTATCCGTGGCGCTGGCCCTTTTTGTGGCCTATGCTTACCTGCGATATGCAACACCCATCTACAGCGTTGGCGGAACTTTATATATCAAAAGCGAAGGACAGGGTGGAAGGCAGGATAAGTTCGAGGACCTTTTTGTAAACGATAAGGCATTAAACATACAGAGCGAGATCGAAGTACTCCGGTCAAAACCCCTGATGCAGCGGGTGGTTGACAAGTTACACCTGCAGTTAAGTTATTTCTCGATCGGTAAGATCAAGTCCACCAATATCTATATACAGGGCCCCATAAAAATGTTACCCTATAAGATCGCCGATTCATCCAGGGCATTTTCCCTGAAAATAAAATTCACGGAGCCCAACCGGTTCAAAGTGAATGAAAGTGAGAACGATTTTAAGTTCGGGGATAAATTCGCCAACAATTTTGGCGAGTTTGTGCTGGTAAAAAATACAGCCAGCTCTGTCGTTGGGGAATATAAGATTGACTGGTACCCGAGCATCAACGCCGCGGGAGCTTATGCCTCCGCCCTCGCCATCAATCCAAAAACGTTGGGAACCGGAATCCTGTCCATCAGTATGCAGACGCCCAACCCTGCGCTGGGGTCCGATATCATCAATACCCTGATGGAGGAATATGCCACTTATACCAAGGAAGAAAAAAATAAAGCCTCTGACCAGACCCTGGAATTTATTGACGCAAGGCTGGTTATACTGGGGCGTGAAATTGACAGTATCCAGAATGCCCTCCTGGTTTATTCCCAGAATAATAACCTCATCAATATCGATGTTCAGTCAAACAGCTATTTTGAAAATGTGAGTGGTTTTGATAAACAGATCAATGACCAGTTGCTGCAGTTGAATGTGGCCGATATGATCCGCGACTACATGCTGGATAAAAAGAATGAATTCAAGAAAGTGGTAGTGCCCTCTTCACTGGGCTTACCCGACGGAACCCTGAATTCGCTGGTGGAAAGTTATAATACAGCCCAACTGGAAAGGCAACGGATGATTGATGGGAATGTACCCGTTGATCACCCGATGTTCAAGGAAAAGAACGGGGAAATAGAACAGTTGCGGATCAGCACAATTGAGAACCTGGCGAATATCCGCCGTTCCTTTATCAGCTCTATTGAAAAATTCCAGCGCCAGAGCGCCACCTCGCAGGGGCAGCTTCAATCACTGCCGTTCAAAGCCAAGGAATATAACGAGATCAAAAGACAGGTTGAAAGCAAACAGGCTTTGTATAAACTGCTGCAGGAAAAGAAAGAGGAAACGGCGATTTCAAGAGCAGCGAATATTCCCAATTCAAAGATCATTGACAAAGCAGCGGCACCATCGGTACCGGTGAAGCCTAACAAAAGAGCCATCCAGATCATGGCCATCCTGCTTGGCCTGGGACTTCCCGCCATGGTGATCTTTATTGGCGAAGTGCTGAATGATAAAGTAACAACGAGGTTTGATATTGAAAAAATAACACCGGCTCCCATTCTTGGTGAAGTGGGGCACTCCTATTCGGATAAGGTGCTGATCGTAAACAAGACCACCCGGAGTATGGTCGCGGAACAGTTCCGGATCATACGGTCAAACCTGCAGTACATATTGAATAAAAGTGAGAAGTCGGTCATTCTTGTATCCTCTTCCTTCAGTGGTGAAGGAAAATCCTTTATCAGTACCAATATGGCCGCGGTGCTGGCACTGGCGGGGCGCAAAACCATCATTCTTGAATTTGATATCCGCAAACCAAAAGTATTATCAGGTTTAGGCATGCCGAAAGGCCCGGGCATTACCAATTACCTGGTGGGTAAAGCCAACCTGGAAGACCTGGTCAGGCCGGTAGAAGGACATGATAACCTGTATGTAATGGGTTGCGGACCCGTACCACCCAACCCGTCGGAATTATTGCTGGATAAAAAAGTGGAAGAAATGTTCGCCTGGATGCGGGAGAATTTTGATATGGTGATCGTGGATACGGCGCCGGTGGGCATGGTGAGTGATGCGATGACACTCGGGAAATTTGCCGACTCAACTTTATACCTCGTCCGCCAGGGCCATACCTTTAAAAAACAGGTTGCACTGATCGATGAGTTTTACCAGGATAATAAATTACCCAAAGTTTCGATTATCATCAATGATGTGAAGATGAAACCCGGCTATGGTTATTATGGGTATGGCCGGTATGGTTATGGCTACGGTTATGGTTATGGAAGCTACTACGAAGAAGAACATCCGCCGCAAACATTCTTCGAAAAATTCCTGGCTATTATTGATTTCAGAAAATGGTTTAAAAAGAAAAGAAAATAAATGCGCATTCTTATTACAGGCGGCGCCGGGTTCATTGGGTCAAACCTGGTAGAAAATTTATTAAAAGATACAAGGGTTACACATGTCAGGGTTTTTGATAACCTGGCCACCGGGGCCCTTAAAAATATTGACGAGTTCAGGGGGCAACCGAAGTTCCAGTTCATTGAAGGAGATATCAGGAATTATGATGCCTGTAAAAATGCCTGTGAAGGTATTGATGCCATCACGCACCAGGCGGCCCTGGGCTCCGTGCCGCGTTCTATCAATGATCCGCTTACCACCAACGACGTAAACATCACCGGCACCCTGAATATTTTTACCGCGGCAAAAGAGAAAAATATTAAACGGGTTGTTTATGCGGCCAGTTCATCAACCTACGGCGATCATCCCGGGCTGCCCAAAGTGGAGGACATTATTGGCAAACCCCTGTCTCCCTATGCGGTGACCAAGTATGTAAATGAATTGTATGCGCAGGTATATGCCAGTTTATACGGGGTTGAATTTATCGGGCTCCGGTACTTTAATATTTTCGGGCCCAAACAAAACCCGAATGGTCCCTATGCCGCGGTGATCCCGCTGTTCGCCGAAGCCATCATTGATAACAAGGCCCCGACTATCAATGGCGATGGACAGCATAGCCGTGATTTCACCTTTGTCGAAAATGCCGTACAGGCAAATGTACTAGCCCTGTTTACAGAAGAGGAAAAAGCGGTGAACCAGGTATACAATATTGCCTGCGGTCACCAGACTTCCCTGAATGAACTGTTTGATCATTTAAAACAGGAAGCAGGAAGCAGCCTGAAACCCATTTATGGTCCCGAAAGGATGGGCGATGTAAAGCACAGCCTGGCAGATATTTCCAAAGCGAAAAAACTGCTGGGTTATGATCCGAAAGTTTCAGTTGGAGATGGGTTGAAAAAAACATTCAGGTGGTACCAAAATAATAAGAGCTGATTTATGTCAAAAACGATCATCATTACCGGCGGTGCCGGTTTTATCGGGTCACACGTGGTCAGGTTATTTGTTACAAAATACCCGGGGTATAAGATCATCAACCTCGATGCGCTGACCTATGCCGGCAACCTGGAAAACCTGCGGGATATTGAAGATTCGCCAAATTATTATTTCGAAAAAGCCGACATACTCGATAAGGATGCCATTGAAAGAACATTCCAGCTTCACCAGCCCGATGCCGTGATTCACCTGGCAGCGGAAAGTCATGTGGACCGTTCTATCCTTTCACCCCTTGATTTTGTCTACACCAATGTGATCGGCACCGTCAACCTGCTGAACACGGCCAAACATTTCTGGAAAGACGATTACAGCGGGAAACGGTTCTATCATGTATCCACGGATGAAGTATACGGCGCCCTCGGCGAAACAGGATTTTTTACCGAAGAAACAAAATATGACCCGCACTCACCTTACAGCGCTTCCAAGGCTTCGAGTGATCATTTTGTAAGAGCTTATTATGATACATACGGGTTGCCGGTGGTGGTGAGCAACTGCTCCAATAACTACGGACCCAATCACTTCCCCGAAAAACTCATCCCTTTATTCATCAATAATGTGATCCATAAAAAACCATTGCCGGTCTACGGGGATGGTTTGTATACGCGGGACTGGTTGTTTGTAAAAGATCATGCCACCGCTATTGATCTTGTTTTCCATAACGGGAAAACGGGAGATACCTATAATATCGGGGGCTTTAACGAGTGGAGGAATATTGACCTGGTGAAATTGCTTTGCAAACTCATGGATGAAAAACTGGGTAACAATGCGGGGACCAGTGATTCCCTGATCACATATGTAAAAGACAGGCCCGGTCATGACCGGCGCTATGCTATTGATGCTTCGAAGATCAATAAAGAACTGGGCTGGAAACCTTCGGTTACGTTTGAAGAAGGATTATCACAAACCATCGACTGGTACCTGGCCAATACCGAATGGCTCAAACATGTTACCTCGGGTGCTTACCAGCATTATTACGAAGAGCAGTATCATAAGCGGTAGTTTTGAGTTGGAAAAGTTTAGAGTTTTGGGTTGAGAGTTTAGTAGCGGAGTCGTTTAAACCCTCTAAACAGTCTAAACCCCTAAACCCCCACCCATGCATGTCTATTCGTTTGAGAAGCTGGAAGTTTGGAGAGAAGCCAGGGAACTAGTGAAGTGGATTTATAAGATAACGTGCGACTTTCCCGTGGATGAAAGGTTTGGGCTTGTTCAACAATTGCGCCGTGCTTCCATTTCCGTTGTTTCAAACCTGGCAGAAGGCAGTTCGCGCAAAACCCCGGAAGACCAGGCACGTTTTTATGTTATCACCTACAGCAGCCTCATGGAAATTCTAAACCAGCTGATAGTGTCAAATGACCTGGAATTTATCCCGGATAAAACTTTATCAGAAGGAAGAACGATGATTGAAAAAATATCTTTTAAGGTAAATGCCCTGCGAAATGCATCCCTGAAGAATACCTACCCACCTAAACCTTAAACTTTCTAAACCCCCTTAACTCTCATGAAAGGAATCATATTAGCCGGTGGCTCCGGAACGAGATTATACCCGATCACCAAAGCGATCAGCAAACAACTGATGCCGATCTATGATAAGCCCATGATCTATTACCCGCTTTCGGTGTTGATGATGGCGGGGATCCGGGAAATTCTGATCATCACCACCCCGGAAGATAATGTCCAGTTTAAAAGACTGCTGGGCGACGGGAGTAAACTGGGATGTAACTTTCAATATGCCGTGCAGTAAATACCCAACGGGCTGGCCCAGGCTTTTGTTATCGGTGAATCGTTTATCGGGAAAGATAAAGTAGCCCTGGTCCTGGGGGATAATATTTTTTACGGTACCCGCATGGGCAGCCAGCTGCAGGAACTGAAAAATATTGAGGGAGGCTATGTGTTTGCCTACCCCGTTGCTGACCCGGAAAGATACGGGGTGGTGGAATTTGATGATGACTATAATGCACTGAGTATTGAAGAGAAACCGGCAAAGCCCAAATCGAATTACGCGGTGCCGGGATTATATTTTTATGACAATGATGTGGTCAGGATCGCGAAAGAACTGAAACCTTCCCCAAGAGGTGAGTACGAAATAACGGATGTAAACAAAGTTTACCTGGAGTCGGGCAAATTGAAAGTGGCGGTGCTTGACCGGGGAACAGCCTGGCTGGATACAGGAACTTTTGATTCACTGAGTGATGCCAGCGAATTTGTACGGGTGATCGAAAAAAGACAAGGCACCAAAATAGGATGCATCGAGGAGCTGGCTTACCGCAATGGTTTTATCAGCGCTGAACAACTGAAGGAACTGGGTAATGAACTCGCCAAAAGCGGGTATGGCGAATATCTAAAAAAACTAATCAGTCAATAGTTTGGGTTTCTTTGCTCACTCCACGGCTGGTATTGATGAAGGTTGCCAGGTCGGCGACGAAACAAAGATCTGGCATTTCACCCACCTCATGCCAGGCTGTATCATCGGCCGGCAATGTACTATCGGTCAGAATGTGATGATCGCTTCCGGGGTGAAGTTGGGCAACCAGGTAAAAGTGCAAAACAATGTTTCCATTTATGAAGGAGTGACCTGCGAAGATGATGTATTCCTCGGTCCTTCGATGGTATTCACGAATGTCATCAACCCCCGCAGCCAGGTAAGCAGGAAACATGAGTTTATGACTACGCTCGTAAAAAAAGGCGCTACCATCGGCGCCAATGCTACGATCGTTTGCGGCAATGAAATCGGCGAATACGCTTTCATCGGCGCGGGAGCGGTAGTTACTAAACCAGTTCCCGCTTATGCGCTGGTTGTTGGCAATCCCGCCAAACAAACCGGGTGGATGAGTGAAAATGGAATACCACTTCAATTTGACAACTTCGGCAAAGCTGTCTGCCCTGAAAGTAAACAGGAATATTTTCTTGAAAATAATATTGTGAGCCGGGTTAAATAAAAAGACAGAGATAAACCACAGCGGACACAGAGAAGCACAGCCGTTTTCGCCGTGTATCGCTGTGTTCGCCGTGGTTAAAATAATAAACCTCGGTTCGCCGTGGTTAAAAGAATAAACCTCAGTTCGCCGTGGTTAAAAAGAGAGAGATAAACCACAGCGGACACAGAGAAGCACAGCCGTTTTCGCCGTGTATCGCTGTGTTCGCCGTGGTTAAAAGAATAAACCTCGGTTCGCCGTGGTTAAAGAAATAAACCACCGCGCACACGGATGCCCGTTGAACTTTGAAAATGGAATGGCTGTTTGTAAAGAAAGCGGTGAAAAGTATCAATTAGTAAAGGGAATCGTAACTAAACACTACGCTAAACCCTAAACTCTCAACCTTATACTTTAAACCTTAGACCTTAGACCTTAAACTCTCAACCCCCTCAACCTCTCTTGCAAAATTTCGTTCTCATAGGAGCTGCCGGTTATGTAGCGCCCATGCACCTAAAAGCCATTAAAGATACAGGCAATAACCTGCTGGCTGCGCTGGACACACATGATTCTGTGGGTATTCTTGACAGCTATTTTCCCCATGCAGATTTTTTTACCGAAATTGAACGCTTCGACCGTCATTGTGAAAAATTAAGACGAAGCGGAACACCCATTCATTACCTCTCGGTATGCAGTCCCAACTACCTGCATGACGCGCATATCCGCTTTGGACTGCGGCTGGGTGCCGATGTGATCTGTGAAAAACCGGTGGTCCTGAATCCATGGAATGTCGATGCGCTGGCTGAAATGGAAAAAGAAACCGGCAAGAAAGTATTTACTATTTTACAATTAAGGCTGCACCCGGCCATTGTAGCGTTGCGGGAAAAAATACTGGCAGCCACGCCGGGAAAAAAATACAACATACAGCTGGAATACATTACCCCCCGGGGGCACTGGTACCATAACAGCTGGAAAGGAAATCTTGATAAGAGCGGCGGTATCGCGACCAATATCGGGCTGCATTTTTTTGATATGCTCCTCTGGCTATTCGGGAAGGTGATAAAAAATGAAGTACAGGAGCATGATGCAACAAAAGCATCCGGTAAACTGGTTTTGGAAAAAGCGGAGATCAGTTGGATCCTGGGCATTGATGAGAAAATGTTGCCGCAACCCTCCCGGGCAGCCGGGAATAAATCATTCCGTTCTTTAACCATTGACGGGGAAACCATTGAATTCAGTGATGGGTTCACCGACCTCCATACAGCATCTTACCAGCAAATACTGGCCGGAAAAGGATATGGTCTTTCCGAAACAAAACCGGGCATTCAGCTGGTGCATGATATCCGTAACTTTAAATCCGTTTAAATATTAACGCAGTAAAAAAATAGTATGGCAAAAAAAGCAATCGTTACCGGTATCACCGGCCAGGATGGAGCTTACCTCGCGGAATTGCTACTCAGCAAAGGGTACGAGGTGCATGGCATCAAAAGACGGGCTTCACTTTTTAATAC
>JANWIJ010000040.1 GCA_025449935.1 Chitinophagaceae bacterium
CCTCCAGTATAAAAACATCTGCCAGGTAAGCAAAGGTGGCGCTGTCAGTGATGACCCTGCCAAACCCGATTTGGGTGGCCTCGAAATACAGACCAAAGCAAAGTGAGTTCCGGATGGATCGTTCGGCTACTTCCCGCGGACTCTTCAACGCCCAATAAGAATTCCTGGAAAGATAACCATGAATCGTATCAAGATCCAGTAAAGACGGATCCGTACTGATCCGGAAATTTTCTTTTCTTACTTCATGTGCCGCGTTCATAATCCGTATTTATCTGCCAGGTAAATCAATGCGGCCATATTCACTGCCCCCAGCTCAAGTTCCCGCTTGTTCACCGCTTCAAAAACATCGCTCCTTGCATGGTGAATATCGAAATAGCGTTGGGAATCTGGGTTCAGGCTTGCCATGGGGGTTTTCAAGGCCCGGTTTAACGGGCCAATGTCTGCGCCGCCACCACCTTTATTGAATTCATTGCACCCGTAAGGAGCAATTAATTCTTTCCAGGATAAGAATTTTTGGAACTGGTCATCGCTGCCCGTAAATCCCAATGCCCTTGGTGTAAAACCACCCGCATCGCTTTCTATGGCCAGGATATGTTTTTCATTTTTTGCTTTTGCTTCTTCCGCATATTTATTTCCCCCGCGCAGACCATTCTCTTCGTTCGCAAAAAGTACAAACCGGATGGTTCTTTTTGGTTTGAACCCGATCGCCTTCAAGGCCCTTAATATTTCGATGGTTTGCACACAGCCCGCACCATCATCATGGGCGCCTTCGCAATTATCCCAGCTGTCCAGGTGACCACCTACCGTGATTATTTCATCGGGAAACTCAGTACCCTTTAGTTCACCGATTATATTATGCCCGGTGGTATCCGGAAGAAAATGGCCGTTTGTTTTTAAGGTAACATGTACTTTGCTTTTTTGGATAATTTCACTCAACCTGTCGGCATCACGCAACCCGATAGCCACGGCGGGAATTTTCGCGTAGTTGCTGTCATACCGGGTGGCGCCGGTGTGCGGGTTATTATCCGCCGCATGACTTAAGCTTCTTACAATTACCCCAACCGCTCCGTATTTAGCTGCACGACCCGGGCCCTGGCCGCGGTATTGTCCTGCATCGCGATAGGCTAAAAAAGTGTTGATATAGGTATCGTTGAATCTGTAATTATAGAAAACAATTTTTCCTTTCACTTCTTCTTTTCTCTTTTCAAGTTCCTCGAAAGAATTCACCAATAAGACTTCCCGTGTGATACCTTTTTTCCCTGTTCCCAATGAATTACCCAAAGCCACCACGTCAAGTCTGACCCAATTTTTTTTCCCGGGCACGTTGAAAGAAGCTTCATCCATGCCGCCCCTGACCCAATGAGGCACCCTGCATTCCTGCATCCATGCATTATCAGCACCGCTTTCCTGCATCATTTTCAATCCCCATTTTTCTGATTTAACCATCCCGGGCGATCCTGCCAGTCTGCCGCCTATCTGCTTGGTTAAATAGCGTAGGTTTTCGTAAGCTTTGCCATTCGCCAGTATCTCATCTGAAATACGCTTAATAAATGCCGAATCTTCCTTTTGAGCAAAAACAGTAAATCCGGGTACCGAAAGAAGCAAAACGATCAATAGTTTTCCCATGCACCTGTGTTTTGATAAAGATAAAAGAAACCTGAAAAACAGGTACAAAGATTTAAGATAAACGGCAAACCTTCCTGCTGCAAAACTGTTACCTTCGGTAGCCATATCAATAAAATTTATGCGGATTGGAATTGTTTGCTACCCGACATTTGGCGGTAGCGGTGTTTTAGCTACTGAACTGGGTAAAGCGCTGGCCCAGAAAGGCCATATGGTTCATTTTATCACGTACCAGCAGCCCGTCCGGTTGAATGGATTTATTCCCAATATTTTCTACCACGAAGTGCAGGTGCCTACCTATCCTTTGTTTGATTACCCCCCGTATGAAACAGCCCTCGCCAGTACGATGGTGGATGTGATCAAGAATAATAACCTGGACCTGCTGCATGTACATTACGCTATTCCCCATGCTTCAGCTGCCTATATGGCGAAGCAGATCCTGAAAAAGGAAGGAAAAACCATCCCGGTTATCACTACCCTGCACGGCACTGATATTACCCTGGTTGGGAGAGATAAAACCTACGCCCCGGTTGTTACATTTTCTATCAATGAAAGCGATGCGATTACCGCCGTCTCCCAGAACCTGCGGGATGAGACCTTTAAGCATTTTAAGATCGAAAAAGAAATAGAAGTAATTGTGAACTTCGTGGATGTAAGCCGCTTCACGAGAAAACCCATTGATGCATTTAAAAAAGTAATTGCTCCCAATGGCGAACGGATACTGCTTCACGCGTCCAATTTCCGTAAAATAAAAAGAGTGCAGGATGTTGTAAAAATATTTGCGTCGGTAAATAAAGAAATACCTTCTAAATTATTATTTGTCGGTGATGGCCCGGAACGTTCAACCGCCGAAGACCTGGCGCGGGAACTGGGCGTCGGCGAAGAAATAAGGTTTGTGGGCAAGCAGGAACAAATGGAAGACATCCTGGCAATAGGCGATCTTTTTCTTCTTACGTCAGAATATGAAAGCTTTGGACTGGCCGCGCTGGAAGCGATGGCAGCCGGTGTACCCGTTGTGTCTACCAACGCGGGCGGGTTAGGGGAGATAAATATTCCGGGAGAAACCGGGTATATGAGTGATGTGGCTGACGTAGACAATATGAGCAAACAGGCCCTGTCTATATTAAAAGATGACGCTACCTTGAATTCGTTCAAGAAAAAAGCGGCCGCTCATGCCATGAAGTTTGATATCCAGACTATCGTGCCGGTGTATGAGAAATTATACCAGCGGTTTCTATAAAAAAAATGCCCGTTCCAATACCGGGCATTCTAATTCGAAAAATAATTGCACGTTTAACGTCTTAACCAGGGTTGCGGATCCACGTTTCTTGTCTCGATCATCAGTATGAAATCAATCTGTCCACCGGCCCCATCATCATCTTTGCCTGCTCTGCCGAGTACTTGCCCTGTTTTTACCGCTGTTCCCTTGCTAACGGCAACCGATGAAAGATTGCTGTAGGTAGTAAAATATTTTCCATGACGGATAGTAATCGCCATGCCGTCGCCAAGGCTGTAAACTGCTACCACCTCACCGTCAAATACGCTTTTTACAGACACCCCGGCGGAAGGAGTAGCGATCGTGATACCCGGGTTATCAAATGTCAGCAGGGTGTTGTCAATCTTGTTTGAACCGAAACGCATGGTTACGATACCATTGTCTACCGGCCAGGGCAATTTTGCCCTGTTTAATTCAAACTTATTATTCAATGCGATATCGGTCGCATTAAAATCCAGGTAACTGGCTGGTTTCTTCGCGGGCTCATTTCTTTTGGAAGTTGTAACGGCTGTAGTGGGGTTACCCGTGCTGGTATTATCCGTTCCGGTATTAGTATTGGGTGTAACAGGAGCATTCTTTTTGGCGAGGTCGTCTGCTTTCTTTTTGGCATCGGCATCTGCCTTTGCTCTTGCTTCAGCAGCTTTTTTGGCTGCTTCAATTTCACGGCGTACAATAGCTGTAATAGCATTTTGAAGATCCCGGTCCTTTTTCTTTTTGGCAGCTATTTGTTTCTGCAGATCTTTTTCCTTCGATTTCAACTGGTAGACAACGGCATCCTTTTCTTTCTTCTGCACCGCCAGTTCCTGTACCTGCTTTGTTTGATTTTGCAGTGCGACATGCTTCTGGTCCTTCCGGCCTAACTGTTGTTGTTTCCGCTTTGCGATTAATTGCTGGGTTTCCAGGATGGTGGCCACCTGTTTTTCCCGGTAGGCCCGGTAACTTTTCAGGTAGGCAATTCTCCTGATGGCATCGTTAAATGAACTGGCGGAAAAAATGAAATTCAGAAAATCATAATTACTCCTGTTCTTATAGGCATACACCACTGTTCTTGCATACTGGGCTTTCAGGGTATCCAGTTGCCGGTTTAAACGATAGATTTCCAGGTTACTCAGGTAAACATCATCGTCGATGGACCTGATCTCTTTGCTGATCGTTCCAATATACTGTTCCTGCAGGTTAATTTTCCTGTTGAGTATGTTAAGCTGGCCAAGGGTTTGTTTGGTCTGGCCCTTTACTTTATTGTATAAGCCCTGGATCTCAGTCAGCTCCTTTTGTATGTCCTGTCTTTCCTTTTCGAGCTGGGATTTATCCTGCCCCGGGGGCTGGGCAAGGAGCATTCCTGTAAGCCCGATAAGCAGCCATGGTAACAACAATATTTTTCTCATGGTGTTGAGGATGTGGGTTTAAGAACAGGGTGCGGAAAACGATATCCTTTAACGGCAATTTGCAAATTAAATTTTATTTTCAATTCCGTTTATAGTTTTTCGGTACAGAAAAAGGGAAAGTTAACGTTTCATTAAACTCGTACTGTTTAAAATCAAGCCTGATATCCAGTTTATTCTTCTCCGAAACATTAATGGTACGCTTGGCCGGAAAAGGAACTCCTTTTTTATTTTCATAGTCGCTGTAAGTTATGTAGCAGGTACGGTTCCGGAGGCCGTCCAGGTCATCCAGTTTACTGCTCTGGAGTAATTTCTCTTTTTCACTGATGGTGATCAGGTTCTTAAAAAAATCTCCAATGGCCAGCAATGAAATATTGCTGGCAGACTTGCTGTATGACACAATATTTGAATCTAGAAAAACCGGGTTCCCGATCAGCAGGTCCTGCAGGGAAAGCAGGTCAAGCGGGAGCGCCGTTACTTCCTGGAGATAAGATACACTGCGGGCTATATACAGTTTATTCTGCTTGTCAAGCAACTTCACGGAGTCCCTCGTAATATAGGCCCTTAACCCCTCTATACCCAATATGGCCGTAACAGAAAGCCAGATCACACTATCCTTGTACATCCGCAGGTGTGCATTTACATCATATTTTTTCCCGTCCGCATCCCGGTAATCTACATCAAGTTTTGCCGAGAATGTTTTGAAGCCAATCCTGTTTTGCTCCAGTAATTTATATTGTTGCTTTATAAAAGCTAGTGAATCGCCCCGGAGATCATGGGCAGGCCGGGTTACAACGATGGTTGTATCTTTTTTAGCAATAGCTGTCTGAATATTTTTTGTAGATCTGCAGGAACAGAAAAAACCAATAAGGAGCCCGGCAAATACCAATATCCTGTGCATGCGTTCTAATCTTTATTGTTTACCGGTATGGCCAAAGCCACCGGCATTCCTGTCAGTCAGCGCTAAATCTTCTACTTCAACCCAGGTTCCGTTTTCTATTTTTTGTATGATCATCTGGGCAATCCTGTCACCGGGATGTATGACCTGTTCTTCCCCTGAAAGGTTGATTAAAATAACTTTAATTTCTCCCCGGTAATCTGCATCAATAGTGCCGGGACTGTTCAGGCAGGTAATTCCCTGCTTGATTGCCAACCCGCTTCTTGGTCTTATCTGGGCTTCATAACCGCGTGGGAGCTCAACAAAAAGCCCCGTGGGGATCAATACCCGTTCAAAAGGTTTTAATGTTTGGGAAATATCCAGGCTGGCCCTGATATCCATACCCGACGAACCGGGAGTCGCATATTCAGGTAATGAGTTCCCAGATTGGTTAATAACCTTTATTTCTACAGATGACATCCGGGCAAAGATAACCAGGGATCAATGATATGGGCGCTTCAGTTTTTTTGAAGTAAAACAGTCGCATATGCCACCAGGCCTTCCTCCCTGCCAGCAAATCCCATTTTCTCGGTGGTGGTAGCTTTGATGGAAACTTCCTTTACAGTGAGCCCGCACCGCGAGGCGATGATATTTTGCATTGCCGGTACAAAAGGCCTGATCTTCGGGGCTTCCAAACAAACTGTCGAATCGATGTTCAGGACAGTATATCCTTCCTGGCGAATCAACCCGATCGTTTTCTCCAGCAATATTTTACTGTCAATATTTTTATAGGCGGGGTCTGTATCCGGGAAATGAGTGCCAATATCACCCAGGGAAAGTGCACCCAGCATCGCATCGCAAATGGCATGCAATAATACATCAGCATCGCTATGACCTAATGCGCCTTTATAATGGGGAACTTTTACTCCACCCACCCAAAGATCCCTGCCCTCGACCAGCTGGTGAAAATCTACTCCTGAACCTATACGGAACGACATGCGCTGTTTTTTACAAATATCTGTAAACCTGACTTTAAAACTTCATGGCCTGGCTGCTTTAAAACCAGGCAATAAAAAAAGCGTCCCGGATTGAACGGGACGCTTTGCTTATAAGAAGTTAGACTTATTATTTTTTTGCACCACCATTGAAGTCAAACAGCACAGAGAAACGAAGTGTGTTTGAAAGCGGGTTACGGCTAACACCATTCCCGGTAGGAATAAGGTAAGCAAAGTTAAATCCGAAAATATTATACTTTAAACCCAGCCCGGTTGTAAAATAACGGCGGTTTCCTTTGTCTTTATTTTCAAAGAAATACCCGGCACGAAGTGCAAACTGATTCTTATACCAGTATTCAGCACCCAGTGATAACTGGAACTCTTTCAATTCTTCGCTGAAACCTTCGGGAGCATCTCCAAAAGAGCTGAACCAGCTGCCGATTACACTTTTGTTCCTGTATTCAGTCAATCCGACTGCGTCGCCTTCAGCAGGAGGTGTGGGAACCAGTAACTTGTTTATTTCAACACCAAAAGACAGGCTATTATCGCCACCACTGAATTTATTGGTGTAATTAGCACCGAATCCAAGGTTTGCAGGAATGAAATCCTTAGCATCTGCATTTTCTGTGTAAGCTATTTTAGAACCAAGGTTAGCCAATACAACACCCCACTGCCAGCCATCGCCGGAAGCTTTCTTACCATCATGGTAGAAACCGAGGTCAGCGGCTACAGCGCTACCTGATTTATAAGTTGTGCTACCTACGGTAGTACCACCAGCCAGGTTAGAGTTGATGTATTTTAAAGCAATACCAACGCCATTCTTTGAATTCAGTTTGCGGGAGTAGCCCACATCAATTCCAAATTCGCGGGGGCGGAAGCTTCCGAAATCATTACCGAGGTTATCAGTAAATGTAATATTACCCAGGCTGAAATACCGAACAGATCCGGAGATGGCCTGGTTGTCGGCAAATTTGTAAAATCCGGAAAGTGAAGCCAGGTAAACATCATTTACCAGGTCTTTTAACCAGGGAGTATAAGTTGCAGCAACTCCACCCTGTGATTCGTTAAAGGCAACTTTACCAATATTCCAGATACCCGCGTATGCATCAGGAGAAGTGGCTACACCAAGTTCTCCCATACCGCCTGAGCGGGCATCGGGTGAAATACGAAGGAAAGGAACAGCAGTTGTTACAACGTTAATTGGATTCACCTGAGCCGTTATGGAAGATGATAACCCACAAAAGATCAGGATGCCAGCAGTTAGTTTTAAAGCAGTTGGTCTCATTAGAAATTTTTTAATAATGGTGTAAATATAGAGCTTTTGATGAAATACAAAACTAAAATAGAGAAATTTACGGGAAACTAAAAAATTACCAGTTTTTCAATTTTCTCCTTCTTCTTGCTCCCGGCGGAAGATACAGATATTTTGTAAAAATACACTCCCCGGCCTACTTTATCGCCAAAATCATCCCGGCCATCCCATTCCAGATCATTCGAACGGTTTCCGGTGGAATTTATTGTTTTTTTTATACGCTTTATTGACCTTCCGGTCAGTGAAAATATCTGCAGATTCACCTCTAAATCCTGCCCCGGCTTATTATGTTCAAACCAGAATTGAGTATGGGTTGTAAACGGGTTTGGATAGTTGAGCACATGGCTTAGCTCCAGCTCTTCATCCCGGGCTACAATAAATTCAAGAATCGCCTCATTGGAATTATTCAGGACATCCCAGGCCTTGATTTTCAGTAAATGTGGTCCCGGTGCTAATTCAGGTAACTGAAACCGGACCTGGCCTTTCTGGTAATTATTAAGCTCACCCTCGTAAAAGTCGTTGAGAATAAAATATTTATGATTGTCATTATCCAGGGTGGCAATAAGATCATGACCTATCCCTGTTCCTGCAGTGTTAATGCCAGAGCTGTCTGAAAGCTTTACCAGCAGAACCGGGTTCTGGTTGCAGATCCCCCCATTTACAAACATTTCATCATTCAGTGAGGGCCTGATTTCAGGACCCTGATTGTCGGTCAAAATATTGTTCCCTACACCCCCGACTATAAAATTGGTGAAATACCCGCTCCCATCGCGGGTACCGTCCTCAGCATAAAGGCTGAGTTTACCATTTCCAAACTGGTAATTAATGTCTTTTGGCACTTTGAACGTAAATGAAAACTGCCCGTTCACCACTGAAGCCTTACCCTTGAAAAGAACATTTGTTTGTGTTTGAAAATTGGTGACCTGGCTACCAGGATCATTACCCAATGTGTTTATTACCTGTGGTTTATCAAAAACAGCCGGATAAACATTCCCATTAAAATTGCTAAGGGTATTACCGGCCAGGTCCGTCACCTCTCCTTCTATTAAAACAATATCCGCTGAACTTAATGTATCGGCCTGCGCAACAGGTATATTATTCACTTTAGTTGGCCGTACGTGGAGTGCCGGAAAGCCAAGGGTCATGGCAGGATCCCCCAGGAGGGTGAATTTCCTGTTATTCGTCACATCTCCCGAAGTCTGGTAGGTATAATTCTTCGCTTCTTTTACAGCATCACCCAGCGTTTTATATTTCCCATTCAAATCCGGCTGAAGCGCAAATTGCAGGTAATTGTTATTCATAACCCGGTTGCTGAAAGCAAATACTACACGGGTGGTTGTCATTAAGGCAATGGCACCTGTTTTTGGCCGCAGCAATATATTTTCCCCGATAGAATTTACCCCTGGATTATCATATGGCGCAAAATCACAGGTGGCAGTAATAAACAAGGGGAGCCGGTCGGGATTATTCCAGTTGTTGACAATCTCCTGGTCTATTATGGTTTCTTCCGCAAGCCGTCTTGCACCGCCGTGGCCGTTATAATTCCAGATAAGTGTTCCGCTGTACAATTGGTTGCTGATTGCCTGGTTCACCTGCGGGTAATTGCTTCCACCTGAACCGCTTTCCTGCTGGAATGCATCCAGGTAAATTTTCTGCTGGTTAAAAACAGGCGCTACTGTATTCGCAGTGGCCGTGATTATTTCCGCGTCCTGCAAATGAAGATTGCCATCTTCGTCATCAGCAATAAACGTAAGGTTATTCCTCCAGGGTCCAAAACCACGTGCGCTATAATAGGCTTCGGCTTTATCTGCAAAGTTTTTTGCTTCCGTAATATTCTTAGCCGGTATTCTGCCAATGCCAATATCAAGCTGGTTTAAAACCAGCCCTGAATTGATATCCTCGTTGTCATCAAGAAAACCAAAGTAATCGTCAGACGCATACGTAGATAATGGATCAAGTGAAAAATTATTCTGGTAGGCCGGTACAAAATTGGTATTGTTATTCACCCGGTCTTTATAATCAAAAGAGGCGTCTCCCAATAACAGCAGGTGCCGAAGTTTATTGGCCGGATTGGATCCATACCGGTCATGATACATTTTGGTAAAGTCACGGATAGCCGTGGGATCCGGGCTGCCACTTGCAAATTCGTTGTAGACCTGCGCGGTGGTTACCACGGCAACCCTCATTCCATCCTTTTGCTGATGCAGCTGGGCTAATCGCTGGGCCTGTGAAAGAAAAGCCGGGTGGACAACAACCAAAAGATCGGCAGGAGTACTATTGTGCAGATCCTGGTTAGAGATTTGGCCAATAACTTCAGGTGTGTGTGTTCCCCCGGGCTGGAACGCAACATATTCTCTTAACCTGTAACAATCATTCACAAACCGGAGCTGGTTATTGGCTGACACGGCCTGCATCAAAACAGGATTTGCGGGATCAGTAATTTCCCAAACCTGTAAACCTGAAGCTGCATTGCTGATAATAAATTCACCGATGTTATTGCCTGTACTAAACCAATCACGGAAAAGAAGCTGGTTTGTCGCATTCATTGAAAGAGATCGCCGCGTAAAAAGTTCAAACCAGTTAAGCCATCCCTGTGAATTAAAACTACCGGGAACATAGGTATACTCAACACTAACATTCTCCTGTGCAGCTGTTGCTGTAGCTAAAATGGTGGTTTGTTGTGCAAAAAGATCGTATTGTCCCCCGGTAACGGAATTTATTATCGCCTGCCCTGCCGGCTGGTTATTTATTTTTATATCAAACCGGCTGGACGTGCCGGCGGAACGGGCAATACAATTACTTTTCAGGACGATGGACGTGTTTGCCACCAGGCCAGGGATATTGAGGGGAACACTTCTTGTCAATGTTTTTCCCGGGGCGTTGGCAAATTCTTCGCCATACCATTCTTTGCCGCTGTTCAGGAAATTAACAGTATCCAGTTCATGAAAATGTCTCTCCGAAAAACTATTGATGGTAATATTCGGCGAAGAAAGCAGGGGTGCCTGTGCAATACGTTTACCGTTTCCGCCAATACTTAAAAAATAATACGATTTATCGTTATACGTATTCTTCGAATGAGAAAAGCGGAGATTGGAAGAGTCTTTTATCCACTCGTTTGGCCCGCCGGCATAAAATAAAATAAAATCCAACCCATTAATAACTCCATCCCCTCCATCCACCACGAGGATCGCATTTTCAGCCAGGTCATCCACCCAGGGACCTGCATTGGCTTCGGCCAGCATTTTGCCCCCATTCCCGTAAAGACGTACCGAATTCGAAGCCAGGCTATTGACATTCACCCCCAGCTTAATTAAAAAAGGGATGTCCATTTTATACACGCCGGGCTCCCCTATGCTAAGCTTATACCATACCCCTGTCGCCAATACAGACGACGGGGTATAGTTCCGCTGGGCGAGCATCGAAAAATTGCCAATAAAAAGCAGTGCTGTTATGATAATTAACCGGCTGATTAACATGGCGCAAACTCATGGTTAAATGGGATTTTCCCCTTTCAAAAAAAGTATTTCTGCGTAATCATTTTTAGCGAAAGTGCATATATTCGCAATGCGGGCAGGCAAAACTTTTTTAAGGTGCAATATTTTCTCCTGTCCCGCGTTAAAATTATTCCAATTCATAGGTTTATGCAAAAAACAATGAGAGTGAAAAACTTAACAATCCTGGTATCCTGTGTTGTGCTGCTTGCATCTTGCAAAAATGGCGGCCTTTTTAAGAAAAAACAAGCCAAATCAGACGTCACCGGCTGGAACTACAACGATAAGAATATGGGTGGTTTCCAGGTGGCCAAGTCCAAAGAACAGGGCCTGGGCCCCGGTCTGGTATTTGTTGAAGGTGGTACGTTCACCATGGGACAAACCGAAGAAGACGTGATGGGCGACTGGAATAATATTCCTCGCCGCGTATCTGTACCGTCCTTTTACATTGACCGTTCAGAAGTAGCCAACGTTCACTACCGTGAATATATGCACTGGCTGAACAGAGTGTTTGATGCCTCAGATCCTGCCAATGCGGCCATTTTGGCAAGAGCCCTTCCCGATACCCTGGTTTGGAGAAGCGAGTTGAGCTATAATGAACCTATGGTAGAATTCTATTTCCGTCACCCAGGTTTTAATGATTACCCGGTTGTGGGTGTTACCTGGCAGCAGGCAAAGGATTTCTGTCTCTGGAGAAGTGACCGTGTTAATGAAGGAACCCTTGTACAAAAAGGATATATCAACAAAGCAAACGTAAAACCCGGCGCACAGCAGGGTGATAATAATTTTACAACAAAATCTTACCTGCTTGGCTTGTATACGGCTCCTCCCGGAAAAGCGTTGCAGTCTAAAAAAGGTCAACCCGCGATGGCGCCAACCATGGAATCAGGTATTATGCTTCCTGACTACCGGTTGCCATTTGAATCGGAGTGGGAATATGCGGCTTATGGTTTGATCAATCAAAACCCCCGCCCCAGCACCAAGGAAGGTAAACGCGGGGAAGAGTTACAATCAAATAAGCAGATTTATCCCTGGGCACAGAATGTAAATGGTTTGAGGGATACGCGGCACGGAAGCTGGCAGGGTGTTTTCCTGGCCAACTTTAAAAGAGGCTCGGGTGATAACGCGGGTGTTGCCGGTGGCTTGAATGACCGGGCATTTTATACAGCCCCCGTACAATCTTTCTTTCCCAATGGTTTTGGTATCTATAACATGGCAGGTAACGTAAGCGAGTGGGTTGAAGATACCTACCGCCCGCTATCTACGCTTGACTTTGATGATATGCCTGCCCCGTTCCGGGGTAACAAATTTCAAAAACTTTATGTGGCTGACTCATCCACGATGGATCCTTCAACCCGATATGAGAAAGACAGCACAGGTCGTGTAAAGATGACAGATGTAACAGATAAGGAAAGTGAAAACAGGAGAAACTACCAGCGTGGTAATGTAATCAACTTCCTGGATGGTGACTCCCTGTCCCAGTCTTCTTATGGATACGGTATCACTACCCTGATTCATAACGAAAAATCTAAAGTATACAAAGGTGGTAGCTGGAATGACCGTGCTTACTGGCTTACTCCCGGAAGCCGTCGTTTCCTGGAAGAGGACCAGGCATTAAGCACTTTAGGTTTCCGTTGCGCTATGACACGGATGGGAAGCCCTGAAGGAAACAAACGTAAAACCGGGCAGCATTTTAAAACGAAGAGACAAAAACGGTAAGCTCTTTCCAATAAATTCTTAAACCCTGGCCGCATGGTCAGGGTTTTTCTTTTGGCGGAACTTACATTTGCTGTATGACGACGGAGGAATTATATAAAATTTACAAACAATACCCGGCTGCACAAACCGATAGCCGAAAACTCCGCGAAGGAGATATCTTCTTTGCATTGAAGGGAGATAATTTCAATGGAAATGCTTTCGCGCAAAAAGCCATTGACCAGGGAGCCGCGTTTGCAATTATTGACGACGCTGCTTTTGAAATACCCGGTAAAACGATTTTGGTGGAGGATGTTCTTTCTTCATTGCAGCAACTGGCGAAATTTCACCGGGAGAAATTTTCCATCCCTTTTATTGCTGTTACAGGCAGTAACGGGAAAACCACCACCAAGGAACTTATTCATGCTGTTCTCTCAACAAGCTTTACCACCTATACGACGGAAGGAAACCTCAATAATCATATCGGGATACCGCTGACTCTCCTGAAAATTAAGGAAGATGCCGAAATAGCGGTGATAGAAATGGGCGCCAATCACCAGGGGGAAATTGCGGGCTACTGCGGCTACACATTACCGACCCACGGGCTCATCACCAATTGCGGAAAAGCCCACCTGGAAGGGTTTGGCAGCGAAGAAGGGGTGCGGAAAGGAAAGGGGGAACTGTTTGATTACCTGCGCACCAAAAATGATACGGCCGTTTTCGTTATGTGGGATTATGATTACCTGCGGGAAATGAGTAAAGGTATCAGCGGTATTATTAAATATGGGACAAAAGATGCCCATTTAACGGGGCTGGTCAAAAAAAATGAGCCTTACCTGGAGGTAGCTATAACCCAGGGAATGGAACCAACAATCATTGCTTCACGACTGGTTGGGGAATATAACCTGCCTAATGTGCTGGCAGCTGTTACCGTCGGTAAATTTTTTAAAATCCCTGAGGGAGAAATAAAAAAGGCTATTGAAAATTATTCGCCTTCGAACAGCCGTTCACAATTGAAGGAGTCGGGCAGCAATAAGATCATACTTGATGCTTATAATGCCAATCCAAGCAGCATGCGATCTGCTATTGAAAATTTTGCAAAGCTCCCGGCAAAGAACAAAGTATTGATGTTGGGTGCCATGGCGGAATTAGGAAAAGAAAGCCTGAAGGAACATAAGGCTATCGCGGAAATGATCGGCCGGTACCCCTGGGAAAAAGTAGTTTTGGTGGGAGGTGATTTCCTGAATTTCCAACACCCTTTTTTACAGTTTGAAAATGTACTGCAAGCCAGGACCTGGTTTCAGCAGCAACATTTTGAGCAAACGCATTTCCTGGTCAAGGGTAGCCGGAGCATACAGATGGAAAAATTATTTGAAAACTAATTGACGAATGAACTGGAAAGAACTTTTCCCGCAATTTGAACCGGAACTGGTTGCTGTCATCGAAAATCAGGCGATCTCTAAAACCTTTAGTGCGGGGACAGTCATCATGCGAACCGGCCAGTTCATTAAATCGACCGTCCTTGTGCTGAAGGGGAGTATCAAAATATACCGGGAAAATGAAGAGGGAGGCGAGTTCCTGATGTATTTCCTTGGGCCCGGACAGGCCTGTGCTATTTCCATGATCTGTGCTATTCAGTCACAGACCAGTGAAGTAACAGCGGTGGCTGAAGAGGAAACCGAAGTAATAATGATTCCAATGCAGCTAATGGATACGCTGATGAACAAGTACAAGAGTTGGTACCAGTTCGTCATTCAAACCTACCGTGGCCGTTTCGATGAATTATTACAGGTGGTGGATAACATCGCATTCAGGAATATGGACGAAAGACTTGAATTTTACCTGAAAAGACATGTTGATAAGTCCGGTAAAAGAAATATCGAGTTATCTCACCAGCAAATCGCCGATGACCTGAACAGTTCCCGGGAAGTCATTTCAAGGTTATTGAAGAAAATGGAGCAAAGAAAAATGGTTTCGCTGCACCGTAATATGATAGAATGGATCGACTAACTTAATTGTGACCTGGGTCACCGGCAAATACATTCTTTGCAATTATTCTTGCAAAAAATAATAGATGGAAGTTTTGGGATATATGGCAGCCATCCTGATTGGCATTTCGCTCGGAATGGTTGGGAGCGGTGGTTCCATTCTTACGGTTCCGGTATTGGTTTACATGATGGGCATGGGTCCGTTGATGGCCACAACAAGTTCGTTGTTTATAGTGGGTGGCGCAAGCCTTGCAGGAGGTATTATGGCCCTTACGAAGAACCATGTAAATCCCAGGGCCGTAACGCTCTTTGGTGTACCCTCCGTGCTTTCCATATTCCTGACACGCCGCTATTTCTTACCTGTTATTCCCGAAACGGTAATCAGCGCCGGTAATTTTGTGGTCTCCAGGGAAGTTTTCCTGATGGTGCTTTTTGCCTTCCTGATGATAGCAGCATCAGTTACCATGATTACCCGTAAGGATGCAGAAAATGTTGCTCCTGATTCCGAAAGAAATTCCGCCAAAAGGGTACTGTCCCTTGTGTTGTCCGGACTTGGGGTCGGGGTTGTAACTGGTTTATTGGGTGCGGGTGGCGGTTTTTTAATCATTCCGGTACTTGTACTCTTCCTGAAGCTTCCCATGAAAACTGCGGTTGGATCATCTTTACTTATAATCGCCATCAATACATTGTCGGGTTTCCTTTTCAGCATTAAACAGTTTGAGTTCGACTGGAAAATCCTTATCTCCTTTACCGCTCTTTCCATAGCCGGGATATTCGTTGGAGGTAAGCTGGCGGGAAAACTATCCCCTGCCGCCTTAAGAAAAGGGTTTGGCTGGTTTGTGCTTGTAACGGGCATTTATATCATCGTGAAGGAGTCCTTCTTCACCTAGCTCCGGGTGCTGTGTGACAAAAGTCATAGTGCAGGAAACCATATCTTTTCAAATTTGCATTATAAAAAATATGATTTATGATTGTTCAACAGATTTATACTGGTTGTCTTGCACAGGGTGCTTATTATATTGAAAGTGACGGAGAAGCCGTGATTATTGACCCGCTTCGGGAGGTCGAACCCTATATCCGCAAAGCAGAACAAAACAATGCGCAGATCAAATTCGTTCTCGAAACGCATTTCCATGCAGATTTTGTGAGTGGTCACCTTGACCTCAGCAAGAAAACCGGCGCAACAATTGTTTACGGGCCAAATGCAGCACCGGCATTTGATGCCCATATAGCCCGGGACCTTGAAGAAATAAAGGTGGGAAGAATAACCCTCAAGGTGCTGCATACGCCTGGTCATACCATGGAAAGCACCTGTTACCTGTTGAAAGATGAGCAGGGAAAAGAAGTGGGACTATTTTCAGGTGATACCTTGTTTATCGGGGATGTGGGTCGCCCGGACCTTGCGCAGAAATTAGTTGCAGACCTGACCCAGGAAAAACTGGCCGGCTATCTTTTTGATTCGCTCCGGAATAAGATTATGACATTGCCAGACGATATCATCGTCTATCCTGCCCACGGCGCCGGGAGTGCTTGCGGGAAAAACATGAGTAAGGAAACCACCGACACCCTGGGTCACCAGAAGGCAACGAACTATGCCCTGAGGGCCAGCATGACCAAAGAAGAATTTATCAGGGAAGTAACCACTGGACTGGTTGCACCTCCCGCATATTTTCCGCTGAATGTTATGATGAACGTCCAGGGTTATGAAAGCATTGACAAAGTGCTTGAAAGGGGTCAGCATGCATTAACACCCGATGCATTTGAAGCGGCAGCAAATGAAACCAGTGCGCTGATACTGGATACCAGGGACGCCCAAATATTTTCGAAGGGTTTTGTTCCCAACTCAATCAATATTGGCATTGATGGGAGTTTTGCACCCTGGGTGGGTGCTATGATTCCAGATATCAAGCAGGAAATTTTGTTGGTGACAGATGAAGGGCGTGAAGTGGAAGTGATAACACGACTGGCCCGTGTAGGGTATGATTTTACGATCGGTTACCTTAAAGGCGGCTTTAGCGCCTGGAAAAATGCAGGTAAGGAGGTGGATGAGATCAGCACCATAGAGGCAGGTGAATTGTCAGCTATCATCAGCAAAGGTGAAGTAAATGTGCTGGATGTCCGTAAAACCAGCGAATACCGGAGTGAGCATATTCCGGGTGCAGAAAACGTACCACTGGACTTCATCAACGACAGCATGGCCAGGCTTGACAAAAACAAAACTTATTATGTGCACTGTGCCGGTGGTTACCGGTCCATGATCTTCAATTCTATTCTCCGTGCAAGAGGATTTAATAAACTGATTGATGTAACTGGTGGTTTTAAGTCTGTCAAAGAAAGCGGCAAGTTTAAAGTAAGTGATTATGTTTGTCCCACCACCCTGCTTTAATTTTTTAAACACAACCCCCTACAATGAATATCCCTGACTGGTTTAAGCAGCCCTGGCCCTGGTATGTTGCCGGGCCCCTGATCGGCCTGATGATCCCTGCCCTGCTGCTATTAGGCAATAAAACCTTTGGCATATCCTCTTCGTTGAGGCATATTTGCGCCGCCTGCATTCCGCGCAAGGTTCCATTCTTTCAATATGACTGGAAAAAAGAAATGTGGAACCTGTTTTTTGTTGCAGGTATTTTAGCTGGTGGGATCCTGGCAGCTACATTATTACAAAACCCCCATCCTGTTGCGATCAATCCAAGGCTGGAGAGTGAATTACTGCAATACGGGATCCGCGATTATAACGGCCTGGTTCCGGGGGAACTGTTTAACTGGCATTCGCTTTTTTCCATAAAAGGGTTTTTGCTGATAGTCGCAGGTGGATTCCTGGTTGGTTTTGGTACCAGGTATGCCGGGGGTTGTACGTCGGGCCATGCCATCATGGGCTTGTCGAACCTGCAGTTCCCTTCCCTGGTAGCGACAGCCAGTTTTATGGCTGGTGGTTTCCTGGTTGCCAATTTTGTTCTTCCCTATATACTAAAATTATAACAACCATGGATAAGATATCTCCAAAGAAGCACCATCGTTTTTTAACAGAGAACACTGATTTCGAAACGCGGTCATTAGATGCAGTTTGTGTCAACGAATCTGAATTAAATCATCCGTGGTGGTACAACCTGAAGTATTTATTCCCCGGTTTATTATTCGGTATCATCCTGGTGAAATCAGAAGTTATATCCTGGTTCCGCATCCAGGAAATGTTCCGGTTGCAAAGCTTTCACATGTTTGGGGTTATTGGCTCTGCCGTAGTGGTAGGTATCATCTCCGTGTGGCTCATCAAGAAATTTAAGGTGAAAACAATCTATGGTGAACCCATTGAATTTGTTCCAAAAAAATTCAACAAGGGAAATGTTTACGGGGGTCTGGTATTTGGTTTTGGCTGGGCCATGACAGGAGCCTGTCCAGGCCCACTATTCGCACAGATCGGAACCGGGGCCACCATCATCATTGTGACTTTGCTGATTGCCATTGCCGGGACATGGGTTTATGGGTACTTCAGGGAGCGACTTCCGCATTAACCCGGTTTAGCCCGGAAATTACCTGACAACAATCACTGTTTTATCCTTCGCCTGATGATGGAGGTCAACCATAAATGGGAACGCGGAAGATATTTTTGCCTTAGAAATCTGATAAAAAAAGAATATGAGCAATTACCAAGTCAATATTTCCTGGCAGGAAAACAGGAAAGGGATAATAAGTTCTCCTGAATTGAAACAATCAATAGAAATAGCCACACCACCGGAATTCCCGGGAGGTATCCCGGGCATCTGGTCGCCGGAACACCTTTTTGCAGCGGCGGTCAATAGTTGCCTGATGACAACCTTTCTCGCCATAGCGGAAAACTCGAAACTTTCATTTGTTTCATTCAACAGTACCGCCATTGGTAAACTTGAAAAGGTAGACGGGAAATACATGATGTCTGAAATAGTATTGCGCCCTTCGCTGGTGATCCCTGATGCAGGGCTGCAGGAAAAGGCGAAAAGAGTACTGGAACTGAGTGAAAAGGCCTGCCTGATCACCAACTCAATAAAATCGAGGGTAATAATGGAACCCCAGATCAATATTCACCCGGGAATTCAAATTTCAGGGAACGGCATATAATGCAACAAGTACTGCCCGCATCCTTTAGTAACAGCGTTTCAACTTTTTCTTAACACGATCCTTCGTGATCTGTAACTTTTATCACTCCTGCTCCTGTTACCCGGAAGGACCTTTGTAAAAATTTAAGGTTATGAAACTACTTCAGAAGATTTTCGGAACACAGAGCCGGGTTGATTTTAATGAACTTCTTGGAAGGAAGGCATTAATAATTGATGTCAGAACTCCGGAAGAATACAATTCAGGGCATATCAAAGGTTCAATCAACGTACCTTTGCAGCAGTTTTCCAAACATATACCGGGGATCAGGAAGCTCAATAGGCCTGTCATTACCTGTTGTCTCAGCGGCAACAGGAGCGAGGCGGCAAAAAAGATGCTGGCCGGGGCAGGTGTGGAATCATACAATGGTGGAAGTTGGAAGCTGTTGAAATCGATTATCCCAAAAGATGGGGCTGTAGTATGAAAAAGCGGATACTGGGCAACAAATTACTGATTGTTGGAATTTTATTAGGTGCCATTGGAGGATACTTATACTGGAAACAAATCGGTTGTAATAGCGGTACCTGCGCCATCACTTCTCAATGGCATAAAAGTACCGCGTACGGCGCTTTATTGGGCGGCCTGGTCTTAAGTATGTTTAAAAAAGAAAAAAATGCAGGAAGCCAACCATAAAAAAGAAAGTTTTGGCCAAATTATAAATGGAGATACCCCTGTGCTGGTTGATTTCTTTGCAGAATGGTGCGGTCCCTGTAAAATGATGAAACCTGTACTCGAAGAATTACATAAAAAAACAGGCGACAGCATTCGCATACTTAAGATAGATATTGACAAGAGCCCGGCAGTAGCATCGGCTTTCCAGATTCAAAGTGTTCCCACATTGATCCTTTTCCGGAAAGGAAAACCAGTTTGGCGGCAATCAGGTGTTTTGCAAACCCCCGTTCTCGAAAAAATAATTGAACAATATACAATCAACCAATAACATGGCAGAAAAAAAAGTCAGTCGTGGGTACCTATCATCTGTGCTGGGTTGCTATTGTCCGCGTTGCCGGGAGGGAAAATTGTTTCAAAACCGTGTCAGGATAAACTTCCGGAAAAATATGCAAATGAATAAAGCCTGCCCCGTATGCAGGCAGGCCACCGAAATTGAGGTCGGCTTTTATTATGGAACCAGCTATGTCAGTTATGTGCTTACTGTCGGCTTAAGTTTAGTAAGCCTGGGAATTTGGGCATTGACCATTGGATTGTCGGTGAATGATAACCGCTTTTTTATCTGGATGGGTGTAAATGCTGTTTTGCTGGTACTGCTGCAACCCTGGCTGATGCGGTTAAGCCGGAGTATCTGGATATCCTGGTTTGTAAAATATGATCCGGACTGGAAAGAGCATCATCCTATTGATTTCTCGGAAAGGATGAATCCTGACCAGGCTAATAACTGGTAAGACAAGAATCCTTATTTTTGCTGCCCTTTATGGAAATGGAGACTTGTCCGAGTGGTTGAAGGAGCACGCCTGGAAAGTGTGTATACGGGAAACTGTATCAAGGGTTCGAATCCCTTAGTCTCCGCTGATAACTTTGCAAAGTGAATAATGTTTATGCTGAGATCCTGTTATTTCTGCACTTCTATGTTTCCATTACTTCTTCTTTATTGATGGATTAAAATCCCTGGCCCCGTAAAGCTTGCACTTTTCCCGCATTTCTTATATCCCGGCAGGAGGAACTAATTGCCCTGATAGGGCGCTTAATGGGGAAATGACGGGCATGGCATTCCTTGCTTAATCAGGGAAAAGGGTGGCACATTATTTAATCATATAGCTGATTATAAAGGGATTCGACTCAAGCCCCATTACCAATAGTTAACCTAAATGACAAAAAACAGACCCTCCCCTGCGGGAACCCGGCGTTCTTCCAGCTTCATGACACTGACCGACATATTCAGCAAGAACTCAATACTTAAAAGATATTATTTCAAGACGCTGATAGTAATTGGTATTGTTTGGACCTGTTTTGACTATTCAAGGTTTTTGACCCTTACGTTGACCGAAAAAACTGAACAGTTTCCTTTTGCCCAATCGGAACAGAGCATCTTTATTCTCCAGTTTATACTCGGACTCATTGGCTATTCTTATATGGCCTACCTGCTTATTTTTCCTTTAAAAGATAAACTTAGAAAATATCCCCTGTGGCTTAATTTTCTTTTAAAAACACTTATACTTTCCCTGGCCACTGCTTTGCTGGCCATTATCACATTTTATATTATATATATTTTTGTGTATGGGAAGAACCCGGTCAGTGCTTCCCAAACTTTTTATTACTATGCCTTCCAGACTACCTGGCTGCTGAATTATGTGGAGGCAAGGCTTCTCCTGTATATCATCACCCTGCTGATCCTGGAAATAAATGAAAAATATTCACCGGGGGTGTTCACGGATATTTTTATAGGGAAATATTTAAAGCCGAAGGAGGAAAAGAGAATTATCCTTTTTATTGACTTAAAGAATTCTACCCCGATCGCTGAAAAATTAGGGCATAAAAAATATTTCTTTTTTATCCGTGATTTTATTCATCATATTTCCCTGGCATTGCTGGAGTACGATGGCCTGATATATCAATATGTTGGCGATGAAATTGTCGTTTCCTGGCTATCCACCGGGTCCAATAAGAATAAGTGCATTCAATCCGTTGTACGTGCCCGGCGCATTATTCAAAAAGAGGGGGACTATTACCGCAGGGAATATGGAATGATACCGGAATACCGGGTGGGTGTCCATTTGGGTTTTGTCACAGTGGGCGAGATTGGTATTGTGAAAAAAGATCTTACCATGAGCGGTGACGCCATGAACACAACCGCCCGGATCAGGACGATGACGGGTGAATTAAACCAAAAATTTGTAGGCTCAGCGGATTTTGTAAAAAGCGTTGGGCTTGAAGACTGGCAGACCGAAAGTCTCGGGATTATTGATCTGAAAGGAAAAGAATTGCCCATGGAACTTTTTGCAATAAAGGTGTAGGTAATTCTGCAGGTTCCCGGAATGCAGCAGTTCTCTATTAATGAGAAAATAACTTGGTAATAACTATTACGGATTTTGTTCTTCTTACAGTTTTCCAAATAGTTTTTCAGCATTCGCGGTAGTTACTGAAGCTATTTCGTTTTTATCCGCCTCCTTTATTTCACTGAGCTTTTCAATGATATATTTCAGGTATGCCGGTTCATTTCTTTTTCC
>JANWIJ010000041.1 GCA_025449935.1 Chitinophagaceae bacterium
GGCTCAAACCACAACTGAAATTTCCGGTTCCGGGCTGCCGGGTGCTGATCAAATGCTTCTTTGATCTTTTGCGCTAACAGCCTTACATCTGTTTCTTTTTCGCCGGGCAGGTAAGGCACTTTAAATCCGCCACCCAGGTCAATGACTTCCAGTTCAGGAAAATGCGGGATGAGCTCAAACAACACTTCAATTCCCCTGACAAAAACTGCCGCATCCTGTATATCGCTGCCCGTATGAATATGAAGCGCCCGGATGTTCAGGTTGGTTTCCCTGGCTACTTTTTCAATACTGTCCAGTTGCTCAACCGGGATACCGAACTTACTTCCTTCGTGCCCTGTTGAGATTTTCAGGTTCCCCCCCGCCATGATATTGGGCCTGATCCTTATACCCACCGGGTAGGAATGACCATACTTTTTTCCGAATTTCTCCAGGTTTGATAAACTATCAATGTTTATATGTACACCTGCTGCTACTGCCTCTTCGATCTCACTGAAAGCAATTCCGTTGGAGGTATAGAGGATTTGCCGGGGTTCAAACCCTGCATGGAGGGCCAGCTTTATCTCATTAAAAGAACTGCAGTCAATATTGCATCCTGTTTGTTTTATGCAGCGGAGTATATTAATATTGGTAAGAGCCTTGGAAGCATAAAAAAAACGGGTGTCCAGGGTGGAAAATGCGGAGGATATTTTCTGGTACTGCTCGGTTATTTTTTCAGCGTGATACACATAAAGCGGTGTTCCGAATTCTTCTGCAGCCTGCAGCAATTGCTCATTGGATAATTGTTCCGGCATTGTTGCGAAGATATTAAAGCGATGGCACCGTTCAAAACCAAACAGCTCAACATACAAATGCCACCCCGGAATGGAATGGCATCAGGTGCAGTATGATGTCCTGTCAATCTTCTTCGCCTTCACCCGGGCTGTTATGAACGATCAGCTCACCTTCACCGGTTACAGCCAATGGTTCCTGCCCGTCATTCTCATCGTTTTTATGCCCAGGCGTTTTTAGTGTATCCTTAATATTAGTCGGCTCTACCAGTTGTTCCGAGAGCACTTCTTTTATTTTCGGCAATTCGTCAGGAGAATTAATACCAAAGTAATCCATGAAATTTTTAGAAGTAGAATACAATAATGGCTGCCCCGCAGCTTTTTCATTCCTGCCGCTGATGATGATCAGTTCCTTTTCCAGCAGTTTTTGCACCGCATAATCAGAACTTACCCCCCGGATCGCTTCAATTTCTCCCTTGGTAACCGGTTGTTTATAGGCAATAATAGCCAGCGTTTCGAGCGAGGCAGCTGAGAGGCGTTTCAGGAATTTGTCGCCGTTCAGCTGTGCTACCGTTTTATGGTATTCCGTTCTTGTAAGGAACTGCCAGCCACCGCCGCTCTGTTTTACCTCGAAAGGATAAAAGTCAGCGCTGTATTTCTCTGTAATGCCTTCAAGGGCTGCTTCTACTTTGTCAAGGGATATTTTATCATCCATGTAGCCAAGCGCATTGTTCACCAGTTCAGTAATCTCCAAAGTAGATAAGGGTTTCTCACTGGCAAAGATCAGGGCTTCAATATGGGGTATTAGATTAGTTATTTCCATGTTGTTATCACCAAACGATTTAGACGAAATTAATATTACTGGGAGGAAGACAAAAACACACTTATTAACATTCCCACCAGTTGCTGACCCGGGAAAGGAAATTTCCACCGGCCGGCGCGGACGGGGCAACAGCTTTTAACCCTGAAGGGCAGCCGCGCCACTCACGATTTCTGTCAGTTCGGTTGTAATGGCTGCCTGTCTTGCACGGTTATAAGAAATTTTCAGTGAACGCAGCATTTCATTGGCATTTTCACTGGCTTTATCCATGGCCGTCATCCGCGCACCATGTTCAGAAGCATTGGAATCAAGTACCGCTTTGTATAATTGTGTATTCAGGATCTTCGGCATCAGTTCGGCAATCAGTTCCTCTTTCGAAGGATCGTAAATAAAATCAGCTTTTGTTTTTCCTGCCTTTTTCTCCACGCGGGGAATGGGTAAAAATCTTTCCACTTCAAAACGCTGGGTGGCGGCATTTTTAAACTGGCTGTATACCATTTCCACCACATCAAATTGTTTTTCTTCAAAGGCTTTCCTGGCCGCGGCAGATGCCTGCTGCACATTTTCGAAAGTCAGGTGCAGGAAAATGTCTTTGAATGAAGCATCCGTTTTATAATTATTCTTGGCAAAATGCTCATACCCTTTCTTACCAATATTCCAGATCGTCACACTCCCTTTTTTATACTGGTCGCTGTACTTCTCCGCGATCCGGGCTTTTGCCAGCTTAATAATATTGGCATTGAATGCACCGGCAAGACCCCTGTCGCTGGTAATTACGATCAGTAATACTTTTTCAACAGGCCGGTCAGCTGCGAGGGCCATACCTGCTTCACCTTCACTGTTGCTGACAATATTGCTCAGCATTTCCTGTAATTTCTGTGCATAGGGTCGCATCTGGATGATGGCATCCTGGGCCCGGCGCAATTTGGCAGCACTCACCATTTTCATGGCCTTGGTGATCTGCTGGGTACTTTGTACTGATTTAATGCGGTTCCGAACCTCTTTTAATTGTCCTGCCATAAAGTATATTAAAAAATTGGCCCACCTTGCCGGCTGGGAGGCGCAAAAGTACGGTGTAGATCCTAAAATTCCATAGGATATAAAATAAAAAAACCGCTATATACCCGCTGCTTTTTTCCTGGATAAATAGCTCAGCGCCAGACTAATTCTGCAGGAAAAATTCACGCCGGAGGCTGTACCTGATTAATAGCCGGCCACCTTCCTTTGTACGCGCATGAACCGGCCTTTCAATCTCCCGGATTATTTCCAGTTGAACAGGCCCATTGGAAAGATTGTCAAGATCAGCCCTGGTAATTACCAGGCGGCCATTGACCACGGAATCTGTTTTGTTTATCCCGTCATGATAGGAGGAAGTATCTGTAAGTAAGATCGTCAGCAGTTCTTTTTCATCAATACCATCCAGTTCCAGTATGAGATCATTGCGCCGGAGTGAATCGGGAATAGGCTTAAGCAGGTTCATGGGCTTAAACTCAAACTCCTCTTTATATTGCTTTTTATCCGCGTTGGTGAAAACAATACTATGTTTCCCTGCAAATCCTGCAATGGGTTTGTGTATCTCGTAAAAAACGCCTGTCATTTTTGTACTGTCCTCCTCCAGCAGTTCCCCATCAAGGAGGACACTGCCGGGCCCGGGGATAGAAACAGCATCTCCCTCTTCCCCATCGCGGAATTGCAGCATCACCGTCAGGTTATCATTTCCTTCTTCAGCGGTTATCTTATAGTCGAAATAAATGGCGTCCGGATCAACCGGGTCTTCGTTGAGCTGTGGATTCTTACAGGCAAAAAAAAGGGAAGAAATGAGCAAGAAGAATGAAACTGTGCTTTTCATCAACGGGTCAATTTGAAATAATTTCAGAATGAGCCGGAAAGTTACGCCATCAAATTTTAAAACATATTGACTATCACTTTCCCAGGCCAGGAACTGAGCCCCATTTTCAGTGTTCAGCCCCTTATACTCCAAAAACTAAGGCTTATCTTTGCCACCCTTCCAAAGGCCCCCCTTTGGAACTGTCAAATTGGCTCATGCATATTTGTAGCACTTTTTTTGACAAAACATATATTCTTAAGTCCGGGTACATTATAACATTCAATTTATGCTTGGTTTTATCTCGAAAATCTTTGGTGGCAGCAAGTCTGAAAAAGATGTAAAAAAGGTTGAACACTATGTAGGAAAGATCAATGATTTTTTTACCGCCTACCAGTCCATCTCCAATGATCAGTTAAGGAATAAAACGCAGGAATTCCGGGACCGGATCAAACAGCATCTTACCGGGATTGATGATGAGATATCCGGAAAAAACCAGGCTGCCGAAGAACTGCCCTTTAATGACCTGACCGGGAAGGATGCGATTTACCAGGAAGTGGATAAGCTGAAAAAAGATCGTGATAAAAAAATAGAGGAAGCCCTGGAGGAAATTCTTCCCGAAGCCTTTGCTGTTGTTAAAGAAACGAGCCGCCGGTTTAAAGAAAATACAGATATTATTTCCACGGCCACACAGCTGGACCGTGACCTGAGCGTAAAAAAGAATTACATCAGTATCGAGGGTGATAATTCTGTTTTTAAAAATACCTGGAGCGCTGCAGGCGGAGAAGTAACCTGGAATATGGTGCATTATGATGTGCAGCTGATCGGCGGAGTGGTTTTGCACCAGGGGAAAATTGCCGAAATGGCAACGGGGGAAGGGAAAACCCTGGTATCGACTTTGCCTGCCTACCTGAATGCGCTGGCGGGTGAAGGGGTTCATATTGTGACCGTGAATGATTACCTGGCCCGCCGTGACCAGGAATGGAACGGAACAATTTTCGAATGGCTGGGATTGACGGTAGATTGTATTGATAAACACCAGCCCAACACCGAAGAAAGAAGAAAAGCCTACCTGGCGGATATAACTTATGGAACCAACAATGAATTTGGTTTTGATTACCTCCGTGATAATATGGTGCACACCCCGGAAGAAATGGTGCAGCGCAAACATCATTATGCCATGGTGGATGAAGTAGATTCAGTGTTGATTGATGATGCGAGGACCCCCCTGATCATTTCAGGCCCGGTACCAAAAGGCGAAGACCAGCAATTCCATATTCATAAACCCAGGATACAGCAATTGGTGCAGGAACAGGAAAGGATTGTCCGAACCTGCCTGAATGAAGCAAAAAAACGATTTGCCGAAGGAGATGATGATCCAAAAGGCGGTGGATTATATTTATTCAGGGCGCACCGTGGTCTTCCGAAATATGGACCGGTTATCAAGTTCCTGAGTGAGCCGGGTATCAAAGTAAAAATGCAGAAGGCTGAAAACCATTACCTGCAGGATCAGCAACGGAATATGCATATTGTTGATGAAGATTTGCTTTTTCACATTGATGAAAAAAACAATTCCGTTGAATTGACAGAAAAAGGATTGAACATGATTACCCGCACCGGGGAGGATCCAGATTTCTTTGTATTGCCGGACATTGGTGTGAAGCTGGCTGAAGTGGAGAAGAGTACAGTGCCCGCAGAAGAAAAACTACACCAGAAAGAATCCATCCTGAATGATTACGCCCAGAAAGCAGACCGGATACATACGGTGCAGCAATTACTGAAAGCCTATTCTTTATTTGATAAGGATGTGGAATATGTGATCATTGATGGCGCCATCAAGATCGTGGATGAACAGACCGGTCGTATCATGGAAGGCCGCCGGTACAGCGACGGGCTGCACCAGGCGCTGGAAGCAAAAGAGAATGTAAAGATCGAAGCGGCTACCCAAACCTATGCTACGATCACCTTACAAAACTACTTCCGCATGTATCATAAGCTGGCCGGTATGACGGGTACGGCAGAAACCGAAGCGGCAGAGTTATGGAGTATTTATAAACTGGATGTGGTGAACGTTCCTACCAATATTCCCATGATCCGGAAGGATAGGCAGGACCTGGTGTATAAAACCAAGAGAGAAAAATATAAAGCGGTCATTGATGAAATAGAAATATTAAGGAATGCCGGCCGGCCCTGCCTGGTTGGTACCACTTCCGTTGAAGTAAGTGAATTGCTGGGAAGGATGCTCCAGCAGAAAAAAATTCCGCATAATGTACTCAATGCAAAACAACATGCCCGGGAAGCACAGGTAGTAGCCGAAGCCGGGCTGGCTGGTGCCGTAACCATTGCGACCAACATGGCTGGCCGGGGTACGGATATTAAACTCGGTGCCGGTGTAAAAGATGCCGGAGGCCTGGCGATTATCGGTACAGAACGGCATGAAAGCCGGCGGGTAGACCGGCAATTGCGTGGCCGTGCGGGCCGGCAGGGAGACCCCGGTTCTTCACAATTTTATGTCTCACTCGAGGACGACCTGATGCGGATGTTTGGCAGCGAACGGATCGCTTCCATGATGGACAAACTTGGTTACAAAGAAGGTGATGTGATACAGCATAGCATGATCAGCAACAGTATCCAGCGGGCGCAAAAGAAGGTGGAAGAAAATAATTTTGGTATCCGGAAGCGTTTGCTGGAATACGACGATGTGATGAACAAACAGCGTAATGCTGTATATGAAAAAAGAAATCATGCTTTGTTTGGAGAAAGACTTGCGCTGGATATAGATACTTCTTTCTCCATGGTAGCTGAAGGCTTGGTTACATCTTTCCGGGAGCAGGAAGATTTTGAAGGCTTTAAAATGGCCTGCATCGTAAACTTTGGACTGGACACGAAAATTGATGAGGAAACTTTTAAGCGGGGAGATGTAAATGCATTGATCGACCAGCTATATGCAGAAGCCACTGAAAAATACAGCCAGCATAAAGAGGAGATCCAAAAGCAGGCGATTCCCGTTTTCAAAAATATACGGCTGACACAGGGCAGTCATATCGAAAACGTGGTGGTACCCTTCAGCGATGGACGGAAAGGACTGAGTGTACTCACGAATCTTGAAAAAACGCTCAGTACAAACGGTACTGAACTTTCAAATGCCCTGGAAAAAACAATTACCCTTGCCGTAATTGATGACGCCTGGAAGGAACACCTGCGTGCCATGGATGACCTGAAACAAAGTGTGCAGACGGCTTACCTGGAACAGAAAGATCCGCTGGTTATTTATAAAATTGAAGCCTATAACCAGTTCAGCAATATGAATACAGAAGTTAACAAGGATATCGCTTCTTTTCTTAGTCATGCTGCCATCCCGATCCAGCAGGAGAATGCACCATTGAAAGAAGGCCGCCAGCAAAAGACAGACATGAGTAAAATGCGGGCCAATAAGGATGAAGTGGATAATGCCGGCCAGGATTATGCAGCGAATGAAAGGGATAAATTTGAACCGGGTGGTGGCGGCGAGGTAGCCGTAAAACAGGAGCCGGTAAAAGTGGGGCCAAAAATTGGCCGTAATGATCCTTGCCCTTGCGGAAGCGGGAAGAAATACAAACAATGCCACGGTAAGGAAGCTTAGGATTCCAGCTAAAACTGTGCGAAACCTCTGCTGAAAAAGGCCTGTCATGTTGGGAAAAAATAATAGGTTTGATGACCATTATTTAAACCTAAATCAAAAAACATGAAAAAATTACTCGCGGTAGTAGCCTTATTCAGCATCCTGGTGGCCTGTAACAACAAGAAAAAAGAAGCAACGAAAACAGAAGACAACACCGTTGTTCCAACAACTACGGAACCTACCACTACTGATCCATCCACTTCAGCAACCGTCTCCGGCGTGCCCTCTTTTTCAGATCCGGAAATACAAAAATTCGCAAACGATTATGCAGCTTTTATAACTGAATATAAAGCAGGAATAAAAAATCCCGCCAGGCTGGAAGCGCTTACTAAAAACATGCAGGATTGGTCAACCAGGGGGCAGAGCATTGGTATGAAACTGGCTTCGAATCCTTCAGAAGCTAAAAAATGGTCTGATTGGTGGCTGGCCGTAACCAGGGACCTCTACCCGGCTTCAACACCCAAATAGTTCTGTAATCTCTTATATAAAAAAACCTGTCCGGGTTGTGACCCGCGCAGGTTTTTTTGTTTTATTTCTATCCCGGAATTTAAAATCCTTTCTTCTTCAGTTCATATTTCTGCTCATATTTGTCATTGAGCTGTTTTTGTTTATCGGTGAGGTCAATTTTGCGTCCCTGGATAAAAGCATCCGTGACATTACTGGTACGCATATCGAGAATATCGCCATCGCTGATGATAATGTTGGCATCCTTACCCACTTCAATGCTTCCTGCTTTATCTGCGACCCCCATGATCCTGGCCGCATTTATCGTAATAGCAGACAGTGCTTCTTCTTTTGTTAATCCATAGGCCACAGCTGTTCCGGCATTGAATGGCAGGTTACGGCCACGGGTTTGACCGTCATCATCTGAAATGGCAAATAAAACACCTGCCTTTTGTAAAGCTGCTGCTGTTTTATACGGCTGATCCACATCATCATCTTCCAGCGTAGGAAGACTGTGCGGTTGCTGCAAGACAACGGACACATTGTGTTTCTTGAGCAGGTCGGCTACCTGCCAGCTGTCGCTTCCGCCGACAATAACCAGGTCGAATCCAAATTCCTTTACAAAATCCAGCGCCACCAGTATCTGTTTGATCGTATTGGCATGTACATATAATTTTTGAGTTTTTCCAAACAAGCCCCTGGCTGATTCGAATTTCAAATTGGTTTCCTGGTGGGCTGTTTCAGTCAAATATGCTTTTGCTTCGCGGAAAAAATTCTTAATGCCTTCTATTTTGTCCAATGCTTCTTTTACCGGGTCAGTTTGCGGCTGTTGCGGACCCCCACCACCACCTCCGCCTCCAAAACCGCCGAACCGTGGCCGGGCCAGCATGGATGGCATGTATAAATGCATACCCGCATCTGTCTTGTAGGCTGCATCCTCCCAGTTCCAGGCATCCAGTTGTACAACCGATGAAGAACCGGCAAGTAAACTTCCCTGTGGAACGATGTTGGCAGCAAGAATGCCATTGGACCTAAGCGTGTTGATGACTTTTGAATCGGTATTATAAGCCACGATAGCCCGGATATTCGGATTTAGGTCACCCAGTTCCCGTACGTCAGTACTTGCGCGGACGGCGGATACTTCCACCAGGCCAAGGCTGCTGGTCGGAAGGATCAGGCCCGGATAAACATGCTTCCCTTTAGCATCAACGACCTGCACATCATCTGCCGGAACTGCAATCCCTGCGCCTACCTCTTCGATTTTACCATCTCTTATTTTAATAATTCCGTTTTCAATCACTTTGCCATTCCCGGTATGAATGATTGCATTCTTAATGAACAACAATCCTTTCTGCGGTTTGGCAGGCAATACGTTTTCCTGCGCATTGACAACCATTGCAGCAAATAAAGTGAGTGCTAAAAATATTTTTCTCATTTCTGTTTTTTTAGTCGTTAGTAATTTCATCCGCATCTATGACCAGCAGGCCATGGCTGTGCTGGTGATCACTGCAGCTGTGCATGACCTGGTAACTGGGCTGTGCCGGTATGGTGGGAGTACCACTTCTCTTTTCACTGTTTAGTTTTCTTACCAGGCGGTTTCTTTCTTCATCCACCTGTTTTTGCAGCTGCTCATCTTTCTGGCGGTCAAAATAGATGGTTCCGTCTACGATCGTGTAAAGTGATTTGGCATAAATGCTGAGCGGGTGATCGCTCCATAAAACCACATCCCCATCCTTCCCGGCTTTCAGGCTGCCTACCCTGTCGTCTACATGGAGCATTTTAGCCGGGTTTAATGTAACCATTTTTAATGCTTCTTCTTCAGTCACACCGCCGTATTTTACGATCTTGGCGGCTTCCTGGTTGAGCCGCCGGGCCATTTCAGCATCATCCGAATTGATCGCCACATTTAATCCTACTTTCTGCATGATGGCGGCGTTATAAGGAATCGCATCCTGCACTTCCATTTTATAAGCCCACCAGTCAGAAAAAGTGGAGGCATTGGAACCATGTTCCTTCATTTTATCAGCCACTTTATATCCTTCGAGTATATGGGTGAACGTATTGTATTTATACCCGAGCCTGTTGGCTATTTCAATAGAACTGGTGATCTCGCTCTGCACATATGAGTGGCAGGTGATAAATCTTTTCTTCTCGAGAATCTCCACGAGCGCATCCAGTTCAAGATCACGGCGTGGAATTATTAATGAGCCGGTTGATTTTTTTTCTTTGACCAGCTTTTCCCTGGCCGTATTATATTCTTTCCATTCTTTCTGGTAATCTTTTGCCCGGGTGAATGCATCCACCAATACCTGCTCCACGCCCATTCTTGTATCGGGATAACGATTATTATTTGAATTATTACCTACCGCAAAGGGTGATCGTTTTACATTTTCTCCCAGCGCAAATTTTATCTGGCCATCCCAATTCTTGAATTTCAGCTCTTCATCATTAGCTCCCCAGCGAAGTTTAATCAGCTGGGTCTGCCCTCCAATAACATTGGCTGATCCATGCAGGATATGTGATGAAGTAACCCCACCGCTCAACTGGCGGTAAATATTTATGTCATCCGGGTTTAAATTATCAGCAATACGGACTTCAGCGGTTACGCTCTGTCCACCTTCATTGATGGAAGCGGCTGCGATATGAGAATGTTCGTCAATTATTCCTGCAGTTACATGCCTGCCTGTTCCGTCAATTATCCTCGCAGAAGCATCGGAAAGATTTTTACCCACGGCGGCTATCTTTCCATTTTTTATCAATACATCTGAACTTTGCAATATTCCTTCTTTTTCATTGGTCCACACGGTAGCATTTTTTATGAGAATGTTTTCGGCTTTGGGCTGCTGTCCTTCTTCCCATCCAAATGGTTCAAAAGGATACATGACTTTACCAATTACCGGGACATCTTTTTTCCGGGGTGTATCCGGTTTGGTTTCTCCGGCTTTTACAAATATGGCAGTCCATGTAAGTGAATTGCCCAACGAATCGGTTCCTGTTCCGTTCCATTCAGTGCCATTGCTTACGCCACTCAAACGGGTTGCAGAAGCAGGCAGTGTTTGATCCGCGCTTCCCCTTCCCATTCCCACGGGTCTTTGCCCGCCTTCCCCGCCACCAGGAGGTCTTTGCCTGCGGGGCATTGGCGCATAACTAAGTTTAACCATTTTACCATCATGCGAGAATTTTGTGTTCAGGGTATCTTTTCCAAACATGGTAAGGGTGGTTCCGCTTTTTACATCCAGTGTATAAGTTTCTGTACCGGCAGGTGTATTTACAGAAAGGCTGTAACTGCCCAGTGCATTTGCCAGCGCATCATCTTTTACAACATATTTTATCCCCTGTATCCAGTTCTGGTAAATCGTGGTTTTTTCATTGAACAATGAGCCTGACGCAATTAAAAAATTTGCCAGCTTTCCCGGCTCCAGGCTTCCCACCTGGTTATAAACCCCTAACAGGGTGGCAGGAGTTTTTGTGAGGGCCTCCATAGCTTTCTCTTCACTAAGACCATATTCCATGGCTTTCCTCAGACTGGTCCAGAACTGGTTTACATTTCGCAGGTCTGCGGTTGTCAGGCAAAAGGGTATGCCGGCTTTTTCAAAAGCAGCGGCATTGGTTGGTGCCAGCTCCCAATGCTTCATATCGATGAGCGAAACAAACCTTGCATCATTTGGATCTTCCACATCCTGTGCCTGCGGGTAATTCAGCGGTACTATAAAAGTTGCATTGGTGGCTTTCATTTCTTTGATCCGCTGGTATTCATTGGCCCCGGCTTTAATGATATACTGAACACCAAATTCGTCGCCAATCCTGTCAGCCCGGAGATTATTCCACTTATCATTTGCTTCAAAGATCTGGGGCAGTCCCTGGTTATCAGTCCATGACTGGAGACTTAGATTCAAACCCTCCTTTGCCGGTTTGTTTTTGTACCACTGGGCATCCAGGTAAGTTTGACGCAACAAAGCGATCATTCCCATCATGGAACCAGGGTAGCTTTGCCGCGAGCTTCCTTTACTGAAAGAATAATGAGCAGAAGCTTTTTCTTTTAGTATAACGAGATTCTCTTTTTCTGTTGCCAGGGAAACCACGGCACCCGTGCCACGGGCAATCCCATCCCGGACATGTGAAAGAACGGTCCCAAATCCTGCCTCGCGAAGTGGTTTGGCTTTGGCATCATCAACGGTAAATACTTTGTATGCATCCACATCACACTTTATTGCTTCATTCCAGCCATAGGGTCCTTTGGCTGCTGTTTCGAGCTGGGGTTGCTGGCCGGGAGTGAACGCACCTGTAGTTGTTGTTCGTGGAGCTGCAATACCATAATCAGCGTAGATGTCAATGAATGACGGGTAAATGTATTTACCCCGGCAATCTATTTCTACCGACCCTGCCGGAACTTTAATATTAGTACCTGTTGCAACGATCTTTCCATCTTTAATTACCAATGTTGCATTGGTCAGTGTGGTCGTGGCATCTTTTACAATGGTAGCATTGGTCAGGGCATAATGTCCATGTCTTGGATCAGCAATTCCATTCTCAGGAAATGTAACCTGGGCATGGAGACCCGTTGTTAAATAAAAAAAGGCCAATGCAAACATTAACCTTTTGAAGAGTCTGGTTTTTCTCATTAGAGTTTATTTTAAAAGTTGGCGGGTGAAGCTATTTCAATCCGAGTGCCGAATTTAAAGCAATTGGGGCAAACTATAGCCAGGACTTTATGGATGGCAGCGTTGCTGTACTGACTGTTATTCAACAGTTACCGCCTAAGGGTAACTACTGTCTATTCCGATAAACTTTGGCTACCTTTGGGTACTTAATAATATGTATATGGCTCCTGCCAGATCACTTACAGTTATCCCCGACTTTACCCTCACAGCAAGAATTGACCAGGTAGGCGCAGAAGAAAGAGCGTCCCGTTTTACCAAAAGAAGCATTAAGAAAGACGCAAAAATGAATGGGTTGAAGCTGGTGTTGAATATGATTGATCTCACTACCCTGGAGGGAAAGGACACTGACGGAAAAGTGAAGCAGCTTTGTTATAAAGCCATGCACCCGCACGATGCTGTGCCGGGAATTCCAACTGTCGCGGCTATTTGCGTGTATCCTTCCATGGTAAAAGTGGCTAAAAAAGCATTGGAAGGCTCGGGCATTAAAGTGGCTTCCGTGGCAAGCGCATTTCCCAGCGGCCAGGCACCGAGGGATATAAAGATCAGGGATACAAAATATGCGGTCAGTGAAGGAGCGGATGAAGTGGATATGGTCATCAGCCGCGGAAAATTTCACGCAGGGGAATACAATTTTGTGTTTGATGAAATTGCTGCCATTAAAGAAGCCTGTGGAGACGCACGGTTAAAAGTGATTTTAGAAACCGGTGAACTCGGAACATTAGATAAAGTAAGAAGGGCGAGTGATATTGCCATGCATGCCGGAGCGGATTTTATTAAAACCTCAACCGGAAAGATCCAGCCGGCTGCTACGATGCCGGTAACATTGATCATGCTGGAAGCGATCAGGGATTTTTATTATAAAACCGGGAAGATGATCGGCATGAAACCCGCCGGGGGTATTTCAAAATCCAAGCTGGCGCTGCATTACCTGGTCATGGTGAAAGAAGTGCTGGGCGAAGACTGGTTAAACAATCACTGGTTTCGATTCGGAGCAAGCAGCTTAGCCAATGATGTACTGATGCAGATCCTGAAAGAAAAAACAGGTGTATACCAATCGGCTAATTATTTTTCTGTTGATTAATCAAACAAATTTCTATGGCCACCAAGACAAAGAATAATACCCTTAAATTAAAGTTTGATACCAGCTGGTCCTATTCCCCGGCACCGGAAAGTAAAAGCGCTGCCACTATTCACAAACAATACGACTTGTTTATTGACGGCGAATGGCAGAAACCCACCAGTAAAAAATATTTTGACACCATCAATCCCGGCAATGAAGAGAAATTGAGTGAGGTGGCAGACGCCGGCACTGCCGACGTCGACAAAGCGGTAAAAGCCGCCAGGCGGGCTTACGAAAAAGTTTGGAAGAAGATGCCGGCAAAAGAAAGAGCTAAATATATATTCCGGATTGCCCGGATGATCCAGGAAAAAGCAAGGGAACTGGCGATTATCGAATCGCTCGATGGCGGCAAACCTATCCGGGAAAGCCGTGACTTTGATGTACCAACCGCTGCGAATCATTTTTTTTATTATGCCGGCTGGGCCGATAAACTGGAATATGCTTTTCCAAACCGCAGGACAGAGCCTTTGGGCGTTGCCGGGCAGATCATTCCCTGGAATTTTCCTTTGTTAATGGCCGCCTGGAAAATAGCCCCTGCCATTGCAACGGGCAATACCGTGGTACTGAAACCGGCTGAAACAACGCCACTCACTGCCCTCAAACTGGCCGAAATTTTACAGGAGTCGGACCTTCCGCCCGGGGTAGTAAATATTATTACCGGTGCAGGAGCCACGGGCGCGGCTATCGTCAATCATCCGGATATCAATAAAATTGCGTTTACCGGGTCAACTGACGTGGGAAAGATCATCCAGCGGGCTATTGCGGGAACAAACAAAAAAGTAACGCTGGAACTGGGTGGCAAAGCAGCGAACATCATATTCGAGGATGCCCCGATTGACCAGGCCGTTGAGGGTGTGATTAATGGGATCTATTTTAACCAGGGCCATGTCTGTTGTGCCGGTTCAAGGTTGTATGTTCAGGAATCGGTCGCCAAAGAAGTGATCAGGAAATTAAAAGATCGCATCGAATCCCTGATCGTTGGTGATCCCCTGGATAAGAATACGGATATCGGCGCCATTAATTCCCGGCAGCAGCTGGAAACGATTCATAAATATTTAAGCATCGGTAAAAAAGAAGGCGCTGAAATGTATGAAAGTTCCTGCCGCCTTCCGGGGAAAGGATTTTATTGCAGGCCCACGCTGTTTACCAATGTTGCCCAAAGTAACCGGATAGCCCAGGAAGAGATTTTCGGTCCTGTCTTAGCAGTCCTCACTTTCAGAACGGATGATGAAGTAATTGAAAAAGCGAATAACTCACCCTATGGTTTAAGTGCGGGCGTATGGACAGACAAAGGTTCCAAGATTTTCAATATGACGAAAAGGATGAGAGCCGGTGTAGTGTGGGCGAACACGTTCAACAAATTTGATCCATCATCTCCTTTTGGCGGATACAAGGAAAGCGGCTTTGGCAGGGAAGGTGGTCTTCATGGATTAGCACCTTATCTGAACCTTGTTAATTAATTAACTATGGAAAAAACATCAATCAAAAAATCCTCGATAAGCATCAGTGAAAACGGGATAGAAAAAAAAGCATCCGCGAAGCGGTTGGCAGTACTGAAAACCTATAAGATATATATCGGGGGGCAGTTTCCGAGAACTGAATCAGGGCGCTATTATATTCCCACCAATGCAGCCGGTAAAAAGCTGGCCAATGTATGCCTTAGTTCAAGGAAAGATTTCAGGGATGCCGTGGTAGCTGCGAGAGCTGCATTCGGCGGGTGGAGCGGAAGAGCGGCTTTTAACCGCAGCCAGGTCCTTTACCGCATGGCTGAAATGCTGGAAGGAAGAAAGGCGCAATTCATTGAAGAACTAATTCAGCAGGATGCAGGCAAATCAAAGGCGGAAAAGGAAATAAACCTGGCCATTGACCGGCTGATCTATTATGCGGGCTGGTGTGATAAGTTCCAGCAATTGTTCAGCGCAGTAAACCCGGTGGCTACAGCTCATTTTAATTTTTCTGTTCCCGAACCAACCGGAGTTGTTTCCATCATTGCACCGCAAGGCGATTCATTGTTGGGACTGGTTTCGGTAATTGCACCGGTTATTGCGGGCGGAAACACCTGTGTCGTACTTGCTTCTGAAACCAAACCCCTTTGTGCCGTCACCTTTGCAGAGGTATTGAATTCTTCCGACCTGCCCGGTGGGGTGGTTAATATTTTGACGGGCAGGCCGGCCGAACTGGCCTCCTGGTTTACTGATCATATGGATGTGAATGCAACCATTTATTGTGAAAAGGATTCTGAAACAAAGAAAATGATCCGGGAAAAATCAGCCATGAACCTGAAACGTGTATTTTTTTATGACCAGGTGAACTGGTATACCGCAGAAGGCCAATCGCCCTATTTTATCATGGATTCACAGGAAATAAAAACGACCTGGCACCCGGTTGAAAATATCGCCGGGGCGGGGGGCGGGTATTAGAAGTTTAAGGTTTAAAGTCTAAGGTTCAAGGTTCTTAGATACACAGCTTTAAACATTAGACCTTAAACCTTAGACATTAGACATCAGACTTTAAACCCTACCCTGCATTTTTGGTAAACTTTTTGAATAGATTAGCTCCATGAACCGAATTCTTGTTTTTTTGCTCCTTTTTTTATCCGCCCGGTCTTACGGTCAGGTAACAGATAGTTCCACCCGCACACCTGCAGACAGTTTCTCCGTTGTGGTCCATAAGGATCCACGGATTGATATGCTGGTAAAAAAGCAGGCCCAGATTAACGAAGCAACCAGCCGGGATGCAAGACGGACGGATAAAGGGTTTCGCCTGATGATTATCAGTACCAACAGCCGTGACGAAGCCATCGCAGCCAAGACAAAAATTTATACCTATTTCCCGGAGTTGAAGGCCTACTTGTGGTACCAGTCTCCGTACTTCAGGGTGAAGGCCGGAAATTTTAAAGACCGCAAGGATGCTGAAGCGTACCAGCGGAGAATAAACTCCTATTTTCCAAAAGGAGTGTTTATCATGAAAGACATTATCGAGGTAAAGCCTGGAAAATTTGATGAAGACGATATAAACCCATAACGGGTAAACTCATATAATTTTACGGAGAATCCCTGCTGACAGCGGGGATTCTTTATTTTTGCCGGATGCAAGAGAAGATCAAAGCACTGGCTAAAAAATATTTTCCTGAATTCATTGAAATAAGACATCATCTCCATGCACATCCCGAATTAAGCTACCAGGAATTTGAAACCTCCCGGTTTGTGCAAACCAAACTTGCTGCTTTTGGGATCCCGTTTGAAACAAAAGCCACCACGGGAGTCGTGGGTTTAATAAAAGGAAAGAACCCGGGAAAAAGAATTATGGCCTTACGGGCGGATATGGATGCCTTACCCATCAAAGAAGAGAATGATGTTCCGTATAAATCAAAAAATGAAGGGGTAATGCATGCCTGCGGGCATGATGTGCATACCACCTGTTTGCTGGGAGCCGCCAAAATTCTGAACGAATTAAAAGATGAATGGGAAGGAACCGTAAAGCTTATTTTCCAGCCCGGTGAAGAAAAAAACCCGGGGGGTGCTTCTTTAATGATTAAAGACGGGGTGCTGGAAAACCCGGCGCCGCAGGCCATTCTCGCCTTACATGTAAACACAATCTTAGAAGTTGGCCAGTTGAGCTTTCGAAGCGGCAAAGTAATGGCCAGTGCAGATGAATTATATTTTACCGTAAAGGGAAAAGGTGGTCATGCCGCTTCACCACACTTAACTATTGACCCCATATTGATTAGTTCGCATTTGATCATTGCATTGCAACAGGTGATAAGCAGGAATAACAACCCATTCAATCCATCTGTTCTTTCCGTTACCTCCTTCAATGGCGGGAACACGACCAACGTTATTCCCAATGAAGTTAAGCTGATGGGTACCTTCCGCGCTATGGATGAAGCCTGGCGGTTTAAAGCCCATGGCCTGATCCACAAGACAGCTACTGACCTGGTTCACTCGATGGGCGGTGAAGTGGATGTACATATTGACGTTGGCTATCCCTGTGTCATCAATCATGAAAAAGTGACCGCTGATGCGATGAAAAAAGCCACTGACTATATGGGTGCCGGGAAAGTAAGCGAAACAGAACTGCGCATGGGCGCTGAAGATTTTGGATATTATGCCCAACAGGTTCCCGCCTGTTTTTACCGGTTAGGCACTATGAATAAAGCTAAAGGGATTACTGCCGGTGTACACACACCAACTTTTAATATTGATGAGAATGCCATTGAGATTGGGATGGGAATGATGGCCTGGCTGGGCAGCAGTGTGGATGTCAGCTGAAGAAAACAGTATCCAAAAATTAATCTCTGCTGTTAGTCAATTTCATTGTCCCGGAGTTCCCGGGTCAATTTGGTAAACCCCACTACGTTGCCCTCATCATCATGTATCGCTGTTATCAGGATACTCCCCCAGAAAACAGTACCATCTTTCCTGACACGCTGGCCGATATGTTTGGCCCGGCCTTCTTTCTTTGCAAGATCAATCAATTGCTGCGGAAGGTTAGCCTGCCGGTCCTTTGGCAGGTAGAAAATATTGAAATTCTGGCCGATTATTTCTTTTGCTTTATATCCTTTTACTTTTTCAACCCCTTTATTCCAGCTCAGGATCGTGCCATCCACATCGAGTAATATAATCGCATAATCCTGCACTTCCTCAATCATTTTCCTGTGCAGTTCCTCCAGTTTTAATTTCTTGCTCATTTGGTGGTCGGGTCATTGGTTGAAGCAATTTTCCCACAATGATTACGCCAAAAATATCTAAAATTGTTTTATGCCTTAAGTTGATCTTTTTAGAAACAAATACCAATCCCCGGGATAATGCTGTGATGCGGTTGAGTAAAAGCCTCCCCGATCTTTCTGATTTCTTCCCGGATTTTTATTTTGTACATTGCAAACCCGTTTTGAGGAGAGTGCAGACTGACGAATATTAAAATTGAACCATGCAAAACGACTTAAGGAAACAACAGGCGCTAGAATATCATTCCAAAGGAAGACCTGGTAAAATAGAAGTAATACCTACCAAAGAAGCAAAGACCCAACGGGATCTTTCCCTGGCCTATTCTCCCGGTGTGGCGGCCCCCTGCCTGGAAATTGCAGAAAACGTAGAGAATGTATATAAGTATACGGCCAAAGGAAACCTGGTAGCCGTTATCAGTAACGGGACTGCCGTACTTGGCCTGGGAGATATAGGGCCTGAAGCCGGCAAACCGGTGATGGAAGGGAAAGGGGTATTATTTAAAATATTTGCGGATATAGATGTTTTTGATATCGAGATCAATGAAAAAGATCCCGAACGTTTTGTCCAGATCGTACAAGCCCTTGAACCCACTTTTGGAGGCATTAACCTCGAGGATATAAAAGCTCCCGAATGTTTTTATATTGAACAGGAGTTAAAAAAAAGACTGAATATCCCTGTCATGCATGATGACCAGCATGGTACGGCCATCATCAGTGCGGCTGCTTTATTGAATGCGCTGGAAATTCAGAAAAAGAAAATCGACAAGGTTAAGTTCGTTGTGAGCGGTGCCGGCGCAGCAGCTATGGCCTGTATCATGTTATACGAAGCCCTGGGAGCCCGGCATGATAATTTTTTGGTCTTCGACCGGAAAGGTGTTTTACATAAAGGACGAACTGACCTGGAATTTTTCAAACAGAAATTTGCGAATGCCAAAGGTGCCATGTCCCTGGCACAGGCAATGAAAGATGCTGATGTATTCATTGGACTTAGTGCGGGCAATGTGGTCAGTGCCGATATGGTTAAGAGTATGGCCAGGAACCCCATCGTATTTGCCATGGCCAACCCAGACCCGGAAATAAGCTGGGAAGAAGCCACCGGGGCTAGAAAAGATATCATCATGGCGACCGGCCGCAGTGATTATCCTAACCAGGTAAATAATGTATTGGGATTCCCCTACATTTTCCGGGGTGCCCTGGATGTGAGAGCCAAGCATATCAATGAAGAAATGAAGCTGGCCGCCGTGAAAGCACTGGCTGACCTCGCAAAAACGCCCGTACCGGATATAGTGAATATGGCGTATGATGAAAAGAATATCATCTTTGGTGAAAACTATATCATCCCGAAGCCGCTTGATCCGAGATTATTAGCAACAGTGGCTCCTGCCGTCGCAAAAGCAGCCATGGAAAGTGGTGTGGCAAAATTACCAATAACCAATTGGGACAATTACATTACCAATCTCAACAAACGGCTGGGACTTGATAACCAGGTCATGCGGGTAATTGGCAATAAAGCCCGTCGTGATCCCAAACGTATCGTTTTTGCGGAAGCCGATAATGTCAAGATCCTGAAAGCTGCCCAGATCGTTTATGACGAGGGAATTGGTTACCCCATTTTATTGGGAGATGAAAATAAGATCAATAGTATAGCTGCGGCCAATGGTATCGACCTTACGGACATACCCATTTTTGATCCCCGGAGTGATGCCATGGAAGAAAAAAGAAACAGTTATTCCGAAATCTTTTTCCAAAAAAGAGGCCGCAAAGGATTCAATGCCTATGAGTCTAAAAAGGTGATGAAAGACCGAAATTATTTTGGGTGTATGATGGTGGAATGCGGGGATGCCGACGCCATGATCTCCGGTTTGGCAAAAAATTATCCAGATACAATCCGCCCGGCCCTGCATACGATCGGTACCGAAGATGGAGTAAAAAAGATTGCCGGCATGTACCTGATGCTGACTAAAAAAGGACCTTTATTCCTCGCCGATACCACGGTCAACTTTAATCCAACGGCGGAAGAGCTGGCGGAAATCACCCTGATGGTGGCAAAAGAAGTGCGCCAGTTCAACATAATACCGAGAATCGCCATGCTCAGTTATTCCAATTTTGGGAGCAGCAACTCTTCCGAAGCAAAACTGGTAGCTGAAGCCAGGAAAATAGTAAAAGGAAAGATGCCTTCTTTACTCGTGGATGGTGAGATGCAGGCCAGTGTAGCCTTTAATAAAGAACTGATGAAGGAAAACTATCCTTTCAGCGAATTGGCAGACAAAGATGTAAACACGCTCATTTTTCCTAACCTCGCGGCGGGTAATATTGCCTATAACCTGATGAAGGAATTAGAAACTGCAGATGCCGTGGGCCCGATTCTTTTAGGGCTCAAAAAACCTGTTCATATATTACAACTCGGTAGCACGGTCCGCAGTATATACAACATGGCCCTGATAGCCGTGGTTGATGCCCAGATAAAAAGTAAAACCGCCACGGACGAAATTGTAAAACGATCCCGCTGGTGGAAACGTTTCCGGAAGGTGAGTAAGGATATATAACTGACCGGCATGTTTAAACTTAAATAATCAAAAGCCAATAGCTAAACACTACTGGCTTTTCTGTTTTCATCCTGTATCTTAGCAGACAATATGACCATTTTCACAGATATTGGCCGGTACCTTCTGATGATAAAAGGCATGTTCTCCAAACCGGAGAATGGAAGAATGTACTGGAAAGAATTTATTCATCAATGCACAGAAATCGGGTTTGGTTCGCTGGGTATTGTTGCCATCATTTCGGTTTTCATCGGGGCTGTTTCAACGATACAAACCGCCTACCAGCTTGTGAGTCCCCTGATTCCTCCTTCTACGATTGCCCAGATTGTCCGGGATACGGTAATTCTTGAGTTTGCTCCCACCCTTGTTTGTATTGTGCTGGCAGGTGTGGCCGGAAGCCGTATTGCCAGCGAACTGGGAAATATGAGGGTGAGTGAGCAAATAGATGCCCTTGAAATTATGGGTATTAACACAAAGACCTATCTCATCCTGCCAAAAATTGCAGCTGCTCTTTTAATGATTCCGCTGCTGGTCGTTATTGCCATGGCCCTGGGTATCTGGGGTGGCCGGCTGGCCGGCACCGCATCCGGCATTCTTTCGGGAACAATTTATGATAAAGGGCTACTGGAGTTTTTTGTTCCTTACAACGTCTTTTTTGCGTTAACCAAAGCCTATGTATTTGCCTTTATCATTTCGAGTGTGCCCGCTTTTTATGGTTACTATGTGAAAGGCGGTGCTTTGGAGATCGGGCGGGCAAGTACAAAAGCCGTAGTAGTCAGTTGTATTCTTATACTTTTTGCGGATTATATCTTGTCAGCCCTATTGCTGCCTACCTCCTGAAAACGGGACCAGTCTATGATTGAAGTAAAGAACATAAAAAAAAGTTTTGGTGATAAAACAGTTATACAGGATGTAAGTGCCGTCATGAAATCGGGGCAATGTAACCTGATCATCGGTTCAAGCGGCAGTGGTAAAACTGTTTTAATGAAATGTATCGTGGGCTTATTTGAGCCGGATGCCGGGCAGGTATTGTATCACGGCCAGGATTTCACTGCCATGAACAGTGATGAAAAAACTGAAGTACGAAAAGAGATCGGCATGCTTTTCCAGGGTTCCGCCCTGTTTGACAGCTTAACCGTTGAGCAAAATATCATGTTCCCGCTCAGCATGTTTACGAAATGGACCACGAAAAAGAAGCTGGACCGGGTAAACGAAGTGCTGACCCGGGTAAACCTGACGGGTGTCAATAAGAAATTCCCGGCGGAGCTTAGCGGGGGGATGAAAAAAAGGGTAGCACTGGCAAGGGCTATCGTTTTAAACCCCAAATATCTTTTTTGTGATGAACCCAACTCGGGGCTTGATCCCCAGACTTCGCTGGTAATTGACAAACTGATCCAGGAAATAACCATCGAATATAACATCACCACGGTCATCAATACCCACGACATGAACAGTGTCATGGAAATAGGGAATTATATCCTGTATATGTACCAGGGAAACAAAGAGTGGGAAGGCACTAACCGTGAAATCATCTTCAGTAAAAACGAGCGGTTGAATGAATTTATTTTTGCTTCTCAATTTCTGCAGGATGCAAAAGACATGCGGATGCTGGAAGAGTCTGGCAAAATCTCCAATGACCGGAATATGGACGAATTGATGGATAAGGATGCGCCCAGCCTGATACCACCTCCCGACGAATGATGCTGAACCGGTTATTCTTGCCCCGAAACAAAACCGGCAAAACCCTTACATTTGCCGCAACTTATAACTCCTGAATATGAGCATTCTCGTTAATAAGAATTCCAAAATACTGGTACAGGGCTTTACCGGAACTGAAGGCACTTTTCACGCTACCCAAATGATTGAATATGGCACCCGGGTCGTTGGGGGTGTTACTCCCGGCAAAGGTGGCAGTACCCACCTCGAGAAACCGGTATTTAATACCGTAGTCGATTGCGTCAGCAAGACCGGTGCCGATGTAAGCATCATTTTTGTACCCCCTGCTTTTGCAGCGGATGCTATCATGGAATCGGCAGACGCCGGAATAAAACTCGTTGTCTGCATTACGGAAGGAATTCCGGTTCAGGACATGGTAAAAGTGAAAAACTATTTGCAGGGAAAAAATACAAGATTGATAGGGCCCAATTGTCCGGGTGTCATTACATCGGATGAATGTAAGGTTGGCATTATGCCCGGCTTCATCTTTAAACCCGGCCGCGTGGGAATTGTTTCCAAATCTGGCACCCTGACTTACGAAGCAGCTGACCAGGTAGCAAAAGCCGGCCTGGGTATATCCACTGCAGTAGGGATTGGCGGAGATCCCATTATCGGTACCACGACCAGGGAGGCTATTGAATTATTTATGAATGACGCGGATACTGATGCCATTGTCATGATTGGTGAAATAGGTGGCGGTATGGAAGCAGAAGCGGCCAACTGGATCAAAAGCAATGGAAATAAAAAACCGGTGGTGGGATTTATCGCAGGCCAAACAGCTCCCCCGGGACGTCGTATGGGTCATGCCGGTGCTATTGTGGGCGGTGCGGATGATACGGCTGCTGCCAAGATGAAGATCATGAATGAATGCGGTATTCATGTTGTGAGCAGTCCGGCTGATATAGGCAAGAAAATGGCGGAAGTGTTGAAGGTTAGTGGGAAATAGCCGGTGGGTGGACCCTGCAGTTAAAATCTTTTATTAAAAGAACTCCCCGTTTTTCGGAGAGTTCTTTTTTTTAGGGTTGATTGATAATATCCTTTCTACCCGCTTAACGGGCTTCACGGAGAAAACGGGCCAGTTCATCTTTGCTGCTGTTAAAGGTTAGCACCTCATTCACCTGGAAATAGTTTTTCTGATCCACCGTTTTACAATAAGCATATTTAGCCACTTCCAGCCGGTTGTTCTCGAAGGTGAACAACAGCATCAGTTCTTTTACCTGTTGCGTGGTGAAACTATTCTTGTCGATAATAAATTTAACAGACGTGATCCTGTTGTTTTCAAACCACTCTTTCCGGACCTGGTCTTTTACATCGTTAAACTCGCGGGCACTCATCACATTGGCATAGCCATTATTCCAGCCATTGTTGTCACTGTCATAATAATCATCTTCATCATTGTACCAATCGTCGTCCCGGTCAATCCGGCGTTCATCAACCAGCACTTTTCCAAACCGGCTGACGGTAATGTCCAGGTGAAAACCTCTTTTCAGGAAAATGGCACTGCTATAGATGACTTCTTCTTTTTTCCGGAAACCATTTGATTTCTTTTCCCGGATAATTTTAACCTGGTGACGTCCTTCAGAAAGATAGCCTAATGTGATGCTGTTATCTTTCATGTTGAATTTCCTGCCGTCAACTTCGACTTTGATTTCGGTACTGCTGCTGACAGCCGAGATACTCAGGCGGCTCCCATCAAAAGCGAGCAGGGAAAGGGACAACAGTGAGCTTAGTAAAAGGGTAAAAAATTTTTTCATAATTGTAATTTTTAAATTAATGAATAGGGTTCTGTCCGTGTAAATTTCAAAGCATATGCCATGGTTCTTAAAAGGAGCCCAACAAAATGTTAAAGGGGAAAATGGCATGAGCGGATCATCTGCAGGTTTACGCAGGAATGCTTGCCACTAAAGGGTTTCAGCCATTGTAGTAAGTACACAAATAAACTGTCAAAAAAATATTTTCATGCCGGTTAAACTTTTACACCAAAAAGAGTTCCGGGAAATTATTTATGAAATTCAACTATCATAAGCATCTTACCGACGCATAAGATTAATTAACTTGTAGTAAATTAAAAGTCGTACAATGCCCTTATTTAAAACCCTTTTCCTCATTTTCGTTTTTTCCAGCCTCTTTAGTATGAGTGCCAGTAGCCAAAACCCGGTAAAAAAATATGAAGCCGCGTGGAAAAAAGTGGAAGATTTCACCAGTAAAGGATTGCCCAAATCTGCCCTGACCGAAGTAAAGAAGATATATGCCCTGGCAAAAACTGAAAAACAGGATGCCCAGGTTATCAAAGCCCTGGTATATATGACCGGACTGCAAGCTGAGAACCGCGAAAACAATGATATTTATTCCATTGCCGAGATGGAAAAAGAAATAGCGGCCAGCAAGGAACCAGTCACGGCTATTCTAAAAAGCCTGCTGGCGGATATGTACTGGGACTATTACCAGCGTCAACGCTGGAAAATATACAACCGCACCGAAACGGTTAATTTCAAAAAAGAAGATATCGCTACCTGGTCCACCGAAGATTTTCACCGGAAGATCGGTGACCTGTATGTTCAGTCACTCGGGGATGAGAAATTATTACAGCGGACAAAGCTCGAACCCTTTGATGCCCTTATTATCAAAGGAAATGTCCGCCACCTGCGTCCCAGCCTGTACGATCTGCTGGCTCACCGGGCCCTGGATTATTTTGAAAACGATGAAAGGGATATTAAAAAACCAGCCTATGCCTTTGAGATCAGCCAGGCCAGTGCCTTTGACCCGGCTGCAGATTTTATAACCCGGAAATTCCCCACAAAGGATTCGCTGTCCCTTCAATACAAAGCCTTGCTGATCTGGCAAAAGATCATCGCCTTTCATTTGGCTGATGCTAAACCAGATGCCCTGATTGATGCGGATATCCGGCGTATCGAATTTGTAAAAAATAAATCTACTCATCCAGACAAAGATGAACTCTATTTTAACGCGGTTAACCATATTGCCCGGCAGTATGAAAACCTGCCCGCTGCCGCGCAGGCCTGGTACCTGCTCGCCCGCTATTATGAAGAAAAAGCAGGCACTTACAAAGCTTTTGGCGATACGACGCATCGTTTTGCCCGGATAAAAGCCAAAGAGATCTGTGAGAAAATTCTATTACAAAAAGACTCTTCCGAGGGAAAAATAAACTGTTATAACCTCCTGAATGAAATAAAAGCCCAGTCCTTGCAATTCAGCGTCGAAAAAGTAAATGTACCGGCTCAACCCTTCCGGGCATTGATAAATTACCGGAACTTTAATAAGCTTTACCTGCGGGTGATCAAAGCCGATGAAAAATTAAAAGAAGAACTGGTGAACCAGTATGATGAAAAGTACTGGCCTGCCATCCTCGCCGCCCGGCCCATGAAAAGCTGGGAGCAAACATTACCTGCTACCAATGATATGCAGGAGCACAGCACCGAGATAAAAATAGATGCGCTTGCTGCGGGTGAATATGTGCTGGTCGCTTCCAATAGTAAAGATTTCAGTGGCAGCAAGCTGATCATGGGTGCCCGCCTTTTTTATGTTTCTTCCATCAGCTATGTGAACAATGCAGACGACTTTTTTGTCCTGGACAGGGACAATGGGCAGCCATTGGGCAATGCTTCCGTGCAGGCCTGGGAACAGAAATATGATTATAAGCAATCCCGGTACATTAAGGAAAAATCCAAAAAATACACGACAGATGGAAATGGATTTTTCCGGATGGATAAGCCAAAAAAAGAAAATAACAATTACACCAACTATTCTTATTTACTTGAAATCAACCATAAGAGCGACCGGCTTTTTATGAACGACCTCGTTTATAACTATTATTATTACGATAATGCTGAAAAAGAGGAACCCAAAATACTTACTTCCGTCTTCCTGTTTATGGACCGCAGCATTTATCGCCCGGGACAAACTATTTATTTTAAGGGTATTGTACTCAGCAGTACTGCCGCTGAAAAGAAAAATGCAGTAAGGACGGGTTACCAGACCACGGTCATCCTCCGGGATGCCAACTACAAGGATATTGACAGCATTAAAGTTAAAACAAATGAATATGGTTCTTTTTCCGGCATGTTTCCCTTACCGCAAAGCGGCTTGAATGGGCAATTCACTATCTACACGAAAGCAGATGGCGGTCTGGCCGGTTTTAATGTAGAAGAATACAAGCGCCCTAAATTTTACGTAGACTATGAACCTGTCAAAGGCACATATAAAGTAAATGATAAGATTAAAATCACCGGTATCGCCAAAGCCTATGCCGGCAATAATATTGACGGGGCCCTGGTAAAGTACCGGGTAGTAAGAAAACCCCGGTTCCCCTACCCCTGGTTATTCAAACGCTGGTGGCAGCCGCCTGGCCAGCAAATGGAAATTGCTCATGGCGAAGCGAAAACAGATAAGGACGGAAAATTTGTAATTGAATTCACGGCTATCCCTGACCTGAAGATCGAAAAGAAATTTGAACCGGTTTTTGACTACCAGGTCTATGCGGACGTAACCGATATCAATGGGGAAACAAGAAGTGGTGAAAAGTCAGTTTCGGTAAGTTATAAGGCACTCTTATTAAAGACAACTATTGCCGGGACCCTGCCTGTTGACAGCCTGAAAAAAGTTTATATCCGCACGGAGAACATGAATGGGGAATATGAACCGGCGGCCGTAAAAGTAACCATCACCCGGCTCAAAGAAGAGAAAAGGTTGATCCGGGAGCGCTACTGGGAGAGACCCGACCAGTTTGTGATGAGTAAGGAAGAATACATAAAAAATTTCCCGTACGATGAATATGATAACGAAACAGATTTTAAAGGATGGGTCAAAGGTGAAACGGTATTTCAAAAAACGGATTCAGCTAAAGTCACTGGTGAATGGCTAATAGTAAATGGCAAATTCACACCCGGATTTTATGTCGTGGAAATTTCAACCAACGATAAAAACGGTGAAGAAGTAAAGGATGTGAAAAATATTGAGCTGTTTGATGAGAAGAGCAACCGCCTGAACCGTCCCGCGTATTTATGGGCCGGGACTGCCAAAACGATTGCCGAACCTGGCGAAACAGCCCGGGTTGAATTTGGAACTGCGGCGGATAACTTATTCGTGGTGCAACAACTGGATAAAGGAACCGCCAATAAAAACGCGGAGACTATTCACTATTCCTTCCTGCACCTTAATAACGAAAAGAAGCTCTTCACTTTCCCGGCTGCCGAATCTGACAGGGGTGGGTATGGAGCAGGCTGGATGTTTATTAAACACAACCGTTTTTACCAGCTTAATCATACTATCAGTGTGCCCTGGACCAACAAGGACCTGAAAATAGAATATGCGACCTACCGCGATAAGACATTACCGGGCAGTGAAGAGAAATGGAAACTCAGGATCACCGGTTATAAAAATGAAAAAGTGGCGGCTGAAATGCTGGCCACGATGTATGATGCATCCCTGGACCAGTTTGTACCGCATAGCTGGAACCAACCCGCTGTCTGGCCGGTTTATTATAACAACCGGGCCTGGAATGGCACGCAGAATTTTGTAAAAATTGAATCTGTACAACGTTACCTGAACGAACAGGAAGGTAAATATGTAGATAAGCGATATGATTATCTTTTTAAGAATACAGATGGGTACTACCTGCTAATGGCGGAAAATACAAAAACAAGGCGCTTGGGCAATGCGGCCCCGGTCGTGAACGCCAAAATGGGCGGAATGGATGAAGTTGTTGTTACTGCCATGGGTGTTGAGCGAAAAAAAGATGCTACGGCGGGCCAGGAAGAAAAAGATGTTGATGGTATTACAGATCAACAGGATAACACACAGCATGATCCGGGTTCCGGCGATGTAAAAATCCGGAAGAACTTCAATGAAACAGCCTTCTTTTTCCCGGACCTGAAAACCGACAGCAGCGGCGCCATTGAATTTTCGTTTACCCTGCCCGAAGCATTGACCAAATGGAAATTCCTGGCGCTGGCACATACAAAAGAGGCGGCCTTCGGGAGCAGCAGCAAAGAAATCGTCACCCAAAAAGAACTGATGGTGCAGCCAAATGCGCCCAGGTTCCTGCGGGAAGGTGATAAAATGGAATTTAGTTCCAAGATCGTAAACCTGAGTGATAAAGAATTAACTGGCACGGCGGAATTCCAATTATTCGATGCAGAAACAAATGAACCGGTTGATGGCCGTTTCCGCAGCGTTGTGCCTAACCAATATTTCACGGTCGCTGCCGGACAAAGTGAGGCTGTTAAATTCCCAATCGAAGTGCCTTACCTTTTCAATAAAGCGCTGCTGTGGAGAATTGTGGCCAAAGCAGGTAATTACAGTGATGGTGAAGAAAATATCCTGCCGGTTCTCACCAACCGCATGCTGGTGACTGAAACCATGCCATTGCCCATGAGAGGAACGGGTACAAAAGAATTCAACTTTGAGAAACTGCTTAATTCCGGCAGTAGTGAAACCCTGCAGCATTATGCATTGACTGTTGAATATACGAGCAACCCGGCCTGGTATGCCGTGCAGGCACTACCTTACCTCATGGAATATCCTTACGAATGTTCAGAGCAAACCTGGAACCGGTATTATGCCAATTCCTTGGCCGCGTTTATTGCCAACTCTTCTCCCCGTATCAAACAGGTATTTGAGCAATGGAAAATAAAAGACACGGCTGCCCTGATGAGCAATCTCCAAAAAAACCAGGAGCTGAAAGCAGTGTTGCTCGAAGAGACCCCGTGGGTTTTACAGGCGAAGTCTGAAACGGAACAAAAAAGGAATATTGCCCTGTTGTTTGACATGGTAAAAATGAGTGAGCAGTTGAACAGTTCCTATGAAAAACTGAAAAAAATGCAGAGCAGCAACGGTGGTTTTGTGTGGTTCACGGGTGGGCCGGATGATCGTTATATGACGCAGTATATTGTGACGGGCATCGGTCACCTGAAAAAATTAAAATCCATTGCTGTCGGGCAGGACTCAAAATTAAAAGAGATCCTGGGCACTGCCATTCCTTACCTTGACAGGAAGATAAAAGAAGACTATGACAACCTGGTGAAAAATAAAACCGACCTGAAAAAATACTCCCCGGGTTATACGGTGATCCAGTACCTGTACATGAGAAGTTTCTTCCCGGAATATGAAATTCCCAAGGCTTCTCAAACAGCTTATAGTTATTTCCGGGGCCGGGTTCAGCAAACCTGGGTAAGTCAAAGCAAATACATGCAGGGTATGATTGTTTTGGCATTGAGCAGGACTGGTGACGCAAAAACACCTGCCGCTATTCTAAAATCACTTAAAGAAACCTCCATCAGCAACGAAGAACTGGGCATGTACTGGAAAGACCAGCGCAACGGATGGTTCTGGTATGATGCCCCGGTGGAAACTCATGCATTACTGATTGAAGCATTCCAGGAAGCGGGTAAGGATACAAAAACTGTTGACGATCTCAGAACCTGGTTACTGAAAAACAAGCAAACCAATAATTGGAAAACGACTAAAGCAACTGCGGAGGCCTGTTATGCATTGCTCTTGCAGGGAACTGAATGGCTGGCCAATGACCCGGATGTACAGATTCAACTGGGAGGCGCCGAAGGCCGTAAAAAATATGAAATTCTTTCCAAAGATCTGAATACCGAAAAGGGAACGGGGTATTTTAAGAAAACGATTGAAGGGAAAGAGGTTTTCCCGGAGATGGGAAAAATCGCTGTCACTGTTTCAGCGCCTGGTAATAATGTGAGTGCAAGCTGGGGTGGTATTTACTGGCAATATTTTGAAGACCTGGATAAAATCACCACGGCTTCTACCCCGCTGAAGCTGGTAAAAAAATTATTTGTTGAAAAAAATACGGACCGCGGCCCTGTTATTTCGCCGGTTAATGAAGGTGGAGTTATTAAAGTGGGTGATAAAATAAAAGTAAGAGTGGAATTAAGGGTGGACCGGGATATGGAATATGTCCATATGAAAGACATGAGAGCTTCCGCCCTTGAACCCGTGAATGTGCTTAGCAGTTATAAATGGCAGGGTGGTTTAGGTTATTATGAAACCACCAAAGACGCCAGCACTAATTTCTTCTTCAGTTATTTAAGAAAAGGAACTTATGTGTTTGAATATACACTGTTTGCTACGCATGCGGGAAATTTCAGTAATGGTGTGACAACCATCCAGTGTATGTATGCGCCGGAATTCAGTTCGCACAGCGAAGGCGTTCGCATAAATGTGGAGTAGGATTGTTGGGCTAAAGCCTGTCAGAATTTTGTTTGCCCCGGCCTGAAGGCCGGGGCAATTCATAAAGGCCGGGGCAATTCATAAAGGCCAGGGCAACTCATAAAGGCCGGGGCAATTCATAAAGGCCGGGGCAATTCATAAAGGCCGGGGCAACTCATAAAGGCCAGGGCAATTCATAAAGGCCGGGGCAATTCATAAAGGCTGGGGCTACTCATAAAGGCCAGGGCAACTCATAAAAGCCCGGGCAATTCATAAAAGCCGGGGCAATTCATAAAGGCCAGGGCAACTTATAAAGGCCGGGGCAACTTATAATGGCTCTTCGCTACTCCTTTTTACATAGTGGAATTTGCCCAACGCCTATTTTTGCAAATATGCAGGTTGACTATCTCATTATTGGCCAGGGAATCAGCGGCACCTGGCTCAGCTATTATTTAAAAAAAGAGAAAAAAACCTTCCTGGTCATTGACAATAACTTCGCTCATGCTCCCTCCAGGATTGCTGCAGGTATTATAAATCCCGTCACCGGTCGCCGCCATGTAACGGTCTGGATGGCCGAAGAAATTTTACCGTTTGCCCGGGAAGCTTATTCTCAACTGGGACATGAATTAAATATCACTGCCATTTCGCATAAAAACCTGCTCGATTTTTTTCCCAGTCCACAGATGCGGCAAAGTTTCTTGCAACGCGTGGAGGAAAATAGTCCCTATGTTCACAGCTACCCCGAACAAAATCATTTTAACCCGCTGTTCAACTATGATTTTGGTTGTGGGGAGATCCGGCCGGTATACATAGCACATCTTGAAACCATACTGCCTGCCTGGCGGCAACAATTAAAAGAGGATAACCTGTTGCTTGAGGAGGAGTTCTATATTTCCCGCCTGCACCTTGAAAAAGACAGGGTTCAATATGGAGATATAACGGCACGCCAGATCATTTTTTGTGATGGAAACAACAGCGCCGGGAATCCCTGGTTCCGCGCTTTACCCTTTGCACCCAATAAAGGAGAACTCCTGATCGCGGAAATTCCAGGTTTGCCCGCTCAACATATTTATAAAAAAGGAATGATGCTGGTACCCCTGGCCACACCGGATCTGTGGTGGGTGGGCTCCAGTTATGAATGGGAATTTGATAACACCGGGCCCACAACCGCCTTCAGGCAAAAAACTGAATCGCTGCTCAAACAATGGCTGAAGATACCTTGTACGATCACCGAACATCTCTCCGGGATAAGACCCGCCACGCTGGAAAGAAGACCATTCGTGGGTATACATCCTCTTTATCCTGCAATCGGAATTCTCAGCGGTATGGGAACAAAAGGTTGCTCACTGGCACCTTATTTTGCCAGGCAGCTGGCAGAACATCTCCTGTACAATATTCCCATTAACCCCGATGCGGATGTAAACCGCTTCAGCAGGATCCTTTCACGCAACCTTTCATAACTTCCTATATAAAATAAAAAACTAATGACACAGCCCCAGGAATCCATGTACAAGATACCAGCCCGGTACCGGCGGATGGAGAATATGCATATTGCTTTCTGGCTCTTGAAAGATATCAGCTGGTGCCTGATCTGGAAGGTCCTGGCGATTGCCATGATTTTCCCCACATTGACCATCGCGCTGGTGATCGCCTGGAGAACAAGACGGGTGGCTTCGGAATTGGCACATAATTTAGCCATTGCTTTTTGGATCAGCGCAAATTCCTTGTGGATGATCAGTGAATTTTTTTATTTTGATGAAATGGTAGTCTGGAAAGAATTTACCGGGAAGCACCTGGCATTAATTCCTTTTTTTAGCGGTGCCCTGATCCTGCTATACTATTATGCTCTCCGGCGGCCCCGGGAAATAAGAGAAAATAGAGATGTTACCCTCTAAGGTCGCCGTTATCCCAATTTGCCGGTAGGCGCTTCCCTTGTTATCTTTGCGCCTCAGAAAAGAAAGCATTCCCATGTACAGAACCTATACTTGTGGTGAATTAAGGATCAATAATAAAACGAATGAAGTAACCCTGGCCGGGTGGGTGCAAACCGTCCGGAAATTCGGCGCTATCACTTTCGTTGATCTGCGGGACCGCTATGGCATTACACAATTATTATTCGGGGAAGAACTTAACAAAGAACTGGAAGAAAATCCGCTGGGCCGTGAGTTTGTCCTACAGGCAACCGGGACTGTTAATGAACGAAGCAATAAAAATCCGAACATCCCGACCGGGGAGATTGAAATTATCGTCACAGCTTTTAAGATCCTGAATAAATCAGTTGTTCCTCCATTTACCATTGAAGATAAAACAGATGGCGGTGATGACCTCCGGATGAAATACCGGTTTCTTGATTTACGCCGTAACCCCGTCAGAAAAAATATTGAACTGCGGTATGCGGTAAACCGTGCTGCCAGGAATTACCTGCACCAGCAGGGTTTCATCGACATAGAAACCCCTTTTCTTATCAAATCAACCCCTGAAGGAGCCCGGGATTTTGTAGTTCCTTCCCGGATGAACCCTGGCCAGTTTTATGCCCTGCCTCAATCACCACAAACTTTCAAGCAGTTATTAATGGTAAGCGGTTACGATCGCTATTACCAGGTGGTAAAGTGTTTCCGGGATGAGGACCTTCGGGCTGACCGTCAGCCCGAGTTTACACAGATAGACTGTGAAATGGCTTTTGTTGAACAGGAAGATATCCTTGGCATGTTTGAAGGCATGATTAAATTTATTTTCAAAGAAGTAAAAGCGATTGATTACCGTGAGCCTGTGCAGCGGATGACATGGGAAGATGCCATGTGGAATTACGGGAATGACAAACCGGATATCCGCTTTGATATGAAAGTGCTGAACCTCAAAAAACCTGCCTCCGTTTATACTTCCAAAGCAGGTAATGCCGGGTTAATCAATGGCGCGGATTTCAAAGTCTTTGATGAAGCAGAAACCGTGCTGGCCATTGCCGTTCCCGGTTGCAGCGATTACAGCCGTAAACAAACCGATGAACTGACCGAATGGGTTAAACGTCCGCAAATCGGTATGAAAGGCCTGGTATTTATTAAAGTAAATGCGGACGGATCTTTTAAAAGCAACGTTGATAAATTTTATACCGGAGAAAAACTAAAAGCTATTGCAGATACTGCCAATGCAAAAGCTGGTGACCTGGTTTTAATACTGGCTGGTGCTGAAGAAAGAACGAGAAAAGCTATCAGTGACCTGAGGATGGAAATGGCCACCCGCCTGGGTTTGAGAAAAGATGGTGAATTTAAACTCCTGTGGGTGCTTGATTTTCCCTTGTTTGAATACGACGAGGAAGGAAATCGCTGGGTAGCCCGGCATCACCCGTTCACCTCCCCCAAACCTTCGCAGATAGAAACGATGATCAATAATAACCCGGTTATTGAAAACGCCGCTGAATATTTAAAACATCCCTATGCCAGTATCAAAGCCAATGCCTATGACATGGTACTGAATGGAAATGAGATAGGCGGGGGTTCAATCCGGATCTACCAGCGGCAACTGCAGGAAAAAATGTTTGCCGCGCTCGGCATGAATAAGGAGGAGCAATTGCACAAGTTTGGTTTCCTGTTGGGAGCTTTTGAATACGGTGCGCCACCGCATGGTGGAATTGCTTTCGGCTTCGACCGACTTTGTGCCATCCTGGGTGGCAGCGAAAGCATCCGGGATTTTATTGCTTTCCCTAAAAACAATTCGGGTAGAGATGTGATGCTGGATGCTCCGGCCACGATTGATGAAAAGCAGTTTGAGGAGTTGCAGATAAAGCTGAACCTGAAAAGCTAGTTGACCCGATTTACCTGGCCAATATCAAAATGGTCAACGTTCATTGCATTAGGGAATAAAAAATATTGAACCAAACTCATTTGCCCCGGCCTAAAGGCCGGGGCAACTCATTAAGGCCGGGGCAATTCATAAAGGCCGGGGCAACTCATAAAGGCCGGGGCAACTCATTAAGGCCGCGGCAACTCATTACGGCCGGGGCAACACATTAAGGCCGCGGCAACTCTTTAAGGCCGGGGCAACTCATTAATCCCCCATAGGCTTTTCAAAAATATAAATCAGGAATTAAGGAGTTGTCTTAATTTCTCTGTTACCTTCTCTGCATTTGGCAGCATCGCCTGCTCTAATCCTATATTCATCGGGACAGCCGGCGTATTCATTGCCCCCAGTACTTCCACTGCTGCATCCAGTGACTGGAAACAGTTTTTAGAAATTCTCCCGGCTAATGCTTCAGCAAAAGAATTGTTTTGTTGTTCTTCGGTAAGCACCAGGCATTTACCGTGTAGTTTCACTCTTTCAAAGACCAGCGCCTCATCCAGGGGGAACAAAGTCCTCAGGTCAACAACTTCTACTTGACGGTTAAATTTTTTCGCCGCCGCTTTTGCCCAATACACACCCATTCCATACGTAATGATTACGCAGCTTTCGCCGTTATCAATAGCTTCCCGGCCCGCCTCTGTTACGACATTAGCTTTGCCAAATGGCAGGATATAATCTCTTGACGGCTCCGGTGATTTCGCTTCTTCCGTTCCCGGCACTTTACTCCAGTAAAGTCCTTTATGTTCCAGCATGACCACGGGGTTGGGATCATAGTAAGCGGCTTTCATCAGGCCTTTCATATCAGCCGCATTGGAAGGATAAGCCACCTTAATTCCTTTAATGGAAAGAACAGTTGTTTCCACGCAGCCACTGTGATAAGGACCACCTCCGCCGTAAGCACCTACCGGCACCCGGAGGACCATAGATACCGGGAACTTACCGCAGCTCAGGTAACAACTCTTTGACACTTCAGTCACCAGTTGATTAAAGCCCGGGTAGATATAGTCTCCAAACTGTACTTCTACGATAGGCTTTAGTCCCACGGCACTCATTCCCACTGTGGAACCGACTATATAAGCTTCCTGGATAGCCATATTAAATACCCTGTGGTCCCCAAACTGTTCAGCCAGGGTGGCCGCTTCCCGGAATACCCCGCCTAATCTTTTCCCCACATCCTGCCCGTACAAAACGGCTTCAGGATGATCCTCCATTAATTCCCGGATGGCAAATAGTGCCGCATCGACCATAATGACTTTTTCAGCACCGGCCGGTGCCCTTGTTCCTTTTTCTACAGTAATAGTATCCGGGGCAAATACATATTGCTCAATACCTGCAGGATCTGGTTCGGGAGATGCTACCGCTTTAGCAAAATCACTGGTCACGAGAGTTGTAGCTTCCCCTTCTATCTTTTTTATTTCTTCCTCATTTATTCCTGAAGCCAGCAATTTTTTTCTGAGTTTGGGTACAGGATCATGCTGCAGGTGTTTTGCCCAATCCTCTTCTGTCCTGTAAAATTCTTTCCTGACGCCACTGGTATGATGGCCGAGCAAGGGCACCTGGGCGTGCACGAGGTAAGGTTTTCTTTGCCGCCGGACAAAATCACAGACCTCTTTCATGACCGAATAAGATGCCTCGAAATCGCTACCGTCCACCTGCACCCGGTGCAGCCCTTTAAACCCCGCGGCAAATTCAAAGGCATTCATGGCCCTTGCCTCGCTGGCCGTAACACTGATCCCCCAGTTATTATCCTGTACCAGGTAAATCACAGGGAGTTGTTTCAATACCGCAAATTGAAATGCTTCGCTTACTTCTCCTTCCGTAATGCTCGCATCACCCAGGGAGCAAATAACAACAGGCATTTCACCACCCGGTCCTTTTTTCAGACCTTTCGTATGGTATTTTTCAAGGTATTGAACACCCTGGGCCAGCCCCGTGGTGGGTATCGCCTGCATCCCGGTGGCACTGCTCTGGTGAATCATGGTAGGTTTATCGTCGCCACGATAATTCGGATGAGAATAATATTCCCTCCCACCCGTGAAAATATCATTGCCTTTTGCCAGCAACTGCAGCATCAGCTCATAGGGTGTGAAACCAAGACCTAACAGCAGGCTTTCATCCCGGTAATAAGGGCTTACAAAATCATATGGCTTTAATTGAAAAGCTGCCGCCAGCTGGATAGCTTCATGACCCCTCGAAGTTGAATGAACATATTTGCAGACAGAACGGTTGGCCTCGTAGATTTCTGCCATTGTTTTGGCCTGGTTCATTAACCCGTATGCTTTCAGAAAAATATCAGTCCCTGTCATGGATGGCTTTCATGTAATCCGCAAATTTAAGGGAAAGCCATAGAGCTAAATCAGAAAAGCCATCCCGCTGAGGCGGGACGGCTTTCTTTTGCTGTGCAGTTGGTTTTGGCCATGTGACTGGTTCGGGAGCCACACCGTTACTATTTAACTTCAAGTGTAAACATGCTGTCATCTTCAATAAAGGCTTCCAGTTCATCACCTACTACCACTTCTCCAACTCCCGCGGGGGTGCCGGTAAAGATCACATCGCCGATATTGACGGAAAAATAATTCGAGATATAAGAGACTATTTTATCAAAGGAGTGAATCATATCCGAAGAATTGCCCTGCTGAACCAGCTCTTTATTTTTATACAAACAAAAATTAATGTCTTTCTTGTTCTTAATTCCGGTAACCGGGAGCCACTTCCCGATCACGGCTGAGTTATCCCAGGCTTTGGCTTTTTCCCATGGCAAGCCCTTTTCCTTTAATTCATTTTGAATGTCCCGCGCTGTAAAATCAATGCCGGTCGTGATCGCGTCATAATACTTTCCCGCAAATTTCTCCTGGATGTATTTCCCATTTTTACTGATCCGCAGGACCAGCTCACATTCATAATTCAGTTCATTGGTAAATTCCGGGTAATAAAATGGTGTATGTGACTGAAGCATCGCGCTTTTAGGTTTCATAAAAATTATCGGGTCTTCAGGAATCTCATTACCCAATTCTTCAGCGTGCGCTGCGTAATTACGTCCTACACAAAAGATTTTCATAAACAGAAAGTGTTTTTAGTTATATACAGGATACAGCATCAACCATCTGTTTATCCCATATATTCAGGCAATCAATATGATTATTGGATTTCATCCCGGTAATTTCCGGGAAATAGGTCAGGGCTGCTAAAGTAAGTAATCAATCTGATTTATCATAGCGAAAAATCCTGATTATTTACCTGGTTCATGGCTGCCACAATGCCCTGTATGGCAAAGGTTTCAATGGTTTCAACAGCTCTTTCAATTTTGAGATTCACCAGTGTTTCTTCTTCCTTTTTCCATTTGCCCAGTACATACTCAGACTGGAGCCCTCGGGGGTAGTCGTTACCTATTCCAAAACGTAACCGGGGATACGCGGTAGTAGCCAGTGATTCATGGAGGCTTTTCAGCCCGTTGTGCCCGCCATCGCTGCCCCCGGGTTTAAGCCGCATCTTATTCAATGGAAGGGCCACTTCATCGACTATGACAAGGATATTCTCTACAGCCATTTTCTCTTTATCCATCCAGTATTTTACAGACTTCCCGCTCAGGTTCATAAACGTGGTCGGGCAAATACAAACAAAATATTTCCCTTTCCACTTAATTTCAGACACATAGGCCAGCCGGTCCACCCGGAAACTGCTCTTATGCTTCCGGACAAATGCATTTACCACATCAAAACCAATATTATGTCTTGTGTGGGCATATTCGTCGCCAACATTTCCCAAACCAACAATCAAAAATTTCATACGACTGTTTCCTTAAATCAAATATCGGGCATAGCCCATAAAAAAACCCGCATCTGGTGATACGGGTCTGACTATTTTTAAAAAATATTATTTCTTTCCTTTTGCCGGGGCTTTTGCGGGAGCAGCAGCCGGGGCGGCAGCAGCAGCCGGGGCAGCGGCAGCAGCCGGGGCAGCACCTGCAGCAGGAGTTACAGCTTCTTCCTGTTTTAATTGCCTTGTTAATACAACAGAAGCGACAGGAATACGGGGTGAATTTAATATTTCATAATGTTCAACTTTCACGTCCTCTACCCTGATATTGCCGTTCAACTCGAGGTTATCGATAGAAACCTCGATATTCTCTTTCAGGTATTTCGGGTAGGTTTTTACTTTTAAAGACTTCATCTTGGTGATCAGCTTACCACCGTCTTTTACACCAAGTGATACACCAACAAACTTCAGCGGAATATCAGCAATCACTTTTTTGTCTTCCACCAGTTCCAGCAGATCAATGTGGATCAGCTTATCATCTACTTTGTCAAACTGCAGATCTTTCAGGATGGTTTTGTAAGTTTTGCCTTCCAGCACTACTTCAGCGATCTGGAAACTGGGGGTGTACACTAAATTTTTGAAAGCCGCAGCAGGAGCCTGGAAGTTGATCTCCTGTGAGCCGCCATAAATTACACCAGGCACCAGTTCCTGAGAGCGGAGTTGTCGGGTGGCGCCTTTGCCGAATCCGGTCCTCAGTTGTCCTTCGATTGTAATTGATTTCATTTTTATGAATGTTTAAAGTTTAAATTCTCAAGGTTTAAGGTCAGGGTTTAATGGTAGACATTAAACTTTAAACCTTAAACTTTTATTTGTCTCTTCGCTGCGAATGAATGAACAAGCTGGTAATACTCTTATTCTCATATGCATTGCGGATAGCTACGGCAAAAAGTTCAGCCACACTCAGTACTTTTATTTTTGATGTTTCCTTCTTCACGGGTATCGTATCACACACAATCAGTTCTTCCAGCACACTATTCTCAATATTCTCGTAGGCCTTGCCGCTCAGCACCGGGTGTGTTATTAACGCCCTTACACTTCTTGCCCCTTTTGCTTTTAAAAGACCTGCACTTTTTGCCAGCGTACCCCCGGTATCACATATATCATCAATAATCACTACATCCCGGTCTGTCACATCTCCTATCACCACCATGCTGGCTATCTCGTTAGCCCTTTTGCGGTGCTTATCGCAGATCACCATATCGGCATTAAAATAGCTGGCAATCTCCCTTATCCGGTTGGTAGCTCCCACATCGGGGGCCGCAAAGGTAAGGTTTTCCAGCCTCAGATTCTCTATATAAGGGATAAAAACTGCATGACTGTCCAGGTGATCTACCGGTATATCGAAATAGCCCTGGATTTGGGGAGCGTGGAGGTCCATGGTGATCACCCTGTCAGCGCCGGCGGCTACTAACATATTGGCAACCAATTTACTGCCTATTGCTACCCGGGGGCGATCCTTCCGGTCCTGGCGGGCGTAACCATAGTAGGGAATAACGGCGATGACTTTGTCGGCAGATGCCCGGCGGGCTGCATCGATCATCAGGAGGAGTTCCATCAGGTTTTCAGCCGGGGAAAAGGTGCTTTGCACCAGGAAAACGTAATCGCCTCTTACACTTTCAAGAAAAATGGGGGAAATTTCGCCATCACTGAACCGCTGGATATTGACCCTGCCCAATTGGGTTCCATATCTTTTACAGATTTGCTGGGCGAGTTCCTGGGAGCCTGTTCCGGAGAAGATTTTAGCAGATTGCATTGCGGTGAAAA
>JANWIJ010000042.1 GCA_025449935.1 Chitinophagaceae bacterium
TCCTGATTGATATGCATAACCTGGGAATAAAGATTGCGGAAGTAAGCATTGGTACTATTGAAAACCGGATGCAACCACTTGAGCAGCTTGGAAAGATGAGCCGTGAAGTGGCCAGGACAATTATGAAAAAATCCAGGAGCGCCGACGTTCAGAACCTTGAGACCTATGAGAATATTCAAATAATCAGAGAACAGATGGAATTTGCTATAAAGGAAGGCCTGATGTCACTTAAAAAAATTGCCGTATTTGATATGGACAACACCATTCTACGGGCGAGCTTTATTAGCAGTGCTGCTGATAAATACGGATTCAGGAAGCAATTGGTAGATATAGTTACCAATAATGATAACCCATTTATCCGCACTAAATTAATTGCGCGACAATTGAAAGGAAAATCAATCGGTGACTTGTTGGAATTAACGGATAGTATTGAAGTGACACCTCATTTGCAGGAGGCCGTGTGTGAATTAAAAAAGCAGGGTTATATCACCGGTATTATCAGCGACAGTTACGACTGTGTTACTAATCATCTCAAAAATAGGTATGGATTTGATTTTACGATTTCCAATGAACTGGAATTTTCAAAAAGCTTTGCGACGGGGGAAGTGAAAATTCCATCATTTTTTGTATCGGGGGATGATAGCCAATGCAAACATGACTATTGTAAGCTGAATGCGCTGGTCAAAATCTGCCAACAATACAAAGTTGATTTAAAAAACACTTTAATGATTGGAGATGGGGAAAATGATATTTGCTGCCTGAAGAAAGCGGGCATTGGTGTCTCGTTCTGCTCCGCCAGCACCCTGGTCGATTCTGTAGCCGATTATATCATTAAAGAGCCTGATTTTGGGCTGTTAATTCCTATATTAGAGTGATATGTTTACAGCTCTTATTATCATCATTTTTGTGCTGGGATATATTGCGATTGCATTTGAGCATCCCCTCAAACTAAATAAAGCTGCATCAGCCCTGATCACCGGCGTGCTGTGCTGGACTATTTATTTTTTGCAAAGTGAGTCTGCAGAATCAGCCACCGATGAATTATTGCATCACATGGGAGAAATCTCCGGGATTTTGTTTTTTTTATTGGGTGCTATGACCGTTGTGGAATTGATCGATTCGCATAATGGCTTTGATATAATTAAGGACAAGATCACCACTACCAGTAAATCCAGGCTACTCTTGGTTGTTTCTTTTCTCACTTTTTTCCTCTCTGCTTTGCTGGACAACCTTACGACTGCAATTGTAATGACCTCACTTTGTTCCAGGCTATTGGAGGAAAAGGAGGACCGGCTCTGGTTTGCAGGCATGATCGTTATTGCTGCCAATGCCGGTGGTGCCTGGTCGCCGTTGGGCGATGTAACAACAACAATGCTCTGGATCGGAGGACAAATTACTGCCTTAAATATTATGAAGGAACTTATCCTGCCCAGTATGGCAGTCTGTATTCTGCCGGTCCTAATTATTGCCTTCAGGTTTCGTGGAAAAAAAATCGATGCTGTGCCAATCGCCGTTCGAACCGAGAAAGAAAAACAGGAAGGGAAAATCATTTTATTGGCTGGCATAGGTTTCTTAATCTTTGTTCCCATTTTTAAAACACTTACTCATCTTCCTCCATTTATGGGGATGTTGCTTGCCCTTGGATTGATGTGGGTAATTACAACGATTATACATACGGGGAAAGAAACACGACTGGCCCAAAAATATTCCGTAACCCATGCCTTGCAAAAAGTAGACTCGCCTAGTATTCTCTTTTTTCTCGGTATCCTGTTAGCTGTTTCTGCTTTGCAATCCTCTGGATTATTAAAAGAAGTCGCCAACAGTTTGAACGGCGCTCTCAAAAATGATTACCTGATTGGTACAGCTTTAGGCCTGCTTTCAGCATTGGTAGACAATGTTCCTTTGGTTGCAGCATCCCAGGGGATGTATGATTTAGCGACCTATCCAACTGATCATCACTTTTGGGAGTTTCTTGCTTTAACAACAGGCACGGGCGGCAGCGCTATTATTATTGGCTCTGCAGCAGGTGTAGCCGTAATGGGCATCGAGAAGATTAATTTTATATGGTACTTAAAAAGGATCACCTGGCTTGCACTGATTGGCTTTATAGCGGGAATAGTCGTGTTTCTTTTGCAACTTCAATTCGGCTAATGAACATGGGTATCAAGTCGTTATATCTGGCCATTCTTAATTTTCTGCGTACAAGACTGAGCAGGGTGCAGTTCATTATGGTAATTGCGACACTGGTAGGTTTTTTTTCGGGGCTGGGTGCGGTTTTTCTTAAAACGGTGGTGCACCGGCTACAACATGGAGTAGAAGATATATCATTTCATCGTTATGCCTACCTGGTGTTTCCCGCCATTGGACTGCTGATAACCGTTTTCATTATACGCTACTTTCTGGGTGGGCAAATTGAAAAGGGCATTGCAATGGTGCTAAAAGCTATTGCCAGGAAATCGTCTTTTATTCCGCTGAAGCACACCTATGCGCATATTGTCACAAGTTCAATAACGGTGGGGTTTGGCGGATCTGTGGGCCTGGAAGCTCCGATTGTCGCCACCGGCTCAGCCGTTGGATCTAATATATCCCGGATCAGCGATCTAAATTACCAGGAAAGAACTTTACTGATCGCTTGCGGTGCAGCAGCGGGCATTTCAGCCGTTTTTAATGCTCCGATTGCGGGTGTAATATTCGCAGTAGAAGTGTTACTGACTGAGAAAGTGGTCAGCTATTTCATACCCCTGATAATTTCTTCTGTAGTGGGAGTGCTGTGTTCAAAAATTATATTGCAGGAGTCCTCAATGTTCAACTTTGTATTAAAGCAGAATTTTGATTATAACAATGTTCCCTTTTATATATTGTTGGGTGTTCTTGCGGGTTTTGTATCCTTGTATTATGCACGCATATTTAAGAAAACAGAGCACTGGATACATGAATGGAAGTTAAATATGTTCGCGAGGGCGGTCATAGGAGGAATCTTCCTTCTTGCTATATTTTATGTTTTTCCTCCCTTGTTTGGGGAAGGTTACGACAGTGTGAAACTGGTGGCCAACGGTACTTTCACCACATTTGCTGATAACACTACGTTGTTCGCTGCGCTGGGTGAGAATTGGGGTCTTATTGCTTTTACTGCATTGATAGTTTTGTTCAAGCCCGTAGCTGCCGGTATTACGTTAGGCAGCGGGGGCAATGGTGGTAATTTTGCTCCATCACTCTTTGCGGGATCGTACCTTGGCTTCTTTTTTTCCAGGCTCATTAACAGCACGCCGTGGTTTAAGATACCAGTAGGGAATTTCAGTCTGATTGGAATGGCAGGAGTATTAAGCGGCGTAATGTATTGTCCCCTGACCGCCATTTTTTTGATTGCCGAGATAACAAATGGTTACGAATTGTTTATACCGCTCATGATTGTGTCCTCCATTTCATTTTTTATCGTAAAGTCCTATGAGCCCTATTCCATGGACCTGAAAAGACTGGCACTGGAAGGACAGGTTTTTACGCACAGGAAAGAAAAAAACATTCTTACCTCGATTGTGCTTTCCGACATGCTGCAGGATAGCTACGAAAGTATCAACCTGGACAAGAAGTTAAGGGACCTGGTGGAATTAATCAAAGGAAGCGAGAAGAATATTTTTGCTGTGTCGGACAATAAGGGAAAGTTTGCAGGTATAATTGAATTAAATGATATTAAACAAAAACTCTTTCAACCGGAATTGTTTGATAAGGTAGCTGTTAAAACCATTATGAAGAAGCCAGCAGCCATACTCCGGGATGATGACACCATGCACGAGGTTATGGAAAAGTTTGACATTGCCCAGAGTTGGTATCTACCGGTTCTTGGCAAGGAAAGAAATTTTATCGGCTTTATTTCCAAGACAAAACTTTTTAGTAAATACCGGGAAATATTGTCCAGGCAGGGTGATTTATATGAGCCTTAATGCAAGATCTGAGTCAGTTGGTGAAGCACACCGGGTGATATCAGGAACAGAATAACCAGTCCGAATGCTGGCCTACACCAGCCTACCGCTGGATGTACGGGTAATTAGTAAATGTTGAAAGATACATTGGGGCCACTTCTGAAAGGAAGTGGCCTTTTTTGTAAAAGCTAAGCACCTGGAAACCAACTACTAATAAATTTAGTTATATAAAACTAATAAAATTAGTAATCTTGTCCTGTATGTATCTCAACTGCAAGACCTGTTTCAGCTTTAATTATGGCACTTTTTCTACAAAAGAACTGGTGGAAACGGCAGTTGAGAAGGGAGTTACTGCCCTTGCGCTCACCAATATCAATTTGACCTGCGATACCTGGGAGTTTGTAAAGCTATGCCGGGAGGCGAATATCCGCCCGGTTGCCGGTGTGGAGATACGGAACGATGACAAGCTGCTGTATGTCCTCCTTGCAGCTAATAACAAGGGCTTTGCATGGATCAACCAGTTTCTTTCCGGGCATTTAACAGCGAAGAAAGATTTCCCGGAACCTTCGGAGGAACAAAGTTTTTTTGAAAACGGTTGGGACGGGTTTGTGATTTACCCAATAGGCGTAAAAAAATTTTCAGCCTTACGTTTGAATGAACGCATCGGCGTTAGGCCATCCGAAATTAATAAACTGTTTGGCACGGACTGGCGGAATTATGAAGAGAAATTTGTGATACGCCAGCCCGTAACGGTTCAAAATAAAATATATCATAACCTCCACCGGTTGTTAAGAGCCATTGACCACAACCTCCTCTTGTCACAACTTCCCAAAGCAACACCCTGTGATGAGAAAGAAATTTTCCTGTCGCCCGCACAGCTGATGAATTGTTTTCAACTCTATCCATTTATGATCAGCAATACGTATAAGCTGATGGATGCCTGTAAGATTGACATGGAATTTCATAAGGACAAAACAAAAAAAACCTATACCGGGTCACCCGAGGGCGATAAACTTTTACTGGAGAAGCTGGCGATGGATGGATTGCCGCATCGGTATGGAAACAGGAATAAGACCGCCCTTGCGCGTTTGCAAAAAGAACTCAGGATCATCGGGGACATGGGGTTCAATTTTTATTTCCTCAGCAACTATGATATCGTGCGGCATGCGCAATCCCGGGGCTTTTATCATGTGGGGAGGGGCAGCGGGGCCAATTCCATCGTGGCCTATTGCATGGGCATCACGGATGTGGACCCGATCGAACTCAATTTATATTTTGAACGGTTTTTAAACCCGGAACGAACCTCACCGCCTGATTTTGATATTGACTTTTCGCACAGGGACCGGGATGAAGTAATGGACTATGTATTTAAGCGGTATGGCAAGGACCATGTAAGCCTGGTTGGCAATTATACGACCTACAAAAATGATTCAATCATCCGGGAACTGGGAAAAGTGTTCGGGCTGCCGGATGCGGATATCAAAGAACTGCAAAGGACCAATTTACCCCGTGATCATATCCAAAAATTAATCATGCAATATGGAAACCTGATGCGGAATTTTCCCGCCAACTGTTCGGTTCATGCGTGTGGGATGTTTATCTCCGAAGAACCCATCACCCATCATGTGGCGTTATTCATGCCGCCGAAGGGAATGGCAACTGCTCAACTGGATATGTATGCGGCGGAGGATATCGGGTTAAACAAGTATGATATATTAAGCCAGCGGGGCCTCAGTCATATCCGGGAAGCGCTGGGGCTGATCAGGCTGAATAAAGGTATTGACATCAATATTCATGATACCCATAAATTCAAGAAAGATCCAAACGTCAATTTACAAATCAGGAACGCCAACAGCATTGGCTGCTTTTATATCGAATCGCCGGCCATGCGGCACCTGCTGATGAAACTGAAATGCGATGATTACCTGACGCTGGTCGCAGCCAGTTCAATTATACGGCCGGGTGTTGCCGAATCAGGGATGATGCGGGAATATATTTACCGTTATCACAACCGGGAGGGAATCAAATACCTGCATCCCATCTTCGAAGAACATTTATCGGAAACATTCGGCGTGATGGTTTTCCAGGAAGATGTGATAAAGATCGCTCATTACTTTGCCGGGCTGACCCTTGGTGATGCCGATGTGTTACGGAGAGCGATGAACAGTGCCAAGTACAGGGAGAACAGCAGTTTTGAAATTATCCGTAATAAGTATTTCAAAAGCTGTCAGGAAAAGGGTCATCCGGTGGAACTGGCGGCTGAGGTATGGAGGCAGATGGAAAGTTTTGCGGGCTATAGTTTCTGCAAAGCGCACTCGGCCAGCTTCGCGGTTGAAAGTTATATGTCACTCTACCTGAAAACCTATTACCCAAAGGAATTCATGGTGGCCGTGATCAATAATTTCGGAGGGTTTTATTCCACTGAACTTTATTTTATTGAATTATTCAAAGCAGGCGGAAGGATCGAACCCCCGTGTATCAATAACAGCGACGAATACAGCAATATCAAAGACGATGAAGTATATGTCGGGCTGATTCATATCAAAAGCCTGCGGAAAGAATGGATGGAAAATATCCTGGACGAACGAATGAACCGTGGTCCTTACCTGCATTTACAGGATTTTATTGAACGGGTAAATACCGGGATCGAACAACTGGCCTTATTAATAAAGACAGGCGCTTTCCGGTTCACTGGAAAGACGAAGAAGCAATTGTTATGGGAAGCGCATAGCCTGCTCAAAATGCACCAGCTCCAATTACAAAATACTCAACCGCTCTTTCATGAACCTGCTATTCAATTTAAATTGCCTGACCTGGCCGATCATCCGCTGGATGATATTTATTACCAGGTCCATCACCTGGGGTTTCCGCTCGGTAACCCATTTGGTTTAGTGGATGACGATCCCGGTAACTATGTTCCCGCAAAGGATCTTTTCAAATTTTCGAATAAGTATGTGACAGTCCTCATTTATTTCATTGCCCATAAGCATGTACCCACCAAACACGGGGAAGAAATGTATTTCGGCACCTTTCTCGACAGTAACCTGGATTGGGTGGACACGGTGCATTTCCCCGAATCAGCGAAGAAATATCCATTGGATAAATCAGGATTCTTTCGCGCCACGGGCAAAGTAACACTCGACTTTGGCGTAGTTAGTCTTGAAGTGACGAAAATGGAAACAGTGAGCTACCGGGCAAGACAGTATGCTGACCTATGACCGTCATATCGCTCATTTGGATATGGACCAGTTCTTCATATCCGTAGAAAGGCTTCGTAATTCAAGGCTGGAAGGAAAACCTGTACTTATCGGTGGAAGCAATGATCGTGGTATAGTTGCTGCCTGTAGTGACGAGGCAAAAAAATTCGGTATTCACGTTTCTATGCCGGTGCGGATCGCTTTACGATTATGCAGGTATGCAACAGTCGTCAGAGCAGACTTTGAGGAATACAGCAAGCATTCAAAACTGGTCACAGAAATTATCAAAGACGCTGTACCGTTGGTTGAAAAATCGAACCTGGACGAATTCTATGTTGATCTCAGCGGTATGGATAAATTCTTTGGATGCAAAAAATTTACACAAGAGTTACGGCAGAAAATTCACCTGCATAGCGGTTTGATTTCAAGCTATGGACTTGCCAGTAATAAGTTAGTAAGCAAGGTAGCAGCAAACCAGGTTACCCCGAATGGTCAGCTGGAAATTCCATTCGGCAACGAAAAGATATTTCTTGCTCCATTGAGTGTAGTGAAGTTACCCGGGGTCGGTAAGGAAACTGCTTTCAAACTGATGGACATGGGGGTTGAAACGATTTCCTCCCTCAGTGAAATTCCTCCGGAAATGCTTTGCGATGTGGTCGGCAAATCAGGAAATGAATTATGGAGGAGGGCGAACGGGATTGATGAATCACCGGTGATTCCTTTCCAGGAACAAAAGTCTCTTTCCATTGAGCATACATTCCAGCAGGATACCATTGACATGGATGTGCTGCTCGGGAAGCTGGCAATGATGACTGCGGGCATTGCCTTTGAACTGAGGCAGCAAAACAAGGTAACAGGATGCGTGGTATTAAAGCTGCGATATTCGGATGGCGATACGCATACTATCCAGCGATCTATTCCATTTTGCAATACTGATCATGTATTATTAACGGTGGCGAAGGAGTTATTCCGTAAGCTATTTACGCGGAGATTACTGGTGCGGCTGCTTGGGATACGCTTCACGAACCTGATCCCCGGAACTTACCAGGTCGATTTGTTTGAGGATAGCCAGGAGACGATAAAGTTATACCGTGCGATAGATCATATAAAAAAGAGATTTGGTGAAAAGCTTTTGGGAAGGGCCGGTTATTTGAATTCGTGACCCTGCCATGAGCAGGGGAATACCGGGTATTATTTATATCAGCGCCTCTTTTAAAAGGATTAACTGCAAATAATCGCCTGGTCAAAACAGCTCAACCTGGCCATGCGAAACCGTTTTTTCGCCCCCGGGTACTTCGATGGGTGGAAGTTCGGGATAGAAATGCTCTTTCCAGGGTTCATGAGAACTGAGAAAATCTTTGGCCAGTGTATAATAGCTGATCTCCTCCCACGGAAGATTAAAGGAAGCTATTTCCGTAATTCGTTTGTCGTCCAGCTTTCCAAACATCCATTCCCAGGCCAGCTCATCGGTCAGCATCGTCGGCATCCTGCTCTTGCTGTTGTGAATCTGGCTGGTCACTAAATTACCGCTTGTCGTCGTGAGGGCACAGGTATCAATGGTCTCCCCGGTGTCGGCATCGGTCCATTCCTGCCAGACGCCTGCAATCCAAAAATATTCCCTGCCTTTCTGACCAACCCTGTAGGGATATTTTTTTGCTGTCTTTAATGGCTCGCCGGTCCGTTTATTCATCGGGAAGATATGACGCCATTCAAAGTAACCACTTGATAAAAAAATACAGCGGCGTTCCTGCGCTGCCTTACGGTATACTTTGCCGGGCTTCACAATTTCTTCCGATACTGCATTTAAAAAATTAATGCCTTCATTCCATTTTCCCCTTGCGTCTTTATAACCCCGCCGGACCTTAAACAACTGTTCCCTTGTTTCTATAAAGGGCCAGCCAAGGGGATCGGGAACAAAACCCCATTCCATCGGGACAATGTCAAAATCTTCTTTATCCTTCATTGGTTTGAGTATGGCAGTCACCCCAAAATCAAAACCATTGATCACATCGCGGTCTATGAATTTGTAATTGGCTACCAGTTTTTCCAGGTGTTTCAGGCGGATGTATTCTGCCCTGGTAACTTTCGTTCCGTTATAATAACACATTATTTATTTTTCTTTTCAAAGTACTGGTCAATTAGTTTTCCAACTCCCGCGGCCTCTTTTTTTCTCCCTTCGGGAACAGATGTCCATAATTTATTACCTGCATCATCCTTATACCTCGCCATCACGATCGGTGGCCGTTTGCTGCTGAATACGACCCTGAACGCGGTATGTTTTGGAAGGTCCATTTCCTGCACCTGCATACTTACCCCATTTAGTTCCAGTTCAAAGGATTCCAACCCGGTTTTCATGTTCCAATTTACCCAAATCAGCTGTTGAAAACAACAGTATTACCCGTGAAAGAACGGCAAAAATCTTGCAGGATTTAGAATGATTTAACTGAAGCCTTCCCGGGGTGAAAAGGGGACGCTTTGCGGAGCTTACATGATTAATATTTCCGGGCAAACAGGAGTGAGCCAGGTACCTGTCAATCAGGCTATGGGATAGGTAGTACCCTCCGGATCGTTTGCCAGATGATTTTCAGATCAAGCCAGAAGCTGGCCTTACGCACATATTGTGCATCCCAGTAATAGCGCAGCATGGCGCTTTCATAATCAATACTGGGTCCATAGAATCCGTTCACCTGTGCCCATCCCGTTACTCCGGGACGGACCAGGCTACGGAATGAATAGGAAGATATAATGAAGGAGAAACGGATACAATCTGTCATCATGTGCGGCCTGGGCCCCACCACGCTCATGTGGCCCAGCAACACATTAAAGAATTGCGGCAGTTCATCCAGGTTTGTTTGCCGCAAGAAATTTCCGGCCCGGGTAATACGGTCATCATTGTTTTCAGCCGGGCGTTCATCGGCCTCGCTGTTCTTAATCATCGTACGGAACTTGATGCAACGGAAAGGCTTCCCATTCCGGCCAATCCTGTTTTGAAGAAAAAAAACAGATCCTGTTGAATCCAGCTTAATAAGGACCGCCACCAGGGGTATCAGCCAGCTCAGTATCCCGGTGATCACCAGCAGGGAAAAGAGTACATCAAAACACCTTTTGAAGAATAAATACTTTTTCCGGCTGGCAACGAAGCTCCGTACGATCCCGTTTTGACTGGCAGCTGCCCATTTGATAACCGGCAGCTTTTGTTCAGTAATATGCTGGGCCGTGTAGTTCAAGAGTGATTAAAAAAAAGGATAAAAATTTCTTTGATTTAATCGTCCGGGCAGATTAAAAGGTTGCTTTTTAAATCAAACTATCCATGGAACAAACTGACGTGACTGAAAAAAAACAAACCACGGGGGATTTTTTTTCCGGAACAGGAAGTATATTAAAAACACTGGGCTATTTTGATATTTTCCATTACCCGCTGACCAGGGAGGAAATCAAAACCTTTCTTTCCGCAGCTGCTGATGATGACCTTTTTGATCAATGGCTGGCGGAATTAACCACGGAAAGATCAATCTACTATTTTAACGGGTTTTATTCACTGCACAATAACCCGTTGCTGGCCTACCGCAGAAAACAAGGTAACGAAAGAGCCGCCGGTCTCTTGATTAAAGGGAACCGGATTGGCCGGTTCCTGTACCAGTTCCCCTTTGTAAGGGCGGTAGGTATTTCGGGATCCCTGTCCAAGAATTTCGCGGATGAGAAGGCCGATATTGATTTCTTTGTTATAACAAAAACCGGGCGGCTCTGGATAGCCCGCACCCTGATGCATCTTTTTAAGAAGCTGACTTTTTTTACCGGCCAGCAACACTTTTTCTGCATGAATTATTATATAGATGAAAAATCGCTGCTGTTAAACCAGCAGAATATTTTCACGGCTATCGAAGTAAAAACTTTGTTACCGGTAAGCGGGGAAAAAACCATGCAACATTTTTTTACAGCCAACCAATGGGCCGGCAAATGGCTCCCGGGCTGTTCCTTCCGGCCCCAGGAGAAAAAGGATCCCTCCATCACCTGGCTAAAGAAACTGGTGGAGTGGATGTTCAGCAACAAAGCAGGAAACCTGGCAGAACATTATCTTTTCCGGCTGACTGAAAAACGCTGGAGCAGGAAAATAAAAAAAGAAAAAAGAAATGATAAAGGAGCCCGGATGGCGTTGATCACGGGGAAACATTTTGCGAGGTCCAACCCGGATGATTTCCAGGAAAAGGTGCTTGCCTTATACCAGCAAAAATTGTCAGCCATCAGGAAAAACTACCAGGCTACCGCCGCTATTTCTTCTGCAAGGTGATAATATAGTAGTCACCGGTCACTTTCCAGGGCCAGGCAGATTTCCATTTTCCTTCTTTTTTTACCAGGGTCTTATAAAGCCGGGGATGCTTTTCAGCAAAATCCTCCAGGTAAGAAGGCGGCACCAGGCTGCACAAACCTTCTGTTTTCCTTACATCAAATGTATTTTTTAAATGACGGCGTATAAAGGAGGGATTATAATACCAGCAGCGGAAATGTTCTCCTTCGATATGAGCCCTGGCCCCTCCGGAACCGGTAAATCGCCGGAACGCGGTTTTGAATTTTCCACGGAACATTAATAAAAGCTCCCACAGGCAGAACTTTGGCAGCATTACCAGGGTAACAAACCCTCCGGGCCGCAAAAGCAATGAAAAGGAATCCAGCACTTTTTCTAAACGGCTGGTACAATTCAAACCGGCAAAATTCGAAAAAATATAGTCATAGGGACCGGGCTGCTGCAGTTTCCCCAGTTCATTAAATGAACAAAGTTCACTGCTAATGGCAGCGGCCATTCCCTGCTGCATTATTTTTTTCTTCAGCGCCGCCTGCATACCGGGAGATATATCAGTGGCATGGATGCGATGCCCTTTGGCAGCAAAATAAATAGCATCATCTCCGGTACCGGCGTTTAATTCCAGGATATGAGAGGCCGGCAATAGAAAAGTTTCCAGGTGGTCCCTCACTCTTTGCCTTTTGTATTGAATGATACTGTTAGCATGGTAGAGTTCGTCAAATACCGCAGCTTGTTTATCAAACGCTGCGGCTGTAACCTGTTCCTGTATATGAAAGTGGCTTGCTGTCATGAGGGCGGGGTTTCAAACTGCCGCAGTTTTTGCTTTGCTATCCAGGCCGCAGGCGAATAATAAAGGAATGAAATGGCTTTTTTTAGTTTGCTGAATCGAAGGGATGCTGGTCTGGCCAAAATGGTCTTTATCACTTCGATGGCGAGGTGTGTCCGGTAGCTTTTATGCACGTAGCGGTGTAAGTGTTTGTAAAAAGCAGGAGCATAGGTATTACTGAACATCAGGGCCAGTTCGTCCGAATCGGTCCAGTTGGTCTTTTCTCTTAATTGTGCTTTTACCCGTTCGTAAAAAACGGTCCCCGGCAGTGGGTAAGAAACTGAAATGCCAATTTCATGCGGTAATAATTCATTGATCATGTCAATGGTCTTACGGATATCCTCTTTTCTCTCACCGGGATAGCCAAACTGGATAAAAAATGAAGGATGGATATTGTTCTTTCTCAATATCCGGGTGGCTTCAAAGATCTGTTCCACCCTGGTGCCCTTGTCCATGGCATCCAATATTTTCTGCGAGCCGCTTTCCGCGCCCATCCAGATGTTTTCACAGCCTGCCCTGGCAAGATCCTTAATAAAATCTTCCTGTAACAGCAGGTCGGCTCTTGCCTGTATCTTAAATGTAAACTGGAGTTGTTCTTTTTCCACCAGGTCTGCAAACTCATGGACCCACCCGGGTTTTAAACCAAAGATGTCATCGCAGAACCAGATATGATCAAAACCAAATTGTTTTTTCAGCATTTTTAATTCGGCGACCACATTTCCCGGGGACCGGGAATTATACCGGTTGCCATAGATAGGTTTTGCGCACCAGTTGCATTTAAAGGGACAGCCGCGGGTAGTGGCCATATTGAGTGAGAAATACCCTTTATGCCGTAGCCAGGTTTTACGGTACATTTCCATGTCGGCAAGGTCCCAGGCCGGGAATGGAAGCTCATCCAGTTCCTTCATCACGGGTCTCCGGGCAGTTTTGATGACAGCATCCTGGTAACGATACGCGAGGCCGGCGACAGTTAAAAGATCGGTCTGCTTGTTATTAATAGCTGAAATCAATTCGGTTAAGGTCTGTTCTGCTTCACCGGCTATGACAAAATCCGCACCCTCCAATAAATATTTTTCAAAATGATCGGTAGCATCCGAACTCGACACAATAACGATACAGCCTTTCTGTTTGGCAAACTTCATCATTTCAAAAGCTGCCTCCCGCATATTGGTCAGGCACATTTTAGTGAGGTAATTAAACCCGTCATCGTACAATACAAAAAAATCCGGGTGATGTTTTTCCAGTGGCAGGATCACCTCCTCAGGTCCGTAAGCGAACATGCTGTCAAAAAAAGATACCTGGTGACCCTGCTCTCTCATCAGGGCGGCGGCGTACAATGTCCCGATAGGCGCATAAGGCTGACCCGTGGCCCATTGTTTGGGATCAAACCGCATAAAATAAGAATGTGAAAAAAGTATTTTACTCATCAGGTAAGTTTTTTCCCGGGTGAAAGATTCAGTGAACAAACACATTTGATACAGGTACTGTTATTGGCCACATCCAGCTCTTTCCTGAATTGAATGGCTTTGTCACTATTCAGGATTTTCTCTAATGATTGCTCCCGTATATTCCCGAGCGGTTCATGGAAGAAGCAGGGTCTTACCGTTCCATCGGCTTCCACCACCGTTGACACCCAGGGCGCATTACATTTTTTATACGGGAATGCACCCTGGTTGTAAAAAGCAGCATAGTATTGATAGATTTTCCTGATTTTGACCGGCGATTCGGCAATGAATTGCGATTTTATTTCCAGGTTATATCGCTCAACCAGGTTTTCGATTACATATTCCAGTTCAGGCAACTCAGTTTTTTCGGGCAGAATTTCCTGTTTCCGCTGGTCGCTCCATAATACTTCGCGGTTAAATGCATGGCTGCTGACATCGGCAGGTAAGAAACTGACCTGGTCCAGTCGCATTTCTTTGGCACAGTCGATAATGGCCGGCCAGCAACGGAAATTGATCCGGTGGATCACTGTCCTGGCGCTTATCCTGAAATGCGGATTAATGCTTTTAATATAGCTGACGCCATCTCTTAACGCCTGGAAAGCCTGTGGGATATTCCTGATATAATTGTGGGTTTCTTCATCGCCGTCCAGCGATATAATAATATCATTCACATAGCGTAAAAGAGAGTGTGCATTCTTCTTCAGGGTCAGACCGGTTGAAAGCAACGTGATTTTAATTCCCTGTTGCCCCAGTATTTCACATAAGCTGAAAAAATTCGGGTTCAGGAGCGCTTCGCCCCCCGACATGACCACCTGTTGTGTGCCCAGCTTTTTTAAAGACAGTAATAATTGCCGCACATCTTCTTCAGTTAATTGTTTCAGGTTCTTATTGTCTTTCCAGATATCGCACATCACGCACCGGCAGTTACAGGCACTGTGTGGCATCAGTATTACAACGGGCAAGGCCCTTATCTGGTCCGTCTGTAACGTGCGGTAGCGTTGAAAATGGTGATATAATGATTGGGTGACCGTCATGCAATAATAGCTTTCTGTTTAATCAGCAGCCAGGGAAAGGGGTTGTTATTCCTTTGGAGGTATTGCTGCAAGGAAGATGGCCGGTAAAGCATTTCCAGCTCAAAGCCTTCCAGTTCAGCCAGCGTATGGTGAAAATAATAACCGGACATTTCAGCAAAACCCATGTTTGTATAGTAGGCTTCTGTTCTTTTTCGCGCCGCTGCTGTTTCAGCAGGTTTGTAAAAAGGACTGTCGAGGATATGAATTTCCCCACCGGGCTTCAATAACTGGAAAGCCTGTTTCACCACCGCTGAAACCGAAGCAAAATACTGGATACAGGAAGCAAAAATGATACAATCAAATTCCATTTTTTCCAGTATTTCGGATTCCACATCAGCATAGATGAATAAAAGATTGGGAATATGACTGAATACGCGGGCCGCCTGCTGTAATTCGGTAAAATTGATATCCGTTCCAACGACCTTGCTATGCGGCACCGTAGCCAATAGACTGCTTAGCCATCCATTTCCACAACCTACCTCCAGCATTCTCAGCGGAAGCCGCTTTTTTTCAAGATAATGGAGCAGCCGGTTACAGGAGCTTTTTCGTACCAGCCATTCGTGGTAATGGATATGATCTTTCGGCACAGCAGGTAATTGCAGCAGTTCTTCGTCGCTGTATATTCTTTGCTCTTTAAAGCGAAGTTCGATGTATCTTTTTTCAAACAGGCTGTCCGGCTTCAGCCTTTCGGGGATATAAACACGATTTGATATGGTAAATCCTTCTACATGCATGGACGGCAGGTTAAAAGCCCTGGATTTCCGGTTGACGGTATTTCCACATACGGTGCAATAATTTTATTTCATAGGGGAACCGGTAAAAATTTGTTTTATAACGCAGTCCTGACACAAAGCGGATCATTTTTCGTTTCATGCTGGTGAGGCGGATGTCGGAGACCGTCGGATAATAGCCATTGAGTACCGTCTCAAAATTCCGGATCCGGTCAATCATTTCCGGTGTCAGCCAGGGCGTGAGTGGATTTTTTCTCAAATCAAAACGTTCCCATTGTGGAGTAACCCAGTCTTCTAATTTTTGGGGGAACTCAAACCCGCTTTCTTTTACCCGGGCAAATAACTCCGATCCTTCCGTGGGAACCGGGCTATAGGTATAAAGAACTATTTCGGTACGCGGGTTAACTTCTTTTACTTTTTTAATGAAGCTGATATCAAATTCAATCTGTTCCATAACCCGTTCAGGCGTGGGAGCGGGGGTACCCAGTACAAATGAATATTCCGGAATAATATCAAAGCTCTTCATTCGTTCAGCAAAACGGATGATCTGTTCGCCGGTTTGGGTACCGCCTTTATCGAGTTGTTTCAATACCGCATCGTTCCCGCTTTCTGCCCCAAAGAAAATTATCTTGCAACCGGCTTCCCGGATCAGGGCCAGCGATTCATCTTTGAATTTATCCATTGTATCGATCCGGGCCATACCCCACCAGTTCATTCGTTCCGGCCGGATCATACGGGAAAACTCAACGGTTCTTTTTTCTGAAACAAAAAAATTGTTATCATGAAATTCAATGGCATTGGCTCCCCATTTTTCTTTAATGTATTTGACGTCATTAAAAACATGCTGCGCTGATTTGGCTTTCCATCTTGCTTCATAGGTAGGGACTACCGCGCAAAAGGAACAGGTAAATGGGCAGCCAATACTTGAATGATAAGCCAGTGTACGGCTGCCCAGGTAGGTTTTTCCCAAATAATATTTATCGATAGCATACAGGCTGTTCAATTTGTCATACGGCAGTGCCGGCAGGATATCCTGTTCGATCAGGTCTTCTTTTGCATTCTTAATGACCCCATCACCATTGCGGTAAATAAGATTTTTGATGAGTTCATAAGGTGTATTGTTTTCCAACGCGTTTAATAGCTGCGGAAATGCGTGGTCGCCGGGACCATTGATGACAAAATCAACATACCCTGATTGTAAGACTATTTTATAATGGTTGGTTGGAAAATACCCACCCCAGATGATGATCGTTCCGGGAAAATCTTCTTTGATTTTTTTTGAAAAAGGAATAGCCTGTTTGGTCTGGGGACCCGGCATCACCGTAATACCGATGTACTTAAACGCCCCTGTTTGCAGGAGCCCGGCGATTTTCTGGTAAGGATTTTCTTCGCAATTGCCATCTACGATTGTCCAGTCAAAAATTCCCTCAACTGACGCGGCAATATTCATGATCGAATTAGGGATACGATGCTTGGCAACTGCACTTTTTGGATTGAAGAGAATCACCTTGTTCATCGGTTTTCAAAACGAAATACAAAAGGGGGAGGTTGCCTGCCAAAGCTTGCAGTTTATCCCTATTTTTATGAAAACCAATTGTTCAGGACATGTCAGTCACCGGGTGGGTCAGGAAAATATTCCGGGGTCAGAAAATAACGGAACCCGCAAAAGCCTATGACCAGTGGGCAACCGGATATGACAAGCAGCCCGGCAACCTCATGCTGGACCTTGATGAGGGCATTACTCGTGATTTCCTGGAGAAAATTGACCTGTCCGGCAAAATAATGGTGGATATAGGATGCGGGACGGGCCGTCATTGGAATAAGATTCTTGCAAAAAACCCGCAACGCCTCATCGGTTATGATGTGTCTGCGGGCATGCTTGACAAATTAAAAGAAAAATTCCCGGGTGCTGAGACCTTGCTGCTGGAAGGAAACCATTTAGCCGGGATGAAAGACGCTTCGGTTGATTTTATCATTTCCACACTGGCGGTGGCGCATATTGAGCAAATCAACCATGCATTTGAAGAATGGAACAGGGTGTTAAAACCAGGGGGTGAAGTTTTTATTACGGATTATCATCCCGATGCGCTTGCTAAAGGGGGACAACGGACTTTTAAACATGATGGGAAGCTGATCGCTGTCAGGAATTATATCCATCCCATAGCAACGATCAGGCTTTTAACCGGGCAACTGGGTTGGAAGGAAACCCGTTTTACCGAAAAAAGCATTGATGATTCGGTCAGGGGATATTATGAAGCACAAAATGCCCTTGCTGTTTTTGAAAAATTCAGGGGCACCCGGATTATTTATGGAATCCATTTAAAAAAATAAAATGATCCTGCATGATGTCAGCCTGTACGGTAAGCAAGGATTTCATCACATCCATATTAGTAAAGGCAAAATAGCAGTAATTACCGCCGACAGGAGTAAACTCAGCCATATTTCCGCAGATGACCGGGTTGAATTAAATGGCGCTATGGCCCTGCCCGGGTTTATTAATTCACATGATCACCTTGATTTTAATTTGTTCCCGCAATTGCGGAACAGGATTTACAGGAACTATACGGAGTGGGGACCTGATATTCAACTTATCAACAAGGATATTATACAACAGGTGCAGAAAATTCCGCGATCACTCCGGGTCAGCTGGGGAATTTATAAGAATCTTCTCAATGGATTTACCACGGTAGTCAACCATGGCGAAAGATTAACTGTCAGAGGGGAACTGATTACTGTTTTCCAGGAGTGCAATTCCCTTCATTCCCCGGCTTTTGAAAAGGGATGGAAGTGGAAACTGAATAACCCCTTTAAAACCGGGCAGCCGATGGTCATGCATACGGGTGAAGGCACGGATGCCGGGGCCAAATCTGAAATTGATGAAGTGATCGCGGGGAATATCATAAAGAAAAGGATGGTGGCCGTCCATGGCGTTGCCATGAATGAAGAGCAGGCTGGGTATTTTGAAGGATTGGTGTGGTGTCCTGCCTCTAATTATTTTTTACTGGATGAAACGGCGGACATCAGAAAATTAAAAACCAAAACCAACGTTGTTTTTGGAACAGATTCCACGCTGACAGCTCCCTGGAACGCCTGGGAGCATTTCCGGCAGGCGATCCATAGTGATATGGTGAAAGAAAAGGAGTTGCTTGACATGCTGACCAGTAACCCGGCCAGGCTATGGAGGATGAATGATTGCGGGGAACTCGGTGAACAAAAGTCAGCGGACATACTTGTAGTCAAAAATACCGGCAACCTGTTCAGCCTGGACCCGGGGGATATCCAGCTGGTAATGCACAAAGGCAATATCAGGCTCATAGACGACCATATCGCCAATCGTCTGAACAGTCCTTTAAAAGACTTTAGCCGGGTAATGATAAATGATTATGTCAGGCGTGTACAGGGAGACCTGGCGTTATTGACCCATGAAGTGAAAAAATATTTTCCTGCTGCCTCTATTCCATTTTCTGTTGACAATGAGTAACAAAATTAAATTCATCGACCTGAATTATTATTATCACTCAGCGTTTACAGCTCCGGGAGAAGCCATCCTTAAACACGAACCATCCAATTTGTTCGCAACCCCGTTGACCCGTAAAGCATCCATTGTACTGGTAAAGCATATTAACTATACAGGGAAGCAGCATGCCGGCGGGGTCAGCTATCAATTTTTCAGAAGTAAGAATAAGTTTCTTCATATTCCTTTTGCTACTCACCGGTTCATCAAAAAGGAAAAGCCAGACATGGTGCTGGTACAGGGATTGATCTTCCCCCTAAAGGTTATTGCCCTGCGAATGAAACTGGGCAAACATTGTAAAATTGTATTACAGCACCAGGGAGAAAGACCCTTCCGGCGGAAAATCATTTTTCAGAAAATGGCGGATAAGTTTGTCGATGGTTATTTTTTCACGGCCCGGGGAAATACAAACGAATGGATAAACGCGGGTGTGATCCGGGGTAAATCAAAATGTTATGAAATACCTGACGCGTCCACGCTTTTCTGCAGGCAGGAGAAAGCGGTTTGCCGGCAGCGGACAGGAATGACAGGAGCACTTAATTTTTTATGGGTAAGCCGTTTAAATGAAAACAAAGATCCCTTTACCGTATTATCCGGATTCGAAAAATATTTTGCCGGTCACCCAACGGCGAAATTATACATGATCTACAGCGAAGAACCATTACTGGAGCAAGTGAAAGAACGCATTCTTAAAAGCCCTACACTAAAGGACAGGGTTATCCTTGTTGGAAGAGTTCGCCATGACCAACTGCAGGATTGGTACAGTGCCGCCGATTATTATGTATCAGGGAGCCGGCGGGAGGGTGGAGGCTACGCTCTCACGGAGGCAATGGCCTGTGGCTGTATTCCTGTCGTGTCCAATATTCCTCCATTTATGAAATCGATTGATAACGGCAGGGCGGGGTATTATTACCCCGCAGGAGATAGCGATGCATTGTTCCAGGTCCTGGCAGGGCTTGACCCCGGAAGACAACAGGAAATGTCGTTGGCCGCACAGACACAGTTTAGAAATCATTTATCTCCCCCGGCTATTGCTGATAAGATTTTTGCTGCTTTCGAGGATTTAAAGCTCAAATAATTTCATGATCTTCCTGCTGGTTTCACCGATAGTATAAGGATAGCCGGGTGTATGGTCCGGGTTTGTATTTAATAGAGATAAAGTTTTTTCCACCATCTTTTCCGGGTTTTGCACGATATGCCATTTTTCAATCCTTTCTTTCATTGGTTGGTGAAAACTGATAACATGGGCGCCGGCGGCAAGTGCTTCCAGGCACGCTATACCAAAACCTTCATAGGAAGAAGGATGAAGAAAAATTTTGCTTCTCATCATCAATGCCAATACTTCGGGGTGTTTTTTTTCACCGGCAAGCAGTATATTTTCCTGTAAGTCGTATGCCCGGATCAGTGAATTTAATTTCCCCGATTCAGGGCCTTTGCCAAGGAGGATCATCCTGACGGCAGGAAATGATTTTTTTACTTCTTTAATCACCTCTATACACAGATGATACCGTTTCAGGGGAATTAATGAACCGGCCGCCAGGATATCAATATTTCTCTCCTGGTCAGCCCCATGAAATCGCGCTGGCTCCACACCAATGGGAATGACATGCCCTGTCTTTATTGCATGATTCCTGTCAAGCTCTTCAGCGATAAAATCTGAGAGACTGATCAGTGCTGCACCAGTGGACCCGGATCTTTTTATATAATGGTTTTCTTTTTTGGCGTCCTGTCCCATTAACCAACCATAATGTCTTATCCCGTTTTTTTTAGCCCACCGGGTCCCAACCAGTGTACATTCGCCACCCCAAAAACTCAAAACACCGACAATGTTATTTTCTTTTTTTAACTGGTTGAGTTTTTTTCTTACCCGTTGCCACAGCAGTAACCTTGGTAAACCACCTTTATTTTTCCCGGCAAAAGCATACACGGTGTTATTGTTCCAACAATATGCCGACCGGGAGAAAGGATATTGAAAACAAAGGATAAGCACCCGGAGAAGCGGAAATTGCCTGTTGAGATCCTTAATAAAAGATTGCTGCGCGGGCAGGCAGGTGCTGTCTGATTCATCTTTTGGAAAACCGGGGATCAGTATGACCAGGGCGGGCTCATTTTTCATCAAGCGAAATAATTTTATTACAGAAGGAAAGACTCTCCTGGTTATGCGTAATCAGCAGTACGGTTTTACCCCCTGAGGCGAGTTCACGGAAATGATTCAGCAACCTGTCTTCCGACACCCGGTCGAGTTCATTAAAAGGCTCATCCAGGATTACCAGGTCAGCATCCTTGTACAAAGCCCTGGCCAGTATAACGCGTTGCCGCTGGCCCCCGCTTAAATTTTTGCCGTTCTCGGAAAGAATGGTGTCAATACCCTCAGGATGCTCTGCGGCTAAACTGTCCACGCCAGTGATTTTTATTACCTTGGCCAGCCTTTCCTTTTCATGATTTTCCTGGAGCGTGATATTGTTTCTTACTGAATCATGTATAAAAAATGATTGTTGTTTGATATAGGAAATTCTTGACCAGTATCCCTGCCGTTCGTGCATTCCTGTTACAGCGTTGTTGAAGGAAACCACCCCTGCATCTGGTTCGAGGAAGCCCAGCAGTAAATTGATTACCGTGGTCTTCCCTTTTCCTGACAACCCGGTTAGCCCCGCGAAATCTCCCCGTTTAAGTGTCATGTTGAAATTACTCAATATACTCTCCTGTTTATACCCGAAACTTACTCCCGAAAGCTCCAGCAGATCAATGGGCAAATTATTTTGAGGAACAGGGGATGGGCTATCCTTTTGCCCGGCAAGCAGGTCGTTAACCGTAAAGGAATATGTTTTCACCTGTTCCGTGCTGTTGAGTATCCTTACTATTCCCGGAATGATCTTGTAAGCGGCCGCCATGAAACCACCGATTAATAATACCTGGATTGAATCAACCCCGGATATAAATGAATTAAAAACTATCAACAGGAAAAGTCCCAGGATGGCAAACACTTCGATCAGTCGTGCCGGCAGATTTTGCATGACCTGGTGCTCCGATAAACCGGCATTGAATTTTCCCTGGAAATACTGGTAGCGGTCAATAAAAAAGTCTTTCCGGTGATAGAGATTGCTTTCGATATAACCCGAGAGGGCTTCCTGGAGATACTGGATAGATTTTTCCCTGTTCTTTTTCCCTGATTTTCGAAGTGCTGCCAGCCTTTTGCGGGTTATATAAGCTGTCACAATAGCCGGTGGCAGCAGCATTAAAAAAAGCAGCGTAAACAAAAGCGTATTAAAGAAAAGAATCGGGATAATGGTGAGGACAATCAAAACCGAGTTACAGATAACCTGGTGTACGCCCCGTAATACGTAATGACTGAATTCCACAGGCTGCTGGCTGATCTTTCTTACATGAATGGAAGAATCAATATTGACGTAATCAAAATAACTTCCGTCAAGGTACGAGGCCAGGTTTTTTTTTGAAATCCTGGAAGCTACTTCATAGACAAATCCAAACTGCATCCGGAATACCAGGAACCCAAACCAATTTTTCAAAGCAAACAACAGCAGGAAGGCGCTGATCAGGAGAAGCGGGTAGCGGTTAAATACATCAGCAATACCTGGTGGCAGGGTGGTTGCCGCATAGGTTTTTGTATAATAGCCGACAACAAAGACCAGCAATACCAGGAAGGAAATATCAAGGATGCTGGTCAGGATGTCAAAAAAAATTAGCCGGGCAAATTTCCTTTTTTCTTTCACCGTAAGCACCAAAGCAATATTGTTTAACAGGCGTTTCAATTTTGCGGGGTTGTTTTAAGTAAAGGCCCCGGTACCGGGAAATAGGCTTTGCAGGAACGGTATAATGCCGATATCCAATGCCGCCAGTTGTCATTCCCCATGGCTTTTCTTAATTGCGTCCATGCAATCCGATGATCCCCGGCCGCCGAACGTTTAACGGCTGCCTCTGCCAGCAGGTAGGCCAGGCGCTGCCGGGCTATTTTCCTGAGCCTGGGGTCGGTTTGTGTTTCAAGAAACATCCTGTACGGCACCGAACTTCTTTCATGGGCATTCTCAAGAGTATTCGTAATTCTTCCCGGGTGATCAAAAATATTTACTAATAAATCAGGCAGGGCAACGACCTCTTCTTTCAGGGACAGGCGCAATGCAAACTCGTAGTCTCCACGGAAGTAAAGTCTTTCATCAGTACTGAAGCCACCGCTTTCTTCAAATAAATTTCTTTCAACAAGTAAGGTGCAAATAACAACCGCCACCTCGTTGGTCAGCAATTGCGCTGTAACCTGGCCGGAAACCGGACGGAACGTTCCTGCTTTGGCGGGAATCATTTTCCCGGAATCATCTACCAGTTCAAACCGGCCATAGCACCATCGTCTGGCTGTTTCCTTTAATGCATTCACCTGGAGTTCCAGTTTGCGGGGGAGCCAGGTATCATCGGAGTCAAGAAAAGCGACCCATTCACCTTTTCCAGCCTTTACGCCTGCGTTTCTGACTTTACCAATATGGCCCGTATGGGCCAATTCAAGGAACCGGATCCTCGGATCATTTATCGAAAGCACGGCCTCCTTTGTTTTATCTGCAGATCCATCATCCGCGATAAGCAATTCAAGGTTTGAATAAGTTTGGGAAAGTACAGAATCAATCGCCCGGATGACCAGCGCTGCCCTGTTGTACGTTGGAATTACCACCGTAATAAGCGGGTATGTATCAACTTTCTCCAATGGCGGTTTTTGTACCGGGTACAGCGGGTTTTGCGAATGCTGCTATCGGGTATTGTTTGGATCGTTGTAACCTGTACAATTTGCTGTATTTCTGGAAAACCTGGTGGGACGTATGAATGGCGATGGAAAAGCCATCAAAACCGTCTAAAAAACCAAGCCGTAAAAAAAAACCGTTAATAAAAGCCCATGCCGGATGCAACAGCATTTTAAACCAGGAGCTTTTCATTCCTTTAGCGTACAAAGAGGAAGCAGCAATCGAACTCAGCCTGTTGTTTTGCCATACCAGGTCTTCAACCGAGCTGAAGGAGTAATGCAGGATATCTCCTTCAAGAGGATACGCCAGAAAATTTTCCTCCAGGCTGATCTTATCGTGCGGATTTAACCCGCCCCATCGGGCAACTGTCCTGTCAAACAAACGAATTTTTTTGTCCGGGTACCATAACCCATGACGGATAAACCGCCCGCAGAAATTTGTACAGCGGTTCATGACATATGCCCGGTGAGAAAAAGTTTTTTTGGCCTCCTGGATTGAAGCGATCAGTTTTTGATCCAACGACTCGTCCGCATCAAGGCTGAGAATATAATTGTGGGATGCCAGTTTCATGGCATAATTCTTTTGACCTATATAACCCCTGAATTTTTCCTGGTGAACGATGGCGCCATAACTGCGGGCGATATCTACTGTCCGGTCTGTTGAAAATGAGTCTAAAACAATGATCTCGTCCGCGATTGCTTTCACTGAACGGATACAGCGCTCAATATTTTGCTCTTCATTAAAGGTTATTATAGCAACGGATAAAGGATGCATCAGCAGACGGGTTTAAGTTCAGGAGCATTTGATCTTTTTAATCGTTGAAAAGACCTTAAAGGTTGACCTGCGAGCCAAAAAAAGGAAAAGAAAAAAGCATAAAAGAATATCCCTTTGTTGACGTCCAGTATATTCTCCGAGAATGAGACCGTAACCACCAGCACCAGGAAGGAAAAGAAAACAGGATCCCGTCTTTTGATGGCTGCCAGGAACCCCACAGCGAGGCTCAGTAAAAACAGGAGCAGTCCGAACAAGCCGGTCTTTAACCAGATACTGAGATATTGATTATGGGCATTTAGTTCTTTCAGGTAGGAATTAAACAGTTTATTCTCATAATATCTTTCTTTTAAAAGGCGTTTTTCCGAACCGCTTCCATGACCCAAGATGGGAGATTCCCTTATGAGCTGGAAGGCACAGCGCCAGCGCTCGATGCGGGGTTCGCGGTTGTCCGGCTCAACAGCGGCAGGAGTGAGCTCATTCCTGAAATCCGTGATATACCTTTTCTGGAAAGATTCAATCCGTGTAATAAGCAGGAGTACCATCAATCCGGCAGCTACAGCAATCATGATTAACCGGTATTTTTTAATTTTTCCCGCGGGGAGGAAGAACAGGCTTGCCAGGGTAAAGAATGGAATCGCGATGAATACAGATCTTGAAGCAAGCTGGATGAGCCCGGCAACCAGGACAACCACGGCCGCGAAATAAACGAGAGATTTTTTCCTGTTTTTTTCCTCCAGGAAAAAGATCATGAACGCTGAGAGAGATAACGCGACATACATGGCCAGGTAAGTGGCATGAATTTGGAGCGGCTCTGAAGAGTTATGATTGATAAAGTAGGAAGAAAATAACGAAGAAAGTCCCATCCCGTTACGGCTAATGATCCGGAGGGCGTCTGCAAAAAGGTAGAGGATTATGATGACACAGGTTATTCCAAAGAATTGCAGGAGTTTTCTTTTATACCTGCTGATATCCAGGTCTGAAAGGACCAAAATGACCGGGAATAACAGAATGACCAACTGGCGTTGCAGATCTTTAAAGGCTTCGTTTTTATCTGCTGACCAGATCATCCCAACTATATTCACCAGGAAGACCGATGTTAGTATTAATATATCGGGGCTCCAGATGCCACGCAGACTATTTTTCCTGGTATGAATTAGGGTATGTAATATGAAACTGATCAGAACCAGCTGGCAATAAAACCGGTCAAACGGGAGCGTTACTACGAAGGCAGCCAGGTGACAGAAGCCTATCCTGTTTTCTGGTGAGTCTTGCATGGAATGGAAATCAGCCATGGGTGCCATTGTTTAGATCCGGGTTACTTGTTTTCTTATGGAGCCAGGCGATAAAAAATTTTGGGAAAAAACTCAGTATGTATAAAGCATAATTATCCAGTCTGAACGGGTAGATCCGTATCGCTTTTCCGAGGTGATTCCTGGCCACTGGTGGCTGGTAGTTATTGACCAGGAACTTCTTTCCGCAAAGTGTATAATAAGCCCCCTCTTTTACTTTCTTATGATCCTGTTTGTGAACGATCTGATGAAGGATCTCGCTTTCTTCCCGGGTAATACCACCTTTTCGTATGCAGGCATATTTTAGCCGGTTAAATGATTTTCCCCGGCGCTTTTCATCCATGGTTACAGAGCCCGGGTGAAAACGATGCCTGATTAATGGCTCCCGCAGGTTAACCAGCTTGCCGGTTGAAAAAAAGGATGTCCAGAAAAGATGATCTTCAAAATGGATGGCCCCGCGCGGGTAACCTCCCAACGCCAACGCAACTTCTTTTTTGTAAAAAACCGTCGGGTGATCAAACGGGCTGGCATAATTTATCAGGTTAGTTAATTCTTCATGCCGGCAGGCAGGAGGATCCCACCTGAAAATAAAGTTGCCGTCCTGGTCAATATATTCACAGGCACTCCCAATCATGACATGATCGGGGTGCGTTTCCATGAATTTGTATTGTACCGACAGCCGCTCAGGATAACAAATATCATCAGCATCAAAACGGGCAATATATTTTCCCGCCGCCAGCTCAAGTCCTTTATTGAGTGCACCGATCACGCCCATATTCTGTTGATTAAAAAGCCTGATCCGGGGGTCTGTGTAGGAATTTATGACCGATTCTGTATTGTCGGTTGAACCGTCATTAATGATGAGTAATTCAAAATCCGTAAAGGTTTGCGATAAGACTGAATCGATCGCTTCCGCAATATATCTACCGGCATTAAAGGCTGGCATCAATACGGTAATGGCCGGTGCATTCATATTGATTGCCCCTCCCGGCGCATAGACTCCGTATTACTTGTCTTCTTATCCGTCAGCAGCAACAATTCGAACAGGATAACAACGGAGAGCTGTTCAAACCAGTATTCAATACAAAAAGCACCCAGTAATAAAACCAATACCGGAAGCCCGAAAGTGAGTTGACGGCAGGATCTCAAAAAATAACCCGCATAAAATAACAGGAATGCAAATATTCCGGCCAAGCCATATTCGGATATTAACTGACCATAAGTGGAGTCTGGTGTGTTTTCTGCGGCGTGTTTGGGTTGTTCCTGGGAATGAAAATAAATATACAGGTACAGGTGATTATGCAGGAACGAAGGATGAATGTAGCGGTATTCCGACGGGTAACCGCCAGCGATACCCATGGAGGTAGTCTTAAAGGCAACCCGGGAAGAAAAATGACCAGTCCCTGCTCCTGTCAGCAGTTTGCCGGGATGCTCTTTAAAAAAATCAATGATTTGAAGCAGGGCGGTCCATTTGCCCGGTTTGCTCCAGTTATATTTTTTTTGCAGGCTATCCCTGGTGGCTGCCTGGAAATTTGCGAGCAAAAACCCGCTGTATTTAGTCACCTTCCCTGCCACCTTTTCTGATTCCTGGTATTGAAAGAATGAACTATTGACTACCTGGCTGTCTTTCCCGAGCAATACCTGTTTATCCGGAAGATCATTTTCCACCGCGGGAGCCAGTCCGTGTGCCAGGTTATACCCGGCTTTTAGGGTGCTGACACTGTCGATGAAAAGAAGGGCCTTTTTCTTTTTTATTTCTTCAGCCGTCAGCAAACTATCGGGCTGTTTTTTTAACAGGTCTGCCGATACGGAATGTTTTGGTAAGTCATAGGTCAATCCCAGCATTTTGTAAACGAATCTCCCGGTGTATTCATTATTCTGCGGAGATATCCTGGCAGTAAATATGACGAGCAGGAAAAGCTGGACGATGATGATACTTTTCTGCAGCTTATCGCTCCGGGAAATAAATACAAACAGCAATACGAGCACCAGCATGATGTTGGTGAGATTACTGGCAATGATGAGCAGTCCCGGCATGGCAGCAAGTGACAGTATAAACTGTCGGCGGTACAAAAAATATATAACCGCCATGGCGCTGATCATAGCTGTAGTTACCGGGCTGTCAAAACTGATACCACTTATGAAGTCTCCGGTGCTTATATAGTACTGTTGGTTAAATCCTTTATACGTGTAAGGGTTGAACGTGCCGCACCTGATCATGATGGCAAGCAGATTCACAAAACAAGTGGCCGTATGTAATACAAAGAAAACCGCAATCGTATTGAATAACCGGCCTTGTTGTTCTTTTTGTACTATCCGGGAAAGATAATAGCCGGATGCCAGGCAGATTACCCACAGCATGATCCCCAGGGCTGCAGCCAGTGCCTGGTTTATACCGCCGTTTTTTGGCTGGACCAGGTAATTGATGATGGCTATTGCGATCAGGGATAAATAAAAAAGGAGATGTTTTTGCCTGCGTAATTCTTTCAGTGAAAATTTCCGGTATTCCGAAACTGCAATAAAGAGGAATGCCAAAATCTTGATGACCAGTTTTACGTTGAGCAGCAGCAACAAAAAAAGTAAAAGCGTCCAGTTTACTTTTTTAGCCTGGTCAGTTAGTTTTTGAAAAAAATATTTCATGAGCGATATCCTGCTGCCGGGGTTCATTTCCTTAGTTGGAAAAAATGAAGCATATCTCTCCAATCGGATTTTCGTAACTGTTTGGTTGCCAGCAGTAGTAAACAAAATATGGGTAAGGCAACTCCCACGCGAACGGGAAGAGATCCGGATATGATTATCGCAATAAACCCGCTGGCGGCTGCGGCCAGCAGGCAGGTAACAGGTGAAAGCCATGTTTCGCGGATGGCTGACAACGGGGAAACCCTCATATAGTTGATGTATTCGGCTATGGTAGCCAGTAGATAAATTGATGCAGCGCCCAGCGACGCGTATAAGGGAATAAATATAAGATCGCCGGCAAGGATAATGAGAAATGTGATAAGGGTAATACGGAAAATTACTTTGAGGCGGTTTTGTGCCAGTTGTACCGACCACAAAATATTATTCATATATAAAAACGGAAGACAACAGGAGAGAATAAGAAAGACCTTTTCATTCACCGCGCCGTATTTGCCCGCGGTAATGCTGTCTATTAAAGGAGTCCAGACCAGGTTAAGTACAAGCGGTATAGAAGTGGCCAGGATCATTTCAGATCTTACGAGCAGGCTGAGCTGATTTTTTCTTTCCAGCAGGTCCTTGTTTGTATGCGTGCTGAAAAATTTTGATAACCGGCTCAGCAGGACAGGTGCCAGGATTAGCAAGGGGAATGGCGACAATTCGAAAACCTTGTAAGCAAAACTGTACTCAGCGGTTATTTCAGTTGTTGTAAAAACCCCGAGGAGTATCCAGTCGATTCGCGCAATCGACGCATTTAAAATCACAGCACCTGCCAGCGGTAAAGATTCCCGCACCAACATAAAATAATCCCGGAGGCTATGCCGGGTGCTGATGTGTACTTTCAGCCTGTATTTTGCCAGGTAAAAACAGATGAGCAGCTCGGCCAGTGAAGAAGCGATGTAAATGACGAATATGTTTTCTATAGTGAGGGAGGCGAAAAGAATGATACAAAGCAGCCAGCTTGCCCTGACCAGGTTGGCCACGGATGACATGATTGCGAGGAACCTGAAATTCTCTTTCCCGTTTGCCAGTTGTTTGAACGGGGAGGAAAAAAAAGAGAGCAGGTGGCTGATGGCCAGGATCAGCAGGAGATCGTGTTTTTCAAAAAAGCCCGGGAAGAGGAAATTGCCGGCCAGCAGGAAGGCATAGAAGCAAGTGCCGGTGACCAGGATATGCCCGGAAAAAAGGGTTAGCAATTTCGCGGCATCATGACCCGCGGCCACTTTTCTCACCACTATTTGTTCTAATCTCAGGCTTAGTATGGTAGTGGCAAATGTCAGCACCGCCAATGACCAGTTCATTTCCCCATAGATGGATTTATCAAGGTACCGGGAAGTGATAAAAAAAATGACCAGCCCCAGTAACAGGTTCAGGAAAACCTGGGCTGAACTGGCTGATATGTCCTTGATTAATTTGCGGCTCATGTAAGCAGGCTAACCTGTATTGCAGGCAAGTGAGGGTGGATTTCTTTCTCTTTCCAGCAGTTTATACAACCTGTTTTTTATTCTTTTTAATAAGGCGGGATAAACCGGTCTTAGCAGAATCTCTCTTTTGGAAGATACTGGCTGTATCCCCCTGAGTATGGTCGCAGCCCCGGCCAGGGGTTGATATTTATTTAATACCAGCTCACGCGCCTCTTTCAGGGCCTCTATCCGGCTTTCCCAGTCATCATGCTCCAGCTGGAACCGGATTTTTTTCATAGCCCCCGCGGAATCTGCTAAATCAATTTGAATAAAAGATTTTTCGGGAAAATACTGGCTGATGTTTTTACACCCAAAATAAACCGGTACGGTATAAGCCAGGAAACAATCATTTATTTTTTCTGTAAAGTAATGCGGTTGTGAACAATTTTCAATGGCAATGCTGTAGCGGTAGGGGAGCAGCCCATCCATCTTATCGGGTAAAAAATGACGTTCTCTTCCAAAGAAATCAACCTGGGGAAAATGTTGTTCAAGTTTCTTAATAAAATCCAGGCGATGACGGTGTCCTTCAAGCTGCGTAAGGCCGGATGCAATACAGGAGACCAGGCGGGTTTTTTGAGGAAGATCAAGGTTAGTCAGACCCTGGTGATCATAATCAAAATGCCATCCCAGGTATCCATGAGACTGGACCGTGTTGAGGGACTGTACCAGGGGTGAGTATACTTTATAGTATTGTTCCAGGTTCCTGAACATCCAGGGATGTTCGCTGATTATGCCGGGCTCCATCATAAAGGCGATCACTTTTTCAGGACAGCAGGATGCCCGGATATTTTCACCCGGGCTGTTAAATACCAGCAGGGCGTCGCATTCAGGCAGTATATCGGTCGTAAATGCAAATTCATCCCAATACGCAAAACGTTCATCACTATGCTGCGAGTATTTTTTTATCGTATTCAGCAAAGCCTCTTTTTTTTCAAAAGAAGCGCTGACACAGACTATGAATTTGTCATTTATCATACCAGGAGCCTGCCCGATTTTAAATAAATACAATAGTACCGCTGAGTTTTAATATGATGCGGTTTTTCATACAGCAGCAGCAGCGGGCTGAACAACCAGTTTCTTAATTCCACAGGCACCCAGCATCAGGTATTCGTAGTCATCGGTTATTTTTTCCTGGTTATAGATCATCCTGATCTTGTCCAGGTTTATCTTTTTCCATTTTTCAATGACAGAAACCGTCTTCGGGAAACTAATGACGGCTGCAATATCCGCGATATTATGAAAATAGTCGGCCTCCTGCTGCAGGACAGCCCGGTTAAACCGGTTGTTATGTGCGGCAATCCGGCAGCCGCAGGCCATTGCCTCCAGTAAAGAAGGATTTGTACCACCCACCGTATGACCATGGAAATACAACGAAGAATAATAGCGCAGGTTATCCAGTTCCACCTGGTTATATATTGCATCCGAGAATTTTATCCGCGGATCCCTGTATTTAGCGGTGATGTATTTGCCGAATTGGTTAGTAATATTCCCGATGATAAAAAGGGGATAGCAGTGTTTGGAAGCGAGGTGTCCGTCAATGATCATTTCGACGCTATTTTCAGGCTCCATCCTGGTGATCATGAGGAAATACTGGTTGGGGCGGAGATGATACTTGTCCAGGATGGAAATATCAGGTTGTGTGAAAGGAACTGCCCCGTAGGGAATATAAACCGGTTTTCTTCCATAGGTGGCCGAAATATATTCCTGTACGCCCGGTGAGTCTGCGATCATGACCTGCGCATTTTTGGCAGCCAGTGATTCTGCCCATCGCAGGAACCGTTTCACCGGCTTATTGTATTTTGTCCGTTGCCACTCCATGCCGTCCATGTTCACAATATTCACCGTTTTTTTTGGCCATCGCCAGTACCAGACCGAATCACTGGTGTAACCCAGGTGGAGCAATATGTCAAAATTCCTTTTGCGGGCGTCATTGATGCAATTCAGGTCATACGCGAATTGACCGGCGGTACCCAGTTTGTTTTCGAGGTCGGTGCAGTGAATGATATGAACCCCATTCCACGCTTTCTCTTTATAAGGATGGAGGCTGGAATTATACACCGATACCCGGTGACCGCGCTGTACGAGATCATAGGATAAATGCTCGGCAAACTGTTCAAAACCACCGTAGTGGTTGGGAATTCCTCTTGTACCTAAAATACCAATGTCTAATTTTTTCATCATGATATTGCTTTTTTATAAGATTCTGCGGTAATTGCTGCCGCTTTTTGCCAGGTATAATCATGTAAAATTCTCTCCTGTAATTCTGCATGGCCTGTATGTTTAGAGGCCGACTCAATGGCGTTGAATATTGATTCCGGGCTGCCGGGATCACAATAGAAAGCATCATTCCTGAAATATTCCCGGGTATAGCCTTTTTCGGTGATGGCGATATTGCAGCCCATGGCCGCTGCTTCGAGAGAAGAAAGACCACAGGTTTCAAACCAGCTTGGCAGGGCATGCACTTTTGCTTCTTTATAATAATTAAGCAATGTTTCCTGCGGTAAATATTCGCGGAAGTGTATATTTTTTGCCGCTATTTTCTTACAGGCATTAAAGTATCCTTTCTGGTTGGGTGCCGGTGAACCGGCCAGCATGAGCGTATAGGAAGAATTGTTCAGGGCTTTGATCAGGTTTAGCTGGTTTTTAATTCCCTCGATCCGGGCGGCACAAAGAATAAATTTTTCATCTTTCTTCGTGTTGGCATCAGGGGAAAACAGGGCAGTATCAATCCCGTTGGGAACCACTACATAGGCTGTTGCTGTGCCATATAACTCTGCCAGTTTGCGGTATTCTGTTTCTGAATTCGGCAACAGGATGGATGCTTTCTGTAATATTTCCCGGATGCTTTTCCGCTGTCCTTTCCAGATATAAGATTTACTTTTTAAACTGTCTTTGCCTTTTACCCATCGGGCAAAGGTTTTGATATACTCGTTCCTGTTTGCAGAAAATTGGCGCAACAGCATTCCGGACAAACCTTTCCGCTGGCTCCTGTCATACTCACTGTAATCGACGAGTACCGGTGAGAGTACAAATGGCTTTTTTGTTTTGCCGAGGTGGTACAGGATATCTGCCGGCCGGATAATATTAATGAAGTGAAGCAGGTCATACTTCCGGTAATTAATCTCTTCGCTGGTCAGCAATACATCCACATCAATTTCCAGCTTCCGCAGGGACCTTGCAGTTTGCAAAACCTGGATAGTATCACCACCGGGGGCAGTATATAGCGTGGATCTGGTAATGAAGGCTGTTTTCATCACTATTTTGGAACGATGAACCGGTTTTGATTATTCAAATCGGGTAAAAATTGAAATAAGCAGCCTCGGCGCAAATAAAAATCCGGAATCTCCAGTTGGCATAGGAATAAGGTCAGCTTTTTCCGCGTTCCTGACGACGGGTGGAGGGAAAAATTATCATTATCTTGCTTTGATTTAAGAGCATGAAGCATTATGTTGTTACCGGTGGCGCGGGATTCATTGGCAGCCACCTTATCAAAAGTTTACTCACTATTACTTCGGGTATAAAGATTACCTGTATTGATAACCTCGATCCCTTTTACCCGGCTGAACTGAAACAACTCAATATCGGGGATATAAAGACTGCGCCGGGTTTCCGGTTTCTCAAGCTGGATATTGCCGCTACTCCTCCGGGAGAACTGGCTGAACTTATAAAGGAACCGGTTGATGTGATTGTTCACCTGGCGGCAAAGGCGGGGGTGCGACCCAGCATCCTGGATCCATTGGCTTACCAGCGGACAAATATTACAGGTCTTCAGCACATGCTGGATTTTGCAAAATCAAAAAATTGCAGGCAGTTTATTTTTGCTTCCAGCAGTAGTGTGTATGGCGTGAACGATCACTACCCGTGGAAAGAAGATGAAAGGCTGATGCCCATCAGCCCCTATGCAATGACCAAACTGGCCGGGGAAATGCTCGGTCATGTCTACCATAAATTATATGATATCCGCTTTATCGCTCTAAGATTCTTTACTGTTTATGGACCAGCGCAGCGACCCGACCTGGCCATCCATAAGTTTACGAAAGCCATTCTCAAAGGTGAACCCATTCCCATGTATGGAGATGGGAATACGAGCCGGGATTATACATTCGTGGCTGATACGGTGCAGGGTATCCTTGGCGCCATAGAATACACAACCACTGGTTTCGAAATAATCAACCTGGGAAATAACCAGGCGGTTTCCTTGAAGGAATTGATACATGCAATTGAACAGGTAACGGGGAAAAAAGCTATTATTGAACAACAGGATGAGCAACCGGGGGATGTGGCTAAAACGTTTGCTGATATTGGCAAAGCAAAAAAACTACTGGGTTACAACCCGGAGACGGGATTCAGGGAAGGATTGGAAAAATTCTATGGCTGGTTTTTGGAAAACAGGGAATTATTGTTGAAGTAATTAATTACATGGTCACTTCACTGCTGTGATTTATTTCCCTTTTTGCATGATAGATCTTCCTGACTGTGTAGGTTTTCTTGTTCTGAGACTCAAAATATGTTCTGGTATTTATGTCGGCTACAATACCGATCGTGATAAACTGTATGCCGCCTATCAGTAAAATCAGTCCCAGGATCAGCAGGGGTTTCCCGCCAATATCGTTACCCATGATTTTTAACACCAGCAGGTATATGTTTATCAGCAGGCCAATCCCAAAACTCACAAAACCGATGGGACCAAACAGATGCATGGGCTTTTGCATATACTTACGCATAAATACCATCAGCACCAGGTCACTCATTACCTTAAAAGTCCGGTTGATGCCATATTTGCTTTTGCCGTGTATTCGTGCGTGGTGTTTTACATCCACCTGCGTGATCCTGGCTCCCTGTAATTTTGCCAGCACTGGTATGAAACGATGCAATTCCCCGTACAAACCAAGTTCTTCGGCAATCTCCCGCTTGAATATCTTTAATGTGCAGCCATAGTCTTTAATATATACCCCCGTCATCCGGCGGATAAGCGAATTGGCAATTTTGCTCGGGATTTTCCTGAGTATGAAACCATCTTTCCGGTTTTTCCGGTTTCCGGCTACCACATCCCAGTCTTCCTTTTTTAATAAGTCAAGCATGGCAGGTATATCGGTCGGGTCATTTTGCAGGTCACCATCGAGGAGGGCAATAAACCTGCCGCGGGAATGATCAATACCGGCGGTCATGGCCGTGCTTTGTCCATAATTTTTTCTCAGTTCAACCAGCACGGTACGGTCATCAGCATGTTCAAGAACTTGTTGTTTGGTCTTATCGGTTGAACCGTCATCTACAAGCACTACCTCGTAATCAATACCACCCAGTGCGGAACGTACTGCGTCCAGCAGGGGTTTGATATTCTCTTCTTCATCCATCACCGTAATGACAACCGATAATTCCCGCATAATTGTAATTATTCGGTCAAAGGTACAGGATAAACCGACGGCAAATCAGGAGTTGCTGCGCAGCATTTTTTACCGGGCTGTGCCGCCGTTGCAATTACAGTACCCCTGCCAGCTCCAAACTTTTTCTCTTCAGCTTACGGAGTTCAAGGTCTTCAATTACAGGATCAGGAGCCAGGATAAGTGAAACATTGTTTTCCTTCCACCATTCGGCAGATTTTAATTCCCGGTGTGAAATGACCCCCACCAGGTACTCCCGTCCTTCCCGGGCATGCCATTCTTCAATCCATTCAAATCGTTCCCGGGGAATGACCGACGCATCATCAAAACTGATATATACCCGCAGGAAAAAATCATTACTCAATTCATGTGGCAGGTGATGATTTAGTTTTTTATACTCATATTTATAATGGTACCGGAGGGCGGATATATCGCTCAGTATAGCCGACGCGGTGGGAAAACTGCCGGCACCCTTTCCATAGAAAAATTGTTTATCCGCAAACGCACTTTCAATCACCACCCCGTTGTATTCATTTTTTACAAGTGCGAGGGGATCGTCCTGTTTTACAAACTGCGGTAAAACAAAGGCAGCTACTTTGCCATTTTTTAGTTTCTGTGCCTGTGCCACCAGCTTAATCTCCTGCCTTTTTGCGCGGGCAACCTCCGCATCGGCGGCATGGATATGCTGAATGCCGCTAAACAATATGGATGCAGGCCGTTCCATGATACCATAGGCATGCGTCAGCAGGAAAGTCCATTTGTTTACAGCATCATAACCTTCCACATCCAGCTGCGGGTTCCTTTCCGCGAAACCCGCCTGTTGCGCCAGTAGCAATGCCTGTTTGAAATCAAGACCTTCTTCAAATATTTTGGTGAGAATAAAATTGGTAGAGCCATTTACAATTGCTTTTATCGAATGCAGCAGGTCGTTATCATAGTATTCTTCCAGGTTCCGGATTACCGGGATAGAAGCACAGGCCGCAGACTCGTACAGGAACGACCTCCCTGTTTGCTGCTGCAGCTCCAGTAATTCCGGCAAATGCCCGGCTATCATTTTTTTACTGGCACTTACCACATCCTTTCCATTTTTCAATGCGGTGCTTACAATGGTAAATGCGGCGTCTGCATCATCAATTACTTCTACGATTACATTGATGTCCCGGTCATTCAATAAGTCATACTTGTCAGCCGTAAATAAAGAGGCGGGTCCATTCCTTTTCTTCCCGTAATTTTTTATACAGACTTTTTTAATGCGGGCATTGAGTGAGGGAGTTTGTTGCAGCACCCTGTACAGGCCTTCACCCACCACACCAAATCCAAAGAGACCAATCGTTAATTGTTTATGCGTTTCCATCAGGCGGTTACAGTTTTATTTTTAGTTTTTGTGTTTAACAGCGCATTCAATGCAGTATCAAGGTCGCTGACCAGGTCAGTTACTTCTTCCAGGCCAACCGAGAGACGGACCAGGCTGTCTGAAACTCCCGCAGCTCTTCTCTTTTCAGCCGGAATGGATTTATGGGTCATTTGGGCAGGATGACAGACGAGGCTTTTAACTCCACCCAGGCTCTCCGCCAGTTTAAAATAGCGGGTGGAGGTAACAAATGCAGTCGCTGCTTCTTCTGTATCATCCTTCAGGGTGAAGGATACAATGCCGCCAAAACCTTCCGACTGCTTTGCAGCTATCTCATGATTCTGGTGATTTTTCAACCCCGGGTAGTAAACTTTGTCTACCGCGGGATGTATCGCCAGGAATTCAGCAACCGCTTGTGCATTAGCGCAATGTTGTTTAATACGCAGGGGTAATGTTTCAATGCCCCGGATTACCAGCCAGCTGTCGAAGGGAGATAAAATTGCACCACTGGCATTCTGGATGAATTTAATTTTTTCCCCCAGCTCTTTTTCTTTGGTCACTACCAGGCCGGCGATCAGGTCACTGTGTCCACCGAGGTATTTGGTGGCGGAATGAACGACAATATCTGCCCCCCGTAAAAGAGGTTGTTGCAAGGCGGGAGAAGCAAATGTATTATCCACGCAAAGCAGGCAGTGGTTGGCCCTGGCAATTTTAGCGATCGCCTCTATATCAGAAATCTTCAGCGTGGGATTGGTGGGGGTTTCGATCCAGATAAGTTTTGTGTTGGGTGTAACGGCGTGAAAAACATTTTCCGCATTTGTTGTATCGGTATAATTGACTTTTATTCCGAATTTCTGGTAGATATGGGTGAATAGCCGGAAGGCACCGCCATAAATGTCATCTACGGCGAGTATTTCATCCCCGCTTTCCAATAGTTTGATCACGGCATCAATAGCGGCGAGACCACTGCCAAAGGCAACACCAACTTTGCCGTATTCGAGTTTGGCAATGATATCTTCCAGTACTGCCCGGGTGGGATTGCCGGTGCGGGCATAGTCATAGCCTTTGTTTATCCCGGGTGCTTCCTGCACAAAAGTAGATGTTTGATAAATCGGAACGGCGATGGATCCTGTTAACGGGTCGACAGGGATACTGTGGATCAGCTGTGTTGCATTGTTACTCATCTTTTTTGGTTTTACCCCATTCCTGGGAATGAGGGAGGTTAAAAAATTTCATTTTTTTTAAACACTGACCAAGAAAGTGAAGTAATAAAACTATCAGGTAGTTGATCTGTTTCCCGGTTATACCCGGGAAAATAAAAAAGCTCACCCGACAAATCAGATGAGCTTTGAATATAGTAAGAAGATATTTGAAGCTTTTAATCTGACTTATCTGTCCCCGCACTAAATGTGGGGATGGAATTGGCACCTTTCTCCCGACGTTGTTGTCAGGAGCAGGTTGTCAAGGCTTCATCGGGCCATTACCCTCTGCCTTTCTTGATAAGTATCTGTAAAGAACTGGGTCAAAGATAGGGAGAAGAAGTTCGATTTTCCAAACAAGGATTTATTTTTTTTCCGAACAACTGTTTGGATATAGGCCGTAATACTGGCTGGTAAAGAATTTCAACCGGAAAAAAAAGAAAGAGGTTGCACCCCTGCAACCTCTTCATTATAAATGAACCGACCCTATAAGAAAGTTTAATTTTTTGCGGTTTCTACTTCAACCTTGGTACCTGTATAGATCCAGGCCTTGGGTGTTTCAGCTTTTTTGACTTTAACTTTAGTCTTTGTTTTTGTGGTTTTAGCCTTAACATCTGCATCCGCTGTTGCTGCGTCTCCCGTACCTATTGACGGTACAACAAATACTGCGGCGGGATCTGCTACATTATAAGGTTTGCCAATAACAATGCTCAGGGTTTTTGTATCCTTGTCAAAAATTAATGTTCCTTCAGCTACATCTTTCCCATCCTCCGTTTTTTGAGCAGGAATTTTATAGGTAGCAGGTGATTTTCTAAGCATGGCTTTCACTTTACCCTGTGGTAAACCTTCTATCCATACCAGGCCTTTATTTTCCGGATCTATTGAAACAGCAACTGAAGCTGCCTCCGGGTTCGTTGTGGATTCATAGGTCCCTATAACAGGGAAAATATCTTTTGAAGTAAGGGCTGGCCTTGTGGCAATCAGTTTACCTTCGTATTTCGCATTAATGTCTCCTACTACTGGATTTTTCTTAGGATCCCATGTTGATTTTTGCTCCTGTACCGGCACTGGTACGGGGTCTGTCTGGGCTTGTGTTATCATAGCCAGGAAAGACAATACCATGACTCCCATTATATAAATGGTCTTTTTCATAAGTTAAAATTTTAATGATTTAATTGATACCAGCCCTACTCTTCAAAATACTGTGCCAAAAAACTCCTTTTGTGGATAAGTTGAATATTTTTTAGTTAAACGTCCCTGCCGGGAAGGAAGTCCGCCCACCCAATGCCCGGGTTGTGCTTATCTTCGCTCACTATTTTATGATAAAAAAGGAGCAAAAAAACGGGGATGGTTCAGCAGCGCAGCAGGAAATGATTGAAGTATTCGGGGCCCGGGTGCATAACCTGAAGAATATCGACATTGCGATCCCTAAAAATAAACTGGTTGTTATTACCGGTATCAGCGGCAGTGGTAAATCTTCGCTGGCGTTTGATACGATTTATTCAGAGGGACAGCGCCGCTATATGGAAACCTTTGGCGCCTATGCCCGGCAGTTCATCGGCGACATGGAACGCCCCGATGTTGATAAGATTACCGGGCTTTCTCCCGTTATTTCAATTGAACAAAAAACTACCAATAAGAACCCCCGTTCAACCGTTGGCACCGTTACGGAAATTTATGATTTCCTGCGCCTGCTCTTTGCCAGGATCGGCGAAGCATATTCCTTCAACACGGGAAAAAGAATGGTGAAATGGAGCGAAGAGGAGATTGTTGAAAATATTTTTAATAAATACAAAGGTAAAAAGATTGCGTTGCTCGCGCCGCTGGTCCGGGGCCGCAAAGGTCATTACCGCGAGTTATTTGAAGAGGTAAGAAAGAAAGGGTTCCTGAAAGTGAGGGTGGATGGTGAAGTGAAGGACATTACACCGAAGATGCAGGTGGACAGGTACGTGATTCATGATATTGAATTAGTGGTGGACAGGCTGCAGGTAACAGAAGATTTAAAACCCAGACTAAGCCAGAGTGTTCAGCAAACATTGAAACTCGGAAAGGACCTGATGTTTTTGCTGGTGGATGACCTGAAATTTATCCAATACTCCAAACTGCTGATGTGCGAGGAGACGGGTATCAGTTACGAAGAACCATCTCCCAATGCATTTTCATTCAACTCCCCGTATGGAGCCTGCCCGGTTTGCAAGGGACTCGGGACCAGGCATCATATTAATATGGAAGCCGTGCTGGCGGATACTTCATTAAGCATCAGTGAAGGTGGAATTGCGCCGTTGGGACAGGAAAGAGACGCCTGGGTATACCGGCAGGCACAGGAAGCCGCCAAAAAGAATAAGATCTCCCTGTCGGTTCCTGTGAACAAACTATCGAAGAAGCAGCTCAACATCATGTTGTATGGAAATGAAGAAGGGGAGCAGGCTGACCTGGATTTTGAGAACATGAAATTTGATGCCCAGGCACCGTTTGAAGGTATCGTGAATATGCTGCAACGGTGGTTTGCCAACCCATACAGCGAAGCCATCCGTGAATGGACCGAAGATTATATGATCATGAAGCCCTGTGAGGGCTGTAACGGCACCAGGTTGAAAAAAGAAAGTTTATGGTTTAAAGTGAACGGGAGAAATATTGCCGAGCTGAGCAATATGAACCTGGACAATCTTGCCGCCTGGTTTGATGGTATTGAACTGATGCTGGACAACAAACAAAAAACAATCGCCAAAGATGTAGTGAAAGAGATCAGGGAGCGTTTACAGTTCCTGCTGGATGTGGGACTGACTTATCTTACCTTATACCGTCCTTCCAAAACATTGAGTGGGGGAGAGTCGCAACGGATCAGGCTGGCGACCCAGATCGGATCGCAATTACAGGGTATTACCTATATACTTGACGAACCATCTATCGGGTTGCATCAACGGGATAACCACCGCCTGATTGATGCGTTGAAAAATTTACGTGATATCGGTAACAGTGTCCTGGTAGTAGAGCATGATAAAGACATTATGCTGGCGGCGGATCATTTAATTGATATCGGCCCCAAAGCCGGCTTCCACGGCGGAAGGATAGTAGCCCAGGGCAATCCTGCGCAACTGCTGAAATTAAACACACTTACTTCCGGGTACCTGAACGGCCTTCATAAAATAAAAACTCCTGCAGACAGAAGAAAAGGTAATGGCAAACTGCTTGAGCTGAAAGGAGCAAAGGGAAATAACCTGAAAGATGTAAGCATAAAACTCCCGCTGGGTAAATTTATTTGCGTAACCGGGGTAAGTGGTAGCGGTAAATCAACACTGATCAATGAAACCTTATACCCCATCCTGTCCAAACATGCGTATAGCTCTAAAATGGTGCCCCTGGATTATAAATCCATAAAGGGACTGGAGCACATTGATAAAGTGATTGAAATTGATCAGTCACCGATTGGCAGAACACCAAGAAGTAACCCGGCAACTTATTGCGGGTTCTTTACGGATATCAGAACCTTGTTTGCTTCTGTTCCTGAAGCAAAAATCAGGGGATACAATGCGGGCCGGTTTTCTTTCAATGTCAAAAGCGGCCGTTGTGATGTCTGTGAAGGAGGGGGTATGCGGGTGATTGAAATGAATTTTTTGCCGGATGTGTATGTTCATTGTGAGAAGTGCAATGGTAAAAGATATAACCGGGAAACGCTGGAAATACGTTTTAAAGGAAAGTCAATATCCGACGTGCTGGAGATGACGGTGGAAGAGGCCGTGGAATTTTTCCAGGCAGTGCCCTATATATACCGGAAAATAAAAGTGCTCGCGGAAGTTGGCCTCGGGTATATCACGCTGGGCCAGTCGGCCGTAACCCTAAGCGGGGGAGAAGCCCAGCGGGTAAAACTGTCTACCGAGCTTTCAAAAAGAGATACGGGTAAAACTTTTTATATCCTCGATGAGCCCACAACCGGTTTACATTTTGAAGACATCCAGCACCTGCTGGATGTGCTGAATAAGTTGGTTGACCGGGGGAATACGGTGCTGGTAATCGAGCATAATATGGATGTGATCAAAGTTGCTGACCACATTATTGACCTGGGACCCGAAGGGGGAGATGGAGGCGGGCGAATATTATTTGAAGGAACACCGGAAGAGTTAAGCCGGAACACAGAAAGTTACACAGCTGAGTTTCTGAAAGCCGAACTTGATGTAAAATAGAAAAGCATCCCGTCAATGGCGGGATGCTTTTCTGATAAACATATTGAAATCACCCAATGGGTGGTTTTTTATTATCCGGAACTTTAATAATGCCTAAAAGGAATAACAAACCAGCAACACCTACCAGGATAGCCAGGTAAATGCCAAACCCGGGTTTTACAACACCCCTGCCTTTCCCGCTTACGCTGATGAATGCTATGACAGCCCCGAGGATAATGGCCCCGAATCCGCCTAAGGCAATATTCCTGAAATTACCTTCATATGCTTTCATTTTATCTCCCATGAAAGAGGCAACTGCTACAGCACCAACTCCCAACAGGGTGATCAGACCCTCACCCCGAAGTCCATTAACAGAACCGGCGCCATATCCACCAAAAGAATAGGTTGCCCAAGGCAGAAACAATGAAATTAATGCTACACCGGCAGCGATTAACGCATACAGTTTCTGTTTGTGAAAATTTACATTTTCCATAATAAGTCTGGTTGATTTTGGTTTTACCTACTCGTATGGCTTTTCGGTATTCGCCCCCGGTTTTAAAGGTTCAGGTCTCCCTATTGGTAAACTTGAACTAATATAAGACAGTTTTTCAACAACGGTACAGTGGTAAAGGATTTTTTTTAAACTGATTAGTAACAGTTTACCTGCAGAAATGATAATTAAAAAGAGTAGAGGATGTCTAATAAACCCGTAGGTAGAGGCAGGAAGTGATTGAAAAAATTGAGGGTAAGGGTTGCTTTCTTTGTTTTTCACCCGGATACCGGATTTTAGCAATTTCCCTGCCTGTACGGGTTTCTTAGTTATGACAATTAAAAGAGCTCGGGGTTGGTCATTTGCCCGGAAGCAGTGCAGAGAGTGATTAATAAAATTTTCTACAAATGAGGGTACCAATAGAGAACGGATCAGGTTTTATCAACCAGGTATCAGATTTTATTAAGCTCCCTGCTGCTTGTCGGGACTGCGTTTAGACTATTTTTTTACCGGATTTCAAATTTCCCGGTTGCTGTTTCTTCATCACCACAGAAAACATGGTAAACATATATGCCCTTTTTCAGGCCTGCTATCCGCTGGTGATCCCGGGACTTCATTTTATAATTCATCACCAGGGTTCCTTCTACATCAAACACAAAAAAATCGACTTGCTTGCCATCATTTTTTTTGGCAACCACATGCATGTCTCTTTTTAAGATGTCCGGGTAGATTTTTACGGAATTGTTGTTGTAACCGGCATTAACCGTTTTTGTTTTTTCTTTCTTGTTTTTTGCAGGATCTTCTTTTTCCAGCACAAAACTCCGGAACGGTTTCCCGGCTGCCAGTGTTACCTGGCAAAAAATACAGGCCGGGAGGGCCAGCAGTGCAATGGTTCTGAAATAACGATACGTAAATTTAGTTTTCATATAGGCTCGGGTATTTGTTACGGTATCAGTGCCAGTTAATAAAATACAGGACATTTAAGCTGGCGGCTCATCGGGCTATTATTGATCCTCCATCCCAGCCTTAATATGCTGGAGAAAAAAGCATCATTTTCTTTGGGATCACCTCTCCATGCGTCCTGGTAATACGGACGGGTTGTTGGCCAGGAATAGGTTCCACGATAAAACATCCGCCTGGCTACTACCGCATCCGCGGGAGTGAGGTATTGATCAAAATAAATTGGGTCTACATACCATTTCTGGCTTACATCATCGATATAATCGGTAAATAATTTCCGGTGCAGGATCTCTAATCCTATATAGGCATTTTCCTTGAAATAATATTTAAACCCAAATCCCATCAGCAGGTTCATTTGCGTGAGTTCATAAGGTTTCCTGTCGGGGTATTGAGCAAAGCCCTGGCCTTCCAGGTGAAGGGGAGCTAATTTTATATACTGACCTGTAAGCGGGTCTTTTGCTTCCGGGTCAAATTTATACATACCTAATCCCCCGACAATATAAGGCCGTAACTTTCCCTGGAGCCCATCGTATTTCTCAAAGAACCAGGTGGGATAAATTTCCAGCGCAACATAAGCTTCGCTGATTTTTGAACGGAAACTCAGGTTCCTGTATTTACGGTCTTCCTCGTCACCTCCTTTGGCAGGTGCTTCGGCATCATCTCCTTCCACCATTCCCAGGTTTCCCGCTACGCGGATGCCAAACCATTCGGCCGGGTAATAATTCAGGTAAATTCCTTTACTGAATTTGGTAAGGGGAAAATCAAGATCCTTGATAAAGGTTTTGCCTATACCCTTGCTTCCTCCAAGGTCTCCCAGGAAAAACATGGGGCCTAAGCCAAGACCTATTTCCAACTTACCGTTACCGGTACTGATGGATTGTGAATGTGATCGTAAGGATAAGAAAGTGAAAAGACAAAGAAGTACGGACAGCCGTACAGTAAGTACACTTGTTCTCATTGGTATCAGATTTCTGGTTTTTCTACTATTGGATTTCGGGACTAAAATATAACAGGAGAAAATAATATCGTAATGAAATGACAGATTTCTCTCCTTGTATCAAGGATAAAAGCTTTTCTACTTAGTGATTTTACTTTTATAATCGTATCATTTCGATATGTTCGATACCATCCTCTGAATAAGGCCCGCTTGTTTGTTGAAAACCAAGCGAAGAGTAGAATTTTTCCAGGTGAGATTGTGCGCCGATTTTAATGGGCGTGCCGGGGTATCGGGTATTTACCTCCTTAATGGTTTTTTCCATTAGTAATCTGCCGGTACCCGTCCCTCTTGCAGCCCGTGAAGTAACCACGCGCCCCACGGATGCTTCGGGATAAATAATACCGGGTGGAATGATCCTTGTATAAGCCACGAGTTGATCTTTTTCCCATCCCATAAAGTGATGAGCCTGCTGGTCTTTCCCATCCGCATCCTGGTACACGCAGGTTTGTTCTACAACAAATACTTCATTGCGTAATTGCAGGATGGCATATAATTCAAAAGGGGTCAGCTCATCAAATTTTTTTATTAACCAGGTCATGTAGTGAATAGTCAATTGTGAATAGTGAATAGTCAATGTAATCACGGCGGATCATCGTCCGGCCGGTGCCGGTACAACCGGCAGGCTTTCATTACCTGTTTCACTCACGGCCTGTACCGCGAAGAAATAATTGTCCTTTGAATAGGGAAGATCTGATTTGGTCTCCGTGGTAAAATACTTCTTCTGCCATATCGCACTGGTGGTTTCCCGCATTAATATATAATACCCTTTTACTTTTCCTGATTTCGGGGCTTTCCAGCCCAGGTTGGTGAAATTGGTAAGTCTTTTGGTTTCTACTTTTACCTCCAGTGGCATAGAGGGAGACTTGGCAAGATTAGCGAGGTTGGAGAGATTCATGCAGGTGTTTTTCCGGAGATATTCAAAGTCCATGAACTCGGGCAGGTCGCCATACTGGATGCCATTTTCCATCCGCACATCCTGGTGCTGGTGATAATAATTCTCATTCATTTCGGTAAACCGGACCGCGGCATACCCCCGGTTTACGTAGGGAGTATGATCTCCGCCCCTTAAAAAGCGGTCATTGCGGTAAATCATCACGACCTCCAGGTTGTCCACGTAACGTTCCCCAATTTCTTTTACATAACGTGCCAGTTGTCTTGCCTTGCCATCATTTTCCAGTCCCAGGCTGCGGATCGCCAGTGCGGCCCGCCCCGTATCCTGTATGGAAAAGGCTTCACTAAAAACACGGATCTTAGTATTATTGATCACATTTGTTTCATTGCTGTTGTTACTGCCCATTATATCATTGTTCAGCACCGCCTCAATATTCCAGTTTTGTTTTTTGGCTTTTTCTGCCATAAAGTTGGCGCCCAGGAGTCCCTGCTCTTCGCCGCTTACGGCTACAAAAATGACGGTGGCCGGAAATGAATGCTTACTCATGATGCGGGCACACTCCATCACAGCAGCTACGCCGCTGGCATCATCATTGGCTCCCGGGGCGTCACCCGTCCCATCCATTACATTGCTGCGCATATTATCCAGGTGCCCGCTGATAATAAAAATGCGGTCATCGTCTGCATCGGTTCCCTTTAACGTGGCCACTACATTTCCCAACAACGTTGTTTTATCAACCCGTCGTCCATCAGGTTGAAGCGTAATGGTATCAATAAAGGCAGTAAGACGCCCCCCGGATGTCTGTGCAAACTCATTGAAACGATTCAAGACCCAGTTGCGGGCAGCACCGATACCACGTTTCGGATCGGTTTGTGTACTTAAAGTACTACGGGTTCCAAAACTCACCAGTTTTCTTACATAGGATTCGAGCGAATCTTTCGAAACCCCGGCTACCATATTTTCTATTTGGGGGTCTTTCATAATGGTTACCTGTGCAGACAGCGCAGGAGCCATAAGCAGGGTGAGTACAGCCAGCAGCAATTTTTTCATGTAGCATGATTTGAATGCTAAATTTATGAAATCAATATGCATTGCACACAAAAACACTAATTTTAGAAAAACGGATACGATGGCAGTAAAAGACCTGAGCACCGTGCATGAGCTGGTCAGTGATTTATTCCGGTGGCCGGATTCTGCCGCCGGCTGGGATCAATATAAATTGGCTGATGAACAGGTGGATTTTTTCCGGGAGAATGGTTTTGTAAGTGGTATTAGGTTACTGGCTGATAAGCAGGTTGAAATTATCCGGGAGGAATTGTCGGAGATAGCTGACCCGACACACCCGGGTCATGAATTATTTTATGAGTTCCATTCCAACGAATCGACTGATCCTGCCACCATTCTTTTTCATGCCCTGGGGGCGTGGCGAATTACAAACGGCCTGCATGATGTATTATGGAACCCTAGGTTCCTGGTGGCCGCCAGCCAGTTGCTGGGAAATGTACCCGTTCGATTCTGGCATGACCAGTTATTCTGGAAACCGCCCAAACAGGGCGGGGTTGTCGCCTGGCACCAGGATTATTCATACTGGACAAGAACCAAACCCGTAGCGCATCTTACCTGTTGGTGCGGGTTGGATGATGCGACGATACAAAATGGATGTCTCCAATATATACCAGGCAGTCATAACTGGGGGCTGTTACCAAAGCCGGTCATTGCCGGTGAATTGCAGGGAATAAAAGATTTCCTGGACACAGAGCAGCAAAAGCAATTTGCCAACCCGCAATATGCCGAAGTAAAGGCCGGGGAAGCCATCTTTCATCACCCGCTTACCCTGCACGGTTCCGGCGCGAATACATCCTCCAAACCAAGAAGGGCATTTGTAATTAACGTTATTGCAGATGGGGTAATTTCTGATTCGGATGAATCGATGCTGGAAGGAGTACCGGTTATACCGAAGGGCGAAAAAATAGCCGGGCAGTTTTTCCCGCTTTTATTCGATCCCCGTACTAATCAATAGTTGTATTTATCCTTCCACAGGCGTCTCAAAAATTTTCTCAGTTCTTCTTCCCGGGCATTCTTTCCGGGGTCATAGAATTTCATCCCGGAAATTTCTTTGGGCAAATACTCCTGCGGTGAAAAATTGTTTTCATAACTGTGCGAGTATTCATAGTTTTTGCCATAATCCAAATTCTTCATGAGTTTGGTGGGCGCATTGCGGATATGCAACGGAACAGAAAGATCCCCTTTTTGTTTTACGGCATTCATGGCTGCGCCGATTGCCACCGTAGCTGAATTGCTTTTTGCGCTTGACGCCAGGTAGATGGCGCATTGTGATAAGATCAGGCTTGATTCGGGGTAGCCAATTTTATTCACCGCATCAAAACTGGCATTTGCCATAACCAGTGCTGTCGGGTTCGCATTACCAATGTCTTCGCTGGCCAGTATCACCAGCCTCCGGGCAATGAATTTTACATCTTCACCACCTTCGATCATGCGGGCCAGCCAGTAAACAGCCGCATTGGGATCACTCCCCCGGATGGATTTGATAAAGGCTGATATAATATCATAATGCTGCTCCCCGCTTTTGTCATACAGGGCAATCCTCTTCTGGGCTGTCTCCATGACGTATTCATCCGTGATGGTCACGGTATCACCTGATGCATCACTCACAATTTCCAGCAGGTTCAACAATTTCCGGGCGTCGCCACCGGATATGTTGATCAATGCGGCCGTTTCTTTCAGATCGATCTTTTTCTTTTGGAGGGCTTCATCTTTTTTCACCGCCAGTTGCAAAAGTTTAACCAGCTCCGTTTCGCCCAGTGGTTTCAGCACATATACCTGGCAACGGCTGAGTAAGGCACTATTGACTTCAAAGGAAGGATTTTCCGTGGTAGCACCGATCAATGTAATGACTCCTTTTTCCACCGCGCCCAGCAAGGCATCCTGTTGTCCTTTATTAAACCGGTGGATCTCGTCTATAAACAATACAGCACCGGGTTTTGATTTTGCCTGTTCAATGATATCTCTTACATCCTTTACCCCGGCACTGATGGCACTTAACTGGAAAAACGGAACGTTGAGTGTATGCGCAATAATATTGGCGATGGTTGTTTTGCCGGTGCCGGGCGGTCCCCAAAAGATCATGGACGGTACTTTGCCATGTTCAATAGCGGTCCGTAAAATACTCCCTTTCCCCACCAGGTGTTCCTGGCCCAGCAATTCATCCAATATTGTGGGACGGATACGTTCGGCTAACGGCACATGACTATTCATATTCAAAGTAACAAAAAAAGAATGCCGCAAAAACAGGAAGCTAAAAAAGGGAGTAATTAATTGACATGGGCAGCCAGGAATGCAGTGATCTTCTCAAATGAATCGGCCAGGTTAGCGCCCAGCCATCCATGATTTTCCGTGGGATAAAATACATACTGGTGGACAACGCCGGCCGACTGCAGGCTGTTTTTTAATAAAACAGATTGCGATGGAGCCACTACCACATCTGCCCCGCCATGGAGCAGAATAGTCGGGGGAGTTTGAGCAGTTACAAAATTGATGGGGCTTGATTGCTGGTAAACAACCGGATGAGTTACGGGTGTGCCACCTGTTACGCCCTGGAGCAGTGCCGGAACCAGGGGGTTGATTGGATTATTGTACATCGCTGCCAGGTCAACGGGGCCAAAAAAATCCACCACAGCCTTTATGCTTACCGGCGAATTATATTTATAAGCATGCAACAAGGCAAGATGTGCGCCTGCACTGGCGCCAATCAACACATATTTATCTGATATCGCGTATTCCGTTCTTTTGGAATAAATAAATTCAATGGCTGATTTCACATCATTTTCCTGCGTGGGAAAGAAATTGGCGGCGACAGTAGACAGCCGGTAATTGATATTAAAGATGGCATAACCCGGGAGTCTTTTTTTTAAAGAGTCGACATAAAGGGTAAAATCGGTTTTATCTCCCTGTGTCCAGCCGCCCCCATGTATTAATACGATGACTTTGGTGCTGGCCATATTTCGCTGATCCGGCAAATAAATATCCATCTTTTGCGCAGCATCGGTGCCATATGGGATATTCAGCCCGGTGTAGGAATCAACGAACCTGTCTTTGCTGCAGGAGAGAAGCAGCACCGGTAACAGGAAAATAAATAATATATTCTTCATTTGATATTTTAAAACCGCCATTCTCCGGAATAGTTTAGTACCGGGTCAGGATGTAAGTTAAATAAAAAAGCAGGCGGTGCAGGCCTGCTTTTGATGGATAATATCCAAATGAAATCTTTTCTTAATAAAATCCGTAGGTGTAATAACCCGAACAGTTACCTCCCTTGGTTGGCCACTCAATAGTTCCGCCCGCGGATAAACCATAAATCGTAGTGTAACCATCGCCTACATAGACAGTGCCTTTACCATAAGGCGATAACTGGCCTTTGTAATAACCGTCTACATAGATGTTAATGTAATAGCCTGTATAGTTTGTAAAGTCAATCATGCAGGTTCCCCTTGATTTACTTTCAGGTGCATCAGTGGTAGGGGCATCTGATTTAACGTTGGAGTTAGCGCCACGGCTGGCATCAACTTTTTGCTGGGTAACTTTTACGGCTACTTTTTTCTGTGCAGAAGCGGTGGTGGAAAATGCGAGCAGCATGCACCCTGCAGCAAGTATTCCAATGATTTTCCTTTTCATGTTGTGTGTTTTTTTATTTTTAAAAATATTTGTTCATTTATTATTCCTGAACAAGGTTACGTAAAATTATTCTTCCGGTGATACCACCGGCGTGGTATTTTTTTATGCTTGTATTTTTTATCGTCTTGATTTAACCGGCAATTTGATCAGGTTCCAGTTGGAGGCTGATTTCGTGAATCCTCTTGTACCTCCTTCGTTACCCATATTCAGCAGGTTGCCAAGCGGGCTGCCACCCCGCGGGGTTCCGGCTCTCACTCCTTCCTGGTTAAACACCGCGGCATAATTGGGAATGGGCTCATCGGATGCGATCAGGAAATAATTGTCCGTTCCTACCGGATCGGAAACCTCACCCTCGAACAACAGCACATCGCGGACAAGCTCTTTTTTACTGTCAAGCTTGGGGAACTGGTTGTTCACGTTGCCACCCTCGCTGTCGGGGTAACCAAGAACCATATTGCCATTTTTATCGATCATAAAAACATAAATATATCTTTTGGCGGCACTGGCACCCGTGTTTCCACTATCAGCCACCAGGTGGAAGGCAATATTATCACCCAACCGGTACTCATGGTTGGTAATAGGCTTTTGTGTTGATTTATCGATAAGCTCAAGGCGGAAAGGAAAATTGCTGGTGCCTTCCTTAGGCGGGCTAAGTTGTAGCCAGCCCCTGATCTTTGACAGGCGCATGGCATATTCATAAATACTGTCGGCAATTGACTTGTTGGCCGCACTCATATTGGTTTCAAGAGCGAACGTTTTTGTTTGAACCGGCATGGATTCAAGACTGTCGCGGGCCGAGGTTTGCGCACGGCGTAACCCATAGGACGGTTTACCATTTTCATCAACAGTGCCGAAGAGCACGTAATTGGCGTCGTTGACATCATTAACGATAACCAAACTCTTATTCTGGCCGATTCTTTCTTTTATTGCTGCAGACAGACTCCTGGAAGTGGGGAGTTCAAAATATAAAGTGGAGTCTTGCTTACTTAATTGAAGAATACTGCCTGAAGTGATCGTGGACGGGGCCGGCTGATCTTTACCGTCAACATTCACCCGGTATTTTTCTCCATCAAAGAAAACCGTAGTATAGGGGTCTTGCTTTTCCAGGTCGTTAATCCATTTCACTTTTTTGGAAGCTTTAAGCTCGTTATTGACACCGGCCAGTCTTACCACCTCTTCATACGTCATATTCCCCGAAGGAATATACACTTTCAGCAAAGGTGCATCCGAGGATACCCAATTGGTAACCTCTACCAGTTCACCGGGTTTCAGATCCTTACTATCGCCTTTTATAACAACGGCAATTGATTTATTCACGCTAACGACTGATTCAACCTGGAGTTTTACCAGGGTGTCTTTTCCATTAAATTTTACCAGCTCGTTTTCTTTATACAGCCCCAGCGCAAACCCGCCCTGGAGGGTTACCCGGTTCCTATCAATACCAGTGATGGCAATTAAGGATTTGTCAGGCAGTGTTCCTTTTTCGATGCCGAATAAGGTTTGTTGCTGGCGGAGCGAGCTCCCACCAAGTACAGGTTCCTGTTTCTTGCCATTACTTTTTAAAATAGCCCTGATACTGGTAAAAAGATTTATCGCAGACGCGTTGACTGACTGCTGTTGCAAAGCCTGCATAAACGCAATGGTAAAAGCTCCGTGTGCGATATTATTTTCATCTCTTTGCTCCTGGGCATATTCATTGTCCTGCGCTGCCGACATGATCAGGAAGGTTCCCTCGGACCTTGTTTCAGGAATTACCGGCCGGGAGGCATCTTTCGCATCATAGTTGGCATCAGCAATAAACCGGTAGGAACCGGGATCGTTGGGTCCCCGGGAAAGTGAACCACTGTGGCAGCAATCCATAATGACAGTGAGTTTTACTCCTTTGTCAATAAACTGGTTAAATATCCCTGCCAGTTGTTTATCCCGGAGATCTTCCACACCGGGCTTCCATGTATCACTGGGCACCATGGATTCATCAATTTTATCCACCTCGTTTGACAGGCTGTTCGGAACCCGGCTTCCATGCCCTGCATAATATATAAAGGCGATATCGTTGGGTTCAGATTTTTTGAGCAATGCCAGCATTTGCTGTTCGATGGCCACCCGGGTGGCTGCATCATTATACAGGGTATCTATTTTGCTGGCGTTAAACTGGAAGCGGGAAGAAATGATAGACTGCATTGACCTGGCATCATTGATACAGCCATCAAGGTCACGGAACACCGAACGGGCCGTACCCGCTATTTTGGTACCCGGAGGGGGAGTATACTTGTCAATGGCTATCAATAAAGCTCTTTTTTCCTGCGCGGCAACTGACAGGGTAATCATCAGTAAAATGAGTGCGGTGGTAAGTTGTTTTGGCATGCTATCGGGCTTTTAAAAATTTGTATTGGGTTGTGAATGTGGGCTCATGAATGTCATCATACGGGAGTTCCGTGTCGGGTTCAGTTGAATGGCACTAATATAAACTGATTTTTGAAACAAAGAAGAATTTAATCTGTTTATTAACCGTTCAGATTGCGTGGCCGGCAAAAAGGTTGTACTCCGGGTTAAATATAATTGAACAAAAATTTTCATATGATAACAATATTAAACCACGCAACTGTGCCGGCCTATACCTGCTGGCAGGTATTTTTGAGCATTCGGTCAAAGCCCTGGTTGGTTCTGTTAGGGGGTAAGCCCGTAAGTATCCGCTAATATTTTTTTGTATTCAGCGGGAAGCTGTGGATGCCGGTAGGCTTTTTCAGCAACGGTTTTTGCAGCTGTTTCATTTCCAAGGTTGATCTCGCAAACCAGTTGCATCAGGTAAAGCCAGTATTCTTTATCCTTATCAAGGGGCCGGAATTTGAACAGCTTTAGTTGTGCGTTTATTGCCTGGTAATTTTCTTTTTCAAAGCTGGAAGAATAATCCAGCAGCCAACCGGCTATATCATCAATACCCAGCGGCTGTTTAACATCCTTCAGGTATTGAATCAATAAAGCTGTTGCTTTTACATTGTCTTTATCTGCTTGTATGGCAATCCTGAATTGGAGGTCCTTGACCGCATAATTCTCTTTTTCGGGGCTGAATTTCCGGATCCCGAGCCGGAAAGAGTCAATATTATTATTGGTTCTTTCGTAGATTATTGCTGCCCGGCTAAACAGTAAATTATATAATACCGAGGTCGTTTTCTCTTTATCCCAGCCCAGCAACTTTTCTATTTTTGCCTTGTTTTGATGAAGATAGCTGAATTGTTTATCGGTCAGTTCACTGGTATACATCAATACGGTCGCAGCAATGTCTCTATTACCCAATATATCGGGTTTCAGGGCCAGCCAGGATGCAATGATTGGTTCTTTATCCGGGTCCTCCAGTTGATCGGCCATGGATGCCCAATTCACAAAATCAGCATCGGTTAAAAGCTGTTTGCGGGCCTTTTCTTTAAGCGTGAAATATTGCATGGCCGGGTTTTTCGCATTTTTCCCAAGCTCTATGAATTGCGGCGCTTCCATGGCGCCGATGGATTTATGAACGAGGTTGCCCTCGGCAGAAAAGAATAATAATGTAGGATAAGATGTTACGTCAAATTCTTCAGACAGTTTAACTCCTTCACCCTCTTCCATATCAAATTTTACATTGATGTAATTGGCGTTAAAATAGGTGGCTACAGCTTCATCAGTATAAACCGAGTTTTCAAGGTATTTACAGGGACCGCACCAGCTGGTGTATGCGTCAAAGAAAATCATCTTGTTCTCCTTTTTGGCTTTTTCTTTGACCTGCTTCCAGGTTAGATTGCTGACAAAATTGATTTCAGCCGCGAAAGTGAGGATACTGAGCAGGAGGGCGGGTACAAGGCCAGTTAGTTTCTTCATGTTCCAGGTTTTTTTGTGGGTTTATTAATAATGACCAGATGCTGCTTCCTCCTACTATACATGGCTGAAGGCTGTTAATTAATTCTTAAGCAGGTGCAAGTCATAACAGGACTATTGGTTTAAAAAATCTTCGACATCCGTGCTCCCGTTCTGAATTGCCACTAACAAGGCCGTATTCCCATTTCGGTCTTTGGCCCGCTTGTCTGCGCCAAACTTTACCAACAATTGGGCGGCGGCCAGGTTATTACTGTAAGCTGCAGCCATAAGCGGGGTGAACATACCTGCTGACTCATTTGTGTAATTGATATTAACGCCGTTATTAACAAGCCATTCAAGGCTTTGCTGCTTTTTCTGAAAAATGGCCACAAAAACTGCACTAATGCCTTCTCCATAGTGCCAGTAATCAAGGTCCAGTTTTTCTGCTTTATAAATTGAATCAGCGGATAATACGTTCCCGGAAGCCAGGAAACGCATCATCTCATAATGAATGCTTTCCCGTTGTTTTACTTTTTTAAAATCCGCCAGCATGGACAAAATAAAAGGGGTGGAGCGCAGCTTCAGTGTATCCATGTGCCAGGACAGATCAACCTGTTCTTTCACCACGGCGCCCTTATCCAGCAAATAATAGACGATTTTTTCATGCCGGTTAATAGCGGCAAGGTATAAACAGCTGAATGGAAATTCTGATTTCAGGCTCATATCGGCCTTTTTCTCCAGGAGGTACTTTACGGCGGTAAAAGCGCCTTGCCGGCAGGCATAATGCAGGGCGGTGAAACCCCGTTCATCTTTTTTATTCACCGGAATTTTTTCCTGTTCAAGGCAAATTTTCAGTGTGGGAAGATGGTTGTTTTGTGCGGCCCAAAGGAATGCAGCAAAATAGGAATCACCGGATGAGAGCATGGCAATATCCTGGTATAAATTAGCCTGCCGGAATGAGGGTTGCTGCCTTCCTTTTGAAAGTCTTTTCACCATGGATGATACATAGTGCTGGAGTTCGCTGATAGAAAGAATGCTGTCCTTATCAAGATCGGCATCACCTGATTTGAAAGCCGTAAGCAGGCTATAGGTAAATAACCCATTTTTTAAACTATCCGTTTCGAAGGCATATTCATTACCTGCGGAAGCGGCCATGATGTCTACGCCGTTGCCCTGGTTAAAATGATTGAATGCGAAATTAACTATGGAAGAACGCTGTGATTTATTTTTTACCTTAAATCCCCTTGCCACGACGGCGCTCGTATCATCGCCCATGGTCTCTTCATAGATCATCGCCTCATCATCCGACAGCCCGCTGTTGCAGGCATCAATCATCATTATCTTTTTCCGGGCCGGGCTTGCCGCTACGGCATTATTTAAATCATCGATGTTGAGTCCTGTCGCAGCTGGATTGCCGGCTTCCCAATTATATGAAGACAAATAATAACTCCCTGATGCAGTATCCAGCATGCCATGTCCTGCATAATAAACAATCACCTGGTCCCTGGCCCTTGCTTTTTGGAGAAAGAGGCGAACACTGTCAATCGTCCTTGCTGATACCCGCTCGTTGGAACTTGTATAGGCATGGACATTTTCAAAGCTGGAAGTTGTTTTGAAATATTTGTAAATATCCAGCATGTCTTTCGCGGCGTAACGGAGATTATTCCGGGGGTCATTATATTGTGAAAGCCCGATTCCAACAAAATAAAGGTCCTTCTTCTTTTCGGGCATGGCATTCACATAAACATAATCACCGGGTGTTTCTTTTCCATCTTTGTCAGTAAGACAAACGCGGATATGATTACCGGCATCCACGAGACTTATTTCAGCAGTGAAGATTTTATTGCTATTAAATATTGCGGCTGGTTTTCCGGGCGTGGGCCATAAGGCTGTCCCGTTTACATAGATCATCAGGCCCTGGACACCGGTTGCCGGGCCTTCCAGGGATATTGACAGGTTGACGCTTTGTTTTGAAAAATAAGGAACATTGTTCTTCCCGCTAATAACCACATCAGCTGCGATGTCAGCGATTGAAAATCGCCTGGCCCTTTTTCCCGTCATATTGCTGATAGCGTTGATAACCTTGCTGTCGGCATAACCGAAAGCATCCAATACTTTGTCGGGACGATGAAATTTCGCATCCATCTGGAATGCCGGGTATTCTTTATCCTGTTCGGTCCAGGAAAGCATGTTGTAATATTTATTCTCGCCCATATAATTCCCGTCGGGCAGCAGAACAAGGTAGCTGGGTTGCAGTTCTCCCAATTCGTTGTAAGTTCCCCGGTTGGCATCTAAAACAATTTCAGCCAGCTGCCTGCTTTTGCCGGCATCCCATACTTTTATCTTTTCATCGCGGCCAAGTGTATATACCAGTGAGCTATGGGGATCTGCGGTTATTTTTTCAATACCCGACTGCGAACCCGCAACAGCCATTTTTTTCACGGAATTATCCCAGGTGACAAGCTCATCCTCCTTTGTATAATATTCCATGATAAAACTGATATATCGTTTATCAGGACTTACAACAAACCTGTCGGCGAAGGAATAACCTTCCGGGAAAGGGGTAACCTGGGTACTGTCAGCCAACTGAAAAATACCATGACCGGTGACAAACTGTTTGCCGCCGGGCAGTACAAGGAGATCTCTTACCCGCCATTTACGCAATATTTTTTTTTCATCCAGCTTTATGATATGGATCAGTTTGGTTAAGCTGGTGGTTTGAGATTCCCAGTAGATGGTGAGTATGGAAGAGCTGCTGTCAAAACTGAATGCATCATACTTCCAGGACTGTTGAACAGGGTTTCCCTCATCATCTGTTAGCTTAATTGTGTGGAGGAGCAGTTGTTTGATATCATACCATTGCATTTCCCCTTTTTGTTTATTTAAAGCTGCCAGCGCATTCGGGAGGTGAATCCTGCAGCTGTCCGTTCCCGGGATATTCATCCGGAGATCAGTTCCCTTTTGCCATAAACCTGCCGGGGTATATGCCCGTCTGGCGGGACTATATAATTTTTTTGTAGCGGCAAGGGGTTTATAATCTTTGCTTCCCAGGAACCGGGCGGTATTGATGTGATAGTCCTTCCGCAAGCCAACCGGTTCCATTTTACCGTTTGACAGGTCAAGAAATACGCCGTCGGAGAAATGACTGTTGACCTGCACCAGCAATTTACCCGGCTCGTCCGTCAGGTAAAAATTATCAATGGAAATGTTTTTGCGGGTGAGGCTGAAAAGATGCCCGGTATTCCGGAGCACTATATCTGCCCTGTCCTGTTGTGAATCTTCAATGAATGCGAAACAGCCCGTCGCAGGGCAATAGGCAAAATCGATTGCCACCTCTTTATACAAATCCCGGAAAGCCGCCGGTTCCGAAGTCAATAACGGGTAACTGATGGTTCCCTTGTTGATTTTGGCAACATAATAAATACGATTCCTTATTTCTGTGGCGGATTGCTGCCGCCTGGTATTGGTCAGCCACACAGCTCCCGCCTCGTCCAGGACAAATGAATGATTTAACCGCATACGTGAAGCAAACTGGTAATCCTGTTCGCCCAGTGCAAAAAAATCTTTCACGGAAACCTTATCCAGCAGCTTCATCCCGCGTATGTCAAACCATTGCAGGTAACCGGACAATAACACCAGGGTATCATTCCGGAATTGCATATTGGCAAAGAGGTCGCCTTCTTCAGGGACGGACAGCATCTTTTCAAAACGATCCCCTTTTTGTTTTAGAACAGCACGGGAAGTGGCCACCCATATTTCGCCATTGATGGTTTGAATGGCATTCACAGTTTCATGATCAATACCGCGTATATGCTGCAATATTTTTCCTTCGGCAGAAAATTCTACGATCTGTTGCGGCATGGCAGTTGAAAATTCTCCCTCGTTATAGCATAGCCGGAGTTTCCGGGTACTAAAATCAATGTCAACCAGCGGGTAATATCCGAAACGTGGCATACTGAGTTCAGGAGACCTGATAGTTTTCGGTATGGGTGTGGAATGCACTACCGACCCGGAAGGAAATTGTCTTTTTTGCAGGTAAAGGCTGTCTTTAGTTTCTGTGAGGGTATAAAAAAATGGCGCTGATGGATCGGCGATTAATAAGTCCGGTATAATTCCCGGGATTTTAGCAACAGGTATTCTTTTTTTCAGATCCGAGATAACAGCTGCATGGTCATCACCGGTGGTAACCAGGTACTGGCCGTCCGCGGAAAAGACAGTTTTTTTTATATCAAAATTTTCGTGCCAGGGAAGCAGGACAGGTTTTACGCCCGGTTGCTGGGCCTTTCCAGCAGAATAAAAAAAGCAAAGTATCAGAAAGAGGGCCGGATTAAAGCATCTTTTCATAGCTTAAAAATAGGGATAATAATTCTTGCCGGATCCTGGCGTCCGTAACAGGCATCCAGCAGGAGGCAGCGGGAACGTATTTGGTTGCCCGGAAGAACAGGAATACTCAATATTAGGTATTGGAGCAAATAGTGACATCGGTAAATTGCTGATCCAAAAAGATCATATTTTCAAAACCTAAATTTTAATCATATGAACAAGATCAAAATGTTGTTCTTCTTCCTGATGCTAACGGCTACCGTGGCATACGGGCAAAACGACAACGAAAAGAAAGTGACCAAAATTGAAAAGGGGGCAGTATTAACTGATGCTGACCTGGGGTTTTTAAGTATGGTGACCAATGCCGAACTGGCGGGTAACCGCAGTGCTGCCAAAATCGAAGCCACTGTTGACGGGAAAACCTATACGGTAGGCCAAACGCTCACAAAAGCTGACGCTAAAGCTATTAATAATGCCATCAAGGAATACCAGAAAGCGAATCCCGGGGAGAAAAATCCGACAAGGAATACAGAGAGTGCCCGTGGCGGTCTTTGCTACTACTGGTATTGGTATTGCGATGGCTATGGAAACTGCTGGTGGTATAAGTACTGGTACTACTGTTAACAGGCCATTCTTAAAAGATTGAACCGGTTCCATGAGCCGGTTTTTTTATGCAGCAGACTATGCACTTTCTTATTTGTCGGGGAAATATTTTTTCAGCAGGGCTTTAAATGCCGGCATGTTCCGTACAGGTTCCAGGTCCGCATCATACTTCAGGGTAAAATAATTTCCGTATCCCAGTTTCAACGCTTTTTCAAGACTTTCCAGGGCAGCATTGTTATCCTGTGCCATGGCTTTATAACAAGCATGATGATACCAGGTCAGCGCTTCATGCTGTTTGTAATTGAAAAGAAGATCCAGGAGAAAATTGGTGTTTTCTGTATTGACCAGCATACCCGGTGTGCGGAGGTAGGCATAAAATATCGACAGGTAGGAGAGATACTGCATATTGAATGTATGCGACTTGCTTTTAAATTCAGCAATTTCCTTTTCATCCGTAGCGGTGTAGGTTTTTCCAAAATACAGCTGCAGGTTCGTCACAAAACCTTCGGTAAACGTGGGTGCATACTGGACGGTTTTAATAAACCGGGCCATGGCATCCTTCACACTGTCTTCCCTTAATTCTACTGTCGCCAGGTTGAAATTGGCAAAGGGTTCAGTGCTGTCTGCAGCCAGTACCAGCCGGAAATATTTTTTGGCTGAATCAGGCTGGTTGTTCACGAAATAGATATGACCGATATTATTATCGCAGATACTGCAGATGCCGCTATTATTCTTTTTGGCCAGGTTGTAATAATGGATGGCACTGTCGAGGTTATTATTTTTTGAATAATAAATGCCTTTAAAGAAATAACCGTTTGATTTATCCTGGGGAGAATTAATCAGTTCATCAATGATGGCGAGGGCTTTGGAAGTTTTATCGTTAAACATGTAAGCATTGGACAGTTGAATTTTTAAATCCGTTACGGCCGGGTATTCTTTTACCAGTCCCTCGTAAATACTTTCCGCCTTGTCAAACCGTTTCAGGTTTACATAGATGGCCCCGAGCGTATATTTTGCATAATAATCATTGGGGCGCAGGTCCAGGTATTTCTGGAACACTTTATTGGCCTTGTCAAACTCGTACACAAAATTGTAGTTGACCCCGAGTGCCGACAGGGTATAGGCGGCATTGGGTTCCAGTTTTTCTGATTGCTCAAGCAGGTCGATGGATTTTAATACGGTGGGTTTATAACCAATATTGTATTCCGTTTCAGACAATGCCCAGGTAAGCGCCATCGCATCCATGAATAATTTGCGGGCTTTGAGATTGGTGAACATGTAGTGCTGTTCTCCCAGCAGTTTGAGGCAGCTGTCCAGTTCAGCGGCGGCATAATAGCATTCGTCACGGGTAGAATAACTTGTTTCTCCCTTCAATAATGGGCTCACGATGCCATTGAACCGTTCATTCAGCGCTGCCGCGAGGTTCCTTCGCATAACGGGTGTAAGCGGGTTGTCGGCATACCTTTTTACAAACAGTTTATAATCCCGGAGTGCATTGGTGTCGGTTGGCCAGATAAGCTTCCTGGCTTCCACATTGTCTTTAAAGGACGCGTATATCTTTTTTCCCGGTTCATCCAGCGAGTCTGTGTATTTTTCTTCATTGCCCTTTGTGTTGGCTACTGCCAGCATGGGATAGTTCTCTGCTTTTTGTTTTTTTAATGCCGCCAATACGGCCGGGTTCACCGAAGCAATTGCTTTGCTCAGGTCGCCACTGATCAGCGGGATTTGCTTGCCTTCGCTGTATTTTGCCACATTGGACTGGATATAACTCTGCAATTCAAACATGCTGACGATGCCGTTATTATCCATATCGGCCAGTCCTTTTATTCCTTCTTCCAGTTGCAACGAGAATAAACCCCGGCCACCGCCCCATTCCGCACTTTCAAGTGATAACTGGTTGGGCTGGCAGGAAAGTATCTTATATTCTTTGCCCCAGGCGGAGGCAAGGGCAGAAGCCGTCTGCTGAACACCTTCCACGCCACCTTTCAGGTTACCGGAGTGGCAGGCATCCACGATAAATATCATCTCAATTCCCTTTTGGGCCAGTGGCGACAGGTAGCGTTTCAGATCCAGAATTTCGAGCACATCATCGTTCATGCCGAAATAATTTCCATTGGGGCTGTTGTACAGCAATAAAAGACCGTTTTCGATTTGCGTCAGGTCTTCCATATCACCATGTCCCGCGAAAAAGAAGTAGATCCGGTCCCCGGGTTTGGCTTTCCTGGCGAGCACCGAGATGGCGTCGCCGACATTGGTGCGGGTGGCATGCTCATTTAAAAATGTTTCAATACTGGTCGCAGGAATTTTACCGCCTGCTTCGCTCAGTAAAAAACGTTCAAATGCCTGCGCATCCTTATCAGCATATTGGAGATCAGGCACTACTTTATAATTGCTGATCCCGACGATGATCGCATAGGTATTTCCTGTTACCACCGAAGAATCCTGCTTTTTTTTCAGCCCGCGCTCATCCGGTTGGGCAGCAAGCTGCAGGGTGATACCCGCAAATAACAGTAATATGCAAAAACTTCGTAATGCCACTTGCCGGAATATTCTTTTGAGAATTAATTTTAAAGGTAATAAAGTTTGATTATGAACAACTACCCGCCGGAGGGTATTAAAAACTGCCGTTATAGTTATATCTTTTCAGCAAATCGCGAGCATGCCCGGCCTGCAAAAAATAATAATTACCTGTTTATCAGTTTTTGGCTTGCTGTACGGTCCCCGTTCATTCGCTTATACGGGTATAAATGCCGGGACCACAATAGTCCTGGAGCACAGCCAGTATCCTCCAGCCATAAAAAAATATAATGCAAGTGAAGCATATGTGCTCTATTGGGGTACCGGGTTTGGTGCAAAACAGTTACAGGGGACTATTCTTCGCAAGGATACCATCATCAATTATAAAAAATTCACGGAATCATTTCCCAATGGGACCGGTTTCCGGCTGGTTTATTCAACGGGAGATAATATTGACAGTGTTTATCAGCTGGATGCAAAATCCAGGATCACAGCTAAAGCCTATAACCTGGGCAACGGGAAGCTCCATATACTGGCTTTTGATACCCTGATGAAAAAAGTGGATGAGTTTATCTACAATTATGCTGAAAAAATTGCAGCTATGGCCAACACCCGCGGTAAATCAGCCGGCGGGGAAGGCAGGTCCCTTGAATTGCTGCTAAGGCAATACGAGATTTACGATTCTTATGACAGGAATAATTATGCCCTGGCTTCTGTGTGGATACTTTCCATTGGTATTGACGACTACGGCCCGGAGCAATACGCCACCTGTAAATCCGATGCCCGGTCCTATGCTGAATTTTTCCGGAAACAATATACCCTTGGGCAGAACGCTGACCTTCATGCTTCATTAGTTCATGAATATGTGTTGCTCGATCAAAATGCTACCCGTGAAGCGATCCTGGATGCGTTGAAAGACATCGCCAGGAAATCTTCGTTGAACGATTATTTTATTTTTAATTTCAGTGGGTGCAGCAATGTTCTCAAAAATGACCCGGTAAACAGTGGTACCCACTTTTTCCCTTATGACGTGATTGTTGTCAGCCAGGCTTCAAGCGGGGCGGGACTTAAGAACAGGGATAGCAGGGATACTTCCGATCCTTATAAGAAAACAATTTCACTAAAAATACTCCAGGAGCATATACAGGCAATTCCCGCCAATAACCAGTTGTTTATTTCCGAAGCAGGGCCTTCCGGGAAATTTAAGACGGAGTTTATACGGACCCTGATGCAAAACTCCCCGGAGGTGGCCAGCATCCTGAACAAGAACAGGATTATCATCGTTCCTAATGGATTTGGCTACGATGGGGTAAGCTGCCTGGGAACTTTCATCGCAAAAGGACCTATCAATTATTATATAACCTCCCTGGATTCAGCGAATATCTATGATCTTTTTAAAGAGGAGTCCCGGGCCAGCCCAATCGCTTTTAAGATAAAAAATAAGGCCTGGAACTGCCGGTCATTTAAAGAGGAGTATTTCGATATTTTTTTCGAAAGAAAATTCCTGAAGGAATACCAGGAAATTTTCGTGGACAGTGAAGGTCAATCCCGGGGACTGAAGCCCAAAGCAAAGGAACTGAGGGAAGTGGCTAATATATCGGGTAAACAATATGCCCTGGTGGTGGGCACGGATAATTATAAAGGAACGGGTTGGAAAAAACTACCCAATGCGATCAATGATGCAAGAGCCGTTCGCGATGAACTGGAGCGGGGTTATGGTTTCGAGGTTCAGTTACTCGAGGACAAACCGCTGGATACGATCTATAGAGCGATCGGGGAGTACTACCGTATTTTGCAACCCGGCGATCAGTTTATCCTCTATTTTGCAGGTCATGGAGATATGGAAACCGAGTTCATGGATGATGGGTTTATTGTCTGCACCGATTCAAAGTCCCGGGATGATGACCCTACCCGGAATACTTATATACAATATATCAAGCTGCAAAAAATGATTAACAAGATACCCGCGCGGCAGATACTTGTAATGCTGGATGTTTGTCATGGCGGTGTTTTCAACCAAAAAAGAAGCGATCCTGTCAGGACCTTGTCCAACAGGAATGTCCGACAGTTCCTCGCAGATCAGTCGCAATACACCTGCCGGAAATTTTTATCCTCGGTAGGGACCGACGAAGCTTTTGATGGCAAGCCGGGAGAACATTCGCCCTTTGCCAACCTGTTATTGCAGGTATTGAGAGCCAGGGGAAACACTTCCAACGGCATTGTGACGCTATCGCATATTTTTTCGGTGCTCCAGACAGCCAGTATGAATGAAACAGCAACGCTGAAAATTTCTCCGCAAAAAGATGGGTTTGGGAAAGATAACCCGGAGAGTGATTTTATACTGATACCTGTACAAAACACTGGGGATAAACAATAAGTACCGGGAAAAAATACCAAATTCCGGGTATTGGAAACAGGTTTCCATGGGGGTATCTTTTCGAAAATTTTCAGCGCATGAATACCCGATAAAAAATAACCCCGGCGTACTCCAAATGGAGTATAGGCGGGATGTAGTAACCGACATAGATTTACGGGAATTTCAAAAATTCACTAAAAAAAGCTACCATTATCATAGCAAAGAAGTTTTAATCAAACATCCATTTTAACACGTTAAATCGAACAATTATGAAGAGAATTAAAATGCTATTATCAGCTTCCCTGCTGCTGATGTGTTCAGTAGCATTCGGGCAGGCTGAAAAAACAGTATCCGCCTTGCAGGCAGGAACCAAATTAACCGACAGCGACATTGGCTTTTTAAGCATGGTAGCTGGTGCAAGTATTGATGCAAACCGGGGTGCCGGCGAGCGTGAAGCAACTATTGGTAATGTTAGCTACAAAGCTGGGCACACACTCAGCAGCGCAGAAGCCAAGTCACTGGACAAAGCGGTCAAGAATTTCCAGAAAACGTACAAAGCTCCCGATGCATCACGGGGTGCCGGACTTTGCTACTACTGGTATTATTATTGTGATGGTTACGGGTATTGCTACTGGTATAAATATTGGTACTACTGTTAAAAGATTTTCTTTAAACCGGTTCCCTGAACCGGTTTTTTTATTCCCGGTTGTCAACCGGCCGGTCTGTACATAAAGCTACCCACCCGCTGGTATGGCCAAAGGCATTTAAAATCCTATTTTTCTGAGACCCGATTTACCCTCCATGGGGTATTCTGATAAGAATGGATAGTAGTAATTTTCGTAAAATTTTTAGATGGAGGCCCGTCAGATATATCCAGTACTCATAAGTATTCTTTTGGCAGTAAACCTGCAGGCACAGCCCATCCAGCCGCTGCCGCGCAGTGTATTTACCAGGGAGGAGTCAATGATCCGCACGACGCTCTATGTGCCTGATAGCAACCAGTTATTGGTTTTTCACCAGAATAAATGCTGGCTTACCGACCGGGAAGGAAAGATTCTTCGTGGTCCCTTTATCCTCCAGGATGATGGAACTGATGCGTGGTACCCTCGCATTTCGGCGTCCGGAAAAACCGTGGTTTTCTATATCCCAGAGCCAGATTGGATGGCCGACAATGACCGGATGGCTTTGTACAATCTTGATTCGGGGTATATCGTGGGGACGTACAAAATACCGATGATGAGTGATATTGACCGGGTACGTTTTTCCGGGGATTCCATATTTCACTATTATACAAGCTATGACAAATACAAAGGCATTTATACCTGGTACACGGGTATGGGTAAAGTGAAGCTTGAGTCGCTGGTAGAAGACAGTTCGCACAGTGGCGTGTACGACCTGGCCTATTACAAGGATAGGATCGTGGGAGCGGTTCGTTCTGCGGATACACTTTTGCTCGTTAGTACCGATAGCAAGCGCCAGTTCTTTGAGGTCTTTAAACTGGGCAGTGTTTCCGTAAAAAATATCGTGCAGTTCTCGCAGGGTTATCCATATGCCCTGGCAGGTGATGAAGGTACCGGGCAGACAAGAATATTTAAACCCGCGGATACCAGTTTTATACTTATCGCTACCCTGCCCCTTTTACCGGAAATATATGCAGCTGCCGGTACTGGTGAAAACTGTTATATCCTGTACCGTGATACAGCCTCAAAAAATGACAGGACCCTGAAATTATTTGATACGAGGAGCGGTACGGCGAGGCCGGTGACCGGGGTTCCCCCGGATGCTGCAGGTTATATATATAATATATACCCGGAAAAAGAATTATTTACTGCCAGTCACCCAACCAATGGCACCATCACGGCTTTTAATCTTACCGACACAAAAGAGGCCTGGACCACATCCCCGAAACCCGCGTCCGCCATCTCAGTAAATAATAAACCCGGCAGCACCGACAACCGCCTCTTTAAGGTGTTGATCAAACAGGGCAGTGAGAATGTTGCAAGTTCCCATTACAACGCCGGGACCAACCAGATTTCCCTGGTAAAGAATAATGGTAAACTGGTCACCGTGGACGCTGATGCCAAATGCGCAGTTCGGTGGGAACAATTTTATAAAGATGATAACCGCCTGAGCATAGTAAAACTGTTGCCGGGCACCAAATACATTTTATACAGCGAAGAAAAATGGAAAAAGAACCTGAATGCTGACGACCTGGATGTGGAGCGGTTTAGTTACCAGTATCCTTATGCCGCCAAAGTCTTTGACCGGGAGTCAGCGAAAATAATTTTTAACCTGCAGTCACAGGATCCCGCGGATATCCGTGTCCTCAATGATTCGTTGATTTACTGGCTGGGAGAAATGATCCCGGAGGGCAGGCATTCTGTCACCATCTATAACCTGAACACGGGTGTGGCAAAAAATATCCGCCCTTTCCCCCCGGGAGATATAACCGGGTATACTGTCAATTTTATCAATGGCAGGTTTTATTACCTCATGACAACGGGAGATAAAAAATTAATGCTGGCAAATGAGTCGGGCAAAATTATCTTCCGCGAGCCATATCCTTACGAAAATGAGTTGGAGGACACGTACTTATATGTTGATAACTCTCCCTATTTCTATTTTAATGGAAGCGAAAAGAAAACAGGGTCCCCGTTGTATAAAATACAGGGGGACTCAGTCCTGTTGATAAAAAGGCTCCCCCCCGGTATATCCGTCCTCGCTGCCAAATCAACTCCCACGGGGGTCTATTTCATGTATAAGAAGGAATATGTAAGAAAAAAAGAGAATGTTTATCATTACCGGCTCATCAATATGATGACGGGAAAGGACAGGTTGATTGACTCGGTTGGTATTTATAATGATAAAACCTACGCGAAGTACGAACCATTCCCGGAAGAAAATTACTATACAAAAAATACGGATAATATCATCAGCTGGCATGATCTCAACAGCGGGTATGAGTTTAAAAATTTTGGCCGGGATGAAACCAGCATTATCTCGATCGCGTATAGCCCGGAGGGACGTTACCTGGCAGCCGCTAACCCGGATGGAAAAGTGATGTTATGGGACCTGGGAACAGGAAAAGAAACCCGGACATTAACCGTAGGAACGGGTGGGTATATTACCAAACTGGCTTTTAGTGGTGACGGTCAATACCTGGCTGCCTCCAGTGGTGATATCTGGGAAACCGCCACCGGTAAGAATGTAGTAAGTGTTACCGATGGGAGTATATGGGCGGTCAACAGTATTGATTTTTCCCTGGATGGTAAGCGAATTATCAGCGGCGGGGCCTGTGTGATCAGCTGGGATGCCGCCGACGGAAGCAAGCTCATTTATCACCAGGAACCGGGCGAAAAAGATATGGACAAGACAAACCAATGCTGGAACCGGTATGGTTGTGTAAGTCCTGATTATAAATTTATGGTGCACAGTACAGCGATCCATCCAAACAGCCAGGATTTTGTTGTCGGGAACATGAGCGGGGTAATCCAAAAATGGAATACTGAATTACGTGCACTCCAGGCCTATAAAGTCCTGGAATATGTTGCCGGGCAAACAGACCGGAAAGTATACGACCTGAAATATACCCGGGATGGTAATTATGTTATTGCTGTCCAGCAAAAATGTATTTACCGCCTGGACGCAACTACTTTAGCGGTGCAGGATTCTTTGCTGATTCCCGAAGGAGAAGAGATACTGGGGATTGATATGGGATATGATAATCTTGTATTCGGCTGCATCACCCGCCGGAAGAACGAGCGGATTTTCCAGATAAGAAATATCACGGACCTTAAAGTGAAACAGGAGTTTTATGCCGAAGGTGCATCGTTTAATAAAATATCCTTTTCACCCAATAAAACACAGGCCGCCACCGCCAGTGATGACGGGTTCTGTACTATCTGGGACCTCGCAAGCGGCAAGCCGGTGATGTACCTGAGCACGATCGGTGAATATGGTAATATCATGGTTACACCGGATAATTATTATATGGCTTCCAAATCCGCACTGGAAGGAGTTACATTTTTTAAGGACAGCAGCTTTTATTCTTTCGACCAGTTTGACCTCTATCTCAACCGCCCCGATATTGTCTTAAACAGGCTAGGGTATGCATCTCCTGAACTCCTGAATTTTTACAGGAATGCTTATTACAAACGGCTAAAAAAAATTACGGGAAATGTAAATGACACCGTGGTGAACGACTATGTGCCTTCGCTGAAGCTCAGCAATAAAAAATCAATCCCGGTAGTTACGGACACAGGATCGGCTGCGCTGGTATTTGAGATTGCCGATTCTTCGGCACAGAAGGGAACTATTCGCATTTACATCAACGGGAACCTGGTAAAGGAACACCGCTTTACTGAAACAATCCCGTCTTCATTAACTTATGCTGACTCGGTAGTCCTCAGCCAGGGTATTAATAATATTGAAGCGGTCTACAGTTCGCAGTCATCCATTGAAAGCCGGAAAGAAAAAGTGTCTGTTGCTTATTCCCCGCGGAAACGGGTACAACCGAAGGTTTGGTTTATCGGGGTGGGTATATCCAAATACCGGGATGCCGACATGAATCTGAAATACCCGGTGAAAGATATCCGGGACATTGCCCGCGACTTCAAGAAAAAATATCCCGGCATCATCATCGATACGCTGCTCAATGAAAAAGCGACCCGGGAAAATATACTGGCCCTTCACGATAAATTAATGAATACGTCGGTCAACGATAAAGTAATCGTTTCGTTCAGCGGGCATGGATTGTTAAGTGACAGCCTGGACTGGTATTTCGCTACGCAGGATATTGATTTTAAAAAGCCAGAGCAACGCGGGCTGCCCTATTCCATGATGGAAGGCATACTGAACGGGATACCGGCCCGGCAGAAATTATTGCTGCTGGACGCCTGCCATAGCGGGGAAGTGGACAAAGAATCCGATATCACCTTTGCTAATAAAGAAACGGGAATGGAGGAAGACGTTGTAGCCACGGCGAAAGGGGTGATCATAAAAGGAAGGAGCCAGGTAGGATTACAGACAAGTTTTGAACTGATGCAGGATATGTTTGCCAATCTCGGCAAGGGAAATGGCACTACGGTACTTTCGGCAGCCGGCGGAAAAGAATATGCTTTTGAAAGTGATAAATGGAAGAACGGGGTCTTTACCTACAGCCTCCTGAAAGCATTAAAAGATCCGGCCACTGATGAAAACCAAAATAAAAAAATATCCGTCCGGGAATTGAAAAAAGCCGTTTTCGATGCCGTCAAAAAACTAACCGGCGGGCGACAGAAACCTACCAGCCGGGTGGAAGTGCTGGATGACTGGGACATCTGGTAACGATGCCGTTGTTGGTGTGGAGGTTCACTGTATCAAGGGCCTTTTATTGCAACACCAACAATGGCGCCGGAGAGTTGTTGGTGAGGAGAATCTGAGATGCAGGACACCGTTATCGCAACACCAACAACGGCGCGGTGCCACTATCCCGACGTTATCAAAACTTTACCACCTCCCAATAAGCTTTTTTCGGTTTCAGGTCCTTGTCAAAAAGCAGGGGATAATCTTTTCTTCCCCTGACCGGGAAATTATCGAGCCAGCTGTGCCGGTCCGATATATTCCAGAAAGTGATGCCGGATAATACATGTTTGTATTTGCGGAATATTTTAAAACACATTTTGTATACTTCAACTTGCTTTGCTTCCCTTTCCGCTGTATAGGTTGTATCATAGTCGGACGATTTTCTTTCCCTCGCATTGTGTTCTTTCGGATAAACGGAAATATCCAGCTCGGTTACCTGGAGCTTCAGGCCTAACTCAGCAAAACGGCTCATCGTGCTGTCCAGTTGTTGTTCTGTAGGCTCGTTCAGGGCCCAGTGACCCTGCAGGCCAAGTCCATGAATGGGGACCCCGGCATCCTTCAACCCCTTTACCAGTTTGAAGATCTTTTCCCGCTTCACGGCGTTGATCTCATTATAGTCGTTGTAAAATAATAAGGCATCCGGGTCTGCTTCATGGGCATACTGGAATGCTTTGGCCACAAAATCTTCACCACAGATTTTATAGAATTCCGAAGGGCGGAAATATTCGTCTCCTTTATCAGAAATAACTTCATTCACCACATCCCAGGCATAAATGATTCCCTTATAACGTTTAACCACCATAGTAATATGATCCTTCAGGCGTTGCAGCAGCACCTCTTTGCTCACTGGATTGCCCGCGGCATCTTTGAAGAACCAGTTGGGAGCCTGGTTATGCCAGCAAAGGGTATGGCCACGCAGTTTCAGGTTATTTCTTTTTGCAAAAGCCGCAATGGAGTCGGCGCCTTCCCAGTTATACTCATTCTCCTTCGGATGAACAGGACCCATCTTCATCGCATTCTCCGGCGTCATGCTGTTGAACTCCTGTAAGATCAGCGCGGCTTCATCTGTTTTTAAGGCGCGGGGAGATACCGCCACGCCTACCGGGAAATACCCGGCATAATAATCCTTCAGTCCCTTGCCTTCATCTATAGTTGTATGGATGGATGGTTGTTGCGATTGCCCGGACGAGCCACAATGGATCCCTGGAAAAGCAGTTAAAGCAAAAAGTCCAATGTTGAAAAGTCTTTTCATAAATAAAATTTTACCGGTTAAATAAAAAGCTCCAGCAATAACACGCCTCCCAGTCCTAAAATAGAAATGACAGTCTCCATCACCGTCCAGGAGAGAAAGGTTTGCTTTAATGATAATTGGAAAAATTCTTTAAACATCCAGAAACCCGAATCGTTGATATGGGAGCCAAAGACACTGCCCGTGCCTACCGCCAGCACCATCAGTTCGGGGGATACCGTTCCTCCTGCAACGAGCGGTGATACTACACCGGCCGCGGTGATGCCTGCCACCGTCGCTGAACCAATCGTCACTCTCAATAAGGCGGTGACCACCCAGCCAAAAAGGAGAGGAGGCATTTGCCATTGACTGCTGAAAGAAGCAATATATGCACCGGTGCCGCTGTCGGTCAAGACCTGTTTGAATACCCCACCCGCTGTAATGATTAATAGTATCATCGCGATACCGGACACGGCATCACTCAGCCATTTCATGACGGTTTCCATTGGGTGGCCAGCCCGGATTCCGAAATACCAGCCTGCCATCAACACCGCGATTAATAAGGCAATCGTTGAATCACCCGTAAACAATAATATTTTCCGGATCATTGTGCCGGCAGAGAAAAAACTATTTGCCAATACTGCCAGTGTTATTAAAAGCACAGGTAACAAGGCAATAAAAAAACTTGGAAACGCTGCCGGTAATTTTTTTAAGGCAGGCTGATCCGTTCCAAACAGGTTGCTTACATTCACTTTTACCCCCTGCAGCAATCTCCCGAGAAAAGGTCCCGCAAGGATCACTACCGGTATAGCTATCACGAGTCCATACAGTAATGTTTTTCCCATATCAGCGTCAAACGCATTGACAAGCACAACAGGCCCCGGGTGTGGCGGCAGGAAACAATGAGTGGTGGATAGCGAGGCAGCCATCGGGATGGCAATATATAATAAGGGTAAGCCTGTTTTTTTTGCGATGGAAAAAATCAGCGGCACCAGGATTACAAACCCTGCATTATAGTAAAGGGGAATGCCGATCAGGAAACCGGTTAACAGTACCGCCCATTGGATATTCTTTTCTCCAAAATTTTTAATGAGTGTCGTTGATATTTTTTCCGCGGCACCGCTTGCTTCCAGGATCTTTCCCAGGATCGCGCCAAGGCATATTATTAATGCCAGCCCGCCCAATGTGCTGCCAACTCCTTTTTCAATGGATTTTAAAAGATCTATGGGCTGCATGCCCAGCAATAACCCGGCAATAATGGCGACAATCAACAAAGACAAAAAAGGACTGACTTTCCGGGCAGTCAGGAAAACCTGCAGGGCAATCGCAAATATGATAATAGCGAAAGTCATGCTTACCGGACAGTATTGATTAGCGTGCCGATATGATCAATGGTAATTTTAATCTCATCACCGGACTTTAATGTAAAATCAGGGCCGGGCACTATTCCCGTTCCGGTCATGATTAAGCAACCAACGGGGAAAGAACACTCCCGGTAGACAAACGATACCAATTCCTCCTGGGTTCGTTTCATCTGGCTGACCGGCACGTTGCCTTCGAATATTTTTGAATTTTCCCTTTTTATTTCAAGTTGTATCAGGCTGTTGTTGTCAAGTGGTTTGTCAGCAACATAAATACAGGGTCCAAGCGAGGCACAGCCGTCATAGGTTTTGGCCTGTGGCAAATAGAGTGGGTTTTCTCCTTCAATGCTGCGGCTGCTCATATCATTGCCTATTGTATATCCAACTATTTTACCGGAGGAAGTGACCACCAGTGTTAATTCCGGTTCGGGTACATCCCAGGCAGAATCCTTCCGGATGTTGACTTTGGCCCGATGCCCGACAATGCGATGGGGAGTGGATTTAAAAAACACTTCGGGCCTGTCCGCTTCATATACCCTGGCATAAAAATCAGCGCCTCCGGCTGTTTTTGATTCTTCCTGTCTTCCCAGTTTACTTCGGAGGTAAGTAACACCGCATGCCCAAAGTTCCTGGTTGCCAACTGGCGGCAATATATCAGCTTCATTTAATCCGTTTGTCGTGGTAGCTTTCCCGGAACGCAGAAATTCTGCCAGTTTTTGAAAAAGCAAGTCATCATTGATAAAATGGTCCCATTCAGTTATCGGTAAACTATAATGTTGCCCGTTGTCATCGACAAGCACCCCCTGTTTTAGCTTATAGATCTTCATGGTACAATTTTTATTTTCTCATTTTAAGTCTCAGGACATACATGTCATTGGTGATATAGAGTGTTTTTTCATCGGGAGAGAGGGCGATATTGGATGCTGCTTCATCCAGTTTTATTTTACCCAGCAGCCTGCCTTCAAACGAAAAAATCCATACACCCCCCGGGCCCGTGGCAAATACATTTCCTTTTTTATCGATTTTTAATCCATCCGGCAAACCTTTCCATGCTTTGTCATGACCGGCAGCTGAATAAAATAGAAGTCCATTGGTTAACGAATCGCCATTTACATCAAACAGGTACCAGTTTGGTTTTGCCGGGTCCGAAGAGGCTACTATTAATTTCTTTTCACCCGGCAGAAAAGCAAGACCATTTGGTTTTGAAATACTGTCCACCAATAATATTACCTGGCCATTCTTTTTGACTTTATAAACCCCGTTGAACGGGATTTCTTTTCCGGGGTCCTTATCACTTTGCGTGATCAATCCATACGGCGGGTCTGTAAAAAAAAGTTCTCCTTCGCTGTTAAACACGGCATCATTCGGGCTGCTGAACCGCTTCCCGTTGTATTGATCCGCGATCGTGATAAATTTTCCCACGGGTTTGTCAACCGGGGCATCCATTCCGGCCATTTGCCGGTTGCCGTGCTGGCATAAAACGAGGTTTCCATCCGGGTCAAGCAATAAGCCGTTGGAGCCCATCTCCCCATTTCTTTTAATGCTGCCGGTGTAACCGGAAAGTTCCAGGTAAAGTTCTTTCCCTATTTGTTCGGTCCATTTATATATGGTATTCCGCGGTACATCAGAGAAAAGTAACATCCGGTGCGCTTCTACCCAAAGAGGGCCTTCACTCCATTCAAAACCTTCAGCAATGATTTCAGGCTTTACACCGGCATCTATGATTGAATCCATCGCGGGATCGATCCGTTCAATTTGCCCCGTTGTTTTAAAGTTTTCTTTCTGCTGGCATGCCGCCATGATGCTTATTATTAACAGGGGGAAAATCATTTTCATCGACAATAGTATTTAGTGCAAATCCCGGGTTACTTCTGCGCCCGAACCTCCCTGCAAAATATCAAGGTCAGCTCCCAGGTGCGCCTGCTGCACATGGTCAATATAAAATTTTACATATCCGCGTGTCGCCATTGGCGCGGGGGCTATCCAGGCATCCCTTCTTTTTTTTAATTCCTTTTCGCTGACATCTAGATGCAATTTTCTTTTTTCTACGTCCAGTTCTATCATGTCCCCATCTTTTACCAGGGCCAATACACCTCCCACTGAAGATTCCGGTGAGATATGCAGCACCACCGTGCCTGCGGCTGTACCACTCATTCTTCCATCAGAAATACGCACAATATCTTTTACTCCTTTCCGGATCAGTTTTTCAGGCAGGTCCACATTACCCACTTCCGGCATGCCGGGATAACCCACCGGGCCAACCCCTTTTAAGACGATGATGCAGTTCTCATCAATGTCCAACCCGGGATCATCAATCCGGGCATGATAATCTTCCATGGTTTCAAACACGACGGCCCGACCACGGTGCTTCATCAGCGATTTAGTGGCAGCAGACGGCTTAATGATGGCGCCGTCTTCACATAAATTTCCTTTTAATACCGCAATGCCCGCCGCTGGTTGCAGGGGGGCATCCACCGATGCGATCACTTCGCGGTTATAACAGGGGGGTTGGTTATTATTCTCTCCAATGGATTTCCCGTTAACCGTAACGGCATCGTTGTGTAAGTATTTTTTCAGTTCATGTATCACTACGGGCAAACCCCCGGCATAATAAAAATCTTCCATCAAATATTTACCCGAGGGTTTCAGGTTCACCAGTAAAGGAATCTTGCTCCCGATCGTGTCAAAGTCTTCCAGGGAAAGATCAATGCCAATTCTTCCCGCGATAGCCAGCAGGTGGATGATAAGATTCGTAGAACCGCCAACACCCGCGTTGACGATAATCGAATTTTCAAAGGCTTTCCTCGTCAGGATGGTTGAAATTTTCAGGTCTTCTTTAACCATTTCCACAATCCTTCTCCCCGACAATTGCGCCAGTACTTTTTTTCTTGAATCCACGGCAGGGATAGCAGCTGCCCCCGGCAATGTTAGTCCCAGGGCTTCTACCATGCAGGCCATGGTGGAAGCAGTCCCCATACTCATGCAATGTCCCTGGCTGCGGGCAGAGCCGATCTCGGCCTCATGTATATCTTCGGCCGTATAATTTTCTACCAGGGTTTTTTCTTTCACCATCCAGTTGAAGGAACCTGAACCAAGACATTCACCTTTAAAACGACCATTGAGCATCGGTCCGCCGGGAACAACAATCGTAGGCAGGTCCACACTGCAGGCACCCATCACTGTGCTGGGTGTGGTTTTGTCACAGCCGGTGAGCAAGACAACGCCATCAATAGGATTTGCCCGGATACTCTCTTCTACATCCATGCTTGCCAGGTTCCTGAAAAGCATCGTTGTTGGCCGCATGATGGTTTCTCCGAGGGATGTTACAGGAAATTCCAATGGAAACCCGCCTGCTTCGGCCACACCGCGCTTGACTATCTCCGCAAAATCACGAAGATGCCCGTTGCAGGGAGTTAGTTCACTCCAGGTATTGCAAATTCCAATGACGGGCCTCCCTTTGAAATAGTCATCGGGGTAACCCTGGTTGCGTAACCAGGAGCGATGCACAAAACCCATTTTATCATCCTTGCCAAACCAATCGTAGCTTCTTAATTTTTTACGCATGGCATGTTTTATTTCAGGTTATTTTCAGAGAGCCACTCTTTTGCCGGTCCGCATGGCTTCGTAAATAGCTGTGATGATTTTCATATCCCTCCTTCCCATTTCACCGGGAACGGGCGAGGAACGGTTGTTTTTTATGGCTAATGCAAAATCGTCCATTTGTCTTGCCTGTTGTGACAATGCCGGGTATTCCATCGTTCCGCCGGATGTTTTTCCTTTCAGTCCCGAATAATTAAAAGCAGGCGATAATTCAAACCACCCTTTTTCCGCTTCAGCCCTCAGCATATTCATTCTTTGCGAATAGCTGGTAGTACAGGCAGCGATCAGGCCATCCGGCATTTCCATTTGCCAGGTCAGCGTTTCTTCAATATCAACAAATTTTTCTTTATCGCTGATGGGTGCTGATTGCGCCGTTACCGCCACGGGTTCCATCCCGGTGGTATAGCAAATTCCCTGGAGACAATAAATCCCCAGGTCCATCAACGGTCCGCCGCCCGCCATTTTTTTATCCAGCCGCCAGATGCCTTTGGGAGCCACGAATGAAAACCCGGCATTCATTTTTTTTATGGGGCCGTATATCTTTTGTGTTCCCAGCCTGACCATCTCCAGGTGATAAGGGTCAAAATGAAGGCGATAACCGATGGATAGCATTTTGCCGGCCATTTTAGAAGCATCGATCATCCTGTCGCAATCTTCAACGGTTATCGCCATTGGCTTTTCACAAATAACATGTTTGCCGGCCTGCGCAGCACGGATGCTGTATTCAGCATGCATGGCATTGGGCAGCACCACATATACAATATCAATATCCGGGTTGTCTTTTATCGCATCATAATTTTCATAATTATAAATATTTGATTGGGGTATGTTATATTTCTGTTTCCAGGTTTCAGCTTTGGAAGGGGTACCGGTTACTATCCCCGCGAGGTAGCAATGTTCGGTTTGTTGCAACGCAGGTGCCAGCTGCCCGGTTGAATAACCACCGAGACCCACCAGGGCAATACCCAGTTTACCTGCTTTTCTATTTTTATCTGTCATCGCGTTCGGATTTGATTTTTTATCCTCCCCACATTGACCGTTACCGGAAATAACCGGGATACTTAAACCCGCAAGTCCAAGGTTGAATAAGAACTTTCTTCTTGTCTGGGTCTTCATAAAACTATTTTTAGTTTTAAAACGGTGTAGTTCCAAATGGTGATGCAGGCAGGCCTTCGCGGTTATACAAATTAGCCCCGGCAGGGTTATCCGCCCAGGCATACCTGACTGCGACCGGCTCCGGGACTTCATCACTCCATACAATTACCTTATTCCCTTTTATTTCAGCATTTGCCCACACATATTTATTATCAGGACCTGCGATAGAAAAATATTTTAGCGGAAGCCCTCCTTTATTAATTAAGCCGCTGCCTGTATTCGTAAAACTAAGCACGATGGTTTTGCCTTCTCTTTTCATGGAATGGTATAACGGGCCGGAGCTGATTATTTTGGTTTCCCCATAAGCCAATCTTTTTGCCAGGAGCGCCAATCTTAGCCCAACATCTTTTTTGTTTTCAGGGTGAATATCATTCCAGTCACCCAGGTCAATCGCAACAGCCATTCCCGTATTCGCCACCGCCAGCGTGTTGAGTTGTGCCTGCCGGGTGGCCGCCCAGTTACTTTCAGAAGGGGCTGACTTTGATTCCATGAAATTGGCCAGTTGTACAAACAGGAATGGGAAATTGCCCTGTTTCCATTTTAAGCGCCAGTTGGTTATGAGTGTTTCCATTAACCGGCTGTATTCGGCAGGATTCCTTGTGTTGGCTTCTCCCTGGTACCAGATCACACCTTTGATAGGATAGTTGACAAGCGGCGCAATCATGGCATTATACAGGCCCATTGGTTTCCATCGTATAAACGTTTGCCCGGGAAGAGCATCCATGAACGCCCCGGGTTTATATTTCCAGCTTCCTGTCAAACTGATCGAATCATTTTTTGTTTTCAGGTAATAGGGTTTATCCAATACAAATCCCCCCCGCCCGGAATTACTGACGACTTTTATTACCATTACGTTTTTCCCCTGCTTTAGTATGCCGGCCGGCACTTCATATCTTCTTGGAGGGTATTGATAAGTAGTGTTTCCAATAAATACGCCGTTGATGAAAACGGAATCTGCATCCACGATCCTCCCCAGTTCAAGTTTTGCAGGTTTATCTGCCAAGGAAGCCGGTACCATAAAATCTTTCCGGAACCAGACAACGCCATTCACGGGCCCTAATTCCCCGGTGGCCCAATAGCCCGGAATATTCATTTGATTCCAGCCTGCATCATCAAAGCCGGGGTCCTTCCAGTTATCCTTCAAGCCCTCGTCCTTTTGATTTAAAAGTTTATACCAGTTGTTATTGATGACCTTGTCCTGGTTTTCTACCTGGGCTATAAGATCTTTATTTTTATATTTTTCAGCTTCCGCGTAATAGTTTGGAAATTTCCGCAGCGCATCCTCGCTGATCCACGCTTCGGCCGGTGAGCCGCCCAGCGCGGTATTGATCAGTCCAACCGGGATTTTATATTTCGCATAAATTTCTTTTGCGAAGAAATAAGCGACAGCAGAAAACTTCAGCCTCCTGGTGCCGGTGGCGTCCATCCATTCTCCTGCAGGGAGATCGTCTTCAGGGAAATTAAAATTATATTTATCCGGTACGGTGAACTGCCGGATTTTTGGATTGCCGGGGGAGGCTATTTCAGCGGCATATCTTTCTGCCACCCTGTTCATTTCAAGTTCCATATTCGATTGCCCGGAGCAGATCCAAACATCGCCAAAGAGGATATTGCTGATCGTAATTTCATTGCTGGCTTTAAATGTCATTGTATAGGGACCCCCGGCTTTTTGAGGCGGCAGGCTGATGGTCCACTTACCCGAATCAGTTGTTTTTGTTTTTACTTTTTTCCCGTTGAATGAAACAGTTACTTCTTCCTTTGGCTGGGCCCAACCCCAAAGCTGGATGGTTTTATTTCGTTGCAGCACCATTCCATCACTGATAAGACGGGGCAGCCTGAGCTGGCTGGTAGCGTGATGGGTTATGATCAACCCCAAAAGGAATAATATGATCCTGTATTGTTTCATCGTACTCATTTAAAAAACCTGGATGCAAATTCCATAAACACTGGTAGTCCGGGTCCGGTAAATGCCCGTGCCTTTATCCAATTATTCATTTTTCTTCCTCAACAAGGCGCTTGCACACCAGAGTAGCGGTCCCTGTCCATGCATATCACCCGTGATCCGTTTGCGGTCCATATAATACTGGCGGTCATTTTTCTTACCGGTTCCCTCGCATACATCAGTTAATTCGTTGTTTTCATTTATATAGCTAACAAGCGCCAGCCAGCCTTTTCTTGCCGCGGGGCCGTATGTCTTCGCATCAAGCCATCCATTTTTCACGCCGGTTATCATGGCAAAGGTGAACATAGCTGTGCAGGATGTTTCAGGCCAGAAGGCCGGGTCATCTATTAATTGCCGCCACATTCCCTCTGTGGTTTGGTAGTTGAGCAGCGAAGCCATCATGGTTTTATAGGCTTTCAGGATGGTTTGATAATTCAAATTGTTTTCTGGTAAAACCCTTAGCAGCTCTGTCATCCCGGCTGCCATCCAGCCATTACCTCTTCCCCAGAAAAAAGGAGCATCAGGGGCATGATAAAAAAGTCCATTCGGTTGCTGCAGTTCGCTTAAATAGAAAACCATTTCATTGGCGGCCTTTTCAATGTATTGTTTGTCTCCGGTAACCCGGTATGCCTGTGCCTGCACCATGCTTATCATATACATATCATCGATCCACAACCTTGTTTGCCAGCTGAGGCCTTTATTATAATAAGTATAAGATTCAGGTATTACCCGGGGACCTTCCGGAGCACTCCATTGTTTGTCAGCATAATGTTTACCCAGCTCAAAATATTTTTTGTCCTTTGTCTGGAGATATATCTCTGATGGGATGGTGCCAAATACCGTGTAATCCACATGGTCCGGAACAGGAAGCAATGCGGAGTCTTTACCAAATAGCGGTGTGAACCTGTGTACCAGTTTTTCGCGGAGATCCTTGTTGTTACTCAGATCCGCAAAGCTGAGCGCCCCGTACCAGGTGCATACTTCAAAGTAGGGGATATGCGGTATAGCCCCATACCCGTAAACACCGTGCGGCGATTCAAGAAAATGTTCTGAGACCCGCAACCCGATTTCTTCCGGCTTAGCCCCGGCCGGCCAATTGTTTAACTGCCCATAAACATTTATGGTGGTGAGTAAAGTAATGAGCATACTTAATCGTCTGAATGTCTTTCTCATCTTATAATACAGTTATGATTTTAGTGAGTGAGTTGGAACTTGTTTTATTCTTCACGCCCGGCTGTCCCCCACCAACACTGATCATTAGTTTTCCTTTTAATTGCTTTAATATGCCCTGCTCATTCACAACAGACAGATCCTCTGGCCGGAGCCGGAACTGTACCAGTTTGCTTTCTCCAGCTTTTAACGGAATTCTCCTGAAGCCTTTCAATGCCCTGAGTGGTGCGTGGATAGTTTTATCCAGGGTTGATACATATAACTGCACCACTTCCTCACCCTGCAGCTTCCCGGTATTGGTAACCCTTACCGTTAACGTAACAGGCTTACCTGATTTTACAAGAGCAGGCAGGACCAGGTTATCATAGTTGAAACTTGTATAGCTTAATCCATACCCAAAAGGGTAGAGGGCATCTCCTTTAAAATAACGGTAGGTTCTGCCGGTCATATCATAACTCATGAATGCAGGCAGATCTGTATCATTTTTGTAAAAGGTCACGGGCAGCCTGCCGGCAGGGTTATAATCTCCAAACAATACATCCGCCAGGGCTGTACCGGCACTTTGTCCTCCATACCAGGCGTTCACAATAGCCGGAATATTTTCAGATTCCCAGGGTGTTGCAATAGCGCTCCCGGTCATCATGACAAAAATCACGGGTATGCCGGTTGCTTTCAATGATCTCATTAATTCTGTTTGTATCGCAGGCAACAAGATACTGGTCCTGTCGCCACCTTTAAATCCCGGTACCGCAACCGGCATTTCTTCCCCTTCGAGTTGGGGAGAGATCCCACCGGCAAAGACAATGGCATCCGCCCCGGTGAGTCGTTTTTGTAAAGCCGTAAAATCTGTTTTTTCATAATGCCCTGACTTCAGCCGGATGGATGCATTCCCTTCCGACTGGTAGAACTCAACAACCATTTTATAGGTACTGTCTTTCTTTACGGGTAACCGGAATTGTTTGGCACCCCAGCGGTTCCTTAGCCAGGAATCCACCACCGGTTTATTATTTATAAAAATGCGGTACCCGTCGTCCCCTTCAATTTCAAGATTGATGATTTCATCCTTTACCGGCACCAGGCTGGTCGTGTAACGGGCTGAATAATGGATGCTGCTGATACCGGGGGCCGGTACCTGGCCCTCTGACCAGTAATGATCAATGTCTTTTTCAATGGCCGTGTAAGCAGGCTCACCTTCCAGTTTTTCGTTGGTAAAATATTCTGCTTTTACACCCGGTTTTTCACCAGTCCGGTAATAACGGCTGATGTCGTCATACACCATCAGGGTGTCATTGACAAAATTGATGGCCTTTTCATATACCACTTCCACACTATTACCCAGCTTTTCCCTGATTCCTTCCAGCACCGTCACCACGCGGGTGGGGATACCGTTGTAATTACCGAGTATTGCAATTTTATTATCGGCATTGGGTCCGAGCACTACGATCTTTTTTATTTTTTTACTCAGTGGCAAGAACTGGTTTTCATTTTTCAGCAGCACGATCGACTGCTGTGCCATTTTCAAAGCATGTTCCTGGTGGAGCGGGCTTTCAAGAACGTTTGAGGGTGTCTGCGCATACTTCACAATGGATGGTGGATCAAACATTCCCAGCCGGTACCGGATCGTAAACAGCCTCCGCAGCGAGATATCCAGCTGTGTTTCTTTTATCAAACCATTCTTCACTGCATCCACCAGCGTTTTATAAACTGTTTGCCCGCATTCCACATCCGTTCCGTGCATTACAGCATCCACGGCAGAAGTGGTGGCGTCAGTATGTGTTTTGTGATAGCGGAAAAAATCGTCGATCGCCCAGCAGTCACTTGTTACATAACCTGTAAACTTCCATTGTTTCCGTAAAATATCGTTCATCAGCAGGTCACTCGCACAACAGGGTTGTGTGTTCACCGCATTGTACGCACACATCACACCGGCTACATTCGCGTGCACAATTAATTCTTTGAAAGCCGGTAAGTAGGTGTCCCAGAGATCATAGGCAGAGGGATTAAAATTATCAGAATGTCTTGATGGTTCAGGCCCGCTGTGCACCGCAAAATGTTTGGCGCAGGCGGCTGCTTTCAGGTATTTGGGATCTTCGCCCTGCAGTCCTCTTACAAAAGCTTTGGCCAGCATGGCCGTCAGGAAAGGGTCTTCGCCATAGGTTTCCTGCCCGCGACCCCAGCGGGGATCACGGAAAATATTAATGTTGGGCGTCCAGTAAGTCAACCCGAGGTATCTTTCATTTGTTCTGCCCAGTTCAATTGCTTTGTTATGAATAGCTCTTCCTTCAAGAGCTGAATAATCGGCCATCCTGTATAATGAATTCGTATCCCATGTTGCGGCCATGGCAATGGCCTGCGGGTAAGAAGTAACGCGGAAGGGCGTTCTCGCCACTCCATGCAACACTTCATTCCACCAGTCGTATGCCGGTATGCCTAAGCGTGGAATGGCGGGTGTTGCATTCAGCATCTGCGCCACTTTCTCTTCCAGGGTCAGCCGGCTTACCAGGTCATTCACTCTTTGCTCAAACGGTAGTTTATAATTCCACATGGGAAACGATTGGTAATCGTTCTGTGCTTCACCCGGCGTGGAAGTCAACAACAAAAGGACGATAATTAGTTTAACTGGAACTTTCATATAGCGTAATTTGTTATAACCAACTGCGTAACTATTCCCAACTACATTTTACCTGCATGCCATTCAGCAGGCCGCACACACCAGGGTTCAGCCGCTACCGGGCACCTATCCGCCTCAACTTATTTAACAATCGTTTCCGGTGGGCCGAGATAACTTGGTTTTACTCCACCAAAATCAATTACTAATTTTTGGAGTACTACTCCAGGATTCACCATCCAGTATTTCAAAACATGTTTTCCGGGTTTGGAAATGCGGTGATGTGAGGTTCTGACAATAATGTTGCCGGCCACCCACTGGCCCCATATTCTTACGTTATTATCCTCTTTATTCAGGCTGATGAGCTGTGGCGGGTCATCATCAATGGAAAGCGCAAATTGTAAACCTGCTTCAGCATTGTGAAAATTAAGGGTCGGAGAAAAATAACTCAGCAATTTTAAACTGTCTTTGCTGTAGGTGTAGAATTCATATTGGAGGTGTGGCGCATTCCCCCCTGGCTTTTGCCTGGCCGCGGTAACCGGGAAGGGAGTAACAGCAGCACCCGTTTTTCCATGATCAGGTAAGATTTTCCAGCTGACTCCCTTTACAGTTACCGCCTTTGTATAGTGCATTGCTTCGATTGATACATAGCGGTCCATTTCATAAAAGAGATTTCGTTTGGCCGGATTGGGTATGGGCTTGTCATAAATGGTAACAGCATTTACAGTTGAATCCCGCTCAGCAGCAGTTGAAGCGCCTGGCAGGTATTGTACTACCGGAATTTTTTGCTGGGGAGGTTGTTGCCAATAGGTATAACCGATATGCGTTTGGCTCATCATATGGTTCCATTTCCCATTATTCAGTTGATGATATTGCAGGCTGATCAGCGAGTCATTATTGTATAACTCCTTTACCTTATCCGCATAGTTATTGGCTGCGGCATACTTGTTTTGATAAGCGAACCTGTTTAGTGCTGCATGAAAATACATGTCGTATAAATTTGCCATTGCTTTTACCGGGTGCAGTACCAGTTGAAAATAAGCATCCCGCTGATCTGCAGGCAATTCTTTTTGAACTTTTTCTGCCCTGTTTAAAAGCACTTTGTATTCCCGGGCGACACGCTCAAACTCCCCGTAGTTTTCCAGGCTGTAGGTGTCAGCATCCAGCAGTTCAGGTTTTCTCCTCCCGTTGTATTTGCTGTAGGTGGAAATGATGGCGGCAATCTCTTTGCCATGCTGACTGCCAAATTGTTCCTTACTCCATTGTTCCGTGTAGCGCTGGACGTCATCCGCACCGATCTTTTCCGGGTTCCAAGCATAATCAAGGAAAAACGAAATGGGAAATTCCATCGGTTTGATATCCCCCACATTCACAATCCATATCTCTCTTGCTTTGTATTCCCAGGCCAGGTGCATTTGTTCCCACACACGCGGAATAGGATTTGTATTGAGCCATTTATAATTTCTCGGTCCGCCGACATAATCAAAATGATAATAAATTCCATAACCACCTTTCCTGGGCTTTTCATTCAGCCCGGGCAGCTTCCGTATATTACCCCAGTTGTCATCGCATAGTAGTAAGGTTACATCATCCGGAACCCGCATGCCTTTGTCATAATAATCCTGAACTTCCTTATATAACGCCCAGAGCTGGGGTGTTTCAGCGGCTGGTTTACCGGTTACTTCTTCAATAATTTTCCGCTGGCCGGCAACAATTCTTTCCAGCAGGGCGGTAGCGGTTTCTCTTGTCATGGGTTCATCCCCATCACCCCGCATCCCCACAGTTACTATTTTTTCGTTAGTGGCTCTTTGCATCCCGCCGCGCCAGAATTCTTTTAATCCGGATTCTGTACTGTCAAAGTTCCATTTTTGTTTGCGGCCATATCTTCTCCACTCATCGTGTGCGCGCATCAGGGGTTCATGGTGAGAGGTGCCGATTACGATCCCATACTCATCAGCCGCTTTTATATTCAATGAATCATCATCATAAAAGGCATTACCCCACATAGCCGGCCATAAATAATTCGCTTTCAGCCGGAGCATCAGTTCAAAAACTTTTTGATAGAACTGGTGGTTAAAGCCGCCAAATTTTTCTTTGGTCCAGTTGCTCAGTGCCGGGGCTTCATCATTGATAAATATTCCCCGGTATTTTACTTTCGGCGCATCAGTAATTAAGCTCCCTTTTTTTATGTATACAGACCTTTTTTTTCTTACGGGAACATCGGCCCACCAGTACCAGGGAGAAACACCCAGTTGCCTGGAAAATTCAAAGACACCATAGGCAGTTCCCCGCCTGTCGCTTCCCACGATGACCAGGGCATTGTCAACAGCTTCCAGCGGGTTTTCGATAACCTGGATCTGGAAGGTTTCCCATTTTCCTTTTAGTCCATTAATGTCGATTTTTTTTTCGCGGACCAGTTGATTCACCAGTCCTGATTTCCCGGCAGAACCAATAATGATCAGGGTTTTTGTTCCGGGTGCAGGCAGGCAGGTCAATACCGGCTCTTTGCCGGTCACGGCATAAATATCCTGTTTCAGCAGTGAAGCAGCGATCAGTACAGCGCTTTCATCGTTGGGATCCACGCAGACCGCTATATTATCGAGTAAGAAAGAATGGGGGGAAGCTTTATCTGAAATAAGCGATTGTGCAGTGGATACCACCGCAAGCAAGAGACAACCGGTAATCGTAACAAATAATTTCATCCTTGCTAAACTAAAATCCGATTGAGTTTCCACCATCTACCGGCAACACAATTCCCGTCACATATTTTGCTTCGCCATTGGCGAGGTATAAGGCAGCGTTCGCAATATCCACGGGGTCACCTAAATGTCCCATAGGGGTCCTGCTCATCACTTTTTGTTTTCTTTCCAGGTCGCCGTTGAGGGCTTTGGCGCTCATATCGGTTGCAATAAATCCCGGGGCTATGCAATTGACACGGATACCCAGCGGGGAAAGTTCAACCGCCATGGCCCTGGTCATGCCTTCAATCGCCGATTTGGAAGCCGTATAAGCAATGACTTTTGGTAACCCATATTGGGAAGCCATAGAACTGATATTTATGATTGCACCTTTTCGTTTTTTCTTCATGTATTTCACGGTTTCCCTGGACAAAGCAAAAACAGCACTGACATTGGTCAGTAAAATCTTCTGGAATTCTTCGTCTGTTACTTCAGTAAAATCTTTCTTCATATTGATGCCGGCATTGTTGACCAGCACGTCAACCTGCCCAAACTGCCGCACTATGTCTTTTACGAGCAACGGAATACCCGCCAGGTTACCAAGGTCAAATGATATGGTATGACATAATTTGCCCAACTTTTTTTTGGCCTGGCTCAGTTTAGTCTTATCCCTTCCTATAATGATTGTTTGCAGACCATCTTCAACGAATTTCCCAGCAATAGCAAACCCAATGCCCGAGGCACCCCCCGTTACGATGGCAACCCGTTTTTTGTTTGTTGATTTCATGTTTTACAATTAAAAAAGATCCCGAAATACTCACAGCTCATTAATTACCCGGGGCATACGGAAACCGGAGGTTTTTATAATACTCCAGCGTCTTATCCGGTTGCTCGTACGCGGAAGGTATTGGCATTTTCGAAAAGCCCTGGAAATAAAGCAGGCAGGCATTCCGCCACCATATTGCTTCTTTTACCTGGATAGCCAGTAACATTCTTAAATGTTCGAATCTTTCTTTGTCAACATCGTTTTCCAGCTGATTCCATTGTTGCTGCATCAACCTTGCCTGTTCAACGCCACTGTAATATTTATAGCAAAGTTCCTCCCATAAGGTTCTGCCTGATTTCATAATATGTTTCCAGCTTACATGATGAAACCAGAGCAGGTATTTTTCATCGCAGTCACCCGGGTCTTCATATCGATGGCGAACTTCGGCAGAATATTGGGCCAGTGCATTTGAACCGGTTGATGTCCTGTCGAAACCAATCCCGGCAGAGTCAGCGCGGTGATAATAAACCGGGTTCCAGTCAGGTCTTGGCAGGTTATCACTCCAGGGGGCAGGACCATAATGATGACCATTGCCCATGATATGATGCAATCCCAGGGGTGTCATGTAAGAAACCATGGCTTCATGGGAACTGAGCATGATCTTTTTTACCGTGCTGACCAGGAATGCTTTGTTATTAAATGTCTGCCGTATCCATTCATCAGCAATTTGTTCGCTGCTCAATTCATAGTTCCATGCCAGCCGGCCCAATGTATACCAGTTAGCCTGCCCGAAGAGATGGCCCGTCCAATTGATGTCATTTCCAATATTTGCCACCCCCGCCATACCATTCAGCGAATGATTATACAAACTCCCATCCACGACTTTCGCCACGGTAGCACCCTTGCCTTTTACATAAGTATCTGCCTGGAGTACTTCTTTGAACATGGGTGCTTCAAAAACAAGATGGGTGCCTTGTCCCAGGTATTCCTGTGTTAACTGGAATTCCATCATCAGCGGAGTTTTCTCCATCGCACCGAAAAGCGGCGAAAAAGGTTCCCTGGGTTGAAAATCTATCGGGCCGTTCTTTACCTGTACCAAAACATTTTTTCTGAATTGTCCATCAAGCGGTTTGAATTCTTCGTAAGCCTGTTTGAACCGGTCATTCGATTGCTGGCTGTATACAAATGCACGCCACATGACTATTCCCTGGTAAGGAGCAACGGCATCGGCGAGCAGGTTAGCCCCGTCGGCATGATTTCGTCCATAATTCTGCGGCCCCGGTTGACCTTCGGAATTGGCTTTTACAAGGAAGCCTCCAAAATCAGGAATCAAAGAATAAATTTCCTTTGCTTTATTACTCCACCAATGCTGCACGCTATCGTTCAGCGGATCGGCAGTGGATAATTTCCCGATTTCTATTGGCGCGCTGAAACGGGCCGTCAGGTAAACCCTGATGCCGTAAGGGCGGAAAATGGCAGCCAATGCAGCTACCTTTTCCAGGTAGGGCCTTGTCAGTACCATGGCGTTCGCATTTACATTTGTCAGCGATACTCCATTGATTCCAACCGATGCATTGGCCCTTGCATAGTCCTTATACCTCGGATCCCTGTAATCGGGCAACGTGTGCCAGTTCCAGATGGAAAATCCGGCATATCCTCTTTCTACATGCCTGTCCAGGTTATCCCAATGATTTAATAAACGCAGTTGCAGGGAAGGAGAAGATTGAATAGCAAGATCAGCCAGGGACTGTTGGGTTTGCAGGATTCGTAAAAAATGAAAAACTCCATACAACACACTTATATCGGTATTGCCCGTGATAATGATTATTCTTTTATTCCGGACGACAGCCGACCGGATGATAAATCCTTCCTTACCCGAACTGGCCAGCAGTTCTTTTGAAATAACACGGGAAACAATATCAGAAGCGGCAGCCTTTACGGCCATAACAGAACCGTTCTGTAACAGGTTATGCTCCGGCAGTTTTTTACCAAGAAGACCGTTTAATCCTTTTTCCAATTCTTCCTTTGCAGCCAGCAGGGTGGGGGAGGCGGCATTGATATTGATACCGGTGACCGTCTGCCGGTAATGAGCAAGCCGTCCCGCATCATTGACTATTTTGTAACGTAACCAGAGGTCATAACCATCCTCAGCCAGCAAACAAGCCGGCACAAACAATAAAATAAATATTCCAGCTGTCTTTGTTATATCGGAAACAACCCGTTTCAAATATGTTTATTTTTTTTAAGTGATGATTTGCGGATGATCAGTTCAGAACGCACCACGATCGTTTGCGTATGCTTGATATTGGAAACGCCCTTTAAATGATTGATCAGGTTCCGGGCCGCGATTTCTCCCATATCGATCCCCGGGTAGTGTACGGTGGTTAACTGGGGTTCCACGATCTTGCTGATGGCGTCGTTATTGAATCCCACAATCGCAATATCATCCGGGATACGGATGCCGGATTCTTTCAATGTCTGCATGCAGACCGCGGCCGAGAAATCATTTGTTATAAAAGCGCCATCGGGAAGAGGTTTCATTTTCAGAATCTGCAGGGCAGCTTCCACACCGCATTGTTCACTCAGGTCCTTTATCAGCACATAGTCTTTATTGAAGGGGATTCCATTATCATATAAAGCATCGGTATAGCCCTTGTGACGCTGTGCATACACATTTCGCTTTAAGTTGGCAGTGACCAGGACAATTCGTTTACAACCCTGTTCCACCAGGTGTTGCGTTGCCTGGTAGCCACACTTATAATTATCAATAATGACCTTGGTGCTTTCACTTTTTTCTTCCACCCGGTCAAAGAAAATAACCGGTATACCTTTTTCTTCAAAGGATTTATAATGGTCAAGACCTTTCGTGTCAAATGCCAGCGAAGCGATGAGTCCATCCACGCGTTTATGAAAAAGGTTCAGTGCATTGGCCGCTTCCTTTTCATAGCTTTCGGAGGAGTGGGCGATGATCAGATCGTAGCCCGCTTCGGTAGTTACTTTTTCTATACCCGCCAATACGGATGTAATGAAGTTACTGTTCAATTCATGCACGATCACGCCAATCGTATTGGTCTTTTGTTTGCGCAGGCTGCTGGCAAAAGTATTGTGGCGGTAACCGAGTTCCTTTGCGGCATCCTGTATCTTCTTCCTTGTGTTTTTATTAATGGCAGGATGGTCCTTCAACCCACGGCTTACCGTAGCCGAAGAAAGTTCCAGTTTCTGGGCGATATCGTAGATAGTTATGTCTTTTTTAGGCTTCATACTGCAATCGGTTGCATAAAAATCGCAAAAAAAATCAAATTATGAAGTTTTGTTTTTGAGGGAAGAGCCGCGGATGATGAGATCAGATCGCAGAACAATTGAATTGGTGGTTTTAATACTGGAGATCCTGTTCAGGTCGTTGGTCAGGCTTGTCACGGCCGCTTCACCAACGCTGTAACCCGAGTAGTTCACGGTGGTGAGATTGGGTTCGATGACTTTGCTGATGGGATCATTGTTGAAACCGGCAAACGCGATGTCTTCCGGGATACGGATACCGGCCGCTTTTAGCCGGATCATGCAAAAAACCGCCGCCGTATCATTTGCAGAAAAAACGGCATCAGGTTTTTCCTTCATCTTTAGTATATATTCTGCGGACCTGGTACCGGATTCTTCATCCAGCTTGCTGGTATAGATAAGTTTTTCCTCAAAGGATATTTTATGGTCTTTGAGGGCCTGTTTGTATCCTTTTACCCTTTCCGCGTACACGTTCCGGAGCAGGTTGCCGGCCAGGTGCATGATTCGCCTGGAACCGTTGTCTATTAAGTGTTTCGTGACATTATAAGCAGCCTGGTAATTGTCGATAATGATGCTGGTGCTGTCGGGGTGCGGCCAGGTACGGTCGAAAAAAACAACTGGTATGCCCTTCCGGAAGAAAGGTTGAAGGTGATCGATGTTCTCCGTATTATAAGCGAGCGAGACCAGCAATCCATCCACCCGTTTATTAAACATAGTGTGAGCATTGGTTACTTCGTTCGATACTTCTTCAAGTGAATGACTGATAATCAGGTTATAACCCTCCCGGTTCGCCGCGTCCTGCATACCGGCTAAAACACTGGCCACAAAATAGCTGTTTAGCCTGGGCACTATAACCCCGATGGTGTGGGTTTTCCTGCTCCGTAAGCTGCTGGCAAATGTATTGGAGCGATACCCGAGCGCCTTTGCCGCCTCAGCGATTTTTTTTCTTGTGTTCTTATTAATGGCGGGATGGTCCTTCAATCCCCGGCTCACGGTGGTGGCAGAAATGTTCAGATGCCTGGCGATATCATATATAGTTATATCCTTGTCCGGAGTCATCCAACAAATAAAAGCAGCATTTTTCAAAAAAAAAATTGCAATCGGTTGCAATTTTTAAAAAAACCATTATATTCGTCATGCCAAGATCAATATTACTGATTGCTGAAAAGATAAAAGCGCCGGAATCGCATAACTGCTGTATGAAAAAAATCAGGCTAAATAACCTCGTTTCATCGCCGCTGTTTCTTTTTTTTGCGGTCATCTTTCACAGCAGTTTACTTCACCTGTATCCCGTTTCTCCCGGGACTTCGTTTACGGACAAGCTTCTGCAACAAACCAACATATCCTTCACGGGTAAACAGCCATACCCATCTTGTTCACTTAACAGATGTATCAAAACTCTTCAATTGCCAAAAAGTTCATTATTATGAAACAAACTGCAAACTCCAGAAAATTATTCCACGGCAACAGGATTTTAATGAAGCCTGGTTTATTCATCGCAGCACTTTTATTTCAGTTTTTATTTATAGCTGAAAAAAGCTTTGCGCAGAATATTACAGTTAAGGGCCGTGTCGTACAGGAAGACGGGCAGGCGGTCCAGCGTGCTTCTGTATTGGTAAAAGGTACCGCCACCGGTACCACGACCAATGACAACGGGTATTATGAGATTTCCGTGCTGCCGGATGGTACCTTAATTATTTCCTCTGTTGATTTCGTAACACAGGAAATAAGAGTAGGCAACAAAACAAATATCAATGTATCGCTGGTGTCTGTTGAAAAGAGTCTCGGCGAAGTAGTGGTGGTAGGATATGGTACACAGCGAAAAGAAGCTATTACGGGCTCGGTTGCCTCGATCAATGGCGATAAGATGCGCGAGGTCCCGGCGCCGAATATCTCCCAGGCCCTGCAGGGGCGGTTAGCCGGTGTAGAGATATCCCAGACCTCAACCCGGCCCGGTGCTACCATGCAGATCCGTGTCAGGGGTCTCCGTTCACTGAGTGCGGATAATAATCCGCTGATCGTTCTTGACGGGATACCTTTTATGGGACCCCTGGGCGATGTAAACCCCAATGACATCAAGAGCATCGAGATACTTAAAGATGCTTCGGCAACTGCGATTTACGGATCCCGTGGTGCCAACGGCGTTATACTTATTACAACCGATAAAGGATCGAAGAATCGAAAACCACAAATAAGCTATAACGCTTATGTTGGTTCACAATCCGTTTTTGCCAATTACCCCATGATGAACGGGCCGGAATTCGTTGCGCTCCGTGCTGCCAGGGGTCAATACGTTAACGGGCCTGATGAAGCAAACGATATTGATACAGACTGGCAGGACCTGTTTTACAAAACGGGCATGGTGACAGATCATAACATCGGACTTTCAGGAGGCACCCCGACTGGTAATTATAACTTCGGGCTCGGTTATCACCTCAACCAGGGCGTGGTTCCCACGCAACAATACAAACGCTATTCATTCAGGGGATCTTTGGATCAGCAGGTAGGGAAATATTTCAGGCTTGGGTTCACTTCGTATACCAACTATAATGAAAGCGCGGGGAACCAGGTAGGCTTGTTTAACGCGTTAAGTATGTCGCCTATTTCAAGTCCCTATAACCCGGATGGAACAATGAAGAGAATAATAAGGATGGCATCGGACGATCAGTTCATTTTTACGAAAGATGTAGTGGATAAATTAACGGAGAACGATCAATGGATTAATGAAACACGGGGTTTTGCCTCTTACAATGCTATTTATGCCGAAGTGAAAGCTCCGTTTCTTGATGGATTGAAGTATAGGATGAACCTTGGGCTGGATTATATACAAGCCGGTAATGGTGCCTATACAGGGCAAGGCGTAGGCAGTGTCAATCCTGCCAGTATATCATCAGCTTCTATTGACAACAGGCACACTTATCACTGGACAGTCGAGAACATACTTAGCTACGACCGGACTATTGCAGGAAAACATACGGTGAATGCAGTGGCCCTGTACTCTGCGGAACAAAATAAATACAACAGGTCAAATATGTCGGCACAGGATATACCTGCCGATGCATTTCAATTTTATAACATTGGGCAGGGCGGTACAGCCCTGACGGTTAATCCCGACAACCAGGACTACCAGTTATGGGGCCTGCAATCCGTGATGGGCCGTGTAATGTATTCTTTCAAGAACCGTTACATGGTCTCAGCAACCGTACGTTCCGATGCTTCATCAAGGCTGGCTGAAGGACATAAATGGCATACCTATCCCGCTGTATCCGTGGGTTGGAATATCTCCAATGAATCATTTATGAACGGGGTTAATTTTATTAACAACCTGAAATTGCGCGCGGGCTTTGGTGAAACTTCCAACCAGGCTATTGCTCCTTATGCCACACTCGGCCGACTGAGCACAAGACCTTACAACTTTGGACCATCCACTTATGGGACCGGGTACTATGTATCCCAATTACCCAATGTAGACCTGGGATGGGAATTCTCCAGGACACTGAATTTTGGACTTGACTTTTCTATACTTAAGAACCGCTTGTCCGGAACAGTTGAATATTATGTAACAAAAACCGAAGACATTCTTCTTGGTCTTGGCCTGCCACCCACATCCGGAGTGACCGGCTACACGGCAAACATCGGATCCACACAGAACAAAGGATTTGAACTTAGTTTGAATGGTACGATCCTCGACAATGTGAATGGCTGGACCTGGGAAGCCGGACTTAACTTCTATACAAACAAGAACAAACTGGTTTCACTTGCCTCAGGTCAAACCAGGGATGAAAATAACTGGTGGTTTGTAGGACATAATATCAATGCCATTTATGACTACGAAAGGATCGGGCTTTGGACCACTACCAAGGATAGCGTGGATAATCATATGAATATCCTGGAACCGGGTGGAAGGGTTGGCATGATCAAAGTGCGCTATACCGGCGCTTATAATCCAGACGGAACCCCGGTCAGGGCGATCGGAACGGCCGACAGGCAGATTATAGATGTGGATCCTGATTGGCAGGGAGGTTTTAATACCCGTGTAGCTTTTAAAGGATTTGACCTGGGCATCGTTGGTTTTTTCAGGCACGGGGGCATTTTGTTCAGCACTATCCATGGTGCGGCGGGTTATCTTAATACACTCACCGGGCGACGAAATAATTTAAGTGTGGATTACTGGACGCCGGACAATACCGATGCCAAATATCCCAATCCAGCAGGGCCTATCAGCAATGACAACCCCAAGTATGGCAGCACCCTCAGTTACTTTGATGGTTCGTACATGAAGATCCGTACCATCACCCTGGGGTATGACTTCAGCCGGAGCCTGTTAAAAAAATCCGCCATTAAATTACGGATGTATGTTACTGCTCAGAACCCGTTTGTCATGTTCTCACCGTTCCACAAGGAATCGGGCCTGGATCCTGAAACCAATTCATTCGGGAACCAGAATGTGTCTTCAACCGGGGCGATCAGTGCAAATAACAACCTGCTGAATCGACTCCTGATTGTCGGGTATAACAGCCCTTCAACCCGGAACTATATTGTCGGCGTTAACTTGACCTTTTAAAACTTACGAATATGAAGAATATACAAATAAGATTCATCTGCCTGGCCGCGGCGTTTATGCTGTTATTTTCAGGATGTAAAAAGATCCTTGAAGAGCAACCCCGCAGTATATATACACCGGAATTCTTTAAGACAGAAAAAGGTGTTTTGGGTGGTATCACTTCCCAGTATGCGCACCTGCGCTTCATATATGGGCAGCCCTATTATTTCAACAGCCTGGAAACCGGGACCGACGAATATACCTATGGTCAAAGTGCTGATGCAAACCAGCGGGACCTGGATTACAGCGGTGTTGGAAATTTAACTGGTGCTACCAGCCGTTCTGATGTATTGTGGGGAGTTGCCTTTTCAAATATCAACACCGCCAGTGGTATCATCGAAAATGGTGGAGCCGTGGGTGTTTCCGCCGCGCTGATCGCGGAAGCCAGGTTCTTCCGGGCCTTTGATTATTTTATGTTAGTGCAAACTTTTGGTGGTGTACCACTAGACCTGGGTGCAGGAGAACTTAAGTTCAATACAACCCCCTCGAGAGTGTCTGTACGCAATACAGTTGCTGAAGTTTATACCAAGGGAGTATTCCCCGACCTGATCCAGGCTATAGATGAATTACCGGTTGCCGGCAGGGTTACCGGCGGCGTAACAAAAACAGCTGCCCGTCTTTACCTGTCAAAGGCTTACCTGTCTTACGGTTGGTGGTTGCAAAATCCGAATAACATCCCCACTTACCCGGAAGTTACAAGAACTGATCCCGATGGTCATGATGCGACCTGGTATTTTCAAAGGTCATATGATATAGCAATAGAGGCAATTGACAATCCCGGACCTTTTGGCCTCGCAGACTTTTTTTATGATGTGCATGCAGGAGGTAATGACCGCAATAAAGAAATGGTACTCTATGCTGACCACACTGAACAAAGTGAATTTTACAACGGATCTCCTTTAACGGGCTTTCAAAGTGAAGTGGGTAATGACGGCAGAAATAGCGCCGTTTGGTTTGTAACCTGCAACTATACGGTGCTCACAAGTGCAGTGAACCCGGACGGAACTGGTGCTTCTGTTAGCTCTGTTCAGCGGGAAGCGATACAGCCATTAGGACGTCCATATATCCGCATGGCACCTCCCATCGGCGTTTTTACAAACACTTTTGCTGAAAAAACCCTGGATTCACGTTACGATGGAACATTTAGTACGGTTTACCGTGGGAATTGGAATAAAGGAGGGAATAATACGCCAACGCTTTACAATGCCAATGATATGGCGGTTACACCGGGTAGCGCTATTCTCAGCTTCCTGGAGTATGATGCACAGGCGGTCGGTATTGTATATCCTGCCGGGCAAAGATTCCCCGGAAAATCCTCCAATAATGTTGGTGCAGGTCAATTGCCCGGTCGGGCAGATTTTGTAATTGCTCCCAGTGGTATAAGCAGGATCATATTTCCCGGACTTTGGAAAATGGGTGTATATCGTACCGGGAATGTCGGGCTTGGCGAGCCAAATGCTCCCAGTACCCGTCCATTTAAGATTGCAAAATTCTCCGAGCTCTACCTGATAGCTGCCGAAGCTGCAGTGAAGGGTGCTACACCGGCTGCCGGTAAGAGTGCCCGCGACCTGGTTAATGTGCTTCGTGCACGGGCAGGTAAGTGGAAATTTTCCAATAAGAACAATGCTGTATTTGCTGCAGACAACAGTGTGGCAGTGACGACAGCAACGCCGGCGATCATTGACATTAATTATATCCTGGCTGAGCGTTCACGTGAGTATTTCGGAGAAGGTCTTCGCTGGTTCGACCTGGTTCGAACTCAAAAGTGGAACGAGCTTGCCGGTTCATATACAATCTGCGGTGCAACTTATGGAAATCATACACCACAGACCATTACACGAACTATTCAGCCTTTTCATTACCTCCGGCCCGTTCCGCAGGGCCAGCTTGACGGAATGGATATGACAACAGCAGAAAAAGCAGCCTATCAAAACCCGGGCTATCAATAATAGTGGCCAAATCATCTTCCCGGAAAAGAAAAGAGACGCAGGTGCTCTCTTCTTTTCCGGGTTCAGTGTATCCTATGCATTTAGTTGACAAATCCTTTATCCGGACATTTATTATATCCCCTGAAGTTGCGGGAAGTATACATCATTATACAATTTGCAGAGCAGAGCAGTTCTTATATAAGCAATCGTCAGGAGGGATGAATTCTTTCATCCTTCCTTTTGTTTTTAATCAGTAACTTAAATAGGGAAATGGAATAAATAAATGCTACTGCTTGGGATTGATATCGGTACTTCTGCTATTAAAGTTTCTGTCATGGATGCGGATACACAGCAATGCATTGGTTCAGCACATTATCCCGATGAAGAATCGGGTATTATCAGCCCGAAACCCGGCTGGGCAGAACAGTCACCAGACATGTGGTGGGAACATGTGCAGCTGGCAATACTGAAACTGCATGCGCAGCGCAAATACAACCCGAAGAACATTGCAGCTATTGGCATAGCATACCAGATGCATGGCCTGGTGATGGTCGATAAGCATCAACATTCCCTGCGCAACAGTATTATCTGGTGCGACAGCCGTGCAGTTGAAACCGGCGAGAACGCCTTTGAATCCATTGGAAAAGAAAAATGCCTGCTTCATTTACTGAATTCCCCGGGAAACTTCACTGCTTCCAAACTGGCCTGGGTAAAACAACATGAGCCGGGTATCTATGCCGCTGCAGATAAAATAATGCTGCCGGGCGATTTTATTGCAATGAAACTGACCGGCACGATCACCACAAGTATTGCTGCGTTATCTGAAGGGATCTTCTGGGATTTTCAAACTAATGAACTATCCAAGGATGTTTTTGACTTTTATGGATTATCCACCACACTGATTCCGGAAATAAAAGAAGTTTTTGCAGAGCATGGCCAGTTAACAGCCAATGTTGCCGCATCATTATCACTGAAAGAAGGAATACCCGTGACCTACAAAGCCGGCGATCAACCGAATAATGCTTTAGCGTTGAATGTGCTTCAACCCGGCGAAGTTGCTGCTTCGGCCGGCACTTCCGGGGTTATATATGGGGTCAGTGATCAGCTGACTTATGATAACGGTTCAAGAGTGAACAGCTTTGCGCATGTAAATTATACGGCAGAACAAAAAAGACTGGGAGTTTTATTGTGCATTAACGGGACCGGTATATTAAACCGGTGGGTAAAAAATATTGCCGGGGCCGGTCTGGACTATAAGGGAATAAATAAAGCCGCCAGTACAATTCCGCCGGGAAGTGATGGCTTATTGGTTTTTCCTTTTGGAAATGGTGCGGAACGTATGCTGGGTAACAGGATGGTCCATGCCCACATTCACAATCTTGATCTGAATAAACATGGACAGTCGCATTTATACCGGGCCGCACAGGAGGGAATTGCATTTGCCTTCCGCTATGGGTTGGATATTCTGAGAGAGAATGGGATGAACCCGCAGGTTATACGGGCGGGTAAAGCTAATATGTTTTTAAGCGATGTCTTCACCACTTCTTTTGTCAACACACTCAATATCCCGGTCGAAATGTATCATAGCGATGGTAGTTCGGGGGCAGCAACAGGTGCGGGATTGGGGGCAAAAATTTATGCCTCCCCCAAAGAAGCATTCCTCCATTTTAAACCGCTTGAACTGGTGAAACCGTCTTCGCATACTATTTATGACGGGTATTACCAAAAATGGCTTGAGCAGTTACAAAAACAATTAACCTGAATTCACAACTAAAACAGGCAGACTATGGCAGTAGTTACAGGGAGAAAAGAATTTTTTACAGGTATCGGGAAGATCAGCTATGAAGGTCCGGGGTCTGGTAACCCCCTGGCATACCGCTGGTATGATGAAAATAAAATGGTGGCCGGTAAAACGATGAAGGAATACCTGAGGTTTGCCTGTGCTTACTGGCACAGCTTCTGTGGCAATGGTGCCGACCCTTTTGGTGAGCCCACTCATTTATTTCCCTGGACGGAGAAAACCGATCCGGTAGAAAGGGCAAAGGATAAAGCAGATGCAGCTTTTGAGTTTATCAGCAAACTGGGTTTGCCGTATTACTGCTTTCATGATGTGGATGCTGTGGATTATACCAATGATATAGTGGAGAATGAAAAGCGGCTGAAATCCATCACCGCTTATTTAAAGGACAAGCAAAAAGCCAGCGGGGTAAAACTTCTCTGGGGAACAGCCAATCTTTTCTCCAATCGCAGGTATATGAACGGGGCTGCCACCAATCCCGATTTTCATGTCCTCGCACATGCGGGGGCGCAGGTAAAGGCGGCGTTGGATGCGACCATTGAATTGGGGGGAGAAAATTATGTGTTCTGGGGAGGCCGGGAAGGATACATGAGTTTGCTGAACACCAATATGAAAAGGGAAAAGGAACACCTTGCCAGGTTCCTGCACACCGCGAAAGATTATGCAAGAAAAAATGGGTTTAAAGGAAAATTTTTTATTGAACCAAAACCCTGCGAACCCTCCAAGCATCAATATGACTATGACAGTGAAACCGTCATTGGCTTCTTACGCCAGTATGATTTACTGAATGACTTCAGCCTGAATATTGAGGTGAACCATGCAACGCTGGCGGGTCACACTTTCACACATGAACTCCAGGCGGCGGCGGATGCAGGTTTACTTGGGAGCATCGATGCCAACCGTGGCGATTACCAGAATGGCTGGGATACTGACCAGTTCCCAAATGATCTGAATGAATTGACCGAAGCGATGCTCGTCATATTGGAAGCAGGAGGCTTAAAAGGCGGGGGCATCAACTTTGACGCAAAAATCCGCCGCAATTCAACAGACCCCGAAGATCTTTTTCATGCCCATATCGGCGGGATGGATGTATTTGCCCGCGCATTGATCATCGCGGATAATATTTTACAGCAATCCGGGTATAAGCAATTCAGGCAGGAACGATATTCCTCTTATGACCGCGGAAGGGGTAAAGAATTTGAAGAGGGCAAACTTTCGCTGGAGGAATTGAGAAAGTATGCTGTTGAAAATGGTGAACCGGGAATAAAGAGCGGCAGGCAGGAATATTTAGAAAACTTAATAAACAGGTATATCTGATTATAAACAGCCAAAATCAACGCGTATGCATTTTTTAGGAACCATTGATATTATTTTTGTCATCCTGTATCTCCTGGTCATTGCCGGTGTTTCCGTATGGTCAATAAGAAAAAGTAAAGCATCTCCCACCGATTATTTTTTGGCCAACCGTAACCTGGGCTGGTGGGTCATAGGTGCTTCCATACTAGCTTCGAATGTGGGTTCGGAACATATTGTGGGACTTGCCGGTACGGCAGCATCCTCCGGCCTGGTGATGGGGCACTATGAACTTCACTCCTATATTGTGCTGATACTGGGTTGGGTATTTGTTCCTTTTTACATGCGCAGCATGGTATATACTATGCCTGAATTCCTGGAAAGGCGTTTTAATGCAAAGGCACGGCGGCTATTATCCATCATACAACTGTTAAGCTATGTTATTGCAAAAGCTTCCGTCACCATTTTTGCCGGGGCTCTTGTATTTAATGCTTTTTTAGGAGTTGATTTCTGGACAGGTGCCATCATACTGGTCGTGATTACGGGGATATACACCATACTCGGAGGTTTGCATACCGTGATGTATACGGAAGCGGTGCAGGCAATCATATTACTGGTGGGTTCCGCTGTATTATTGTTTATCGGGCTGGAAAAAGTGGGAGGCTGGAATGCCATGATTGCTTCTGTACCGAAAGAAAAACTGAATATGTTCCGGCCCTTAAGTGATCCTGATTTTCCCTGGCTGGGCATTTTGCTGGCCTCGCCGATCGTAGGCATCTGGTATTGGTGTACCGACCAGCATATTGTTCAGCGTTGCCTGGCAGGCAAAAACGAAAAGGAGGCAAGAAGAGGAACCATCTTCGCCGCCTACCTCAAACTCCTGCCTTTTTTTATTTTTCTTATTCCCGGTTTAATCGCCGTAGCCATGGTCAACCAGGGAACATTAACCCTGACCGATAACAATGCCGCTTTTCCAACGCTGGTGAAAGAGATCATGCCAATCGGACTAAGAGGTTTATTGGCCGGCGGATTGCTGGCCGCACTGATGAGTTCACTCGCTTCTGTGTATAATGCCTGTTCCACTTTGTTCACGATGGATATCTACCAGAAAATGAGGCCGGAAGCCAGTGGAAAGGAGCTGGTGAAAGTTGGACGTATAGCCACCGGTGTGGTGGTATTGCTGGGCATGGCCTGGATACCGCTGATGGGAAGAATATCAGGAACATTATATCAATACCTCCAGAGTGTGCAGTCTTACCTGGCTCCACCGATTGCGGCTGTTTTCCTGCTGGGTGTATTTTTTAAAAGGCTCAACGCAACTGGCGCTTACACGGCCATGGTTGTTGGATTCATTATTGGTATCATAAAACTTACCCTGGAACTTTTTCAGAAAGACCTGGGCGGCGTCCTTCTGGATTTTGCAACCATTAATTTCCTTTATTTCTGTATTTACTTATTCCTTTTTTCTATCGTGATAATGGTGGTGGTCAGCCTGCTGACACCCAAACCAAATGAGAACCAGATCAGGGGATTGACATTTGCTACCACCGTGGCGGAAGACAGGGCTGCCAGCAGGGCCAGCTGGAACAAGTGGGATGTAATTCTTTCATTGATTGTTGTTGCCATTATCATATCAATCTTTATTTATTTCTCGCCATTAGGCGTAGCCGGTTAATATTATGAGAAAACTTTTTTTATTTGTCACCACCATTGGCTGTCTCATGACAACTATTGCGCAACAGCCTGCCTATAAAAACAAATCACTTTCCCCGGAAGCCAGGGCAGGCGATTTACTGACCCGGATGACGTTGGATGAAAAAGTAATGCAGACCCAATGTTTGTGGATCCAGAAGTCACGGATATTAAATGACCAGGGGGAATTTGATGAAATAAAAGCAAAAGAAGCCTTAAAGCATGGGCTCGGCGAATTGGGAAGGCTCAATGAAAATGCGGGTCCCAACAGTTATGGCTATCATCCCAAACAGGCCGCTGAATTATACAATAAGATCCAGCGGTTCTTTATTGAAAAAACAAGATTGGGCATCCCGGTAATGACGCATGAAGAATCATTGCATGGCCAGCAAACACAGGATGCGACAAATTTTCCCATCCCGATTGGTTTGGCCAGCACCTGGAACGAAAACCTGATGACCGAGATATTTTCCAGTGTTGCCGAAGAAGTCCGGGCAAGGGGCGGTCACCATGTACTGGCGCCGGTAGTGGATGTAACAAGAGATCCGCGTTGGGGTAGAACGGAAGAAACGATGGGAGAAGATCCTTTTCTTATCTCCAGGCTCGCCGTAGCACAGGTAAAAGCCTACCAGGGTAACAGCGTTTACCTGGGTAAGAAAAATGTTGCCACAACGCTCAAACATTTTGGTATTCACGGGCAGAGCGAAGGTGGTATCAATGTCGCACCCAGTAATATCGATGAAAGAACAGCACGTGAAGTTTTCTTTCCGCCTTTCAAAGCAGCAGTGCAGGAAGCCAAAGCCATGAATGTGATGGCAACCTATAACGAGATATTTGGTGTGCCGGCTCATATTAATAAATACCTGCTTACTGATATCCTGCGGAAAGAATGGGGTTTTACCGGCGTGGTAGTGTCCGACTATTTTGCTGTCCGGGATGTAAGCACGCTGCATAAGATTGTGCCAACTTACGATGAAGCCGGGATACTGGCATTTAAGGCAGGAATAGATATGGAAACACCCGACCCGGATGGTTTTGTACACCTGAAAAAATTTGTAACGGAAGGAAAAATTTCAGTAAAAGAATTAGATGCGGCCGTTAGGCGGATACTGGTTTCTAAATTCCGCCTCGGTTTATTTGATGACCCTTATGTCGATCCGCTTAAAGCCGAACAAATTGTCGGCAGCGGTCAAAACAGGGCAATAGCCTATAAAGCCGCGCAGGAAGCGATGGTGTTATTGAAAAATGACAATAATTTTTTACCGCTTGATAAGCATACCGTGAAAACGATAGCCCTGGTAGGTCCCAATGCTGATAAATGTTTATTGGGAGGTTATTCCAGTCAACCCAGGATTTGTATTTCCCCGTTGCAGGCAATCAAAGAAAAGTATGGCGGTAGTATGAAGGTGTTGTATGCAGAAGGGGTGAAGCTGACCGACAAAAACAACTGGTTTGCAGATACGATTAACCTGGCCGGTAATGCGGACGCAAAAGCAAAACTGGCTGAAGCCCTAGCCGTGGCCCGGCAGGCTGATGTGGTGGTATTGTTTGTAGGGGGAAACGAAAGTATGAGCCGGGAAGGCTGGGCCGGTAATCACCTCGGTGACCTGCCAACCCTGGAATTATTGAACGGTCAAAACGAACTGGTGAAAGAAATTGTTGCTTTGGGTAAACCTGTCTGTGCATTTGTCAACAGCGGTCCGCCGCTGAGTATTTCAGAACTGGTAAATGCGGTACCCGCCGTCATGCAGTGTTGGTACCTGGGACAGGAAGGGGGTTATGCGATGGCCGATGCATTGTTTGGAGAAATAAACCCATCTGGCAAACTTCCTATTTCTTTTCCGCGAACGGCCGGTCATATTCCTGCTTATTATAATTACAAGCCTTCTGCCCGCCGCGGATACAACCTGGGATTCGAAGTAACCCCGTTGTTTTCATTCGGGCATGGATTAAGTTATACTACTTTCCAGTATAGCAAACCCACCATTTCTGCGGCCAGCATGAAAGCAAACGAGCGGGTTACCGTAAGCGTGAATGTGAAGAATACGGGCAGCAGGAAGGGAGCGGAAGTGGTTCAATTGTATATCCGGGATGAATATGCATCTGTAACCAGGCCGGTAAAGGAACTTAAGGGTTTTAAGAAAATCTGGCTGGAGCCACGACAGGCACAAACCATATCATTTGAGATCCACCGGGAACTCTTATCTTTTTACGATGCAAATATGAAATGGGTGGTGGAGCCTGGTGATTTTACCATAATGGTCGGCACGGCTTCTGATAAAACAGAAAGCGTGAAGCTGACAGTTTTAAAATGACGAGAAAAAAATGAGGGATCATACAATTTACTGTTGACCATTATTTCTTACAAAACTTCAATACAGCAGGTTTAAAAACTATGACAAGATTAATGCATCAGACCATGCGATGGTTCGGGCCCGGTGACCCGGTGAGTTTGGCGGATATCCGCCAGGCCGGTTGTGCGGGCGTTGTGACAGCCCTTCATCATATTCCTGTGGGAGAACCCTGGATCGTTGATGAGATCAATAAAAGAAAGGAAATGATTGAAGAGGCCGGGATGACCTGGACCGTTATTGAAAGCCTGCCTGTAAGCGAGGACATCAAAAAACAAAGCGGGCATTATAAAAAGCATATTGAAAATTATAAGGAAAGCCTGAAAAATGTCGCGGCCTGCGGGTTGAAAGTGGTGACGTACAATTTTATGCCGGTACTGGACTGGATGCGGACGGATATTTCATATGTCATGCCGGATGGAAGTAAAGCCCTGTATTTTGAACGATCCGCTTTTATCGCGTTTGATTTGTTTTTATTAAAACGACCCGGTGCTGAAAAGGATTATACAAAAGAGGAAATTAAAAAAGCAAAACTCAGGTTAAGCCGGATGACCGACCAGGAAGAAGAAACACTTTTCCGGAATGCTTTGCTGGGACTTCCGGGAAGTGAAGAACAGTTTACCGAAGAGCAGATATTAGCCGCGCTGAAAACCTATGAAGGCATTGATGCCATCAAACTGAAACAGCATCTTTTTTATTTCCTGTGGCAGGTTGTGCCCGTGGCGGAAGAATACGGGTTAAAACTGGCCATTCACCCGGATGATCCGCCTTATCCGGTGCTGGGTTTGCCAAGAATTGTGAGCACGGAACAGGATGCCGCTGATTTACTGAATGCGGCACCATCACCGGCCAATGGCTTATGTTTTTGTACGGGTTCTTTTGGTGCAAGACCCGACAATGACCTGGTAAGAATGCTGAAAAGGTTTGGCGATCATATTCATTTCCTTCATTTAAGAAACACTAAACGGGATGAGGAGGGGAATTTTTATGAAGCGGATCATTTAGATGGCGATACCGATATGCACGGGATTATAAAAGAAATAGTGCAGATCATGCAACGCCGGGATCTCTCCATCCCCATGCGGCCCGATCATGGTCACCAGATGCTGGATGACCTGAAAAAGAAAACATACCCGGGCTATTCCGCGATCGGCAGGTTAAGAGGCCTCGCGGAACTGAGGGGCGTTGAATACGCGGTCAGCAAAAGTCTATCATCTTAAATGGGTAGCCGCCATGAAAAGTTTATTAAAGTTGCTGGTAATAAATGGCCTGCTTTGTTGTTCGCTCCAATTAACGGCACAATCATTTACCAATCCCATCCTCGCCGGATTTTATCCCGATCCTTCTATCTGCCGCGCCGGCGATGATTTTTATATTGTCAACTCTTCCTTTTCCTACTATCCCGGCTTACCCATTTTTCACAGCAAGGATCTATTGAACTGGCAACAGGTGGGTTATGCGATGAACAGGCCGGAGCAGTTAAACCTGGACGGGGCCGGTGTTTCGAGGGGCTTGTTTGCTCCGGCTATCAGTTACCACAAGGGTACATATTATATAGTGTGCACGCTGATAGATAAACTTGGCAATTTTGTTATTACTGCTAAGGATCCCGCTGGTCCCTGGAGCAACCCGGTGGCCCTGCCACAGGTAAACGGGATTGATCCATCCCTATTTTTTGATGACAACGGGAAGTCATATATCCTTTTCAACAGCATTCCACCCGGGAATATTTCCCTGCATGACGGTCACCGTACGATCAGGATGTTTGAATTTGATGCGCAAAAATTAAAAGTGGTGGGGGAAGAAAAACTATTGATCAACGGGGGAACGGATATGGCGAAGAAACCGGTTTGGATAGAAGGACCACATATCATCAAAAAAGATGGCTGGTATTATTTACTGTGCGCAGAAGGTGGTACCGGTTACAATCATTCGGAGGTGGTATTCAGAAGTAAATCTGTGGAAGGGCCTTTTATTTCCTTTGCCAACAATCCAATTCTTACGCAGCGGCATTTAGACCCGCGCAGGAATAATCCCATCACAACAACCGGGCATGCCGATCTGGTGGAAGATAAAGATGGAAAATGGTGGGCGGTATTTTTAGGTTGCCGGCCTTACGAGGGAGATTATTACAATACGGGACGTGAAACATTTATGACACCGTTGGAATGGAAGGACGGCTGGCCGCTGATCAATCCGGGTTATGAAGAAGTGCAATATGTTTACCCCATTAATGCGATACTCAATAAGAACGCAGAAAGATTCAGCGGTAACTATTATTTCCGTGATGATTTTACCGCCACGGAATTGAATACCCGTTACAGTTTCTTAAGAACAAAGCGTGATAACTGGTATAGTCTTCACGATAAACCCGGAAGCCTGGCAGTGAAGCTAAGACCAGAGACCTGCAGCGGTGAGGGCAACCCGTCTTTTGTGGGTTTCCGGCAACCGTACCAGCAAGGATATGCTGCCACTGCTCTAAACTTTAAGGCAACCGCAGAGAATGAAAAGGCAGGGCTGCTGATTTTTCAAAGCGAATACCATTATTATTACCTGTGTCAATCAGTCAGCAATGGAAAGATGGTTGTGCAATTATACAAGGGGCCGGGAAATGAAAATAAAACGGGCAAACCCGAACTGGTGGCCGAACAAACCATTACTAACAGAAAAATTAAGAAACTCCTTTTTAAGATTGAAGCGGACAGGGATAAATATCATTTTTATTACGCGGTAAAAAAGGAAAACTGGATTTTGATAAAGGGGGGGATGGATGGAAAGTTTCTCAGTACCAAAGGGGCCGGTGGTTTCGTTGGCTGTATGTATGCCCTGTATGCAACTTCAGGCAATAGCCCCTCTTCCAATACAGCTTTTTTCCATTGGTTTGAGAGTAAAGGGAATGACGCTGTTTACAGGAAATAACAGTTATAAAAAGTTGGGGTATCCTGGCATAAATAATCCCACCATGGTAACTGGTGGGATTATTTTTTGTAGCCCGTACGGGATTCGAACCCGTATCACCACCGTGAAAGGGTGGTGTCCTAGCCCTTAGACGAACGGGCCGTTTTAAGGGACGGCAAAGATAGGTCTGCACCGCTTTTTGGCCAAATGTTTTTCCTGTCTTGGTATGCCTCCCTGCAATGGTCATTTTGCTCAAATCTGATACAGTTCAGCAATGCCGGTTTTCTTACCTTCGCACCCTTGTCCGCCATCCTGGAAGCGAAGCGGACGGATAAAATAAAAAACACTAATTAATTATGAGCACAGTTAAAGTTGCCATCAATGGTTTTGGCCGCATCGGCCGGTTGGTTTACCGCCAGATCTATAACATGAAAGGGATTGATGTAGTTGCCATCAACGATCTTACCAGCCCAAAAGTGTTGGCTCACCTGCTGAAGTACGACAGTGCGCAGGGACGTTTTGATGCCGAAGTAAAAGCTACCGAAGACTCCATCGTGGTGAACGGAGACAGCGTAAGAATATATGCACAAAAAGATCCCGCCCAGATTCCCTGGGGCACCCATGATGTGGATGTCGTGATTGAGAGCACAGGTTTTTTTACCGATAAGGACAAAGCCGCAGCCCATATAACGGCTGGTGCCAAAAGAGTAGTAATCTCTGCCCCCGCCACCGGGGAACTGAAAACAGTGGTATTTAATGTGAATCATGATGTACTGGACGGCACCGAGACCATAATTTCCTGCGCATCCTGTACTACAAACTGTTTGGCTCCCATGGCGAAAGTGCTAAATGATAAATTTGGAATTGTTACCGGTATCATGACCACCATTCATGCCTATACCAACGACCAGAATACGCTCGATGCGCCTCACCCCAAAGGCGATCTTCGCCGGGCAAGGGCCGCCGCCGCCAATATTGTTCCCAACAGCACCGGGGCGGCCAAAGCGATCGGTCTTGTACTGCCGGAACTAAAAGGTAAACTGGATGGAGGTGCCCAGCGGGTTCCGATCATTACCGGGTCATTGACAGAACTTACCACGATATTAAATAAAACGGTGACTGCGGATGAAGTAAATGCCGCGATGAAGGCAGCCAGCAATGAAAGCTTTGGATATAACGAAGATGAAATTGTAAGCAGTGATATTATTGGTATCCATTTTGGTTCCCTGTTTGATGCCACACAAACCAAGGTAATGACGATGGGCGATAAACAACTGGTAAAAACAGTGAGCTGGTATGATAATGAAATGAGTTACGTAAGCCAGCTGGTCCGTACCGTGAATTATTTTGCCAAACTGATCAGTAAGTAGCGCTTTTTAATTTTTAATACCGCCCAAATCATAGAACAGGGTGCGGTATCTTTCAACAGCTTATCATGCGTATTAAAAATATTGAAGGTCTTTCTGCTTATGACTTGCAGCAGGAAGCGGAAAGGGGCGGAAGGTTTATTTATTATGCTTTTACCATTTCACTCGTAATTCTTACTTTTAAAAGGACCTCGGGTGTTTACCTGATCCGTTCCGGCAAAAATGCAGTCGCCAAGGGTTTCCCGTTTACTCTTTTGTCGGTCATTTTTGGTTGGTGGGGTATACCTTATGGTCCGAAATATACCCTCGAAAGCATTCGTACCAACCTGCGGGGTGGAAAAGATGTGACCGACGAGGTAATGGCAACCGTGGCAGGTCATATTTTGTTCCGGGAAACACAGGCAGCTAAGATTCCCCAGCAATAATTCTTTAATGAACTACTATGTCAGCATTTTCAGCCTACAATTTCAGGAATCAGAAAGCATTGGTCCGGGTTGACTTTAATGTTCCCCTGGACGAAAAATTTGTGATCACGGATGACACCCGGATGAAAGCGGCTGTTCCAACGATCAAAAAGATTTTAGCGGACGGGGGCATGGTGATCTTAATGAGTCATTTCGGAAGACCAAAAGATGGCCCTTCAGACAAATATTCCCTGAAGCACTTAATCAAACACCTTAGTGAATTGCTGGGGGGAACAACGGTGTTATTCGCCAATGATTGTACGGGGGAGCAGGCTTACCTGACAGCAAGCATGATGCGTCCCGGCGAAGTGCTTTTGCTGGAAAACCTGCGCTTTCACCCGGAGGAGGAAAAAGGTGATGTGAAGTTTGCAGAAAAACTGTCAAAACTGGGGGATGTGTGGGTTAATGATGCTTTTGGAACAGCGCACCGGGCCCATGCTTCCACGGCGGTGATTGCCCAATTTTTCCCAGCCGATAAGAAAATGTTTGGTTTGCTGATGGAAGGGGAAGTGGCCAGCGCAGAAAAAGTGCTTCACAGTGCACAAAAACCCTTTGTCGCAATTATCGGTGGCGCAAAAGTCAGTGATAAGATTCTTATTATTGAAAACCTCCTGGACAGGGCAACAGATATTATCATTGGAGGCGGCATGGCGTATACATTTATGAAAGCGGAAGGCGGGAAGATCGGTAATTCACTTTGTGAGGAAGACCGGCTGGAAACGGCCCGGGAGATTTTGAAAAAGGCCCGCGAAAAAAATGTTTGTATTCATTTGCCTTCCGATTCAGTGATTGCTGACAAGTTTTCCGCTGAAGCACAAACTTCGGCGGCACCCAGTAATAATATCCCGGATGGTTGGATGGGGCTGGACATTGGTGCCAATGCCTGTGAACAGTTTTGTAATGTGATCAAACACTCTAAAACCATTTTATGGAATGGCCCGATGGGCGTTTTTGAAATGCCCAAATTTCAGCATGGCACCAAAGCGGTGGCGGTTGCTATTGCAGAAGCTACCCAAAAAGGTGCTTTTTCTCTGGTAGGTGGGGGCGATTCTGTTGCGGCAGTTAATCAATTTGGTTTTGCCGGTAAGGTCAGCTATGTATCAACTGGTGGAGGCGCTATGCTGGAATATTTTGAAGGAAAGACCCTGCCGGGGATCGCTGCCGTACAATCTTAAAAAATTTTTCCCGGTTTCAATTTTTGCATGATCTTTAGCAGGTAAACTCTTGCTATGAAAAGAATATTCTTTTTCCCGGGTTTGTTATTTGCATTTATTAGTGTTTCTGCCCAAAAAATAATCCCGATTGAATATAAAGGGAAAAAATATGAAGCACTTGACCTCGTCGCCAAAGGCAAGGTGATGTGGGGCGGTTATGAAGAGATTGCCGCGGATGCTGCGAAAAGTGAATCAAACGGATCGGCAAACACAACGGCGATTGTAACAACCGTCGGCAAGAACGCCGGTTATGACGGTAAACCCTATGCTGCGAGGATGTGCAGCGAATCTACCCATGGCAACAAAGACGACTGGTACCTGCCCTCCAAAGAAGAAACCGACGCAATCTATGCGTTCAAAGATTTATTCAGTGTAGAAGAAAGAGGAACGATCTGGTCCTCTACCGAAGCCAGCGGCACTACAGCCATAACCAAATATTGGTACACCGGCGCTTATTATAATAACCAGAAAGTAGAAGAGTACCACGTAGTGTGCATCCGGAGAGTTGAGTAAGGGATTACCTGCTATTATTGTTTCCGGACCTCGATGATCTGATCATTATTCCCCCCATTGCTGGTACAGATATACACTTTACCATCCGGGGAGATACAGACATCCCGCAACCTTCCATAGTCATTGACAAAATATTCGGTGATAGTGGTGATATCCGTAAAGGATGCATTTAATTTCAGTTGGTAAAGCCTCGAATCTTTCAGTGTGGCCAGCAGTAAGGAGTTTTTCCACTGGGGTATCTGGTTGTTGTTGTAATAATCCATTCCGCAGGCAGCAATGGTGGGTGTCCACGCTTCAAGGGGTTCCCGGACCGTAGTAGCGTTGCAAAACGCGGCTTCCGGCGTTTCATTGCAATAGCCTCTTACGTCCGGCCAACCGTAGTTGCTTCCTTTTTCAATGATATTTATTTCATCATCCGTTGTTGGACCGTGTTCTGAACTATACAGCCTGTTGTTGGCAAAAACCAGTCCCTGTGGATTGCGGTGCCCCGAGGACCAGTAAGCATTACCGGGCACAGGATTATCTGCCGGGATACTCCCATCAAGGTTTAATCGTAGTATTTTACCATTTAGCGAGGCAATGTTTTGCGGTAATGAAGTATTGGCGGCATCCCCCGTAGTGATAAATAATTTCAGGTCCGGGGTGATTAACAGGCGGCAGCCGTTGTGAATGGAGGAGGCAGCAATATTCTCAATAATGGTGACGGGGTTGGTAAGCGTTGTTCCGTTGTAGGTAAAGCGAACAATCTTTTCTTTATAGCCACCTGCAGTATAGTTATACGCTGCAAATACATGGGGAGTGGTTAAGAAATTGGGGTGAAGGACCATTCCCAGCAATCCGCCTTCCCCGGTTGATACAACTTCGGTAATGGTATGAACTGTCACCACGGCTCCGTTCACCGGGTTAACCCGGCTGATCTTACCACCCCGTTCTGTCATCCAGATAAAATTATCGGGTCCCCACAAAATCTCCCAGGGATAGTTCAATCCATTGACAATAGCAGAATCTTTAATAGTAACTGACCCCGGACCAGGGGGATTCCCGGAATTTCCTGGTTTCCGGCATTGGAAACAAGCCAGTATGAAAAGAAAGAAAAGAAAGGATATCGGTTTCATAAAAAAGGCAAACACCGTGTTTACGGGGTATAATTGAAGAAAAATTAGCGCTAAAACCATGCCGTATAGGTACCAAAAAGGTGGTTTCACCGGTGCTGGTACTTGACTAACCGAAGATTTACCCTGAGGAAATACCAAAAGCGCTAATTTTAGCCCTTATTAAAAAATTACTACAATGAAAGGAAGCCGTAATCTTACTTTATTAGTTGTACTGGGTCTTGTTCTCATACTGGGTGTATGGGGATGCAGTGGTTACAATAGTTTGGTAAAAGGTGATCAGAATGTAAAAAAATCCTGGGGTAACGTGGAAACCAATTACCAGCGCCGTACCGATCTGTACAGCAGTGTTATCAAGACCATTGAAGCATCAGCTAATTTTGAAAAATCGCTTTTGAAAGATGTGGTGGAAGCCCGGGCGAAGCTGGGATCAACAACGGTGAATGTGGACGACCAGGCCAGTATGGATAAATACCAGCAGGCCCAGGGACAAATGAAAAGCGCCTTTTCAAACCTGATGGGGTATGTAGAGAATTATCCTGATATCAAGACTACCAAATCCTTCCAGGACTTCCAGACACAGATAGAAGGAACGGAGAACCGTATTAACGTGGCCCGCCAGGATTATAATAAATCAGTGGAATCCTATAACCTGAATGTAAAAAGGTTTCCCAAAAACCTGATTGCAGGGATCGCCGGGTTCAAAGAGAAAGCCTATTACAAATCTGATCCCGGGTCTGAGAAAGCTCCGGATGTGAATTTTAATATTAAGTAACCCGAGGAATGTTTTCCCTTTTCAAACGGAAGAAAAAGTTTTTCAACGCTGAAGAACAGCGCCTGATTATTTCTGCTATACAAAATGCTGAACGCTCCACCAGTGGTGAGGTTCGTGTTTATGTGGAGAGCCGCTGCAGTTATGTGGATGCACTGGACAGGGCGCTGGAGATATTTACCCAAATGGGTATGCAGGCTACCGAAGAACGGAATGCGGTTTTAGTTTACGTGGCGGTAAAGGATCACCAGCTTGCCGTGCTGGGCGATGAAGGCATTCACCGCAAAGTGGGCAATGAATACTGGAACCAGGAAGTAATGAAAATGATCAGGGATTTTAACAGGGAGGATTATGCAAAAGGCATCGCAGGCTGCGTGGAAGATATTGGCGAGGCCCTGCACCAGTTCTTCCCGTATACGGATAAGGATAAAAATGAACTTTCAGATGATATTGAATTTGGGAGATAACCCTTCATGAAACTTTTTTTAACCGCGATATTCTTCCTGTTTTCTTTTTGTGCCCTGGCACAGATCGAAACTGCCATTCCTAAAAAGCCCAGTCCTCCAAGGCTGGTGAATGATTTTACCAACACACTCACACCGGCGCAGGTACAGGCTTTGGAAAATAAGCTGGTGGCTTATGATGATTCGACCTCCAGCCAGGTGGCGGTGGTGATCGTTTCCAGCCTGCAGGGATATGATATAGCAGAGTACGCCCTGGCATTGGGAAGAGCCTGGCAGGTGGGCGGGAAAGAATTCAGTAACGGGGTAATAGTAGTGGTGGCCATGGAAGACCGCAAGTCGCGGATCGAAGTGGGCTACGGACTGGAAGGAGCTATTCCCGATATTACCGCCAAGAGCATTATTGATAATTCGATAACCCCGCATTTTAAAGAAGGCAATTATTACCGGGGTCTTGACCGGGCTACTGATGATATAATAAAGGCCGCGGCCGGCGAATACAAAGCACCGGCCGGGTATGGAAATAAAAAGAAGAAAGGACCGGGCCTCGGTTCAATCGTCGGGCTGCTCCTGCTTTTCTTAATACTTGGTGGGATGGGTGGGGGCCGGAGAGGTGGCGGAGGCGGAGCGATGTCCGGTGCTGGCTGGATTATTGGCAGTATGCTGGGAAGCGCTGGTCGTGGGGGAGGTGGTGGATGGTCAGGTGGTGGTGGAGGCAGCGGTGGAGGGTTTGGTGGTTTTGGAGGTGGAGGATTTGGCGGGGGTGGTGCCAGCGGCAGTTGGTAGTTATAAAATAAGGAACAGCATATAAATTGATAAGGTATAAAGTAAATGCCCTTCGGTTTAAGAAGGGCATTTGCTTTTTATACCAAAGTAACCTCTTTGTTTAAAATCCCTTCTTATCTTCCTCGGGCATTTTTGACTTTATGTAATTCACCAGGTCGGCTAACTGGGTATCGCCGGTTGCTTCTTTTGACTTCTTTTGTTTATCGGCCAGAAGTCCTTTCAGCACGACACCATTAATAAAGGGATCGGTTTGATTTCTGAATCCTTCTGGTATGGCATCCCGGAATTTTACAATTTCATCAATACCCCATTTGATTTTTTCAGCATTCTTAATGGCTGCGAGGTAGGTGCTGAGGCCATTCAGCGCCTGGAACTTTGCCTGGCTTAAAGGCATTTTTGAAAAATCACCGATTATTTTGTCAGCCATGTTTTCATCCCCCGATTTCAATATTTCATTCATCACCACTTCCTGTAAAGCTCCTTTGGCCGGCTTGTCGGCCAATTGTTTTACAATGGCGGATGAAGCTGCAGGGTCCACTTTTCCCAATGCGACTAATGCATTACCCGCAACGGTATACGAAGAGTCTTGTATGGCTGATTTAAACAGTTCGGCATACGTCGTTTTTTTATACTCACCGAGCTTCTGAATGGCATTGGCCCTGACGAGGCTATTTTTTTCAGTCTTTGCCAGCTGCAGCAACACCGGTTCAAAGGATGTTTTTACGGCTTCTTTCCGGAGGTCGGCTTTGCTGATCGCAAAATTGCGAAGCCCCTGGTATTTATCATTCAGGGCAGTTCTTACTAACTCTACCGCTTTGGGATCATCCAGCATTTTTGAGGCAAAGTCAATAGCCTCTCTCCGGTCTATATAATTACCTGCATATTTATACTGGTGTATATAATTATCCAGTGTCTTGTTGTCTTTTTTGGTCCAGAGTGTTATTTTATCTGCGTCCACATTTACGAGGTCGGGTCTCTTGCTGTACGTAAACGTGAAAGAGTCAACGGCATTCCTGCTCCAGACGGTGTGACGGGTTTTGGAAGATCCGTTATAAATGTCAACAGCCAGGGGAAGGGTAAAATACTTTCCGGTCTTCTGTGTTTGTTTGACGAATACGGTCACTTTGCCTGCAGCATCATCATAACTGTAATCAATCTCAACACTGGGGTGGCCATTTCCAAAATACCATTGATTAAAATACCAGTTCAGGTCACGCCCGGTAATTTCCTCAAAGGCAAGACGGAGCTGGTGGGCCTCTGCTGATTTGAATTTATAAGTAGTAAGGTAGTTGTTGAGCGATTTGAAAAAAGCACTGTCACCCACAAAATGACGGAGCATATGGAGGATACGACCTCCTTTCTGGTAACTGACAGCATCGAACATGTCTTCGCGGTGCGCATACTGAAACCGGACGAGATCTTTTTTCTCACTACCGCTTTGCAAATAATTTTGCATGTCCTGGAAGTTTTGCGCGTCACCGGCATCTTTTCCATTCTTGTATTCATCCCACAGGGTTTCGCTGTAATTGGCAAACGATTCGTTCAGCGTCAGGTTACTCCAGCTTTCCGTAGTTACATAATCCCCGAACCATTGGTGAAACAATTCATGGGCAATGGTGCTTTCCCAGTTGTTCCCGTCCACCAGCTCCCGGGCATCCTGCTGGGCGCTTTCCTGGTGAATGGTAGCCGTGGTATTTTCCATAGCTCCCGCCACATAATCCCGGCCAGTTATTTGCGAATATTTTACCCAGGGATACTCCACCCCGGTTATTTTCGAAAAAAATGTCATCATCTCAGGCGTGTTGCCAAATATTTTTTTTGCAACAGATGCATAATCTTTCTCCACATAATAATTCACTTCCTTTCCTTTCCAGCTGTCTTTTACAATGGCATAGTCACCAACACCCAGGAAGAAAAGGTAGGGGGCATGTGGTAAATCCATTTTCCAGTAATCGCTCCGCGTACCATCCGCGTTTTTCTTTTGCGATACCAGCTTGCCATTGCTCAGGGTCACGTATTTATTGTCTACGGTTACCGTAAGCTCCTGGGTGCAACGCTGGTTGGTCCTGTCAATGGTTGGGAACCATCCGGAGCTGGATTCAGTTTCACCCTGTGTCCATATCTGGGTGGGTTTATCTTTTTCCTCTCCGCGGGGATTAATAAAATACAGGCCTTTTATACCGAGGAAACCGCCTTTCGAATACTTTTCTTCAAACTCATCGGGGCGGGCGGTATAATCGATGTAGATCGTATATTTTTCACCGGCCTTGTAAACCCTGTCAAGCCTGATACGTATTTCAAAATCATCATAGCTGAATTTGAGCGGTATTTGCTGGCTGCCTTTTACCAGTGCAATCTTTTTTAAATCCATTCCTTTGGCATCCAGGGTCAGGGTGTCAGTTGTATAGAAATGGGGTTGCAGGGTAATCCATGCTTTTCCATATACATAGGATTTGCTGAAATCAGGTTTCAGCTCAAGTTTGGTATGTACCAGGTTGTTAATACGTGTGGCTGTTTCGCGGTATTCTTTTTTCCAGGATGTATCTTTTGGAGCACCCGGTTGGGCTGACACAGTATAACCTGTAGCAAGAAATAAAAAGGCAGATAGGAATTTATTCATACTTATAATTTAAGTGGTGCAAATTTATAGCAGCGGGGCCTGTATGGACGTATAAATTGGATAAAAGGTTACTGTATTTAACAACTTGTTGCAGCCCCCCTTAGTGAAGTCGAAAGATTTAGATTAAATTTGTCGGAACCACCAATACCGGGGAAATGAACAAACTAATTCTGGCCCTCCTGTTCTTCTTTTCTGTACTTAGTGCTTCGGCCCAGAAGGTTTACTTTGTTTACATCCAGGCTGAAACTGATCAGTCCTTTTACCTGAAGTTTGGAGAAAAAACCTATAGTTCATCGGCCTCCGGTTATCTCATACTTCCCCGGTTAATTGACAGTACCTATGCTTTTAAGATTGGTTTTGCACAGAATAAGTGGCCGGAACAGGTTTTTTTGGTGCCGCTCAACAGGAAGGACCACGGTTATTTGCTCAAAAATTTTGGAGAGAAAGGATGGGGGCTCTTTGATTTGCAAAGCCTGTCCGTCCTGATGTCATCATCACCGAATTCAAAAGCAGGGAACACGGAGAAAACAGGAACTAACGATGTTTCAGTTTTTGCCGATATCCTCTCAAAAGCTTCCGATGATCCATCCTTAAAAGAAAAAACGGTTCAGCCCCAACCGGTTGAAGAAACAAAAAAGGAAGCCGTGCTCCAGGAGGTTGCAAAAAAGGAAGAACCCAAACCAGTGAGAAAAGACACGATCAGCGGGCGTCAGACAGAAACCGTTGCGGCGCCGGAAATGAAAAAAGAAGAATCAAAGTCCGAACCAAAAGCGGCAGTATCCAAACCTGCTGAACAGCCACCAATCGAAAAAGAGAATCGCCCGAAAGTTGAAGCTAGTAAGGAGAAACCCAAACCAGAGGCTAAAGAACCGGTGACGATAACACCCCTTGAAACAAATAAACAGCCTGTCGAAAAGGAGAATCCGGCGAAAGCAGTAGTTAGTAAGGAACAACCCGGCCCGGAATTGAAAGATCCGGTGAGAATTATACCCGTTGAAACAAATAAGCAGGAAATTAAGAAAGAAGAACCCCCGCAAAAATCCGCGGATACCCTGACGGCCCCCGCAGAAATCTATAAGAGGTCCCTGGTTACCAAAAAATCGGAAAGTTCCACTACGCAGGGATTTGGACTAGTTTACTTCGACGAATACCCGGATGGCACCCGGGACACCATTAATATTATCATTCCAAATCCCAAACCCATTGTGGCAGCCGTAAGTGAGCAGCCCAAAGAAGAAAAGAAATTCCTGGATATAAGCAGTGAACCCGGCAAAAAAGAAGTGGAAAAAAAACCGGAAGTAAAAGTTGCAACAGTTGATACACCGGCGGTAACCGGTGTCACAAAAAATAATTGCCGTGCAGTTGCCGATGAGAATGATTTTTTCAAACTGCGCAAGAACATGGCAGCAGCCGAAGGAGATGATGACATGGTGGTGGAAGCAAGAAAATATTTTAAGGTAAAATGCTTTTCCGTTGCGCAGGTGAAGAACCTCGGCTCTCTTTTCTTATCAGATGAAGGGAAGTATAAGTTTTTTGATGCGGCCTATAATTACATAACTGGCCCGCAAAATTTCGCCTCCCTCCAGGCAGAACTAAAGGAGGAATACTACATAAACAGGTTCAAAGCCATGTTGCGCAATTGATTTATCATGCCCCGTTATTTCCTAGAAATTTCCTACAAAGGCACAAATTACAGTGGTTTCCAGTCGCAGCAGAATGCCAACACCATCCAGGCAGAAGTCGAGAAAGCGTTTATGATTCTTCAAAAACAGGCAGTTTTATTGACTGGTTCATCCCGGACAGATGCCGGCGTGCATGCACTGCAGAATTTTTTTCATTTTGACTATGATGAAAATATCCATCCCCAGTTTGTCTATAAGATGAATGCGATTTTGCCTGCTGATATTGTTGTAAAAAGTCTTGTTGATGTTCCGTCGGACGCTCATTGCCGGTTTGATGCGGTAAGCAGGGAGTATTGTTATTATATTTACCGCAGCAAAGACGCTTTCCTGAGAGACCGGGCTTTTTACTTTCCCTATAAAATGGATATCGGGAAATTACAGGAAGCAGCAGCTATTGTAAAGGATTACCATGATTTTACTTCTTTCTCAAAACGAAATACACAAGTCAGAACGTTTGATTGCCAGGTCGAAAAAAGTGAATGGAATTGGGAGAATAATTGTTTGGTTTACCGGGTAACGGCCAACCGCTTCCTGCGGGGAATGGTGAGGGCACTGACGGCGACCATGCTGAAAGTTGGTCGCAATAAACTTAGTTTGGCTGAATTCCGGGCTGTTATTGAAGCAAAGGACTGTACCAGGGCCAGTTTTGCCGTCCCTTCTCATGGATTGTTCCTAATCAAGGTTGAATTCCCTGAGAGAGCCGGGGAAATTAATGTTAAATAACTGGTTTATATATAGTTACGCTCATTAATTTATCTTATTTTATTCTGGTGATGCCTTTGCCCGGGTATTTTTGATACAGCAGCCGGTTTCAATCCAGGTTCCTGGGGAAACTATTTCAAAAAAAGTCTATCGTCTGTATGCCATGTCTGTGCTTCATTTCATTGGTTATTAACATTTTTCTTTTGAAATTTTGTTTGCCGGCAATTGTCACACCCTTATCTTTGCCGCCCGTTCAAATAAAACGGGAAGTTCTCTGAAGATTGTGAACACAGATGTGGGGCAAATGTGAACAAAGGACAGACTAAAAATTTGCTGGTAACTCCCGATGTGTTACCTTTGCCGTCCGCCTTAAAAAAATGAGGTGAGTTCTTCACAAAATAAATTGATTTTCACGCCGGAAGATTCGGTTTTTTTGAAAAATAAATGCCGAAAATTTTGGTAGAAATAAAATGGCCCTTACCTTTGCAATCCGTTTGAAAAAATGGATGGCTGGTAAAGCCAAAAGATCTTTGAAAGTTGGGAAACAATAGCATCTGTTCCGATAGCCATCGGGACAGAAAAACAAAAGGTAAGTCAAGCGAAATACATTCGATTTGACACGTTAATTTTCTCTTGAGAATTTTATACTGTCAGTATCAAACAACATTTACAATGGAGAGTTTGATCCTGGCTCAGGATGAACGCTAGCGGCAGGCTTAATACATGCAAGTCGAGGGGCAGCAGGTTTGTAGCAATACAGATGCTGGCGACCGGCAAACGGGTGCGGAACACGTACACAACCTTCCTTTAAGTGGGGGATAGCCCAGAGAAATTTGGATTAATACCCCGTAACATTATGATGTGGCATCACATTATAATTATAGCTCCGGCGCTTAATGATGGGTGTGCGGCTGATTAGGTAGTTGGCGGGGTAACGGCCCACCAAGCCTGCGATCAGTAACTGGTGTGAGAGCACGACCAGTCACACGGGCACTGAGACACGGGCCCGACTCCTACGGGAGGCAGCAGTAA
>JANWIJ010000043.1 GCA_025449935.1 Chitinophagaceae bacterium
ACCGCTTTGATCACTTTTGTCCAGTTTTTTGCTTCGGCTGCTGCCCTCGCATCTTTTGTTTTAATCGCCGTTTTTGCTGCTTTTGCCATAATACAAATTTGAAAATATGGTAGTTCTGGGAAATGTGGAATGGTGGAGTTTTAAATTTTCACCTTCTCACATTTTCACATGCCCACATTGATTATTTAATTTCTTTGTGAACCGTTACTTTTTTCAGGATCGGGTTGAATTTCTTCAGTTCCAATCTTTCCGGGTTGTTCTTCTTGTTTTTAATCGTGATGTAGCGGCTGGTGCCGGGCTGACCACTTGTTTTGTGCTCAGTACACTCCAGGATCACTTGTACACGATTACCTTTCTTTGCCATGATTATTTAACTTTAAATGAGTTAGATTTTTTCTCCGTTAGCCCTCAGTTCTTTTACAATAGTATACAGACCTTTTTTATTGATTGTGCGGATCGCATCCGTTGACACTTTCAGGGTCACCCATTTATCCTCTTCGGCCAGGTAAAAACGTTTTTTCTGCAAATTGGGCAGAAACCGACGCTTGGTTTTGATGTTGGAGTGAGAAACCTTATTCCCACGCACTGGTACTTTCCCGGTAACCTGACAAACTCTGGCCATGATGAACTTAATTTTTGGACGGCAAAGGTAGGGGAAATCAGCTAATTAGCCAGCTGGTCAACCGGTTTTTTTGGCAAAATTCTTCACAACCTGTGGAAAGCCGGCTGTACTTGATTTTCAAGGCAAAAATATGGGTTTGGCTCCTCAAGGACCATTTTCAAGGCTTCGAAAGTCATTCCTGCCAGAGAGGGGCCTATTTTGCCCGAATGGCTGTTTTCAAATAACTTCGCCCCTCATTACTTATCAACCCCCGTTCCCGGGACCCACCGGGGCGGTTTTAATTGACAAATTAATCAGCAAAACATGGCATACGATGTTGTGGTTCTCGGAAGCGGTCCCGGTGGTTACGTGGCAGCTATCCGTGCATCCCAGTTAGGTTTTAAGACAGCTATCATTGAAAAAGAAAGCCTTGGTGGCATCTGCCTGAACTGGGGTTGCATTCCCACGAAGGCCTTATTGAAAAGTGCCCAGGTTTTTGAATACATTAAACATGCAAAGGATTTTGGCATTGAAGCCAGCGGTACCCCGCAATTTGAATCGGTCATCAAAAGAAGCCGGGGTGTGGCGGATAAGATGAGCAAAGGGGTTCAGTTCCTGATGAAGAAGAACAAGATCGATGTGATCATGGGTTTTGGCAAACTGGCGGGGAAAGGCAAACTGGAGGTAACGGATAAAGACGGGAAAAAACAAACGGTAGAAGCCAAACATATTATTATCGCTACCGGTGGACGCAGCCGTGAATTACCAACGATGAAAATTGACGGTAAAAAGATTATTGGATACCGCGAAGCCATGGTATTACCCCAGGTTCCCAAATCAATGATCGTAGTTGGCAGCGGAGCCATCGGGGTTGAGTTTGCTTATTTCTATAACAGCATGGGCACAAAGGTCACGGTCGTCGAGTTTTTACCACGCATCGTACCGGTGGAAGATGAAGAAATTTCGAAGGAACTGGAAAAGCAATATAAAAAGAATGGTATCGATGTCATGACCAGCAGCGAAGTAACAGCTGTCGATACTTCTGGTAATGGCGTGAAAGCAAAAGTGAAAACAGGCACCGGAGAAGTTTCGTTGGAAGCAGATGTACTGCTTAGTGCTGTAGGCGTTTCTGCGAATATTGAGGGAATTGGCCTGGAAGAACTGGGCGTTAAGACGGACAAGGGCCGTATCAGCGTGGATAAATACGGGCAAACCAATGTGCCGGGTATATATGCAATCGGTGATTGCTCACCCGGCCAGGCGCTGGCGCATGTGGCCAGTAAGGAAGGCATAGTTTGCGTGGAAGCCATTGCTTATACCGCCAACAAATACCATCACCAGCCTGAACCCATAGATTACAACAATATCCCGGGTTGCACGTATTGTATTCCGGAAATTGCTTCAGTAGGATATACAGAGAAACAAGCTAAAGAAGCAGGTTATGAAGTTAAAGTGGGTAAGTTCCCGCTGAGCGCAAGTGGTAAAGCTTCGGCTGCCGGGCATACCGAAGGATTTATCAAAGTGATCTTTGATGCTAAATATGGCGAATGGTTGGGAACACATATGATTGGTTATAATGTGACCGAAATGATTTCCGAAACTGTAACAGCCCGGAAACTGGAAACAACTTATCACGAAGTGCTGAATGCGATCCATCCCCATCCTACTATCAGTGAAAGCATCAAAGATGCGATCGAGGTAGCGTATGGTGAAGCGATACATTTATAGCCTGATCACGATGTTATCAGGGGATTATGAGGAGGCTTGTAATCCCTTTTCTTATTGTCGCAGATCAATCTATAATCTCCCTGTCCAAAAAGTCTCGATTAAAAGAAAGCCTCCCGTACAACCGGGAGGCCTTGCTTGCCGTTAGTATTCGTTTGGTTGCGACTTATAACTTGATAAACTTCTGCTTAACAGACACCCCGTCTTCCTTTTTCGCTGCAAGAAAGTACATACCGGGAGCCAAATGACTGATATTTATTTTCTGGAACTTCGAAGTCACCGGCACTGTCATCACGATCTGGCCCTGCAGGTTAGTCACCTGGAAAATCTTACCTATCCATCTCGCATCATAATTAAGATCAATATTTATCTCGTTGATTGCCGGGTTGGGATATATTCTTGCTTCAAGCCATTTGGGATCTTCTGCGGGTAAAGGTGATTCAAATATCAAAGGCGGATTCAGCCCTTTGGAAGAAAGTAAAGAATTCCGGGGACCACCGGGGGCAAATAATGCTCTCATTCTTGCTTTCTGTCCTGCGGTGAACAGGTTGGTACAGGCATCGTTGGTGAAGTCCATATAATTCATGTACATGTCCCCATGTGGTCCGTTACCACAGGTAATGCGTATCGTGGTTGGGCAACCCGGAGTATAGCTTGCCTGTTTCGGCGTATCGCTTACTCCATCTTCCCCGCAGTACTCATCACCCCATAAATGCCTGAGGTTTAGCCAATGACCCACCTCATGCACAATTGTCTTATTTCCCGCATCAGCCACCACGGGGAAATCAAGCACCAGTCCATCTGCTTTCTCATCACCGCCGGGGAAACTGGCATATCCTGCAAACTTGTCCAGGTTACATACCCAGATGTTCAGGTAACTTTTTGGATCCCATGCATCATCCCCCATTTCAGCGCTGAGTTTCATTTTATCATCGGCCCCCCATTGGGTAATGGGCGTGTATTTCCTAACAATCCCATTCGTATATTTTTTTTGCGGATCAGCAGTTGCCAGCTGGAATTCTATCTCGCAATCAGCCGCCAGGGATTTAAAAACAGCGGGTGTGTTGACAGTATCTGCGTTTAGCTTCCGGAAACATTTATTCAGCATGGCCAGCTGGGCTATTATTTGTTCATCACCGATCTTTTCCGAGGGGTAGTGATATAATATATGAACTACGACCGGTATTTTGATCACATTGGCTTCTATCCTGCCAGCTGTATTATTGCCTGAATGTTGCAGGGTAAATGTTTCGAGTGCCGTGATCCTGGAACGAAGACCGGGGTCATTTTCCATGTGCTCCTGCTGCCTGGAAAAGCTGCGGCAATCCCGCTGTGCTGCCACCTGTTGTAACAGGGCTATTGTTATCAGTGTAAAGACTAATCCCGCCTTCATAGTTTCCAATGTTTGAGTGTTACGGCATGGCGGACTATTAACTGCCATGAGTTGATCAAGAGAAATTGGAACTATTAAAGGATACGTGGGGAATTAATCGGGGTGTCTCAGGGATTAGATTTCGAAGGGTGGAATTGACGAACCAGGTTCGTTGTTAACTCAAATATAATTCTTTTAATTTATTGTGCAAGAAGAATTTGTATCGTATTTTTCCTATCCCCATCTTTTAGCTTTTAAAAGCTTTAACAGGCATATAGCCGGCCAGCGCTTATTTTTGTGCTTACCCAATTTTTATTCATGAAGAAATTAATCATCCTGGCTGGTCTGCTGACATTTATATCCTGCAAGAATACAGATAAGGAAGAAAAACCAGATCCCAATGCCCCTAAAAACATGAGTGATTCAATTGTGGGAACCTATCCCCACGACACTTCTTCGTATACGCAGGGATTGCTGATTTACAAAGGAGAAATGTATGAAGGCACGGGCAACTGGGGATTTTCAAAGCTTAAAAAAGTGGATTTGAAAACCGGCAAAACGCTTAAGGAGATATCACTCCCCAAAGAGTATTTCGGGGAAGGAGTTACCATTTTGAATGATACGGTTTACCAGTTGACCTATAAAGAGAAAAAAGTATTTGTTTATACACTCGCCGATTTCAGGAAAGTGAAAGAGTTCGATGTGAATTTTGAAGGCTGGGGACTGACTACCGATGGCAGGAACCTGATCGTAAGTACCGGTGCCAGTGACCTTAATTATTACGAACCATCTACCTTTAAATTATTGAAGACACAGACTGTGATGGAATCCGGAAGTCCCTCTTTCAATTTAAATGAACTGGAATACATTGATGGATTTGTGTACGCCAACCAGTACGAATATCCCTACATTTTTAAAATAGACCCGGCAACCGGGCAGATCGTCGCTAAAGCCGACCTGACCAAAATGTGGGACAGGATAAAGGCGATTAATCCCAATGCTGATGTGCCCAATGGGATTGCCTGGGATGCAGACGCCAAAAAAATCTATATCACTGGCAAATGGTGGCCTGAATTATACGAGGTGCAGTTTAGCCAGTAAGCCGGCCGGTTGTTATTTACTGATAATATAAATTACCGAGCTGCATTTTTTGACGTCACTTATTGCTTCCAGGTTAGAGCGTAACCCATTCCAGAAAGAAGCGATGAGGTTTGTTTTTCTATTTTTATACCGGCTGCTCAGCATCGAGACATAAAAGCTATCATACCACATAGGTTTCAACTGGATTATCTTCAAGCGATGTTTATCCATCAGCCATTTCATGGATTGCGGGGAGAAATGATAAAGGTGCCTCGGCACATCCCAGGCCGCCCAGTACTCTTTATAAAAAACGGCGTCCTTTGATGTGTAATTCGGAACGGCAATAAATAATTTCCCATTTTCATTCAGCAATTCCCGCAACCGGGCTACATAACCCTGCAGATCGTGCACATGTTCCAGCACATGCCACATGGTAATGGCATCATAAGTTCCGGCAGGCAGCTGGTAAAACCCACTGGTATTGTCCAGTTCAATATGGTAGACCTGTCTTGCTTTTTCCCGGGCAT
>JANWIJ010000044.1 GCA_025449935.1 Chitinophagaceae bacterium
AATTGGGTCAGCTGGCCGGATATGATTACCGGCACCTGCCCGAACTGCTGTTCAAGTGTAAAAAGAAATTTTTCAAAATTAAAGGACGATGCAGTAGCTGTCATATGAATAAAAGCCACATCACACTTCTTCAGTTTGAGTACATAGTCCACATCCTTAACCGGCACATTGGCTCCCAGGTAAATCGCTTTAGCGCCCCGGCTCTTGATCAGGTAATACACAAACAAAAGTCCCAGTTCATGATGTTCCCCTTCCGGTAAAAAAAGCAGGAAGGTCTTATCCAGCTTTACATGCGATATAGTGGTTTCAATCGCAACGATTAGTTTTTGCCGGATAATATTTGTTACCAGGTGTTCCTGCGCCGGGTTGATATGCCCTGTTTGCCAGAGGATACCTATTTTCTCGAGGAAAGGAAAGAGTATCTGGATCACGGTTTTCTCGATCCCTTTTGAAGATATGTATATGTTCAGTATGCGCTCAAACTTATCCATATCCAGGTCGGCCATTTCCTGGACGAGCTCATTGATAATTCGTTCCTGGATGGCACGGGCATCGGCCAGGGATAAAATCTTTTCGCGGATCTCCTGCGGTTGCATCCGGTCGATATGGGATATTTTAAACCCGTACTTATTCAGCAAAGAAATATTAAGCACGGTTTTCAGTTCCTCGTTACTGTAATAGCGGATGTTGGTATTCGTCCGTTGCGGTTTCAAAAAATTATACCGCTGTTCCCAGATACGGATCGTATGGGCCTTGATGCCCGTCAGGTGTTCCAGGTCCTTGATGGTAAAAGCGTTCATGACAATACATCTTACAACCTGAAAAAGAAAAAGTTCAGCCAACCGGCTGAACTTTTTGGGAAATACCTTTATTTAAGAAAAATCTACAGGGTTGGGTTGCGTATTTTACCGGTCTCCATTAATTTTTTTAACTGGGCGGTCAGGGCGGGGTTGTGCATCGCTTCCAGGTGTCGTTCGCCATGCAGGTCCGTTCCTACGAGATCATAATATCCTTTTTTAATAAGATACTGCGCGAGTTCATGAACCGCTTTTCCATAGTAATTAGTCAGTGCCAGCAGGTTGAGCTGGAAAAGACAACCTATTTCTTTTAATTCATCATAGAAATCACGTGTCCTGTCGAGGTAAATATATCGCTCCGGGTGAGCAATGACCGGCTGGTAACCCTGCATCTGCATTTCAAAAAGAATATCTTTCAATCCCTGCGGGGGGTAGGCCATTGAAAATTCCGTAAGCACCATTTTCCCGCTGATGGTCAGCAGGGGTGTATTCTTTTTTAATAATTGCTCCACGTGCTCGTCCAAAAAATATTCAGCACCCGCATGTACGGTTACATTCAGCCCGTTGGCATAAATCGCATTATTGAGTTCCGCCAGTTTTGCCAGTATTATTTCCCGGCTGTTCTGGTACATGTCCCACATGATATGCGGAGTGGTGATCAGCTTTGAATAGCCCAGGTCCATCATACCGCGGATCAGGTGCAGGGAAGTTTCGAGGTCCGGGGCGCCATCGTCAATACCCGGCAGAAGATGGGAATGCATGTCGGCTCCCAGTATACTGAGATCAACCTTGCCGGTTGAATGTTTTGATCTTGAAAAAAGCCTGAACATCGGGGTTAAAATTACTTATTAAATACTGCTGCGCTGCAATAGTTTGTTAATGGTCAAAATGCTCTTTTGGGTAATGACGGAAAGACCCGGTAGACGAGCATGCTGCCGGAAAAAAGAACACACCAGGCTGTTAAAAAAAGGATCATGATATCGGTGAAGAAGGAAATATGTTTCTGGTACCACATTTCCACCATGCCTTTATACTGGAAAATCGCTTTATAGGTCGCCTGCATGTCCTTGCTTTCGGAAATGATCTTTTCTTCATCGCGGAAAATCACAGACCCGATTCCTGTAATACCCGGCCGGGTGTTATAGATCGATTGCTGAACTTCGGTCGTATAATGATCAAAACTTTTCTTCATCAACGGGCGCGGACCCACAATACTCATATCACCGATTAATACATTAATGACCTGCGGTAGTTCATTGATCTTTGTTTTACGCAGGAACCGGCCCATGGGGGTTACCCGGGGATCATTCCGCAACGTAATTTCCCCGGTCCCGATATTGGGACTGTCTTTCATCATGGTAGCAAATTTCCAGATGTTAAACTCCCGGTTTTTATAGCCTACCCTTTTCTGAAAATAAAATATCTCATGTTCCCCCGTTAATTTTAACAGGAGCATGATGGGTATCAGTAATGGTGAAAGAATCACCAGTGCCAGCAAAGCGAATAAAAAATCAAAGAAACGTTTTATCGGGGGGTACATGCTAAAAGTTAAAATGCGGGATTGCCCGGGGCACCAGCTGGTCAGTAAACAGATTTAATTTTTTCCACCACTCCCGACATCTCTTCATTGGTAATATTGGTGGAGCAGGGAATACTGAGACAGCGCTGGTATATATAGCTGGATTTGTCTTCTTTGTTATAATAAATGTCGTTGGCAAACATCCTGAGCTGGTTCATGGGTACCCAAAATGGTCTCGACTGCATCTGGTTATCATTCAAGATCTGCAACACTTCTTTTTGTTTTTCAGTCATCAGGGTAAACAGCCACATGTTACAGTCAACATCGGGTTCAATTTTCTGAAAACTGATATCCCCGGTTCCGGTCAGATGGTCCCTGTAAAAACTGCTGATCTCCTTTTTTCTTTTGATAAATCCCGGCAACAACTCCATCTGCCCCACGCCCATCGCCGCCAGCACATTTACCAGGCGGTAGTTATAGCCAACTTCATCATGAATGTATTCAAAGGCATCACTTTTGGCCTGCGTAGTCAGGTGTTTCGCTTTTTTAGCCAGCTCTTCATCATTGGTTACAATGACTCCGCCGCCGCCGGTGGTAATGATTTTATTCCCGTTAAAGCTGAAACAACCCAGGAGACCAAAACCGCCGGTATGCTTTCCTTTATAATAGGTGCCCAGTGATTCGGTGGCATCTTCTATAACTTTCAGGTTATAAGCTGCGGCGATCTTCATCAGCCTGTCCATATCACATATATTGCCCAATACATGCACGGGCATAATGCAGCGGATGGTTCTGCCATCTTTTACATAAAAGAGTTCGCCGTTTTTTTCGTCCGTTTCATTTTCCAAAAATTCTTCCAGGAGGTCAAGATCCATTTGCCATGTTTCCGGGTCCACATCGATCAATACAGGATCCGCCCCGGTGTATTTGATGGAATTGATACTGGCAATAAACGTGACGTTGGGTGCTATGACATAATCATCCCGCTGCACGCCGGCCAGCATCAGCGATATATGCAAAGCCGTGGTACCGCTGCTGGTGGCCACTCCGTATTTGCACCCGCTGAACTCCGCCAGCATGTTCTCAAATCTGGTAACATAGGAACCGACGGAAGAAACCCAGCCGGTGTCCAAACATTCTTTTACATATTTCCATTCGTTACCGGCAATGTTGGGACCTGAAAGAAGCAGCATGAATAAGGGAATTAAATATTTCTGAATTTTTGGGAATAGGCATCGGTAATCATACCGCTTTGCATCAGTTTGGCAATCTCCCGGATACCATCGGGAACTTTTTTGGTGATCGTAAACCCAAGTTCGTTCTTGATCTTATCGCAGTTTACCCGGTAATCACGGGGATCTTCTGTTTTATCCACGTAAATAGCTTTGGCATCCCGGATCTGTTTCTGGATTTCCTCCATCAGCATCCGCTTGCTGTAATTCTCTGTCGTATCACCCACATTGAATACATTGGCTTTTACTTTCTCCACCGGGGCTTCCAGGACCAATACAACGGCGCGGGCCAGGTCATCAACATGGCAATAGGGCCGGCTAAACTGGGGTCCCCATATCTCCTGTTCACCCGTCAGGCAAACGTTCCGTGTAAATTCATTCACCGTGAGATCAAAACGGATGCGGGGGGAGTATCCATAGACCGTTGAAAATCGCAGGGCCGTGGCGCAGATCTTCGCGTCTTTTCTTTCCTGCAATAAATAATTTTCAAATTTGACTTTCAGCTCCGCATATAATGACACCGGCCGCAATTCAGAATTTTCATCCACGTAGGAATTGGGATCACTCATCTTTCCGTAATTGCTGCAGGTGGAGGCAAAAACAAAACGTTTGATCCCTGCTTTTTCGGCTTTTTCAAATAAACTGACCGAGGCTGTCCAGTTTACTTCATTCGCTTCTTCAGCAAATTTGGAACAGGCCGGGTCTCCCACGATCGCGGCCAGGTGAGCCACAAAATCCATCCCGGCGAGTGCCCTGTCAATATCCCCATCATTGCGGATATCACCTTTCATAAATTCGAAATTCGGGTCCTGGGATATTGCATATAAAGCATCCCCGCCGAATTTCAGTGAATCCAGGGCCCGGACATAATAACCTTTTTCGAGAAGTATACGGACCAGTACTGAACCTATATAGCCTGCACCTCCTGTTACTAAAACTTTTTTCATCTGTTGTTTTTATTTTTTACGTAATTCTTTCTGTGGGTTTCCCACCATGACCATATTATCCGGCACATCTTTTACCACCACGCAACCTGCCCCGATCATCACCCGGTCCCCAATTTTTATTCCCTGCTTTATAATCGCACCGGCCCCGACAAAACTCTCTTTCCCCACTTTTACATTGCCGCTCAAAACAGCCCCGGGTCCGATATGCGCAAAGTCGCCGATCACGCATTCATGATCTATACTGCAGGACGTGTTACAAATAACGCCGGTTCCAAGAATCACCAGGGGATTAATGGTAGCCCGGGCAGCGATAAAAACAGCATCCTGCATTTTTGCCGAAGGCGAAATTACGGCAGATACATGAATCGCGTTTGAGGGCCTCCCGAGCCGGGCTGATAAACGATGATAAACCATGCTGCGTAATTCATTATCCCCAATGCCGATGAAATAATTATATGATTTCAGTTTTTCCAGCACGGCCGCTTCCTGGTCATTTCCCAGCCAGGTCAACGAAAAAGGGTTGTATTCTTTTTCTTCATGATCACAGTAAGCTGTCACAACCTGTTGTTGTGACAAAAAAATATCAATAGCCACATAGGCATGGCCGGAGTATCCTATTATCGCTAACGGTTTATGTGGTTGGCTGCTCACTTAGAAGTTCAAGGTATTTATTTTTCAGCGATTCATGTACAAAGCGCTGGTCAAACTGCTTTTCAATTTTTTGACGGAGACGGCCGGCGAATAATTTTAACTGTCCCGGCTGCTGAAGGGCATACCGCAGTTTTTCTTCGAGGCTGCCGGCATTTTTTACTTCGAAAATGATCCCGGTCTCCAGATCATCAACGATATCCGTATTTCCTTCAATGCGGGAGCAAAGCACGGGACATCCCATAGCACCAGCCTGTAATAAGGCATTGGGGAATCCTTCCCGGTATGAAGGATGGAGGAGCATGGCCGACAGGTGCATAAAATATTCAATGTGATCACTCCACGCGACCTGGATAATGGCCGGATGTTCTCTGAGTATTTTCCTGGCTTCATCGCTGACGGGATCCAGTTCATCTTCAAACACACCCACTAATATCAATCGTAAATCCTTTCGATCCTGGTGTACCGCGGAAAAGGCTTTTAAAAGTTCGTCTATTCCTTTGTCCTTAACGATGCGGCCAACGGTGAGCAGGTAGATCAACCCGCTGTCATACCGGACCTGGTCTTTGATTGCTGCTATTCTATCTGCCTGCAAAGCTGCAGTTGAATAACGCCGCAGGTCAATACCATTGCTGGACCCATAACCTATCATACCGAGTTTTCCGGGTTTTGCCAGCTTATGTTCCTTTATATATTGCAATAAAGAATTACTGTTGGGCCAAACCTGCGTGGCACAAGCGGCCGTGATTTTTTCCATCCAGACCAGGAGTTTCCTGGTCATGGCTCCAGCTGTCATGAAGCGCAAACCAGCCACCGTATGGATCCTGATCTTAATGCCGGCCATTTTAGCAGCCAGCATTCCCAGCAAACCCGCTTTGGGTGTATGTGAATGAACGATGTCGGGTTTTTGCTTTTTAAATAACCGGTACAAACTCCACAGGGAACGCAAATCCGCAAGGGGAGTGATCTTCCTCGTCAGGGGTATGACCACATGCTCACATCCTTCATTCCGGACAACATCCTCTCTCTCCATTCCATCAGCACTGACCATGACGACGTCAAAACCATTCGCCTTCATATATTTCATTTGCCCGGGCAATAAATATTTCAGTGCCATGGGAACCGTGGTAATACGGATCAGCTTAGGCATTGTTGCCCATTTTCAACAACATGAACTGGATTTTTTCTTTCGCCATATTATTTCCTGGCAATTACAACGAGGTGACCGGCCATGGATTTTAACGGCTGCCGGGTAAACTTCTGCTTACCGTAAAGTTTTTCCACCAGGCGCACATAGGCATCACCCGCTCCTTTCCCGAATTTGTAAGCAAACCGGATACTGGCGGCCATGCGGCCAATGGTTTGTGTTTCGGGGAACCCGGCTTTTTTTAACAGGTTTTCCTGCTGGCCCGGCGTGGTAAAGAAACAATAGTGATAGGTTTTTTTGAAGAGCGTATAAAAAACCTTTTTGATGTAATAGAATGGATAATAGAAATCCGAGGCAAATTTATTGACTTGTGTAAAAATGAAAGTCCCGCCTTTTTTTGTTACCCGGTTTGCTTCCCGGAACGTAGCGAGGTTTTCCGTTTTATCCAGGTACCTGAACACTTCAAAAGCAATGATCATATCAAATGTTCCGTCCGGGAACGGCAGGGAAGATGACACGCCTTCAATAAATTCTATCTGCGGGAAATTTTTCCTGGCCAGTTCAATCATATTCGCAGCAGGTTCCAGGCCTGTCACCTGGTATCCCATCGAAGCCATCCAACCCGACAAATGCCCCGTACCGGAACCAATGTCAAGGATCTTTGCATTCGCCGGCAGGCTGTCAAGCACCTGCTGTATATCCTGCAAAACAAGACTCCTCCCATATTTAAAGGGATACCCTTTGTTTACATGAATGATATCGTTGTAGGCATCCTGGAAAAAGTCTGCATCCAGGTCGTGGCGTTTGATGGCGAGATTTCTTATTTCTTCTGTTTTCATATTTTATTTACTGCTTTTTTGTTTTTAGATATTCCTGGTGAATTTCAGCCATGTTGAGGCTTCTCATTCCGTACTTCTCCTGCAACCGGGCATAATGGTCAAGTATCTTATTGAGGACAGCAAAGTTCTCCTTCAAATTTTTTCCAAAATTATGCGGATGCCACCACAAATGATAGACCGCTTTTTTCCGGGCGGCGGCTTCCATTTCTTTCTTAATTCTCCGGACCCTCCATGACTCCATAAATGAAAGTTTTTTATTATAGGGCCGGAGAAAACAACTTCCCGGTATATTTAATAACTCATCTTTCATGCCGGGATAGACAAATCGGTGACCATTTAATGGAAAATAGGAATCCAGGAAACGCCCAACCCTTTTTCCCATGCCTTCTGTTGATTTTGCCTCGGCCCGGTATAACCAGGAAGGATAATTGCCCCGGTATGATTTGATCCCGGCTTTCCTGCATTCCGCCAGGTATTCATCGTTATACTGGTTCCTGGAAAAAACAATACTCTCTGCCGTTGCTCCGTCCCGTAGCATGATCTTTCTTGCGGCCTCCAGATCATGATAGAATTGAGCTGGTGTCTGGCCCGGTTCCAGGCAGTAATAATGCGAAAAAGTATGCGTGGCCATTTCCTGGTATGGGGTCTGGATGATCTTTTTTATTAAGCTATTGGCATAATGAAATGGATCAGTATTCTCATTCTCGCCTGCGGATTCAGCCACCGCGTAATTTGACAGGGCTTTGTTGGTATAGGCAGGGCGGTCTGCAGGCGCCACCTGTTCAAACAGTTCTGCTTTGTTACGGCAAAACAGCATTCCCACGGTTGCCCAGGTAGCATGAATTTTTTTTTCTTCAAAAAGTTTCAGTAACCCTGTTACCACCGCAGGAACATTTTTAAGATTCTCCTGGTAGCTTTCTACGGTGCGATGATCGCTGACTCCCCAATGCAGTTCAAAATCCAGTGAGATGGTAAATACGCCCGTGTTCATTTCAGCTTGCTCTCCTATATGCTTTTTTGTACCAGACTTCGAGTGTAAAGATAAGCCAGAGCATTTTGGCTCTTTTTTCCGCGGTAACGCTGATCTTATCGTCCAGCAACTGCAGGATGAATTGCCGGTTCATAAAAGAAGGATACAGTGCCGAAGGAGACACTATATAATCACCGATCAGCTGTTTCAGTTCCCGGTTCACCCATTGCTTTAGCGGTACTTCAAAACCCCGCTTCGGTTGATTTAATAATGGTTCCGGGAGGTATTTAGCGGCAAGCTTTCTCAGCAAATATTTTGTTTGTGTGCCGTTGATCTTTGCGTTATCAGGGATTGAAGGCACATATTCCAGTAATTCCCTGCACAACAAAGGACTTCTGCCTTCCAGCGAATGCGCCATGGTAGCTATATCCATTTTAACGAGTAAAACGGAAGGAAGGATGTTTTCAAAATCGAGCAACATGATCTTTTGTAACCCGGATAAACCAGGAGCCTGGAAAATTTCATTCATATCCTGCTCCATTTTTGGATCCGGCACAACGTTTTTTCCAAAAGCCTTTTTGGTATATCCCTCAAAAATATCCGTGGTGGACCTGAGATAAGTCTCCCAGCCTGAACCACTCCCCAGGAAAAACATCCGTCGCAGGTAATTCAGCTTGCTCATCTTATTATCACCACCCGGCGTAAGATTATACATCAGCCTGAAGAATGAGCTCCGTATGCCGGAGGGTTTAAAAAAATCGATCTTTGAAAAAGGGATATACCTGCGGTAGCCACCAAATAATTCATCGCCACCGTCGCCGTTGAGTATAACCGTCAGGCTTTTCTTGGCTTCCCGGCTTACATAATAACTGGGAATGGCGGAGTCATCATAATGAGGTTCTCCGTAATTAACCAGGATATTTTCCACGTCATCCCGCAGGTGCGTAAAAGATATTTTTATTTCATGATGATTGGTCCGGTACCGGTCTGCCACCAGCTTCGCCAGGGGTGCTTCATCATACTCTCCTTCAAAAGAAACGGTAAACGTTTTTAGTGAGGAGTTATATTCCCGGGCAATGGCGGTGACCAGCCCGCTGTCAATGCCACCACTTAAAAAAGAACCGACTTCCAGGTCAGAAGATTCCACGCGCCGTTTAATGGCCGTGTGTAATATCGAATCAATTTTTTCAAGTGACTGGGCGAAATTGTCGTTACTGCGACGGGCATAGGCGCTGCGGATATTCCACCATTGGGTAACCGTAACCACGGGTTGCCGCACAGGTACGGTCGCATAACAACCCGCGGGTATTTCCTTCACACCCTGGTAGGGTGTATTTTCCCGGTACATATAGCCCATCCGGGCAAACTCCAGGATATTTTGTTCATTGAGTTGCAGCGGCAATTGTTTTGACAGGGCACCCAGTTCACTGGAAAAAATAAATGTTGATCCGGTTGTATAATAATACAATGGCTTTTTCCCGGCCCTGTCCCGCGCCAGGAATAATTCCTGTGCTTTGCGGTCGTAAATAACAAAAGCAAACATCCCGTCCAGTCCGTCCAGGAAAGCAGGACCAAGCCTGGCATATAACCGCAGAAGCGTTTCGGTATCGGAATTTGTTGTACAGGATAAATTATATTGCTTTCGCAGGTCAAGATGATTATAGATTTCACCATTGAAGATGATCGTCAGGTGCTCAAAATGCATGGGCTGGGCACCCCCGGCAATATCCAGGATCGCCAGGCGATGGTGATGCAACTGCACGGGGCCTTCTTCAAAACTGGCCTGTTCATCAGGCCCCCTGTGCCAGAGATCCCTGGTCAGTTTTGGAATATCCAGTTTAAAATTTACCGAACCGGCAATACCGCACATAGGTTAATGAGCTCTTTTTAAATGACGAATAGGTTGCCGGTAACCGAGCAATTTTTTTAACCAGCTGGGATATTTAAGACCCAATTGGTTAAACGTGATCAGTACCATAACCAGGTAGAAAGGCAGACAGGGTATTTTATACCGGGACAGGGATCCGAAATTCAGGGCTGTGCTGCCGACGGCCGCGGCAAACACAAATGCAAAAATAAACGACATTAAAAAAACAGGTTGCCTGAAGATATTCCTGAAAAAAGCAGCCGGTCCTTTTTTATAGAGTAGCACCACGGTCAGGTAAAGGAAAAAAAGCGATTCGATGGCCGACAGGAAGGCGGTGATACCATTTATCTCCCAGAGAAAAGGCCTGAAAAGGGTGGCCGCGATACCGTTTAATATCAGGAACACGGGGTTTGAACTGCCGACTTTGAAATAAGCCCCTTCATACTTGCTGCCGATATCCTCGTAGGCTGTCCGGGTTTGCGTACTGGTTTCTACCAGCGCATCCAGTTTAAAGGCCTGCACACTTTCATCAGAGGTAACATAATTTACCAGGGTAAGGGCCAGTACGGCGCCAATAACAAAAGTCATAGCTCCCATTATCCGGCGGAGTGTTTTATTCTCCACCACTTTATTGAACTCACCAAACAGCCACAAGACAATGGCGGGTGAAATCGCCAGGAGAATGTATACTTTGATGTAGAATAACAATACGCCGCCAATGGCGATCCAGATCAGCGAGCTGATGATCTTCTTCCGCCGGATGAAAATATTAAATACGGCATAGAGAATATAACCCACCGCCCCGAAACAAACAGAGTCTTTCAGGATGCCTGCACTCCAGAATCCCACACTCGGAAGAAACAGGGTCGCAAGGGCAATCTCCCGGTAATACTGGGGAAAATAGTGATAGAAGAACTTAAACAACCGGATAGAACCACCCAGGGCAAAGAAGGAAAAAAACAATGCCGCGCATAAATAACTATTATTGAATAGCAGGATAAAGGGCAGGGCCAGTTTAGGCACCATAAAGTTGCCGGGATCATGCATCGCTTCAAACACGGGATAGGGCGAGTCAACATACAGGAAATAGTTCATCAGCGTTGTTTTAACGTTGATGGCTTTTGTCATGTATATTTTCGTAAAATTATCGGTATCATCCAGTACGGCGTTCCGGAGGAACTGGGCACACTGGTAATACATCTCCGTATCCCCTCCCCGGTAATAATAAGAGTTCAGGAAGGTATAGGCAATCGTACAAAACATCTTAAAATAAAAAGCCCGGAGTAGCAGTCTTTTTATTTTATCGTCTTTGTATTTCCTGACGATCACCGAGAAAGCCATCATTAACAGGACAAGGCATAAGGGTCCTGCAAAAACATCAGCCCCGGTAAAAAGTGTTTTAAGTAAGAACATAATTAATCAGGAAATCTTCCCGGTTTGAGAAAGGTCGGCCCGTGCGGCTATCACTTTTTCTTTCCCGTTCTTTCGTAACATATTCAGGATACTCTTTGTTTTTTTCTCTACCAGCAGGTACTGGATCCAGGCGATCAGCAAAACAAATAACACAGCCGGCATCCAGACAAAATAATTCACTATATATTTTTTTTCAGGCGTGTCAACCAGCCAGTAAATCCCCAGGTAGAGGAAGATAGAGGCAAAATGGGTAATGTACAGGGTATAACTGTATTTCCCGATCGTCATCAGCCAGGGTATTCTCAGCTGGTATTTTAAAAAGAACACGATCAATAATACGCCCAGGCCCGCCGATGCTATAAAACTGTACGGCGTTTCTACCTGGAAATAAATGTTGATGGCATACATGGCCGCCAGTGATACAGCCACCAGTAAAAGCACCTGGTTCTTTGAGAGGAAGCTGAACCATTGAAACACCCGTTCATAGTGATTATAAATAAGGACGCCTATTACAAAATAGATATTAAACGTAAACAGGAAGTCATAGATGTAGGGTGGTATACCCAGCGCCTGCACTTTTCCCGGGATAATAAAATTTACCGCGAACAACAACAATGATATGATGGCATACCAATTCACCTTCCTGAGCAGGAAGGGAGCCAGCAGGTAAAAGATCACTTCGTAAGTGAGCGACCAGAAGGGAGTGATAAAACCACGGCTGGGCATGTATAACAGGTTTCCGGCCACTACCCTGCTGTCAGTATAATGATTCATTTCCATCGTAAAAGGGAGAAAACTAAACCCGTTTAAACTTCCGTCATACCATTCAGGATGCCAGTACCGGGTAATAATAAAAACCAGCCCTGCCCAGAGCAAGGCTACCAGGTACGAAGGGTAGATCCGGATAAATCTTCGTTTGTAAAACTGCAGGGCTGATTTATTGCCTGCCAGGCTGTGTGCAATGGAAAACCCGGAGAGCACAAAAAATACGATCACAAACTCCACCGCCAGCCGGGTGAGCATACTGCTGCCAAACATCATGTAATCCCACATGTTCCATTCACTGCGCGGGAACACTTTCAGGAATTCATTCCCTCCCATCCACAAAGAACCACGGCAATGCGCGATGGCTACATAGAGGGAAGCAATCCCCCGGATAGAATCGAGAATATCAAAAGGAATTTTTTTCTTAAGTGTTATGGACTGATCAGTGCTCATTTAGAAAGATATCCTTTATAATAATTATCCAGGTATTCTTCCAGGCAGACTTTCCAGTCCCGCATGATATTAGCCCCGCGCAGATCCAGTTTCTTATCGATCAGTCGTTCCGATGGCGGCCTGGCCGAAAAATATATTTCTTTGAAGTGATCAGAAGAAACCGCGGTTACTTTTACCTCCCCGCTCAATCCCAGCTGTTTCACTAATTCCTGTGCCACTTCCAGCCGGCCGGTAATGCCCCCGCAGACCATATTATACAGGCCCCAGTATTTTTTTTCGACCAGCAGCTTAACGTTGCTTGCAAAATCATGGGTTTAAGTGGGTGTGCCCAGTTTATCATCCACGACGAACAGTTCTTTTTTTCCTTCTTTGAGCTGGGCCATGATCTTCTGGATAAATTTTTTATCC
>JANWIJ010000045.1 GCA_025449935.1 Chitinophagaceae bacterium
GGAATATGCCATTGCCCGGCACAAATCCATTTCAAACTATTTAAAGAACTGGGTCAACCCGAAAATTATCCCTGGTTGATCTGTGGGCAGAGAAGGATTCGAACCTCCGTACTCGTGAGAGAACAGATTTACAGTCTGTCGCCTTTAGCCACTCGGCCATCTGCCCGGTTAAAAATCCGAGCCACCTGCCAGAATCGAACTGGCGACCTACTGATTACAAATCAGTTGCTCTACCAGCTGAGCTAAGGTGGCTTATAAGTATTTCCGCCGTAGCTGGATCAAGGGCGGAAAAGACAATAAAGAGCTACCCCCATTTATTGGGGAGGCAAAGGTAAGGGAATTTGATAACCGGAAAAATTTTGCTCAGGATTTTTTTGCTTGTTTTCAGCAAGTTGTGAATAAGCATTCCCTGATCGTACGGCGGTCTGAAAAACAGGACTGCTTTTTTCAGGTTTTTTCTCCGTATGCCCGGGAAGAGACCGGTATACGGAATAAAAAAAGACCCCCGGGGAGGTCTTTAACTTTTTAAGCGGCTTTTCTTTCTTTATTTTTTTTTATCTGGATTACCATGGAGTCGAGTGCATCGTCAAACGACTCTTCAAATGATTTACTCGTTGATTTTACAAAAAAATTGCGCCGGGGTATATGCACCCTGATTTCGGCGATCTTGTCTTTAATGGCATGAACCACATTGTCGAGTTTTAAAAAAACATTTACCTGGATGATGCGGTCACTGAAATTATTCAGTTTCTCCAGTTTACGGGTAACATACTCGATCAACTTGCTGTCAGCATCAAAATGAACTGTTTGAATGTTTACGTTCATAGTCATCATAATTTAAACAGTGAAACAATAAATAAAGAACTTTTGGATTTTGATTTCCCTGAACTCCGGTTCTTCAATGTCAGTTTCAAGGTACATCAAAACAGCTTTTTTGCCAAGCAAAATTTTATTAATTTTTATTGTGTTAGGGGGCAAATTTCAGGCTTTCGGATGGGCTTTTTTGTGTATATCTTTTAATTTTCCGATGCTGTTGTGTGTATAAACCTGGGTAGCCGCCAGGCTGCTGTGCCCCAGCAGCTCTTTTACCGCATTCAGGTCTGCCCCATTGTTCATTAAATGGGTGGCGAAGGTATGACGAAGAACGTGGGGGCTTTTTTTATCCAGCGTAGCAGACTGGCCTAAAATGCCGCTGACCAGCAGGTAGGCATACTTGGGATATAGCTTTTTCCCCCTTTCGGTTACCAGCAGAAAATCATCAGTTTTTTGAAATTCCTTCTTTTTCGCGAGCTGGTAATCACGAATTGTATGTATTAATTCCGGGCTGATGGGAAGGATTCTTTCCTTGTTCCCCTTGCCAAGCACTTTGATCTGGGAACGGCTAAAATCAATTTGTTTTTCTTTCAGTGTAATTAATTCACTAAGCCGCATCCCGGTGGCATAAAAAATAACAACCAGCATTTTTGCATTGAGTGACTTCCAGTCTTCTGTAGACAGGTTTAAAGCATCGATCATGTTTTTTGCATCAGCTTCGGCGATAAAAACAGGAAGCCGCTTGCTGACCTTAGGACTTATCACCCGGCTCATGGGTGTGCTTTGAATTGTGCTGGTCCTCAGCTGGTATTTAAAAAAGGATTTAAGCGATGATATTTTCCGCTTAAGCGACCTGGAAGACAGTCCTTCATCTTTTAAGCCGGCCAACCAGCTCCGGACAAAATTATAGTTGATCTCCTGCAGTGACATTTTACCATAATGGATCTCAAGAAAATCAAGAAATGCGCTGATATCCGTCTGGTAGGAAGTGAGGGTATGAACCGAATACCTTTTTTCGTATTTAAGGTAATCAAAAAAGGATTGGACAGATGGCTGGATCGCTACAGGCATAGATTTCACAAACCTGCTTGCCGCAGGACTTCATGGTACAAAATAAAAAAAGATAGCTACAAAGCTATTAAACTTTGCAGCTATCCTGTAAATATAATTACCCGGAGGGTGTATTACCCTTCAATTTTTCCGCTCGCTATTTTCTGCTTGTAGATGGCTTTTAAAACTTCTCCACGGCGCTTTACAGAAGGCTTGGTAAAGCTCTGGCGTTCCCGTAACTGCAGCAAAGCCTTCGATTTTTCGAATTTTTTCTTGTACTTTTTTAAAGCCTTGTCAATGTTTTCGCAATCTTTTGAATCAATGATCAGCATAATCTTATATACCTCCTTCGGTATTTTTTAGGAAGGCAAAGATAAACGGAAAATCGGAAAACTAAAAAGGAAAGTGGAATTGATTTAATTTGCTGTCATGTTTACCGGTATCATCGAATCATTAGGGACGGTTAAAGAGGTCATTCTCAATGGCTCAAACAGGGTTTTCTGGATTGAATCAGGCCTTTCACACGGGCTGAAGGTGGACCAGAGTGTCTGTCATAATGGGGTTTGCCTCACTATTGAAGAAATTACCGGGAACCTCCACCGGGTGACAGCCATTGATGAAACCCTGGAAAAAACCAACCTCGGGAACTGGGAACAAGGCACCCTGGTAAACCTGGAACAATGCCTGCGGCTGAATGACCGGCTTGACGGACACCTGGTACAGGGACACGCAGATACTACCGGTACCTGTAAAAAAAGAAAAGAAAAAGACGGCAGCTGGGAATTTGAATTTTCGTTTCCCCGCAAATTTGCTGAATTAGTGATTGAAAAAGGGTCCGTTTGCATCAATGGAATTAGCCTGACTGCCTTCAACGTGAAAAAAAAGAGGTTTTCAGTTGCTGTTATTCCCTACACTTTTGAGCATACGAATATTAAAGAAGTACAGGAAGGCAGCAGTGTTAATCTCGAGTTTGACGTTTTAGGCAAGTATCTGCTCAGAAGATTATCTTTGAAAGAGAAATAACTAACCCATTTAATACCTGATGATCCCGGAAAATTCCAACCCTGCTTCCCAACAGGCAGCAGGCAGGCAGCATTACCCTGCCCTGGATGGCTTGCGGGGGCTGGCTATATTACTCGTGGTCGTGTACCACAACTTTGGATTTATCAATTATTTCTTCTTTGGTTGGCTGGGCGTTGACCTTTTCTTTGTTCTTTCCGGTTTCCTTATAACCGACATCCTGCTAAAAACACTGCACAGGAAAAATTACCTCCGTAACTTTTATACCCGGAGGGTATTGAGAATTTTTCCCCTTTATTATTTAACCCTGGTCATCTTCCTCGTGATTCTCCCCCGGCTGGACCTGGCACTGGACCTCGAATATTATACGGATAACCAGTTTTGGCTATGGACCTACCTGCAGAACTGGCTCTATATTTTTAAGAATCCCGGCCAGACCAATACCTTAAATCATTTATGGTCCCTCGCCGTTGAAGAGCAGTTTTACCTGGTCTGGCCGTTAATCATTTTATGGATGCGCTATCCAAAATACCTGTTCATATTTATTTCAATCGTGCTGCTGGCGGTACTGGGTCTCCGGTTATGGATATGGAGCAACCAGGTAGCTGATCTTGCCTATTTCAATCTCTATACTTTCAGCCGTATTGATGGCCTGTGTATCGGGTGTATGGTAGCCCTTCTCCAACGGATCAACAGGCAGTTCCTGAAAAAACACACCCCATGGATTGTTTTGCTTTTTGCCGGCCTGAATTTCATCTTCTTTTTTATCAACCGGCGTTATGAATTTTCCTTCCCCTACCTGGCCCTGGTCGGCTATACTACTTTTGCGATGATGTTTGGCCTGCTGGTTAATGAAGCAGTAAGCGGTGAAACAAAATTGATCAATCGTTTATTCAATATACGTCTCTTGAAATTTTTTGGCAGGATCTCCTATGGCTTTTATATTTTTCACTGGCCGGTTTATTTGTTAATTAACCCCTGGCTGTCCCAAAAAATGCCCGGTGATCTCAATGCAACAGCGGCGCGGCTTATTGTGGCAGCAATAGCCACACTGGTGGCTGTCATCATCAGCTGGCTCAGCTACCAGTATTACGAGCGATATTTCCTGAAATTAAAAGCAGGGTTTGATTAACCGTTCACGTTTTTTTGCTTTCTTTTTGATTGTATCTTTAACGCTCCCCCATGCCTGAACAAATTACCATACTGATACCTGTTTTTAATGATGTGAAATCATTGAACAAGTTATTGAGTGAGTTGCCTGGTTCATTAACGGGTTTTACCGCCGCTAAATTCTCCGTTTTAATCGTGGATGACAGTTCTACAGAAAAAGAGCCTGTTTCAGCACCTTCTTTTTTTTCGGTTCAACAGCTTCATTTGAACCGGAATATTGGTCATCAAAAAGCTATTGCGGTGGGGTTAGCATTTATCAGGGAGAATTACCAATGCGACAAAGTGCTGGTTATGGACAGTGATGGTGAAGACCGGCCGGAAGATGCGGCTGCACTTTTAACAGCCTCCCAACAAAACCCCGATAAAATTGTTTTTGCCAGCCGGAAATCAAGACAGGAAGGCATTGCTTTTCGTTTGTTTTACCGGCTTTACAAATTTGCCTTCCGGGTACTTACGGGAAAAAAAATTGCATTTGGAAATTTTCTCGTCATGCCCAAACCCCTGGTTGAAAAGGCCGTTTATTATAGTGAAATCTGGAATCATATCGCGGGAGGCATCCTTAAAGCTGGCCTGCCCTATTCGTCGGTTTTCACGCATCGCGGCAAACGATATGCAGGGAAATCAAAAATGAGTTTTACCAACCTGTTTTTACATGGTCTTGGTGCCATTGCTGTATTTATTGAAGTGATAGCCAGCCGGCTCTTGCTTTTTTCGCTTGTCCTGATCGTTTTTTCTTTATTGGCTATCCTGACACTGGTAGGCGTCAGGGCATTCACGGATCTTGCTATTCCCGGATGGACTTCCACCGTTGTATCGGCGATGCTGATTGTTTTGCTGCAAAGTTTTTTGCTCTCGCTCTTTACTATATTTCTTTACCTGTCATCTCAATCACAACGCAAATTTATTCCTGCTCATCACTATAAAGATTACACCGGCCGGGTAGAAACTATCCAGTAATGACAGATTCCTTTACATACCAGGGAAATGAATTAGTTCTTTTCCAGCATGCTAAAAATTGGAAAAAATATTTTTCAGCCGAAATAAGGCCTTTTATTAAGGGCAATGTGCTGGAAACAGGTGCAGGCATCGGATCTACCACGCTGGTGGTTAATGACGGCTCGGCTGGCAGCTGGCTTTTGGTGGAGCCAGATCCGGAAATGAGCAGCCTGCTTGAAAAAAAAATACAACAAAAAAAACTGCCGGTGAATTGCCGGTTGCAAACCGGAACGATTGAAACCATTACCGGGACGTTTGATACGATCATTTATATTGATGTGCTGGAGCACATTAAAAATGATTCCGCAGAAATGAAAAAAGCAGCAACGCTGTTACAGGCGGGCGGTCACCTGATCGTTCTGTCACCGGCCTTCCCGCATTTATACAGCCCGTTTGACAAAGCAATCGGGCATTACAGGAGATATAATAAACGAATGCTGGGAAACATCACCCCACCCGAATTGAAAATGGTTCACATTAAATACTATGATTCCATGGGATACTTTGCGGCGATCATGAACAAAGTCCTGCTCAGGCAAAAATATCCAGCTGCCGGCCAGGTATCATTTTGGGACAACTGGCTGGTCCCGGTCTCAAAGGTCACGGACAAAATCTTTTTTCACCGTTTTGGTAAAAGCATCATTGCTGTCTGGAGAAAACCGGCCAATTAACTCAGTTCTTTTTTTGCTTTGCATAGCTTTGCTGGAATATGCAGAATAACCTGGAGGGAATATCTTTTGATGAAGTAGCCGGAGAAGACGGGGTTTCATACACTGTTTTCAGGAACCAGTTATCCCCACGTTATTCTACTGTTTTTTTTGATATAAGCAAAGGTTATTTTTTCCTGTTGCTTGTAAGCGGATTATTGATTTACCTGAGTTTGCATTTTCAGAAATTCTGGTGGGTCATCATTCCGGGCGGCGCCCTGCTGATTGGTTATTGCGCCGCTTATATCGCTTTATTCATACATGAGGCCGGTCATTTCAATATTCATCCCGATAAAAAGACGAATGACCGGTTAGCCAATATTTTTCTTTGCCTGCCCTTTGGGCTTTCCATGAAAGCTTACAGGAAAATACACTGGCAGCACCATCTTCACCTGGGAACGCCATCGGATGCTGAAGTATCTTACTTTAATGCCCTGACCAGGCTATTTATCCTGGAAACCCTGACAGGCATTCATCTGCTCCGGACGGTGATGAAAAAAGGAAAGAGTACCCTGCTAACAAAAGAGCAGCTAAGGCAGAGCCGTGTTATGCTTGCCGGAGGTTTTCTTTTTCATGCTATTATTCTTTTGACTGCTTTTTTTGCCGGTGCCTGGCCATTTGCCATTTCGTGGTTACTGGGATTTTCTGTCTTTTTTCCCTTTTTTGCTTCCATACGCCAGATATTGGAACACCGCGATGAACTGGCCCGGCGGACAACCGATTTTTATAAAGAACAGCATGGAAAAGTGAGCCGTCTTTTTGTTCATTCGATATTCAGCAGCAGTTTTGGTTCGGCAGGATTTACGCGTCATATGATCCACCACTGGGATCCGCAGGTCTCATATACCCGCCTGGCAGACATTGAACTATTTCTTTCAAAAAGTGAAAAGACCGCTGCGGTGATCAGGGCTTCCAAAACGACTTATATTTCCGTTTTAAAGAAATTATTGAAAGCTCCTTGAGTTCCCTTCCTTTATATTGCCCGGTTTGTCATCAGCAAAATGTACGTGTATGGAGTATCGCCCGGGACTACGAATATTTCAGCGTGACAGAAAACTTCACTTATTACGAATGCCCCGGTTGCCAAACAATATTTATATACCCGGTTCCTGCTGACCGGTTAAAAACAATTTACCCTTCCAATTATTATTCCTTTGTAAACAAACCAAAGAACATGGTCGTCCGCCTAAAGGAATGGATGGACCGTCGTTTCTTCAGGAGAATTCTGCAACAGATACAGGGCCCCGGGATTAACATACTGGATGTGGGTGGTGGGACCGGCTGGATGCTTGACTCATTGAAGCAAACCGATAAACGCATTCAATTTACCCAGGTGGTTGATATCGATGAAAATGCTAGGAGTATCGCTGAAGAAAACAACCATGCGTATTTTGAAGGAACAATCGAATCTTTCCAAACTGAAAAGCGTTTTCACCTTATCCTGCTGCTGAACCTCGTTGAACATGTGTCTGATCCTCTGGCCGTTTTAAATAAAGCCGGGTCGCTCTTACAGCCCGGTGGTATCATCGTTATAAAAACACCGAATAATAACAGCCTGGATGCGCGGCTATTTAAAAAGACCTACTGGGGCGGTCTCCATTGCCCGAGGCACTGGATTATTTTTTCAGAGAAAAGTTTCAGGTTGCTGGTCCAGTCAACTTCATTGACCATTCAAAAACTGAAATACACACAGGGTGCGCCTTTCTGGGCTTTCAGCATTATTGCTTTACTGCACAGAAAGAAACTGGTTCATGTCTCTGCACAAACACCCATCATTTTTCACTGGCTGTTTGCGCCACTCAGTGCCCTGTTCGCCATTTTTGATTTCCTGCGAAGCTCTTTTTCCAAAACATCGCAGATGTTTATCATCCTGGGTAAATAAGCAAGTTTTGAATTCGTGTGTTGCGGAAATTTTCTCTATTTTGGAACTGGCAAACAGCCGGCAACTTCATGAGGTTACTCCAATCTTTCCCTGTAAATAAAACTCACTATAAGAATTACCTTTTATTGTTGCTTATCTGCTTGCTTGCGTACTGGCCATTAACCTTCGGAATATTCAGCGTAAAGAATGATGCTATTCATTACTTTTTACCCTACCGGTATAATATCAGCGAGGCGATAAGAAACGGTGAATGGCCATTCTGGTCGCCCTATATTTACCTGGGTTATCCTGTTTACGGCGATATGCAAAGTGGCGCCTGGAACCCGGTCGTTTGGCTATTCTCCTTATTTGGCCGTTATGACCTTACGCTGTTTCATTACGAAAACCTGCTCTATATCTTCCTGGCGGGTGTGGGGATGTATAAACTGTCGGGTCGTTTTGTCAACCATTCCCAGGCAGCGCTGCTGGTTGGAGTAAGTTATATGCTCAGCGGGTTTATGCTTAGCGGGCAATTGATTAACTGGCTCGCATCAGCTGCTTTTATTCCATTTGTTATTTTATACTATTTACGATCCCTTGAGTCAGCCCGTTATGCTAATGGTATTAAAACCGCCATCGCTTTGTATTTTCTTTTTACAGCAGGCTATCCTTCTTTTTTTATTCTAACCTGCTACCTGGTTTTTATGTTATTTATGATCCGTTTATTTGATAACTACAGGACCGGGAGCAGTAACAAAAAATGGAAAGCACTTTTTGGGCAGCACGTCATCATCCTGCTGATATTTGCCGGCCTTTCAATGCCCGCCATCGTATCCTATATCGACCTTCTCCCCTACTATCAACGGGGCACCGGCGCGGGATACAGTGACGTAGTCCGGAACTCGTTTGAGTGGCAACATCTCCTGTCATTTTTATTCCCCTCCGCTATAAGTACCAACGATATAATTTCCACAACCGATGTTACCTGCAGGAATCTTTATGTAGGATTATTCGTATTCCCTGTCCTGGCAGCTATTCCGCCAAAAAAGGGCAGAACAACCAGTCTATTGATTTTAATGTCAGTATTTGCATTTTTGTTCAGTCTTGGAGACAGTACCCCCGTGCGAAAGATCTGTTACCGGTTTTTCCCGCTGATGGACACATTCAGGCATCCTTCGCAGATGCGGCTTTTTGTCATTCTCCCGCTTTTATTACTTCTGGCACCCGGGTTAAAAAAGGTTCTAAATAATGAGTTGAGCCTGCCGGAATTAAAAAAATTACGAGCCCTGACCTGGCTGATAACGGCGGCTCTGCTGCTGGTAACAGTTATGGCCTTTACCCAGTCTTCCATCATGGAACAATTCACCAGTTTTAGATCAACGGGCATCCGGGTGGCCCTGAAAAAAGTCATGGAATCACTTTCCTTACATGATGTGGTGACCTTGAACGGCCTGATTCAATTATTTTTTCTAAGCCTTTTCCTGCTTTGGTTAAAGAAAACATACCGCCCGCCACAGCTTATTTCCCTGTTGTGGGTCACCAATATGTTTGTTATGGCCCAGCTCTTGTTCCCGGTAACCTTTGTCAGTAAAACTTCACCAGGGGTAATTAATGGATTAATTCACCAATACCCCGAAGGGTTCCCGGTTGCTGGGCTGCAATACCCCGTGGCTGAAAACAGCCTTGACGCCTATGATAATTTTGACAAACTGGCCCTCTCCTATTTTTATAATAAAAAGATCGGTATCAGCAAAACCACCAACTCCCCTTCTTTCCTGGAACAACAGGAGCACTTTCTTAGCAATAATTTTTTATATAATTATGTGGGCGGGCTGCCGGTAGCTTACACCGCAGGCAGGGTGGTAAACATAAAAGATACTGCCCGGGCTGATTTGAACAACTGCAACTATGCCTTTGCAGATACTTTATTTACGTCACCGGGTGACTGCGATACAAATAACAGGGCTGTTATCAAAAAGTTGTCTGCCAATCATTTTGAAATTGAAACCCATACCAACCCGGGAACCTTTATTGTGCTGACCCAGAATTTTCATCATCATTGGCAGGCATCCGTTGACGGGATCCGGCAAAAAATTTACAAAACGAATACCAGCTTTATGGGAATTCCACTTACCCCCGGGAAACACAGGGTCATTTTCCGCTTTATTCCTTCGAATACACTAAACGTTATCTGGTTACCCGGGGCTACCATCGTCCTGCTTATCCTGTTTACTGCAATATCTTTAACCCGTAAGCCAAACGTTAACCGATAAATGCCACGGATTAAACCCATACTGCTTTCTCTCCTGCTCACCCTACCCGTCATCTTTTTTTTATTACATCATTATTTTTACCATGCCCCGGAACTCAACCCAACCGGCTTTACCGTTGATGAAAATGTTTTGTACATGTCCTATGCCCACCAGTACCTGGACAGTGAAAATTTCTCCTTATTTTATTCCAATCCCTTTGATGGTGATCCCGCATCACCCAAAATTTATTTCCAGCCCGTCAATTTTCTTTTTGCCGCTGCCATGAAAACCGGAGCCGATCCCGGACTTTTTTTCTCCGTGTTTGGTCTTTTGATGGCGATTGCCTGTGTTTATGCCGGGATAAAAATAATCCGCCACCTCCTGGTACAATCCCGTAGTGCTTCTTTGGTGTCCACCCTGTTCACCTGGGGAGGTGGGCTGACTGCCATAGCAGGGCTGATCGGATCTTCTGTATTAACGGGTTCCTCTTATTCTTCCTGGCTGGACGGGATATTCCTTGCTGATCCGGCTAATGGCTGGTGGGGATTGAACTGGGGAAGAAACCTGTTTATTCCGCTGGAGGCCTATTATCATTTTTTATTCCTTCTTAATATTTACCTGCTGTTAAAAAAAAGATGGAAAGCCTCTGTTTTGGCCGCTTTTTTCCTTTCGATCTCACATCCTTTTACGGGTATTGAATATTTACTGACCGTGCTGGGGTGGCTGCTGATAGAAAAACTGCTGCTGAAAAATAAAGATATTCCGTACTGGTACCTGGGTGCAATTACCGCGATCATGGTTTTTCACAGCTGGTATTACCTGGTCTGGCTGAATAATTTCCCGGAACACCGCGAGCTATTCGCTCAATACAGTGCCGGCTGGACCTATAGCCTTCTTGTAGCAATCCCGGCTTATTGCCTGGTCGGGGCCTTATCAATACTGGCGGCCTGTAAATACAAACCATTAAGCAGGTTCCTTTCCTTTCCCCATCAGCGATTATTCCTTTGCTGGGCTATAATTGCCTTTTTGCTTTCCAAACATGAATGGTTTATAAAACCCATGCAACCCATCCATTTTACCCGTGGTTATATTTGGGCAGGCTTGTTTTTACTGTCCTTACCCGGGCTCAGCTGGCTAATCGAATACCTGCAGCAGAATAAGATCCGGAAGTGGCTCCTGGCAGGCTTTATTATTATCTTTCTTTCTGACAATATTTTATGGACCCTCAACCTGCTCAGGAAAAAAGAGACCGTTGAATGGGAAGGACATATATCGGGGGATACCCGGCAAACCCTCCGGTTTCTAAAAACAAATGCGTTATCATCGGACCTCCTTACAGGTAACGCACCCCTCATCAATTACCTGGCAAATGTTTATACACCTGCCAATGCCTGGGTATCACATCCATATAACACCCCAAAAAGACAAGAGAGAAACGGGCAAATGAGTGATTTTCTTTTAACCGGAATCAAACCGGCTGAATGGGGAAAACGCCGGGTATGGCTAGTGGTCAACAAAAAAAGTGAACCTTTGAAGATTTACCAGGGCTTAACGGTCAATAAATTATTCGAAAACAATACTTATATCATCTTTACTCCATAATATTCTTTCCCTTCATAGCCGTACTGATCGCTTTATCCATCAACCTTTCTGCATAAGGTCTTGAAATTTCATTCAGCTGTTCAATAGCATGGTGAATCTCATCCTTATTACCTTTTTGCATCAACACGGTCAATTCCTGCATAGCCGCCTCCGTTCTCAGTATCTCTTCCTTTTCCAGGAAGGATTTGTTCTTAGCTACAAATTGCCTCGTTGTATCAAGAATCTGTGCAGCCTCCGTTTGTGCTTCAACCAATGCCCTTACCCGCATATCATCTTTCGCATGCGTAATGGAATCCATGAGCATTTTCTCCACCTCTTCATCTGTAAGCCCGTACTGGGGTTTTACTTCAATGCTTTGCTGGATACCACTGCGAAGTTCTTTGGCCGTGACCACCAAAATACCATCCGCGTTTACCAGGAATGTAATTTCAACTTTAGGCAACCCAGCCGGCATGCCGGGGATACCGGTTAAGTTAAACTCTGACAATTTCCGGTTATCCTTTACCAGGTCCCGTTCTCCCTGGAAAACGGTAATGCGCATACTGCCCTGGCCGTCTTTTTGTGTTGTATACTGCCTTGCTGCCCTCGAGGGTATCTTGGAATTTCTCGGAATCAACACGTCCATTAAACCTCCCATGGTTTCAATACCTAAAGACAAGGGAGTAATATCCAGCAATAAAAAGTCCTTGTTGTTCCCGGCCAGTATATCTGCCTGTACCGCTGCACCTAAAGCAACCACTTCGTCGGGATTCAGCGAATCATGCACATCCCTGTCGAAATAATTGCTGACCGTTTCCTTAACAACAGGCACCCGGGTAGACCCTCCTACCATGATTACTTCATCTACCTCCCGGACAGATATTCCCGCATCCCTGACAGCATTTTTGCAACATTGAATTGTCTTTTCCAGATAAGGCTGTATGAGTTTTTCAAATTCACTTTTCGCCAGCCTCAATTCGTAACCGTCTATATTCCCATTATATAAATCAAATGTGGTAAGATCCTTTTTTGCTTCCTCGGCTTTTAACCGGAACTCCTGGGTAAGGCTTTTATTGCTGTTTATTTCTTCTTCATTCAACCCGGCCTGGGAAAACCAATGCTGTACAATGGCCCTGTCAAAATCATCCCCGCCGAGATAAGTATCTCCATTGGTTGATAGCACCTCGAAAATCCCCCCGGCAATCCGGAGAATGGAAATGTCAAAAGTGCCACCACCAAGATCATACACGGCAACAGTCTTTACTTCTTCTTTATTCATTCCCAATCCATAGGCCAGGCTGGCAGCGGTTGGTTCATTTACGATCCGTAATATATCCAGGCCCGCCAGTTTGCCCGCATCCCTGGTAGCCTGTCGTTGCGCATCATTAAAATAAGCTGGCACGGTCACCACGGCTTTGGTGACTGGAGTTTTTAAAATATGCTCCGCCCTGTTTTTTAATTCTTTCAGGATAAAAGAAGAAAGTTCAACCGGTGAGTAAAATGCATTACCCGCCTGGATCTTCACGAGACTTTCCGTATTGTCATCGATCACTTTATAGGTGAAAAAGGAAGCATGGTCTTTTACATCACTATACGATTTCCCCATCAGACGTTTGACAGAAAAAATGGTATTGTGTGGTTCCTTAACAAGAAATTTCCTGGCCTCATCACCCACGGAAATCAAACCCCCTTCCCCAAAATGTACAATAGAAGGAACCAGCGCTGCCCCGTCGTGTTCCTTTAATACAACAGGCTTTTTGGATTCAGGGTGAATGATCGCTACCAGGCTATTGGTGGTTCCGAGGTCAATACCAACGATCATTTCCTGTTGCTGTAAACTTCCTGTTGCTATGTTAATGCCAATCTTTGCCATCCATGGTTATTTTATATCTATACAAATGTATGGGATGCAAAAAATGATTCCGGGTAAAACGAATCTTTTGTTTCGGGGTGATCTAAAATGCCGGGTGTTGCTGCTTCCGGTACGGTTTCTTCCTCCCTGACAAAAAAAAGATTGTATCCATATTTATTCGCCCCAACGAGTTTATACCCTTTCTCCTTTCCCAACCGCCGGAATGCTTCCACCGACGCGCCATTATACATTTTATCAACTGAATGATGGTTATGCTCACCATATGGCACAATGGCATTCCTGGAACCAAACTCAACTTTTGCTTCAATAATTATGATCCGGGGTTGAATGACGCCGATGGCTTTCCAGATCCAGTAATCATTACCATCAATATCCACAGAAAGCAGCCCGATATCCTTTGGTACTGATTCCCTGGTCAATAGTTGATTGATATTGCCGGGGGTAACTTCCTGTGAACGCATTTTTAAATTAACCCCATGGTTTATTTTATGTTTATAAAAATTTTTACCAAGCGCCAGCCCCGAAGCGCTTTTATCTATAAATAAACCCTCCCACCCGAAGTGAACAGCGAGGTTCGCACAGTTGCTTTTTATACAATCGCCGGCTCCTATATCTACAAAATAACGAGGAACCCTTTTCAGCCGGCCAAGCAGGTAAAGAATTATGCCATCTTCCCCGTGATACGTAAATACATTGTATGAAACAGCTGACAGTTCGGGAACAGGCAACTTATCAAACTGCTCCACCCAGGCCTGTATGGCCTCCCTGGATGCAGCTGATTTCTGCCTGCGGTAAAGGATTCCCGGGAAATGCCGCTTGATCCACTGCTTCAGACTTTGCATAATTGCAAAAATCGTTTATGTAATGCGCAAAAAAAAGTCCTGCCAAAGCAGGACTTTTCGCAAAGAGGAATATTTTTAACGCATCAGGTACATCTTACCGTAGCCCTTATTGAAATATTTATCTGTGTTATCACCCTGCGCCTTGTATTTATCCAGCGACTTACCGTTGAGATTGGTAACCACGCGATACAGGTAAATACCATTTGCCAGTTTCTGGCCATACTGGTCCGTACCATCCCATTTAAACTCGGTTATGTTCCGGCCAATGTGAAGCGAGCCTAATTCATCTTTGGTAATTTCCCGGACGATCTTTCCCGTGATGGTCATGATCTCAATTTTTATATTCTGGGGCACTTCACTGCCCGTTATGGTAAATACAAACGCGGTTGAGGTTGTAAAAGGATTGGGGTAATTAAGCATATTCGAGATCATCGGTTTATTGATGACTTCAAATATCACCCGGTACTCAATGTTACCCGCGGCATTATTGCTCTTATCCTTCCCGGTAACAATCATTTCATATTCCCCATCCTGCGGGAAGTAGGGTTTGAAGTTAATGGTAGCCGTATTATCGGGATTAGGTGCCTGTCCGGCAGGATTAAATTGCAGGGTATCATTGTTGAAATAATACCGGTGCAGCGTTCCGTCGGGATAACGTACCTGCAATGTCAATAATGAGGTATCATCCAGGATCATCCATTTTGCTTCATCCTTCAGCTTAATAAGAATATCGGGCCTGGAGGAAATAATATCCCTGTTCAGGATATGGACACCGTCAAAAGTTACATCAAGCAAGGGATCCAGGCTATCGGGTTTCACATAAAGATTACGGAAAGCAAAGTTGTTAAAATGATATTGCTCCAGCTGGTCATTATCCGGGTTTGCTTCCAGGTACATCGTATTCGCACCCGGTATACTACCAGTATTGACCAACGTACCTAATTGCAACGTGTCGTTGACAAGCAATGGACGGCGTCTTGGTACCGGCACAATATGTGGTACATTATTCTTGTCGGTAATTACAAATTTCACTTTCAGGCTGTCGAAGGGCACTTCACTTACATTTTTAAACGCAACCTTAAACTCGAGCGGCTCACCTACGTCCAGTGTATCCTTCGCTTTCAGGTAAACATTGGGTGCGATCGCTCCTTCAGGTACAGGAACATAAGTTACCCGCCAATAGCGGAGCTGGTAAGGCGTATAATGAATGGAATCCTGTGTTCTCAATTTTAACCGCACATAAGGATAGGTACCTGCATCAACAGAAGAAATATCGAAATTCTGTTGCGCGGTGGTAAGCCCGTTAAACAAGGTTGTTTCGGTGCCATCGCCCCTGATACCAATTACATCAACCGTGGTAATATCTCCCGGGGTTGTTTCGCTGTTTCCTCTCCATTTCACCTGTTTCCAGCCTTTCGACGGACCAAAAACAGGAGAGGTAACAAATCCTAAGGTATCGGTAGTGGGACAATCGACAGATAGTGTCGGGTTATCATACATTCCTTCACCCACCAGCCATTTTGGTGTAAAGGTTGGATCGTTCTTTTTATAGACAAATCCCCAGGGCCTGTGCCGGTAAAATGAATCTATGCCGGCAAATCCTGCATTCTTTAAATAGTGGTAAAGCGACTGGCCCTGGCCCCAGTATTGCTCATCAGCAGCCCAGTCAGCAGCCCATGCATCCGGGAATCCATAAGACGGGTGGAGTGTGAAGTTCCGCACTACCACGTAATGTCCATCCGGGATTACATTCTGCATCAGGTTCATCATCTTATGGCGGCTGGCCGTATCCGTGTACCTGTATTCAAAATTGTACCGCTTGGTGCTGCCAAAACAGTTATTATCTGTACTGCCATACAATCCCTGGCCCAATGAAGCCGGGTAATTGTGAGCAACAACAGTTTGATTTTGCCAGGCGCGGAAAGATACCGGATCAAATACATTAAATACTATGGAAGAAAACCAGCACATGATACGAATGGAAGTAATACCGTTGACAGACACAGAAAGCCCCGCTTCCTGTGTAATACCACTGGTGATCCAGGTACCCATACGGAGAAAAAGATTATTATTCACCGTACCATACTTCAGGCTGCGGGTGGCTGTATCAAGTTTTAATCTTTCATATCCAGATTTAGTTTGCTGGTAAAAATGCGATTGGTTAAACCCTGGCTCGCTGGTATTGGGACCAGCAGGATTCAGGTAAACAAATGATGATTTATTCCATACCGGCTGTCCGCTGTTGGGTACGGGAGCAACTCTCCAGTAATAAACTGTACTGTCCGTAAAGGCTACCCCTGGATTAAATTCCAGCACACCGCCCGGGGAGGTTATAGACTGGGTCACTTTCGCCGAAGAATTAAATAACTCGGTCGTATCGATCTCCATGGTATACTGCTTTATTCCGCTGAAGGGATTGGCAGTAGAAGCAACCAGTTTGATATCCTGTCTGCTGACGATTGAATAATTATACGGGTAGACCGGTCTTGCTTCATCTTCAAAAATGACCACGTCTTTCGAGATACAATTGTTTGTCTCGTACAATTCATCCACGGTGTTATCGGCATCCACACAAATAGATATTTTATTCAGGCCTTTGTCCCTGGTTGCCACGATAGGGACATTAAATGAAAGGGAATCACTATAGCGGATACCCCGTATGGTATCCCTCCGTATGACTTCGGTGGTCAGGTCAGGATAAGTTCTTTTTACTTCGATTACAATATCCTTATTGATGGCTTTGCCAAGGTTTAGAAATTTAGCATTCACATTGAAATGCGTTTCGGCCACGGAAATAAAGGAAGGATTTATTTTTATCAATTGTTCTTCGACCGCATAATCGGGTTTTGCCGTGGAACCGTCCAGTTTCAGTGCCGGGTCACCGTGCAGGGTGGTTTGCTCGCAATGGAACCTTGCATAGTAATCCCCGGGACCGGTCAGGTTGTAAACCTGTGTAAAAGATTCCCTCAGTATCTCACCCAGTGTTTTTCCATACTGGGAAACCGCCGCGGCGGTCATCGTTCTTGTATTTAAGATATCGAGGTAGTGTACAATTCCAAAGTGTGAGCTGGCGATAAATGCGATGGAACCCCGCTGATTGGCCAGTACAAATTTTTCCGACAGGGTTTCTTTGGTAACAAACCGGAGTGTATTAAAATTATAAAAATTACCCGCATTACATCCCATGACAATCGTCACCGGGTATTTACCGGGGTTATTATACTGGTCAGGATTATCCAGGTTAAACTCGAGTGTACTGGCAGAAGAGTGACCAAAGTAGGTCATCATCCCAATTCCTTCCTGGAATAACTGGTACAATTTATTGCTGCTGGCCTGCTCCACAGGCGCTGCGGTAACTTTACTGAATGAGTGAACATTTGCCCCGTAAAAAGTATCTGAAATAATAGACTTGTACCGGTTCATGTCGGTCGTAAGAATGGCACCGAGTGCCGCGTCACTGGCCCCGATAACGTTTACCGCATTCTTCATCCAGGCTTTGTCACTGATCAGCGGCGAGGAAAAAGCCTGCTGCTGTTCGTATTCTATTACCTTATTGAGATAAGTGGTTATTTCGTCCCCGTTAATAGCCGATACCCTGCCGACAGATACTTTAGGTATCAGGTCAATGGACGGGTCAACAGCCAGCATATTATCTGAAGCCGGGTGGCCAAACGTAGGAATAAAAGAAAGCTTCTCCACGTCAGGATTACCTTCGTATGTCCTGTATTGTGTATAGTTTAATCCTTTCCCAAGCAATAACACATTCTTCACCGGTGAACCATATGTATTCCGCGCCCAGCGGATAAAATTCCGAAGTGCAAGCGGGCTCTTTTTGATACCAAATCCAAACTGGTCAATCAATTCGTCGACCATATAAACCCTGGCAATATGACTTCCTCCCGTTGCTGAACTCCGGTAAGTCTTATAATTTTCTACGGGGTTTGAGCCGCCGGCACCCGTCATTAATGCAGGATGCGAGATAATAAGATAGTTTCCCTGGTTAGCTGCAAGACCATAATTAACAAAATTCCTTTGCTGCAGTGAAGTAACCGCCATCACCGGGTATGATGGGTTTTGACCCACCAGTAATAATTTTCTTGTAACCGCTGATGGCTCCAGCGCTACTTTCACGAGTGAGGGTGTGCTGATATCACCCACATATCTTTTACCATTGGTAAAGTCATATAACACCGGGGGCACAGAATTATGTACAAATCCACTGATTTCAAGATAGTTGCCAGCTGCATTGGCCGGCAACTCAAAATTGAATTGGATGGCGCCACCAAAATTAAAAGCCCTCGGATAATTCAGCTCTACCTGGGCCACCACCATTCTGCCACCTCCCGTGTTTGTAATCTCTGTATATGCGTTTCCGGCGCTTATCTGCGCAATTGTTAATGGAATCTGGGCTTTTACATAATCAAAAAAGTCCATGGTCTGGGTTGACACGAGAGTGCCATTAACCTTTGTTGTAAACACACGGGGATCCAGGGAGTTCCCGGATGCATTGATTTTTAAAATGGGAGCAGGGGCTCCTCCACCGCTGTATACATTCAGGTTTGAAAAAGTTATCGCTTTGGTAACAGCGGGGTTTAATTCCACCGATGTAAAACCTTCACCCTGGTCATAGGCGGATGAAAAAACATATTCCCCTACCACGGCTGCATACCCCGGGTTAAGCCTTTCCCGGTAATATACTCCTTCGGTATGCATAAAATAGGGTTCAGGTGGCAAGCCAGAAGGGAGTGTATTAGTGGTGGGTGTAAGGCGTAAGTTAGTACCGGTTGTATTGACCGTAAGAAAAAAGGATGCTGAATCGGTCTCTAAACTCCATTTATCGTTTAACTGGAAATCGGGATTCCGGTATAAAATATTATCGGGTTTACCATCATTCATCTCGCCCCAGAATTCAATATAATCACCCGCTCCCATCGCACCTGTCTGCACCGTGGTATAAACGGGGACCTGTTGGCCGTTCCTCCATAACTGAAAATGCTCCGCCGGGGTAGACCCGATCCCCATAGAAACCAGGGTGGGCTGGCTGATCCGGTATAAACCCGTAGCGCCAATCCTGAACTTATAATAAGTATTGCCGTAATTGATCCATTCATTATTGTAGTTCTGCGAGTTTGCGCAGAAGCTGACAAGGATGAGGAACGGGAGTAAAAATTTTTTCATTGAATCACAGTTTTTATTCGGGTACGGTAGATTTGGTCTGGTTTATTTTTTATTGTTCGCCATATTCAGCTTTAAAGAAAAAATATGGGTGAACAAAGGATTGGACTGGTTGGCAAGATTGGTAAAAGCATAATCGATCGTCACGTTCCCAATAGCAAACCCGGCGCCGGCACTGGGTTGGTATATCCATACTTTTTTCTGGTTTACCGTATCCCCGTCGGACAAGGCTCTCTGAAAGTTATTAATTCCTCCCCGCAGGTAAAAAATATTACTGATATTTAATTCAAGACCCAGTTTTGGATCAGCACTCACGGGGTCTGCGCTGATCAGCGTATTGCGCTGGCCGTCAAAAGTCACATCCAGGTTGGCTTCAGCCAGCAGGCTTGATTTTTTTCCGAGTTTAAAATCACGGGCAATTCCCAGCACAAGCCGCGGGGCAGTTAGTTCCGTTGATTTTACCGGGATCTCGTTATTGGTGAGGTATAAAACTTCTTTTTCTCTTTCTGTAAACGTGAAAGACCATGCATTAAATGTGCTGGTAATATCCCGGCCTGCAATACCAAATTTCCATTTGTTCGTATGAATCTGCAGACCTGCATCTAATCCAAACCCCCAGGCTTTAGCAAATTTGCCGACACTCCGGTGTATGACTTTTGCGTTCACCCCGAACTGAACATTCTTTCTTTCGGTTTGCTTCATTTTTTGCGCGAAAGAAAAGATAAAAGCATAATCTGCGGATGAAAAAGCCTGGATATTGTTGTAGTTAATAGAACCATCCGGCTCCACGAGAAAAAGGGTATTCATGATATCGTCTACAGCAAACCGCAACCCTGTTATGCCGATTGTTCTTTTATTTCCCGCCGTTGGAAAAACGACGCTGGCATAATCATATTTGCCAATGCCTGCAAAATACTCGGCGTGCATCAGGTTAATCTGCGGGTAGTCTTTTACATTAACCAGTCCTGCAGGGTTCCAGTACCCGGCGGTACCATCTTTAACAGAAGCAACCTGTGCGCTGCCCATCGCCAGTCCCCTGGCACCGGCACCAATATTTAAGAATTCATTGGAATATTTTCGGAATTGAGCGGATGAGGTAAGTGAAAAAAAAGTTATCAGCAGGGTCAGGTATAAGCGGTTCGTTTTCATTAATTGAATTTTCAAATAAGCGATGGGTTAAGACATGCTTTCATACGTACAGGGGTGGTGTAAAATTAGTCTTTAGGCCTGTAAAATCATAAGTTTAGCTGGCAAAAAGACTAGTTATTGAAAACGAACAGATTAGAAATATATTGCACCTGATGAACTGCAATCTTTTTCTCCCTTACTTTTGTGCAAATCATTGACTTAGCTATGAATCTGATTGAAGAATTAAGGTGGCGGGGACTGGTGCAGGAGATCATGCCCGGAACGGAGGAGCAATTGAACAAGGAAATGACTTCGGCCTATATCGGTTTTGACCCAACAGCCGACAGCCTGCATATCGGTAGCCTGGTACCTATTTTATTATTGGTTCACCTGCAGAAAGCAGGACATAAGCCCTTTGCGCTGGTAGGTGGTGCTACCGGAATGGTGGGCGACCCAAGCGGAAAGAGTGAAGAAAGAAATTTATTAAGCGAAGAAGTTTTGAAACATAACCAGGAAGGGGTAAAAAAACAATTGATGCAGTATTTGGATTTCGATCAAACCAGGCCGAATGCTGCGGAAATGGTCAATAATTATGACTGGTTCAAAGATTTCAGGTTTCTTGATTTTATCCGTGATGTCGGTAAACATATCACCGTAAACTACATGATGGCCAAGGACAGCGTGAAGAAAAGACTGGAAGGGGAAACCGGAATGAGTTTTACGGAATTTACCTACCAGCTGGTCCAGGGATACGATTTTTACTGGTTGCACCAGCACAAAAACTGCAAACTGCAAATGGGTGGAAGTGACCAGTGGGGAAATATTGTGACCGGTACAGAATTGATCCGGCGCAAAACAGGTGGCGAAGCCTTTGCCTTTACCTGCCCCTTAATCACCAAAGCAGATGGGGGCAAATTTGGAAAAACAGAAAAGGGGAATATATGGCTCGATCCTGCCAGGACATCTCCATACCAGTTTTACCAGTTCTGGCTCAATGCCAGTGATGAAGATGGTGAAAAATGGATCAGGATCTTTACGTTCCTTGACCAGGCAGAAATAAATTCCATTCTTTCTGAACATAAAAAGGATGCCGGCAAAAGGACGTTGCAAAAAAGACTGGCTTCAGCAGTGACGAAATTTGTACATGGGGAAACTGCGCTGGCAGAAGCAATCACCACCACCGAAAAATTATTTGCTGACCAGGCCGCCCCGGCAGAAAGCCTGAGTATGGAAGACCTGGAGGGTATGGAAGGTGTGATTAAGATCGATTTCCCGAAAGAAAAAATAGCTGCAGGGATCGATATTGTTTCCTTCCTGGCGGAAACAACTATTTTTCCCAGTAAAGGTGAAGCCAGAAAAACCGTGCAGGGAGGCGGGGTCAGCATCAACCGCAAAAAGGTTGATGGTATCGATACACAGGTCAATAACGCCATGCTCCTGCATGATAAATATTTATTGATCCAGAAGGGAAAGAAGAATTATTACCTCGTAAAGACCTGCTGATTCCGCCCAAAAATAATACAAGCTTTATGCCCAAAGTATATTTTATCAGTGGTCTTGGTGCTGATAAAAGGGTATTCTCCTTCCTGGATCTCTCTTTTTGTGAACCTGTTTATATTAACTGGATCCCGCCGCTGAAAAACGAATCATTACAAAGCTATGCGTTAAGACTCCGGAAAGAAATACCGGAACCCAATCCTGTGATTGTGGGTATTTCATTTGGGGGAATGCTGGTAACAGAAATGACCAAATCTGACAACCATATCAAAGGAATAATCATTTCCAGCAATAAAACAAGCGCGGAGTTTCCAAAAAAACTGAAAGCGGGTAAATACCTCCCGGTTTACAAAATGTTACCCGACGGGATTTTGAGAAGATTAATGCTTTCATCTATGTGGGTCCTGGGAGCAAAAGGCAAAAAACAGAAAGAGCTACTCCGCCAGATCATCCGTGATGCGGATATTCCATTCACCAAATGGGCCATTCATTCCGTCCTTCATTGGAGAAATAATGAAATACCCGGAAATCTTATTCATATCCACGGAACAACCGACCGGTTGCTGCCGTATTCCCTGGTCAGGGCGGATTACACCATATCAAAAGGGAGTCATGTAATGCCTATGGATGAGTACAGGGAATTGTCCGGCTTATTAAAACAATTAATTTAACCCCTTTACTGCTTTCCACATCAGGTCAGCCACCAGCTGGTTGCCTTTTGCATTCAGGTGCACTTTATCATAGGTCAGGATATTCTTTTCCTCGTTCTCCGGGTTGTTGGTTTTATAATAATCCAGGAATTGCCGTCGGAGATCCACCAGCGGGAGATCATTTTTTTTGGCAATACCACGTATGATATTGCTGTACCGGTTCAGGTCGCCATCCAGCGGGTTGCTGAAGTCCGTTTTTTCTCCCACCACGGCCGGTGTACATAAAATGGCTTTTATATTCCGGTCCTTTAGTTTCTTCAATATGGCCTGGTAGAATTTTTCAAATTTATCGGGGTCAGTTCCTGTGCCCAGCAATGTCTTATGCCATACATCATTCACACCCACATAAATCACAACCACGTCCGGGTTTTTAGCCAGCACATCCTCTTCCAGGCGCAAATACAGGTCATATACTTTATTTGCACTGATGCCGGATCCCAAAAAATCATACTGGCTTCCCTTTCCTTCCAGTTTACACATGCTGTCTACCCGGGTTACATAACCCCCTGGCCGAACACCGAGTTCAGTGATGGAATCGCCAAAGAAAATGATTTTGGTCTTTTTTTGTACGGTAAAGGCACAACCCAGGATAAGCACCAAAGCGAATGAGACGATCTTTTTCATAGTAAGAAATTAGGATGGCAATTTAAACAAAAGCACCAGCTTTCACAGATGCCTGTTTGCTATGAGGAGGTTGCGTTTGTTAATGAACTTTACAGGCTGTTTACTCCACATCTACCTGTTTCCTGATTACAGCTCCTTCACTGGCTTCCGGCAGGAATTTTCTTTCCCGGATCAGGTAACCGTTTCCTTTTTCGCAGAAATGTACCTTGAGATTCTCCAGGCTGACCGGGTTCCCGTCGGGGATATCCGCTATATTGGAATGAAGAATATCATGCCCATCAATGATGATCACGAGCCCACTCCCGATGGCTTCCATTTTGTTGCCCTCCGTAATCAGCATCCCTGTATCCTCTCCCAGGCCTATACCTATACAGGAAGGATTTGTGGCGACGGCCTGGGAGAGCCTCCCGAAACGACCCCTTTTTTCAAAATGTGAGTCAATGATGACCGTATTAATAAAACCCAGGCCGGTGGTGATTTTTACTTCGCCTTTTAAATGCGCCCGGGTAGCGTTGCCTTCATAGATCATGGTATTGCTCATGGCCATGGCACCGGCGCTGGTGCCTGCAATGACTACCTCATCTTCCTGGTATCTTCTCTTAAGGATAGACAGGAACTCCGTGCCCCCATCGGTTGCACTCAGCCGCAACTGGTTGCCGCCACTGAACATTACACAATCGCAATGACGGATACGTTCAATATACTCTTCATTCATGGCATCCTGCCGGGTGCGGATATGCATGACTCCCACATTGGTACAGCCGATCTTGCCAAAAGCATTCAGGTAATTTTCTCCAACTTCATACGGGATCATGGAGGCGGTGGTGATGACTTCGATCCTGACAGAAGGCCCGCCGGCCTCTTCCACTACCCGGCGCAGAATGCCGAGCTCAAAGAAATTGAGATTATTGCGGTGGATCTCCCCGGTTTCCAAATTTGTTCCTTTATCTTCTGCTCCTCCGATGGCTATCAGTTTTCCCTTAGGATGGCTCATTCATTCGGGTTTGATTACAAACAAATGTAACAGAAAAATAAGTTAACGCCGGCCCGGCCGATGGCAGTATGTGGATATGTGGAAAATATCCATTTTTTTTATTGCAGGTACCCGGTTGGATGCTTTGAATTAACTTCAATTATTAAACGACACCGGATGAATGCCCTGCTGCTGAGAACTGCGGCGATCGTACTGCATGCTGCTGCAAACTTTCTCTTTGTTACGTTCCTGCTGAACTATGATATTAGCGGCAGCTGGCTCGCTTTCCTGGGATTTATTGTCCTTCTCCTGTTCTTATTGTTTTTATTCCTGAAACATGCGCTTTCATATATTTACTTTCTTAAAACCAAAACAAAATGATCGGCTTAATTACTTTCCTGCTCGTATTAATAGTTACAGGCCTTTTCCTCGGTATTTTCAGGAAAGAAGCTTACCGGGACAGCAACACGGGACGTGTAAAACCAAAAAGTATAGGCCGGCTGATCACGGCGGTAGGCATAGCTTTTATCGTTGCCCTCATCAATCCAATTAACGTGGAAAGAATTGATGCGGGTCATGTGGGCATCAAAGTGAGCAATGTTGGTGATAACCGGGGCGTCGGCCGCACCGAATATGTAACCGGCTGGGTTTTTTATAATTCCTGGATTTCCCGTATTTATGAATTCCCCATCCACCAGCAGCATATCGATTACGAAGAAGCAGATATAGTAACGCGGGGTGGTTTCAGGGCTACCATCAAGCCTTCTTTTAACTATTCCATTAACGCGGGAAATGTCGCAGACATGTTCCAGAATTTACGGGTGGGTGTAAAAGAAATGGAGCAGGGCTGGTTAAAAAACGCCATTGTCGGTTCCGTGAATGATGTGGCCAACCGTTACACCGTTGACTCAATCTTTAATCACCGTGAAGAATTTGAGTCTGCCATCATTAAAGAATGTAACAAGAGAGTATCGCAATGGTTCAACGTGTCACAGTTGCGGACCAATATCGTTCCACCCAAAGAAATTTCCGAATCCATCGTAGCCAAGACAAGGGCCATACAGGAAGTGCAGGTAGCAGAAAACCAGCGGCAGGTTGCTGTAGCCGACGCGGAGCGAAAAATAGCACAGGCCCGGGGAGATTCGGCCAAATCGGTTATCGAGGCCGCCGGTCGTGCCGAAGCGATCAAAAAGGAACAACTTTCACTGACTCCTTTATATATTGAGTATATCAAAATTCAAAAATGGAACGGGGAAGTGCCTTCCACTATAGCCGGCAGTAATAGCGGCTTCCTTATTCAACCGGGGCAAAAGAATTAGTATTTCTTCTAGTGAGAAAATAAACGGCTGTTCCCACCAGGGCCAGGATAATACCCCATATGGCAAACCAACCCGTATGATAAAAAAGGAATAACCAGATTATAATGGAAATAATAACGGGGAAGGGGTATAACCGCATTTTGAAAGGAAGTTCCTTTGTCCCATTTCTTTTTCGAAGCAGGACAACTCCTACAGCCTGTGCCATAAACTGGACTACGATCCGCAGTGCTAAAATGGCGGTGATCACTTCTGATAACCTGAATAACAAACTGAATATAAATCCAAGTCCGCAAAGTACCAGGAGTGATATATGCGGAAAGTTTTTTGTGGGATGGAGCCGGGAAAATATCTTAAAAAAATTTCCGTCTGCCGCGGCAGCATATGGAACCCTCGAATACCCGAGCACAACTGCAAACAGGGAAGACATCGCCACGCAGAGAATTAAAACCGTAACTATAATACCGGCCTTGTGCCCGTATAACTGTTCCATAAAATTACTGACGAGGTATTTATCCATTTTCCCGGCTTCCTGCCAGGGTATCACGCTCATGACGCTGATGTTCATCAGCAGGTAGAGAACAGCAATACCAAAAATGGAAATGAAAATGCTCCTGGGGATATTGACTTCGGGCCGCTTTATTTCCCCTCCCAGGTGACAGACATTGTAATATCCCAGGTAACTGTAAACTGTTTTTAATGAACCATTGGCCACCGCCGCCCAGAAAGCAAAAGAAAAAAATGATTCCCCGTTTGCCGGTAACAGGGGAATGGAATGCTGCTGGTTCGACAAACCACTAATAATGATCCAGAGAATTGTCAGGATGACGATAGAACCCAGTACGACGGATATCTTACCAATCGTTTCAATTTTCCGGTATAACAGCATCAACACAAAAAGCACGAGCCCACCCGATATCATTTTTTGCTGCCAGAAACTTAAGTCAACCATATAAGTGAGATACTGTGCAAATCCAATAGATGCCGAAGCGATCACTAATGGGCCCTGTATACTGGTCTGCCAAACAAATAAAAAACTCATCAGCCTCCCACCCTTTTCGCCGTAGGCAATGCGGTGAAAGTTATAAGTACCCCCGGCCAGGGGGTACCGGGCGCCCAACTCACTCCATACCATCCCGTCCACGAATGCGGTAAAGGCACCAAAAATCCAGGCCCAGATAAATAATCCACTGTGGAAATAACCGGCTACGAGCGGCATCACTACAAAGGGTCCGATACCCACCATGTCAATCATGTTGATAGCGGTAGCCTGGAGCAAATTAATTTTGCGGTTAGTTTGTGTGGCTAACATGAAGGGCTGTGTTGAACTGTAATTTAAACTGCTTTTCTAAAGCGATGGGGTCAGCCTCGCAGTCTTTGCTTCCGAATTCGGAAAATATTTTCTCAGCTTTTCGCAAACGCGGTTATCCCATCTACCAGCACATCGAGATTTTTGGTAGTTGTATAAACATTGGGAGTTACTCTCACACCCACAATATTTTCCCAGGTAATACTCACCGTATGCACTTTATATTTATCCAGCAGGAATGAATCCAGCTCACCGGGTTTCCTTCCTTCAATGCCCACGTTGCCGATGGCACAGCCCCACTTTGGGTGCAGCGAGGTATTGAATTTCACTTTCGGAACATCTCTGATACGCTCCATCCAGTAGTTCTTCAGGTAATGCAGTCTTTTTTCTTTTCGTTCACTGCCGATCATATCATGAAACTCAATCGCCTTCCCGATGGCCTGCTCTATAAAGAAAGGCCGGGTACCCAGGCTTTCAAATTTTCGAATATCGTCCTTCAAGGGATTCTCACTGGTGGCAAATAAGGGATAAAGGTTTTTGATCTTATCCTTTTTTACATACAGCATTCCGCTCCCGATGGGGGCATACAGCCATTTGTGCAGGCTGGCAGCAAAATAATCACCGTCAAGATCCGGGATCTTAAAATTAAAATGAGCAAAGCTATGCGCCCCGTCCACCACTACTTCAATGCCTCTTTTGTGTGCTTCAGCTGCAATTTTTTTTACAGGAAGAATTTGGCCGTTCCAGTTGATCACATGCGTGATGTGCACCACTTTCGTTTTCGAGGTAAATGCCTTTACATACTGGCTGACTAAATAATTTTCGTCCTCGCTGGGCAATTCAAGATTGATCCATTCCACTTTTATTCCATCCCGCGCTTCCCGTTGTTTATAAGCGTTGATCATATTGGGATAATCCTGTTTGGCTGCCACCACTTCATCGCCTGCTTTCAATTGAAGGCCGAAGATGATCGTCTCAAGTCCTTCTGATGAATTCCGGTTAATGGCAATTTCTTCGGGCGAACATCCCGCCAGTGTAGCCAGGTTCTTTCTTAAGGGTTCGCGGCCCTTGTCCAGTTCTCTCCACATATAATAACTCGGGGCTTCGTTGCACAGGTCATAGTACCGTTTCATGGCATCCTGCACTGTTTTCGGCGCCGGGGAAACACCGCCATTATTCAGGTTGATGATACCCGGAGAAACAGTAAAGGATTGCTGGATATAATACCAGAAATCTTCTTCGCTGGCAAGGTCGGCCGGGGCAATTCCGGCGGCATCCTGCAGGGCCTTTTCAAGATTCCTGCTCCAGGCCGGCTGGGACAATGCACCCAGGAAAGCGGTGGCAGAAAACATGCCTGCTCTCTGCAAAAAACGGCGGCGGTTGTTAATAGCCATAAAAAGATTTTTCTAAATGTACAGTATTTACGGGAGTGACTAATGAACCTGCCGCCCTGCCGGCAATTGGTCAATTGTAAATTACTTGTCCGGATCAAGCCCGACAATGCCCAACAATACCCACCAACTATAAACTATAAACTACAAACCATAAAGTATTACTTAGCCATCAAGTATTTGCCACTTGATCAAAAAAAACTAACTTCCATCCCTGCCTGGGTTCAGGCGGGTCAAACAAAATCGTGTATGAAAATATTGGAAATTAAAGTGATGAAGGGTCCAAATTACTGGAGTGTTCGCCGTACCAAACTGATACAGATGAAACTGGACCTGGAGGAACTGGAGCAGCGACCTACCAATACAATTCCGGGATTCCGTGAAAGGCTTGAGAAAATGTTTCCGACCATGATCGACCACCGGTGCAGTGAAGAAGTCCGGGGTGGATTTTTCAAACGCGTGGAAGAAGGCACCTGGATGGGTCATGTGATAGAGCATATCGCCCTGGAGATCCAGACACTGGCCTCCATGGATACGGGTTTTGGAAGAACAAGAACCCCGGAGGGAGGAAAAGAAGGTGTGTATTATGTTGTCTTCAGTTATATTGAAGAAGATGCCGGGGTGTATGCCGCCAACGCATCAGTCAGGATCGCCCAGGCATTGATCGATGGAACTGAATATGACCTGGCCACGGATATTCAGCTGATGAGGGAGATCAGGGAAGATACAAGGCTTGGTCCATCTACCGGATGTATTGTGGATGAGGCCGCCAAAAGAGGAATTCCATATATCCGGTTGAACAAACAAAGCCTCGTGCAATTAGGTTACGGTGTAAACCAGAAAAGAATACGGGCGACGATTGCTTCAACTACTTCTAACATTGCAGTAGATATTGCGGGCAATAAAGAAGAAACAAAAATGTTACTGGATGCCGCGGAGATTCCTGTACCAAAAGGAACAGCGGTCAGGACAGAGGAAGGTTTACTGGAAGCCATCGAAAAATTTGGGTATCCGCTGGTGATAAAACCCATTGACGGCAATCATGGAAAAGGCAACACCACGAATATTAAGAATATTGAACAGGCGATGAAGGCTTTTGAAGCCGCACAAACCTACAGCCGCAGCGTGATCGTTGAACGTTTCATTACAGGTTATGATTTTCGTTGCCTGGTGATCAATAATAAATTTATCTGTGCCGCATTGCGCACCCCGGCTTCAGTCGTCGGAGACGGAGAACACACGATTCAATGGCTGATGGATGAAACCAACAAGGATCCGCGTCGCGGGTTTGGCCATGAAAAAGTACTGACACAGATCACGGTGGACCAGTTCACCCAAAAAATGCTGGATGATGCCGGTTATACACTGGAAACAGTTCCGTCGAAAGGCGAACGGGTGCTGTTAAAACCAACGGCCAATCTCTCTACCGGCGGCACCAGTGCCGATGTAACCGATGAGGTGCACCCCGCCAATATTTTTATGTTTGAACGCATCGCCAGGATTATTGGCCTGGATATATGCGGGATTGATATAATGGCCACCGATTTAAGAACACCCGTTGCAGAAAATGGCGGCGCTATCCTTGAAGTAAATGCCGCTCCCGGCTTTCGGATGCACATAGAACCCGCGGAAGGATTGGCAAGAAATGTAGCCGAACCCGTGGTCGATATGCTTTTCCCCAAAGGAAGTGCCGGAAGAATTCCCATCATCGCCATTACCGGAACAAATGGTAAAACCACCACCACGAGATTAACCGCGCATATTGCCAAGAGTGCTAATAAAAAAGTAGGCTATACCACATCAGACGGAGTTTACATACAAAATCAACTGATGATGAAAGGCGATTGCACGGGGCCGATTTCTTCCGCGTTTGTATTGAAAGATCCTACGGTTGATTTTGCTGTGCTTGAATGTGCCCGCGGCGGCATATTAAAATCCGGGCTGGCATTCCAGAATTGCGAAGTGGCTGTTGTAACCAATGTAGCAGCGGACCACATTGGCCTGGGAGGCATTAATAATGTGGAACAGATGGCCAAGGTAAAAGCGGTGTTACCGGAAACTGTATTTCCGCATGGCTATGCAGTGCTCAACGCTGATGACGATCTTGTTTATAAAATGAAACGTGACCTGCGGTGCAATATTGGCTTATTCAGCATGGATGAAAACAATCCAAGAATAAAAGAGCATTGTGCCACAAACGGGCTGGCCTGTGTTTTTGAAAACGGGTATGTCACGATCATGAAAGGAAGCTGGAAGATCCGCGTGCTGCCGGCCAGGGATATCCCATTGACCTATGAGGGAAAAGCCATACACAATATCAACAACTGCCTGCCGGCCGTGCTTGCGGCTTACCTCTTCAGGGATATCAGCATCGAAGACATTCGTTCGGGGTTGCAGACATTTATACCGAGTGAAAACTTAACCCCCGGCCGCCTGAATTTTTTCCATTTCAGGCAATTCACCATGCTGGCTGATTTTGCCCATAATCCACATGGACTGAAACTGCTTTGTGATTTTATCAGCAAGCTGGAGTACCCCGAAAAGATCGGCGTGATCAGCGGTACCGGTGACCGCAGGGATGAAGACATCCGTGAACTGGGAGAGATATCAGCAAAATATTTTGACGAAATTATTATCCGTTGTGACAAAAACCTCCGGGGCAGGACGGCGGAAGAAATCATCGGCCTGCTGAAAGAAGGCATTGACAGTGTAAACCCGGGTATCCCGACCACGATTATCGCAAATGAAAATGAAGCGCTGGAATATATTTATGCCCATCCGAGGCAGGGTGCTTTATATACTATTATGTGTGATGTAGTGGCCGGGGCACTGGATAAGATCAGGGAATTAAAACAGCGGGAAGAGAAGGAGCATCTGGCGGTTAGCCATTAGCTTGCTTCCTATAAAGGTCCGTTACAGGGCTAACAGCTTGCAGCTAGTGGTTAATAGCTAATCTGTCAAAATCTTTTGGCGCCAAACCACCCATCCCTTATTTTTGCAATCCCAATTGAAAAATTGGAACCGGATTGACCTATGGTGTAATGGTAACACAACTGATTTTGGTTCAGTCATTTATGGTTCGAATCCATATAGGTCAACAAAGGAAGCAACCAGGATTTCACCTATTGCTTCCTTTTTTTTATTGAAACAGACTGGATCCATTATCTAAACTGCATCCAAACAGGAAGAATCAACGCCCGACGGGATCGCGGAAGTTTTGGTTCATTCCAGGGGTTCTTTTCCCGGCAATAAGACCATTCAGGAAAATTTAAATTATCAGTTTCGGATAATCACATTCCGGGACTCCTTGTATCCGGACCAGTTCCTATGCAGATCAAATAATATTCTCCTTCGCAAATCTAAAGCAGCACCTGACTCATCTTAGCTGGTCTCTATTTAAATAATGAGCTTTGCGTAAAAAATAGAATAACGAGGTAAGATGTGATGGAAACCAGTACACCCCATATGAAAAAATGATAAGCTACTTTCATTAGTTTATACTTCATATTCAAAAGATTTCCAAAAAAATAAAGTTCCTTAATTACAGCATTGACCTTCTTATCGTTATCGTGCATCGTGGTTAACATGTGTTTTTCGTACTCGGCAAGGTTGAACTCCTTGCATTTATTATAATGCAGCATATTATTCTCTGTTTCTTTACTGATACGGCTCTGCAAGTCCGGCTTGACGGACATAATTGTAAAAAACAATGCCATCAGGTTCGCACAAATCAGGATTGCAGCGCTTATCCACACCAGCGGTTGATGGTGAATTACACTTGTTATAGCGGTAAGCCCTCCGGTTAACAGAATCGAATTGACAACGATCATTATCCTGGCCTTACGATCAGAATCGCCGATAAGCCGTATATAGTGATTGGATGTATCCCGCAACAGGGTCTCTGTGCGTATAGATTCATTCTTCAAATTCTTCTTTAACTCCTTTTCTAAAGTCGTTTTCATAATTACGTCTTAAATGCCAGTCAGGCATGTACCCGTTATTGCCATTATGTTTTTAAGTTTAATGTGAGAAGAATGAATGATTTTCATTGAGCATCAGCATCTTCCTCATACGACTAAAATAGAACCGTGCGATTAATAAAAAGCTGACAAGGGTCAGTATACTGGCTGATTTTTCAATTGGTTAAAAATCAACCGGAGATTGAATTTTCGTTTGCAGTATATAGGTCCGGCCTCAAAAGGGATCATCCATTCCGATCCCGCAGTGGAACCTGAACAAGAATTGCCAGGCATCCCAACAGATAAGTTGTAAATTAGTTACCAGTGCAATTTTGGTGGATTATAAAACTATTACCTTGAGAATAATTAATGGATTTCGCGGAGAACATCGTTTTCTATCTAACTTCTGGCCTTGTTACCTGGAGTATAAAAACCTGGTTTACCCGACTACTGAACATGCCTACCAGGCAGCAAAGGTGGCAAACCTGCAGATAAAGGAATTGATAAAAGACTGCCCTACGCCTGCCGCGGCAAAGGACTACCTCGAAACGAACCATATTAAGCCTGATCCAGACTGGACCGTTGACGGGAAGCTGCTGATAATGGAACAATTGCAGGTGATCAAATTCGGAGGAAAGGAACCGCTACTGACCAGGGCCCTATTGGGCACCAGTGATGCAGAGCTTGTTGAAGAGAACAACTGGAACGATACTTTCTGGGGAGTCTGTGAAAATGCAGGTGAAAATAATTTAGGAAAAATATTAATGAAAGTAAGACAAGAATTAATCTGGCAAAAAGCGCAGATTGTTCTTCAGCTTGAACAGGAACAGGGGAACAGCGCAGTCGCGGACGCGCTGGCTATCACCCCGCGATGCCTGTACGAAAAGATGATCGCATTTTCAATTCAGAACAAAGAATATTGGATTTCTTAGCATCATACAAACATCAATCGAATTTGTATGATGTTTAATTTTTTAGAGACGCTTTCTTGTTATAATAGGCCCTTAGCAGGTAAAAGGCTTTTTTCTTTTTACCGGAATGATCAAACAACCCTTTATTATTCCAGCCATCCTGGAATTCCGGGTTATTCCGCCGGGGAGAACGAAAATCAACCAGTAACCAGGGTGATATACCTACAAAATTCGAAGGCATCCGATCCAGCATGGCTAATTGTTCACGGTAATACCATGCCTGGTATTCCTCAGTCCACATCACTGCTTCGCCGCCATGATACCCGCTTAACGCTTCGGCACCGGTCTCACTGATAAAAAGCGGCTTATCATATATTGTTTTCCAGTTCGCCGTTCTGCAACTGGCGGGTGTTCCCACATACCAGCCAAGGTATTCATTAAAAGACACGAGGTCCACGTATTTGCCCAGCGGATCGTCGATGAGATTTATATTATTTTCCCGGTCATAGTGCACTTCCAGCGCTGCCGATACTAACCTGGTATCATCCAATTCCCGTGCTTGCTCCAGCAACGACCGCATAAATTCTGTACGTATTTCACTTACCGGTGTTTCATTCCCAACCGACCAGATAATCACACTCGAACGGTTCCTGTCACGGGTGATCATTTCCCGCAATTGTGTTTTGGCTTTGTCAAGGACCTCTGCCTGGCTAAAATTAATGGTCCAGTACACCGGTATTTCCGACCAAACCAATATACCCAGTGAATCAGCCATCCGGGTCATCATTTCGTTATGCGGGTAATGAGCCAGGCGCACCATATTACAACCCAGTTCTTTTGCCCAACCGAGCAACTGCAACGCATCAGCTTTGCTGTGAGCACGGCGCATGCCTCCTGGTATTTCTTCATGGATACTGATTCCACGCATAAAAAGCGGTTGCCCGTTCAGCAATACTTGCCGGCCGCTGGCTTCGATACTGCGAAACCCGATACTTTCTTCTACCCGGTCAAGGCCGGAGCTGATGATCACCCGATATCTTTTAGGAGTCAGTGGTGACCAGTATTGAAGGTTTCGCGCAACAAAGGCAATACCCACTTGCGCGTTCTCAACATTATACGACTGCTTTATTTTCAATTCCGGAATTTCCACGATTATTTTTTCCCCGGGATTAGCCCCTGAAAGCCGGACCCAGCCCCCGATGCTGTCATTGCCGGCTATTCTTTTAAGGTGTACAGAATAGTCAATGATGTATGAACGCGGCAATTCAACAAGCATCACATCCCTTGTTATTCCTCCATAGTTCCACCAGTCAGTATTGAGTGTGGGAATTTCGTTAGCGTGTCTCCTGTTGTCCACTTTCACAACCAGGAAATTACCGGTCCGTTTCAGGAGCGTATCAGGTATTTCAAAATTAAAGGCGGTAAATCCTCCTTTATGCATGCCGAGTTTTACTCCATTCAGGTATACATCCGCCCTGTAATTGACGGCACCGAAATACAGGAATACCGGGCCGGGGGATGGGGGCATTTTATAATCAAAAGATTTTTTATACCAGATTGTCCCCTCGTAATAAAGCAACTTTTTATCCTGTGAATTCCAATCGCCGGGTACCTGCAGCGTACGGGAATTCGTATACCCATGCTCCTTTCTTTCACTGCTGTTCCTGGGTATATCAGTATTCCAGTAGGCTTCCGGGTCAGTCTGCCGGCGTTCTTTATAGCGGTAATTGTAAAACCCTGTTTCATAAGAATCGATGATATACCGCCATGAGCCATTCAGGCTTATTGTTTTTCTGCCGGGAATATTACCAATTAAATGATCAGCCTGCGCTGTAAGCAGGGTTGTCATCATTAGCATTAAAACCAAACCAACTGCTGATTTTCTAACCATATCCCGACGAATTTAAGTTATAAGTAAAAGCAGGATGAAGGTAACAAGCCTCTTAACTATTCCCATACCATCTCCCCAATCTTTTTAAATATTGATATTCTTCCCTTCCCAGCCTGTTGCGGCCAGGGAAACCCCGGAGGTTTCTTATTGCAGGTGAGATATGCAGGTCCTCAGGCTTTCACGCCAGCCGGCAAGGCGAATGTCAAACGCTTCCTGGATTTTTGTTTTATCCAGTACGGAATAAGCCGGTCTTTTGGCAGGAGTGGGATATTGTGATGTAGTAATCGGGTGCACCTGGCAGGCACTCCCGGTCAATTCTTTTATGGCGAGCGCGAAATCATACCAGCTGATCATGCCTTCGTTGCTGTAATGGTAAATGCCGGGTACCCATTTGCCGGATGATATGATCTGCATAATGGCTTGGGCAAGGTCAGCCGCATAAGTGGGTGATCCGAACTGGTCACTCACCACATTGATCTCCTCCCTTTCGCTCATCAGCTTCATCATCGTTTTCACAAAATTCTTTCCGAATTCAGAATACACCCAGGAAGTGCGGAGAATAACAGCGCCAGGATCCTCCCGCAAAACCAGCTTCTCTCCTTCCAGCTTGGAGGCCCCGTATACGCCCTGGGGATTGGTGAAGGCATCTTCTTTATAGGGAACAGTTCCGGTTCCATCAAAAACATAATCCGTGGAAATATGAATAAACTTTGTCGCGTATTCCTTGCAAACGGCCGCCATTACTCCCGGCGCTTCAGCATTAATACGGAATGCAAGCTCCTTTTCAGATTCAGCTTTGTCAACGGCAGTATAAGCCGCACAGTTAATCAGCCATTGCGGCCGGGAGGAGGAGAAAAAATCCCTCACCTGTTCAAACCGGTCGATGGATAAATTCTCTCTTGATAAAAAGATAAATTCGAATTGGGGAAACCGGACAGCCAGCTGTTGCAGTTCTTTTCCTAATTGCCCGTTAGAACCTGTCACCGCTACTTTATTCATGCAAATGCGTTTACGGGTACATAAAGCTGTTGCTGCAGTTTTCCAGTACGGGCAGGATCAAATCCTTTTCCGACACAATTTCTTCTCCCGCCGGTATGCGCCAGTCAATATTCAATGCCGGGTCGTTATACAGGATCCCCGCTTCGCTCTCCTTGCTGTAAAAATTATCGCATTTGTACAAAACTTCTGCTTTTTTACTCAGCACGGAAAAACCATGGGCAAAGCCATGGGGAATAAATAACTGTTTTTTATTCTTGGCAGACAATACGGCTGAATAAACTTTCCCGTAGGTGGGTGATTCCTGGCGGATATCAACCACTACATCAAGTATTTTGCCCCGTAATACCCTGACCAGTTTTGTCTGGGCAAAGGGTGGCAACTGGTAATGAAGACCGCGGATCACCCCATAGGTGGAGGAGGACTGGTTGTCCTGCACCCACCGCATATTAATCCCCTGTTGCTGAAAAATTTTTTCGTTATAAGATTCGAAAAAATAACCCCGGCTGTCTTCAAATACGCTGGGATCATAAATAAGCAATCCCGCTATATCAGTAGGTTCAAATGGCATATTATAAACTCCAGTATGTTCGGTTACTAATTTTGTTACGGTAAATTCCCTTCAGGTCGGCGACGAGGCCATGCTGTTTGGTAATGCCGGCATAATAATTATCATCCAGGTTCATGTACTCCCGGTGTGGTACTGTAATGATCACCGCATCATAGTCGCGGGCAATATTTTTTTCAAGACCAAATCCATATTCATGTTTCAGGTCGTCGGAATTAGCATATGGATCTTCCACATCAACGTTTACATAATATTCTTTCAATGCTTTCACCACATCACTAACTTTTGAATTCCGGATATCACTTACATTCTCCTTGAACGTGGCGCCTTTGACGAGCACTTTTGATGATTTTACATCGCCGCTGTTTTTTATGATATGCTGGATGACCTTCTTGGCCACATATTTTCCCATGTTGTCATTGATGCTTCGCCCGGCGAGGATCACTTCCGAATGATAACCGAGTTCCTTTGCTTTATAAGTCAGGTAATACGGATCCACCCCAATACAATGCCCGCCTACCAGTCCGGGTTGAAATTTCAGGAAATTCCATTTTGTTCCGGCAGCTTCCAGCACTTCATAAGTATTGATATTCATCTTATCAAAAATAACCGAGAGTTCATTCATCAGGGCAATGTTCAGGTCCCGCTGGGTGTTCTCGATGATCTTTGCCGCTTCTGCCACCTTAATACAGGATGCACGGTGCACACCGGCTGTCACAACAAGTTCATATACTTTTGCGATTTCTTCCAGCGATTCTGCATCACAACCTGATACAACTTTTATAATAGTGGCCAGCGTATGCTGCTTATCTCCCGGGTTGATCCGTTCTGGAGAATACCCGAGTTTAAAATCGGTAACATTGCTCAGTCCTGAGAGTTTTTCAATAACGGGCAAACAGTCTTCCTCCGTACAGCCGGGGTAAACGGTTGATTCAAAAACGACATAATCCCCTTTCTTGATCACTTTCCCGATAGTTTCGGATGCTTTTAATACAGGGATCAGATCGGGCACATTATGATCGTCTACCGGTGTAGGAACAGCCACTATAAAAAATTTGGCCTCCCGTAAAACATCCAGCGAATCAGTAAAAGTTATATCACAACCTTCAAAGGCTTCTTTTTCCAGTTCATTACTGGGATCGATGCCCTGCTTCATCATGTCTATCCGTTTGGCATGAATATCAAACCCGATGACAGGTATTTTCCGGGCAAACTCCAATGCAATGGGCAGCCCTACGTAACCTAATCCTATTACGGCCAGTTTTGCTTTACGATCGATTAATTGTTGATACATTTTCAGTGGATGGTTTTATTTCTGACTAATAAATTCCTTTGGTTGTTTATTTAATTCTTCCGGGGGAAGCGACTTAAAGTATTCATAGGTTATTTTAAGCCCTTCATTTCTTTTTACTTTCGGTTCCCAGCCGAGTAAGGTTCTGGCTTTTGTAATATCCGGCTGGCGTTGTTTGGGATCATCAACCGGCAGCGGTTTATAAATGATTTTTACCCGGTTCCCGGTCAACGTTAAGATTTCTTCCGCGAAATCCTTTAATGAAATTTCATTGGGATTACCAATGTTTACGGGCATCTTATAATCACTGAGCAACAAGCGATAGATTCCCTCAATCAGGTCATCCACGTAACAAAAGCTCCTGGTTTGCGAGCCGTCACCAAATACCGTCAGGTCCTCATCCCGGAGTGCCTGGCCTATAAATGCCGGTAATGCCCGGCCATCATTCAACCGCATCCTCGGTCCGTATGTATTAAAGATGCGGACAATTCTGGTATCTACACCATGAAAAGTATGATAGGCCATGGTGATAGACTCCATATATCTTTTTGCCTCATCATAAACTCCCCGCGGTCCTACAGGATTTACATTGCCCCAATATTCCTCCGGTTGCGGGTGAACCTGCGGATCACCGTATACTTCACTGGTACTTGCAACAAGCATCCTTGCATTTTTCGCTTTCGCCAGTCCCAGGCAATTATGAGTCCCCATCGCGCCAACTTTCAGCGTCTGGATGGGAATTTTCAGGTAATCAATGGGGCTGGCCGGGGAAGCGAAGTGGAGGATATAATCTAATTGGCCCGGTATATTTATAAACCTGGTGACATCATGATGATAGAATTCAAATTGCTCCAATTTGAACAAATGCTCAATGTTTTTCAGGTCACCGGTGATCAGGTTGTCCATACCGATAACATGATAGCCTTCCCTGATAAACCGATCACAGAGATGGGATCCCAAAAAACCGGCCGCTCCTGTTATCAATACTTTTTTACGCTGCATCCTTGCTTAATTTATTATTTCCCTTCCTACACTTTCATAGTGAAATCCCAGTTCCCGGATCGTATTCAGATCAAAAAGATTTCTTCCGTCGAAGATAGCTTTGTTTTTGAGGCTCGCTGCAATTTTTGAAAAATCAGGAGTCCTGAATTCGTTCCATTCGGTGGCAATGATCAGTGCATCCGCATTATTCAATGCAGCATACCGGCTTTCTGCATATTCAATTTTATTCCCTACCAGGTTCTTTACATTACCCATGGCCTCGGGATCAAAGGCACAAACCGTTGCACCTGCGGCTACCAATTCATCAATCATATACAAGGCAGGTGCTTCCCGTATATCGTCTGTGTTAGGCTTGAAAGCCAGCCCCCACAAGGCAAATCTTTTACCGCGGAGGTTGTTATTAAAATATTTTTTAATGCCCGGAATAAGATGAAGCTTCTGGTCCTCGTTTACTTTCATCACCGCATTCAGGATTTCAAAATTGTAATTCACATCTGCTGATGATTGCACCAGTGCCTGTACATCTTTGGGAAAGCAGCTTCCCCCATACCCGATACCCGGGAATAGAAACCGTTTTCCTATCCGGTCATCACTCCCCAAACCGCGGCGTACCATATCAACATCAGCTCCCATCTTCTCACAAAGCCTGGCGATTTCGTTCATAAAAGAGATCTTGGTCGCGAGGAAAGAATTCGCGGCATATTTTGTCAGCTCCGCTGAGCGCTGGTCCATGTATATGACCGGGTTTCCCTGCCTGACAAAGGGTGCATATAAGTCACCCATGATTTTACGGGCTCTTTCAGCGCCTGTCCCGATCACTACCCGGTCCGGCTTCATGAAGTCATCTACTGCGACACCCTCCCGCAGAAATTCAGGGTTACTTACCACATCAAATTCGCCGTGATAATTCTGTGCGATAGCGGCCTGCACTTTATCCGCCGTACCAACCGGCACCGTACTCTTATCCACGATTACTTTGTAATCCGTCATGATCCGGCCAAGATCCGCAGCAACTCCCAATACATATTTCAGGTCCGCAGATCCATTCTCACCGGGTGGAGTTGGTAAAGCAAGAAATATAATAGCCGCGTCTTTAATGCCTTCCGCGAGGTCCGTGGTGAATTCAAGCCGTTCCTCTTTCAGGTTACGAAGAAATAATTTTTCAAGCCCCGGTTCATAAATCGTTATTTCACCCCGCTGCAGCTTACTGACCTTACCGGCATCTATATCAACACAGGTAACATTGTTCCCTGTTTCTGCAAAACAGGTCCCAGTGACCAATCCAACATATCCCGTTCCAACAACTGCGATTTTCATACACCAGGTTTATTGATTTATATACTCCAGAATTTTCGTTGTAATATAAGTAAGCTGCTCTTCGTCCAGTTCAGTGTGGATCGGCAAGGAAATCACCCGCTCCGTCAACCAGTCTGTGACCGGCAGTGACTGGGAAGCCACCCCAAATTGTTCAAACATTTTTTGTTTATGACCCGGCACGGGATAATAAATCATGGCCGGTATTTTATTTTCCGACAGGAACTGGTTTAACCCGTCACGGTCAACTCCTTCCAGTATCAAAGTGTATTGATGAAATACATGATGACAATAAGAAGCCCTGAAAGGTATTCTTATGCCCGGCTGACCGCCAAAAGCCTGGTCATAATAATCCGCCGCCTTTCTCCTGGCAGTGATGTATTCATCCAGGTGCTTCAGCTTTATATCGAGGATCGCTGCCTGCATCGTATCAAGCCGGCTGTTGCAACCCACCAGGTCATGATAATACCGGGTACGCTGGCCATGGTTCGCAATCATCTTCATTTTTACAGCGAGTTCATCATCATTCGTGAAAATAGCACCACCGTCACCAAAAGCACCCAGGTTCTTGGAGGGATAAAAGGAGGTCGTCCCTATATGCCCGATCGACCCTGTTTTCTTTTTTACTCCATCCGAAAAAATATAATCGCACCCGATGGCCTGGGCATTGTCTTCGATTACATAGAGGTTATGTTTTTTGGCGATCTCCATGATGTCTTCCATGGGTGCAGCCTGCCCATACAGGTGAACGGGCACAATCGCTTTTGTTTTTGTGGTAATGGCTTTTTCCAGCTGGACAGGGTCCATACAAAAAGTGCGGGGATCCACATCGGTAAAAACCGGTGTCAGGTTCAGCAAAGCGATTACTTCGGTAGTGGCTATATAGGTAAAAGAAGGTGTGATGACTTCATCGCCAGGCTGAAAACCAAGCGCCATCATAGCGATCTGCAAAGCATCTGATCCGTTGGCACAGGGAATCGTATGCTTCACACCGAGGTAAGCAGAAAGATTGGCGGCAAAATCCCGGACTGGCTGACCATTGATAAATGCTGAACTTTCCATGACGTCCAGGACAGCTTTATCCACGTCCGGTTTTATTTTGTGATACTGTGTCCTCGTATCCACCATCTGTATCGGTCGCATTGATTCTTTTCCCATTAAAAGTGCCGCAAAAATAGTAAAATACAGGTAGTTTACCAGTTTGCTTTTACATTTGTTGTTTATTTAAAATCAGCAATTTGGCCGTCATATTCTACAATATATTCCTCCTGCTTTTCAGGACCGGAACCCACCTGGCTTCGCTATTTAATGCCAAGGCAAAAAAATGGGTGCAGGGCAGAAAAAATATTTTTAAACGGCTGCAGGATGCCATTCCCCGGGATCAGAAAATTGTGTGGGTACATTGTGCGTCGCTCGGTGAGTTTGAACAGGGACGACCCGTAATTGAGCAATTAAAGATCAACTGGCCCGGCCACCGGGTATTGCTTACCTTTTTCTCTCCTTCGGGTTATGAAGCACAAAAAAATTATAAGGATGCCGACTGGGTCTTTTACTTACCCATGGATGGAGCGAACAATGCCAGGCGTTTCCTGGAAATAGTTAAGCCGGTGTTGGTCATATTTGTAAAATATGAGTTCTGGTATTATTACCTTAAAAAAATAAAATACCGCGGGATACCGCTGCTGCTTGTGTCGGCCTTATTCCGTAAGGATATGTCTTTTTTTAAATGGTATGGTGGCTTGCAACGTAAAATGCTCTCCCGCTTTGATCATTTGTTTGTACAGAACCAGTCTTCTAAAAACCTGATCGATGAAATCGGTTTACCAGGTATCTGCACTGTGTCGGGTGATACCCGGTTTGACCGGGTTGCTGAAATCGCGGCACAACCTGGTTCCCTCCCGGTAATTGAACAGTTTATTGGTCAAAGTAAAACCCTGGTGGCAGGCAGTACCTGGCCCGAAGATGAAGAGGTGTTGCAAAATGCATTTACCGTTGTCACTGATCCCATGCTGAAACTTATTATTGCACCGCATGAAATCAATGAAAAACGCCTGGTGGCTATCCGGGAGCTTTTCCCGGCTGCTGTTTTGTTCTCCGGGCTTGCCTCCGGCAACCCCGCCCAAATAAACCGCAACTGCCTGATCATTGATAATATCGGGATGCTCTCGCGGCTTTATCAATATGCCTTCGTCACGTATATCGGCGGGGGTTTGAGAACAAACGGGGTTCATAATGTTCTTGAAGCGGCCGTGTACGACAAACCTGTTCTCTTTGGACCTTATTATCACAAATATTCCGAAGCGGTAGGGTTAGTAAAATCCGGTGGGGGAATATCGTTCGTTGATGAAAAAAGGAATGGGATAATGTTAAAAGAATTAATTAATGTGCTGCTGGAAAATAAACAGGAGTACCTGACCCGGAGTAAAGAGGCGGGCGATTTTGTTCGTTCCCACCAGGGAGCGACGCAAAAAATAATTCAATTCATTCAGGTAAAACGTCTTTTGACCAGCTGATCAAAATGCTGGACTGAAGGGTGATCATTATGCCAGCCTAATTTCACTTTCAGTTCACGGCTGATCCAGTACTCGGCCTCGGCATAGATATTGAAACTATTGATCGTTTTGATACTTCGCTCATAAGTACTTTCATCACCCCGGAAAAGATCATTGATAAACAAGAACCTGTCGTTAATGCCGATGGCTTTGCGAAGATCCTTTACGGGTGTTTCTTTTAATACCTCAACCAGCTCTGTTTTCCCCTGTTTTAATTTCTCATTGATCGATTCGCCCTGCTGGGATGAATCATTCAGCTCTTTAGGCTGGTGAGAAAGTGTGGGTATTTCTGTCATGGGGTCAAACACCATATCCAGCTGGCCGTTTTTTTGGACCACGGATACGGAGCCCTCATCTACCAGTAAAGTTTCTTTTACTTCCTTTATCGCCGGCTGCTTTTCTAGGGGCTGGGGCGCATATTGCTGGTATTGCTCCAACCCGGATTCTGCCACCTGGTTTGCAACCCTGGGAAGCATCACCGCCACTTTTGCAGTACCGAGGGTCTGGTGCTCGTTTGACTTCAGTTTGGTGAGTTCAAATTGCAATAATTGCACCGTACCGAGCATCAGGTTCGGGTCGGCATTTTGCTCAAATTGCTCTTTTAATTTGTGAACCAGGAATTCAATTCGTTCCATTATGGTATTTTTGATCGCTGATGAAAAAGAAGAGATGTTAACAGGAAAACTTACCAACGTAACTAAGTGTTCTAAAATTACAAACAGTTTGCCAATAAAGCCAACGCAATACCCGAATACCTAAATCTTAACAATGTTTATTGAACCCAATACCAGCGGTGAACGCCGGGGAAGTATAGAAGTGATCTGTGGCTCCATGTTCAGCGGGAAGACAGAAGAACTGATCCGCCGCCTGAAAAGAGTAAAGATTGCCAACCTGAAGGCAGAAATATTCAAACCAGCCATTGATGTGAGGTATGATGAGGTTAAGATCGTGTCACATGATGCCACTGCCATTCAATCTACCCCCATTGACAATTCCCAGAAGATCCTGCTGATGGCCCAGCAGGATGTGGATGTGATCGGTATTGATGAAGCCCAGTTTTTTGATGCAGAGATCGCCAACGTGTGTGATGAACTGGCTTTCCGTGGAATCCGGGTAATCGTGGCGGGCCTGGACATGGATTACCTTGGTAATCCCTTTGGCCAGATGCCTTATATCATGGCCAAGGCTGATTATGTGACCAAACTGCACGCTATCTGTATGCAATGCGGCAATATTGCTAATTATTCCTACCGTAAAACCCCCAATGAGGAGCAGGTAATGCTGGGTGCAACAGATGCCTACGAACCCAGGTGCAGGAAATGTTATAATAAAAAGTAATAAACTCCGCCGGAGCTTTTCTTATTGGCGTACTTTCCCTTTGATCTTGCTTTTGGTTTTCATTTCAAACGACTTTCCTTCTTTACCGCTCTTCAGCGTCATGTCCTGGTCAGCATTCACGACCAGCCCGGACCTGCTGTCTATCACGATCGTCCCGGTTATGTCACCGTCCATATTTACCCCTTCAGCATTTGTCTCAATTTTACTTTTTTCCTCCAGGGTCACCATATCACCTTCTATTTCCGTGACCGTATAATTAGAAATATATTTTCCTCCAGCTACCCCACCGCCCGGTGTGGTGGTTTTCTGCCAGGTGTCGCCAATCTTCACTTGCTTATTGGGAAAAATGTACAGGATTCTTTCAAACTGGTCCTTAATGGATTGCTCATTGAATTGCTGGTTAAGTCCCTGGATCATTTCCTTTTTCTTGTTTTCATCCAGGTCAAGCGAATCAACCATTGACCTGGCCATATCTTCAAAACCTTTCACCTCCAGGATCTTCCCCTCCTGGTTTACTTTCATAATAAATTTTCTTCCTTTAATAGCCCCTAGGAGTCCGCTTAGCACTTTCATTCCTTTTTCTTTACCAGCGCCACCCGGTCCAAAATCTGGCAAGGGTTTATCCGAATCGACTTCAAGATTCATACCTCCCGCGGCCATATTCATTTTAAATCTTTCAAAGGTCGTTGTAATGGTTTTTATTCCCCCCTCCTCAGCTGTTACCTCCATTGAATAATAATTTGTCATATCCATCTGCATTTTCTGCCCACTGATCTCCTGGTCCATATTCATGATCATTTCATAATCATACCCCCTGCCCTTTTCAAAATTGAACTGGAGCATTTTTGTCGCCGTGGATGATTTTGTTGACTGGCAGGAAGGGATAACTATAACAGCACCAAAGATGACGGCGGCTACAAGCAGGGAAGCAAAAGTTTTCATGCAAAATTATTTTGGCCAAATTAGAACTTTAAACCCAGACATAAACTGTCCGTAAGTAGTATTTTCGCGGTTAAACACAGAAACCATTCCTTCTGGCCGCCACATACTGACCCTCTTTAAAAAAGACCTGCTGCTGGAAATAAGACAGCAGTACAGTTTTTACGGAATACTGTTATACATCGGAGCCACCATTTTTGTGCTTTACATGTCCCTCGACGAACCCGAAAGTAATGTATGGAATGGCCTGTTCTGGGTGATACAACTCTTTATATGCATTAATGCCGTAGCTAAAAGTTTCCTGCAGGAGAACAAAGGACGGATGCTCTACTTTTATTCTATCTCCGGACCGGCCAGTTTTGTTTTAGCCAAGCTCCTGTTTAATTCGCTGCTGATGCTGGTAATGAGTTTGCTGAGCTTATTACTTTTTACACTTTTTTTAGGCAATCCCATGCATAAAGCAGGGTCCTTTATTGGTTTGGTACTGCTGGGCGGGTGGAGCTTAAGCCTGGTCTTTACTTTTTTAGCCGCCATCGCAGCCAAAGCCCAGCAAAACGCAGCCATCATGGCTGTATTGGGGTTCCCCATCATCATACCCCAGTTGCTGTTGCTGATGCAGCTATCCAAAGCTGCCTTTGCACCCTTGCTTACAATTCCGGCCAGCACGGTTCTTTTACTGGTTGCATTGGATGCAATGGTTGTATTACTGGCCGTCATACTCTTTCCGTTTCTCTGGAAAGATTAGTCGAACATTCGGCCAGCAACAGCCAATAAACTCCTTACTCAATTTTTCCATCAGCATGTTTTCCGTTTCCGGAATTCCGCTTATTTTTTGCTTTTACCAGTTAATTCTTTTCCCCTTAATTTTGCCCCCACATTCAACAGGCCGGCAGTCCTTACCGGCCACGTGATGACCGACGATAAAAACTATATGCACAAGTCCTGGTGGAAGATTGCAAGCGTTGTCTTGCTGGTTTACACTTTTGTCGCAGGCTTTTTATGGGATGTTCCCCGCCTGCCTTTGCTGCAGGAAACGATCCGCAACCTGTATTTCCATGTCTGTATGTGGTTTGCCATGATGATCCTTTTTACGGTTTCAGTGGTTAATGCTATCCGTTATTTGCGGACATTTAACCTGAAATACGATATCTATGCCCGCCAGTTTGCCGTTGTGGCGATCGTATTTGGTGTGTTGGGATATTCGACAGGTGCTATCTGGGCTTCTTATACCTGGGCCGATCCCAATAAACCTGCCTACAATTCCTTCAGCACCATCGCCCGGGATCCAAAACTCATTGGGGCGGCTATCGCACTGCTGGTTTATTTCGCCTACCTGATTTTGCGGGATTCAATCCAGGATATGGACAAAAGAGCACGGATCAGTGCGGTGTACAATATTTTCGCATATGCTATTTTATTTCCCTCGATCTGGATATTGCCAAGAATATTACCAAGCCTGCACCCCGGGAATGAAGATAATCCCGCGCTGGATGTGAAAAACGATATCAGCGGAACCATGCGGGTTGTTTTTTACCCGGCCATAATTGGGTGGACCCTGCTGGGATTATGGATCACTACGCTGAAAATACGATTGGCCCTGGTCAAAGAAAAAATGATGACACATGAATAGTATTAAAAAGATCATAGGAACCCTGCTTATCTTAATGATGCCTGTCCTTCTTTTCGCACAGGATGACAAAGTAGATATGGCAGATGTGATGCGGGACAATGGAAGAATTTATGTGGTAGTGGCCGTGTTATTGACTATCCTGGCGGGGCTTATTCTCTATATAATCAGGCTTGACCGGAAGATCAGTAAACTGGAAAGAGAAAAATAAAATTAACGGATTACCGGAGCGGGCTGATACCGCTTCCGCTTTCTGCTCATCAATAACGATTGCTCAACAAAAAAACGAAATCATGTCAGACAGTAATTACAGTTTTTTCGACGACGTTGGAAAAAGTTTCGATAAAGCTGCCAAACACACGAAATGGGATGCCGGTGTACTTGAACAGATAAAAGCCTGTAATGCGGTGTACCGGATGCGTTTTCCTGTAAAAAGGGATGACGGCAGTATTGAAGTAATTGAAGCTTACCGCGTGCAGCATTCCCACCACAAAACACCCTGCAAAGGCGGAATCCGTTTTGCAGCAGAAGTAAACCAGGATGAAGTAATGGCACTGGCTGCCCTAATGACCTATAAATGCGCCATCGTAAACGTTCCTTTTGGAGGTGGTAAAGGCGGGATTAAGATCAATCCTAAAAAATATTCACCCTACGAGCTGGAAAAGATTACGCGCCGCTATACTGCTGAACTGATCAAGAAAAATTTTATCGGTCCTGGTACGGATGTGCCGGCCCCGGATTACGGAACCGGTGAAAGGGAAATGGCCTGGATACTGGATACCTACAGCGCCATGCACCCGGGAGAAATCGATGCAGCGGGTTGTGTAACCGGCAAACCCGTGACACAGGGTGGTGTTCGCGGACGACGTGAAGCAACAGGACTGGGGGTTTTCTTTGGCTTGCGTGAGGTCTGCAATATTCCCGATGTAATGGACAAGCTCGGAATGCCTACCGGTGTGGAAGGCAAAAGAGTTGTCGTGCAGGGCCTGGGTAACGTGGGTTATCACAGTGCAAAATTCTTCCAGGATGCGGGAGCAAAAGTAATTGGCCTCGCCGAGTATGAAGGAGCTATCTGGAGTGATAAAGGATTAGACATTGATGAAGTGTTCAATCACCGGAAAAATACCGGGTCTATATTAAATTTCCCGGGAGCAACCAATTTTCAAAAAAATTCGGAGGCATTGGAAATGGATTGTGATATTCTGATACCCGCGGCGCTTGAAAATGTTATCAATGGAGAAAATGCGCCCCGCGTAAAAGCAAAAATTATCGGTGAAGCGGCGAATGGTCCGCTGACGCCGGATGCTGATGATGTTTTTGCAAAAAAAGGAGTGCTGGTAGTACCGGATATGTACCTGAATGCGGGTGGGGTTACAGTTTCTTATTTCGAGTGGCTGAAAAACCTGAGCCATGTACGCTATGGCCGGCTGGAAAAACGATTTACTGAAAACCTCAATGCGCATATACTGGGACAAATGGAAGAACTCAGCGGTAAAAAAGTGAAACCAACGGAAAGAGAATTTATCATGCACGGGCCCGATGAAGTAGACCTTGTATACAGTGGGTTGGAAGAAACCATGATCACGGCCACGCATGAGATCATGAATGTCTGGAAAGCAAACCCTGCTATTCCTGATATGCGTACTGCCGCTTACGTGGTGGCGATCAATAAAGTGGCGACCAGTTATGCAGAACTTGGCATTTTCCCTTAGACCACATAAACCAATTGCTTATTTCAATCCCGTTTACTTTTGTAAATGGGATTTTTTATGTTGCAAAGGTTATCATCGGGTTCGCATAAATTTGAAAGCATGCCCCCGGCAACAAAACATATATAATGTCATTCACCTTCAAAGCAAGAATTTATAAAGTGGGAATCAATCCCTGTGTGAAAGTGCCTTTATCCATTACCGGGAAAATGCAGGCGGCCAGGGGTTATATACCCGTGACAGGAACCATGGAAGATCATTTCTTCCGGCAAACCCTGGTACCGGTGAAGGATGACAACTACCGGCTTTTCGTGAATGGACCCATGCTGAAAGCCACCAGTAAAAAAGTTGGCGATGCGGCGAAGTTCACTATAGAACAGGACAAGGCTATTAAAGCTTTGCGGATTCCTGAACCATTGCGGGCTAAACTTAACGAGCATCGCCTGTTGGCGGCCTTTAAAAAACTAACGCCTTACCGCCAAAAGGAAATTATCCGTTACCTCAGCAACCTGAAAACGGTAGGAGCATTGAACAGGAATATCGGGAAGGTAATCAACCAGTTAATAAGGATAGAATAGTAAAGATGACAAAAATTTATACCATGACAGCTACCGGATTGTATTTATTCCTGTACTCAATGGGCGACAGGCCTGTAATTCTCTTAAACACGTTGCGGAATGCCTTGGTATCAGAATAGCCGACGTCATACATAACCTCATTGATATTTTTCCGCCCGCTTTCGAGTTTCTTTTTCGCCGCTTCGACCTTTACCCGTTGCATATATTCAACCACTGTATTGGCAGTCGCTTTTTTGAACCGGCGTTCCAGGTTCCTTCGTCCGATACATAACTGGGCGGCCAGTTCATCCACGGTCATTTTATCCTGGAACTTAGCCTCAATCAGTTCCTGGGCTTTTCGTATCGGTTCATCATCATGTGCTTTTTGCCCGGAGAAAATAATAAAAGGTGATTGGCTGCTACGGTCTATATCAATCATAAATGCTTTGGCAATCAGGATAGCCATATCCCTACCCGCATATTTTTCTATGAGGTAAGCGATGAGATTGAGAAAACAATAGGCTCCCCCGCTGGTATATAGTCCATCATCTTCTGTCATGATCTTATCATCTACCAGGTCCACGTCGGGAAACATAGCTCTGAAATCGTTGGCAGCAATCCAGTGGGTAGCACATTTTTTTCCTTTCAACAACCCGGTGGCCGCGAGGAAGAAAGAACCGATACAAAAACTGGCCACCTCCGCTCCTGCCTGGTGATGCTGTATAATCCAGGGAATAAAATCCTTGTTCAGCTCCATAGCTTTATGCATATCACCGTGCATAGCAGGAATAATGATCAGGTCTGTTTGTTTTACATCACCCGTCAGGCAATCGGGTACAATGGTGTATAACCCGTTGCGTTGAACGATCTCGTGGGAAAGGCCCACCAGCTGGAGCTTAAATGCCGGCGGTTTCCCCATACCGGCACAGAACTTATTCGCTTCAGAAAATATCTGGTGAGTGCCGTCTATATTCGGCAAGCTGCTATGCCCCAGCGGAACAATTATTGATATGCTTTTCATAGTATAAATGTAGGAGATTTCGCTGTCGCAATCAACCCCGCAGATTGCCGTATTTGCACCCTTTAAATGCTGCCCGGAGATTCTAGATTTGCTGACAGCACGAAAAAATATGAGCGGAGATATTTTATATAAAAAGGAAGCGTTACAGCAATCCCTTGATAAAACTATCCTGTGCGTGCAACAGGCAGTAAAATCCTTTGGTAATGAACTCATCAATAAAGTGCCTTTTACAGGAAGCTGGACGGCAGCCCAGGTAGCCGATCATATCACCAGGTCAAACAATTCTATTTCAAAAGCCCTGATGCTGAAGGGCTCGTCAATTAACAGGGACCCGGGTGAAAGGATACCGGAACTGAAAGAAATTTTTTTGGACTTCACCACCAAACTAAACGCCCCGGAATTTATTTTACCGGACCGTGGGGACTATACAGAAGAATCGGTCCTAGCCAGGCTGGGCCAGTCGTTTACTAAAATAAAGGGATTAAGCAACCGGGCTGAGCTGTCTGAAATAATCAACCACCCGGCCTTTGGCGATATTACCAAATTTGAGATCCTTTATTTTGTATTGTACCACACACAACGGCATATTCATCAACTGGAGAATATTTATCACAGCCTGAAACATAGTTCGTCTTGAATTTTAACAAACTAAAACCATATGACAAACAGGTTACTGAGCTACGGGTCATTAAATACGGATATAGCCGCCCTTTTACTCCGGTTAATCTTCGGGGGATTATTTGTTTACTACGGATACAATAAGATTGTATCATACGACCAGATACTTCCCATGTTTGGTGATATTATCGGCATTGGCTCAACTCTTTCCTTTAACCTGGTGATCTTTGCAGAATTTTTCTGCGGGCTGCTGGTGACAATCGGCCTCGTAACGCGCCTGTCTGTGATCCCGGTTTTTATAACCATGATCGTGACCTATTTTGTGGCGCATGCCAATGATGCCTTCCAGGTAAAGAACCTCGCCTTTGTGTTCCTGTGTTTGTGCCCGGTGGTTTTTGTGCTGGGAAGCGGGAAGTATTCTGCAGATAAACTGCTATTTAAAAACAACTAACCAAACTGGTATGAAAACAACAACAGCCAGCAACAGGATGCTCTCCGGGATAATGCTGTAACTTAAAGATCCAAACGTTCCCTCCATGAAAACCAGCTGCATCACTATGACCTTCCTGATGAATCAAAAAAAATATTTCATTTCAAAAGATCAATATGGCAACAACTTCAAAGAATGAGCCGGTAAGAACCATGGACCAGTATATTGCCGGTTTTCCCAAACCCATCCAGGTTGTCCTGGGAAAACTCAGGAACACCATCAGGAAGGCCGCCCCCGGCGCGGAAGAGACAATCAGTTACGCCATACCAACATTCACGCTTGAGGGAAATCTTGTCCATTTTGCTGCTTTCCAAAATCATATCGGTTTTTATCCCGCTCCTTCAGGAATTAAGGCATTCAGCAAAGAGTTGTCAGCCTATGAAGGAGCAAAAGGATCCATAAAATTTCCAAACGGCAAACCGATTCCATTAAACCTTGTAACCAGGATTGTAAAATTCAGGGTGAAAGAAAACCTGGCAAAGTCTAAGGATAAATGGGTTAAGAACAAGAGCAAACCGGTTAAATCAAAAAAGCCTTCAGATGATGAACAGGTCACTGCCTGGCTGAATAAACTTGACCCGCAGGTGAAAAGTGAAATTCAGGGTGTCAGGAAAATCATTAAAGATGCCAGCACTAAACTAAATGAACGAATCAAGTGGAATGCTCCCAGCTATTATTACCAGGACGATATACTTACTTTTGGCCCATACAAACAGGACAAGATCCTGCTTGTTTTTCATCACCCGGGTGTGGTAAAAATAAAATCCAGCCTGCTCGAAGGCGACTACAAAGACAGGCGGCTCATCTATTTCAGGAACAAATCAGCCGCAGCAAAAAACAAAAAGCAACTAAAACGGATCATCAATGAAATAATAAAACTGATTGATAACAAATAAAAACAAACCATATGCAAAAGATTAATTTCTCCGCCAGTATCAATGCTCCCCGGGAAAAAGTATGGAAAACACTTTGGGAAGATGCTTCTTACAGGAAATGGACCAGTGCTTTTGCGGAAGACTCCCATGTTGTTACAGACAACTGGAAGGAAGGGAGCAAGGTGTTGTTCCTCGATGGGAAAGGCTCCGGTATGGTCAGTAAAGTGGCTGCCAACAAACCCAATGAGTACATGTCGTTCGAACACCTGGGTGAAGTAAAAGACGGCGTTGAAGATACAACCAGTGATAAAGTAAAGCAATGGGCGGGGAGTCATGAAAATTATAGCCTCCGGGATGCAGGGGGAAAAACAGCATTAACTGTAGAAATGGATATCACGGATGACTTTAAAGATTATTTCATGAATACCTGGCCGAAGGCATTGGAAAAATTAAAGGAATTGGCTGAAAATTAAGGGTGCTTTGAATACCCCATTTAAGAACCGGAGTTAGCATTTGGAGGAAAATAATCCTGTCCTGATTGCTATACCCCGGCGGGAATTTCAGTAAGCATTTCCAGGTTATTATCTTTTCGCCGCCAGCCATATGTCCGCTGACCGTTCGTCACAACAATGTATTCTACCGGTACACTTATGTTATACCGGAGGGCCTGCTCCAGGGTGCTGTCATCGAGTTTTACTTCGATTGCCTTACATTCAACCATCATCCATGGCTGGTGATTACTGTCATACACTAAAATATCAAACCGCTTTCTTAATTCCCCCAGTTTTATTTCTTTTTCCACCGCGACCAGGGACGCCGGGTAATGTTTGACCTGCAAAAGGTATTGGATAAAATTTTGGCGGACCCATTCTTCCGGGGTCAGGAGGATCCACTTCTTCCGGAATACATCAAAAATAAAATCCTTCCCCGCTTTCTTTTTAAACCGAAAACCCGGCTCGGGAAAACTGATAACCACCATGCTTCAAAAGTAAATGATTAAATTCGCAGGCATGAAGTCAAAAGAAGAAATAGTACAGAATTGGCTGCCCCGTTATACCGGTGAACAACTGGAAAATTTTGGGGAGTATGTTTTACTGACCAATTTCAGTAATTACGTAACCATGTTTGCTGAATGGAACAACGTGCAGGTGGTGGGTATTGGGAAACCCATGCAGTGTGCTACCGCCAATAATATCAGTATCATTAATTTCGGGATGGGCAGCCCAACAGCAGCAACCGTCATGGACCTCCTGTCCGCGATCCACCCCAAGGCAGTATTATTTTTAGGAAAATGCGGCGGTTTGAAAAAACGCAATAAGCTTGGTGACCTGATCCTGCCGATAGCGGCTATCCGGGGAGAGGGAACTTCCAATGATTATTTTCCTGCCGAAGTTCCGGCGCTGCCTGCCTTCGCTTTGCAAAAAGCAGTTTCAACCACTATCCGGGATTATGCCGTGGATTACTGGACAGGAACAGTGTACACAACAAACCGGCGTGTATGGGAGCATGATGAACCGTTTAAGGAATACCTCCAAAAAATCAGGGCTTATGCCATTGATATGGAAACAGCTACGATTTTCACGGTGGGATTTTACAATAAAATTCCCACCGGGGCTTTACTCCTGGTCAGCGACCAGCCCATGATCCCGGAAGGTGTGAAAACAGAGGAGAGTGATAAAAATATTACGGCACTTTATGTGGAGAACCATTTGAAAATCGGGATCGATTCGTTAAAACAATTAATGAACGATGGAATGACGGTCAGGCACTTGAAATTTTAACTATACAAACATGAAATCATTCATCCTGTTAGCTGTAGTATCCATTCTCTGCGTTTCGGCGGGGGATTGCGGGAAAAAACAAGCCACGTATAAAGGCAGGCTGGAGATAAAAGCCATGTGCATGAATTACACCATTGCTGTTACCGAAGGGAATATGGATACTTCACTTATAGTTGCTGACTGGAAGGACGAAAACACCGGCAAAGCCTATAAAAATGTGTTCAAACTGGGAAGCCCCTGTACTTTTCCTTCCACGATCAACCCGGGTGATGAATTTTATTTTAAGATTGACACATCTTCCGTGCAGAATTGTATGGTCTGCATGGCTTATTACCCGACACCTCCCAAAACGCTTACGATAAAGGTGGTCGAAAAATAGTTGACCTGGCCAGGGCAGGCAGCATTAAGGCCGCGATAATTGTCAAAAAAGAAAAAGAAAAGTGAAAAAAATTAACCTGGTTGTCATATTATTCACGGTTTGCGCCATAACCGGCTTTCAATGCAAAAAAGACTTTTTCCTTACTGGTTGTCTGCAGGGAAAAGTGATTGATAACTATTGTGCGGATATCATCATCCAGGTAACGGGTGGAACCTATGACCCTTCCCTGGTGATTGCTTCCTGGCAGGATCCTGCATCGGGCATCACCTATTCAAACGTTTTTGCTGTTGAGAATTATTGTGAAATACAAAAAGCCGGCATTATGACAGGCAGCGACATCTCTTTCCGGATCGGCGGGTACGCTACCATTAATGATTGCATAACCTGTCTTGGCATCAGGCCAACCCCGGCCAAAAAGAATATAATAAAGCTGGCCTCCTGCCCGTAAAGCATTTCCCGCGACAGTATAATAATGATTGCTATCTTAGACAGGCTGTATGTTACCTCTCCTGCAAATAAATAATCTTTGTGTTGATTTTGTTTCCGGAACAGATACCACCTCTGCCTTAAAGAATATATCCGTCTCCGTAAACCGGGGTGAGATAGTTGCGCTGGTCGGAGAATCAGGATCCGGAAAATCGGTGACCGCACTTTCCATACTACAACTGGTTCCCTCTCCCCCGGCAAAATATTTGTCCGGGGAAATTCTTTTTTCAGAAAATGGGAAAGAAGTCACTGACCTCCTGCAAAGGAACCGTTATGAGATGCAGGATATCAGGGGCAATAAGATCGGCATTATCTTCCAGGAGCCCATGACCTCCTTAAACCCCGTACTTACCTGCGGTGAACAGGTGATGGAAGGCATCCTCCTGCATAAAAAAGTATCCAAAGCCGATGCAAAAAAACAAACGATCCGTTGGTTCGAACAGGTAAAACTTCCGGACCCGGAAGCTATGTTTTCCCGTTACCCGCATCAACTGAGTGGAGGCCAGAAGCAACGGGTGATGATTGCAATTGCGATGTGTTGCGGACCCTCGCTGCTGATCTGTGATGAACCCACTACCGCGCTCGATGTGACCGTTCAAAAAACCATCCTCCGGCTGATCAGGGAATTACAGGAGCAATCAGGCATGGGTGTTATTTTTATTACGCATGATCTGGGTGTAGTAGCTGAAATAGCAGATAAAGCCGTTGTCATGTACCAGGGTGAAATCGTAGAACAAAATTCCGTAAAGGAAATTTTTGCTGCCCCACGGCATCCTTATACTAAGGCCCTGCTGGCTTGCCGGCCCGTCAATCATAAGAGAGGTGAAAGATTACCAGTGGTGAGTGATTTCCTGGAAGCCGCATCAGGGGTAAAAATCCAGGAGCCCCGGGTGACGGAAGTGGTGCCTGTTATCCCGCCAAAAAATCCCGTGCTGCTCCGGGTTGAGCATCTCTCCGTTTTGTTCCCCGCGAAAAAAACATTTTTCGGCAAAGTCCTTTCTTATACCAGGGCGGTTGATGATGTCAGTTTTGAAGTCTGTCAGGGAGAAACACTGGGTCTTGTGGGGGAAAGCGGTTGTGGCAAAACCACGCTTGGCCGAACCCTGCTCCGGCTGATTGATCCAACAAATGGAAAGATCACGTACGATGGAATTGACCTTACTGCGAAAAAAAGAGAGGAGCTTTTATCGCTGCGTAAAGAGATACAGATTGTATTCCAGGACCCTTATTCTTCACTGAATCCCCGGATCACCATCGGGGCAGCGATAGCTGAGCCCATGAAAGTGCATGGGCTGTTGCCGACAGGCAGGCAACGAAAGGATAAAGTGATGGAGTTGCTGGAAAAAGTTAATCTGAAAGCGGAGCATTTTAACCGTTACCCGCACGAGTTTTCCGGAGGGCAACGGCAACGGATTGTTATCGCAAGAGCCCTGGCGCTGGGCCCATCTTTCATTGTGTGTGATGAATCCGTTTCAGCATTGGATGTAAGTGTGCAGGCACAGGTACTCAACTTATTAAATGACCTGAAAAAAGAATTTGGCTTTACGGTTATTTTCATCTCGCATGATCTCTCCGTGGTGCGTTATATCAGTAACCGCATCATGGTAATGAACAAAGGGAAAATAGTGGAAAGCGGCTATGCCGATGATATCTATTTTAACCCCCAATCTGAATATACCAGGAAACTGATCTCGTCAGTACCCGGGAGCATCGTTGCTTAGTCCGAATAACTCATACTCTCAGGCCTGCTGCCTGTTTCATCATAGAATTCTTTCCCGCTGTTCCTGCGGGAATAAAGCATTTTTTTCAAGGCTAAACTTAACTGGCGTTGAAGTGGTTCATCTTCCCGGATCTTTGTTTCGGTAAAGGCAGTAAAATCAAAACTGTTGTATTTATCAAAATTGAACAAATTGTATACATACGCCGGGAGATTAACTTTAGCCGTGTCTGCAAATTCGAAGTCCGCCGGGTTTTCGGGCACCAGCCCAACGGAAGCAAGTTTCCAGGTGAGATCATCCTTTTTTTCTTTATACCTGAAAAAATAAACATATCCTTTTTTGCCCTTATAGCTTGCTTTCAGCCGGTCTATGTAAACGACCGAGTCAGGCTTCTCATAATCTTTTTTATCCAATAGCGCACTCCGCCCCAGGTCAAGATGGTTATTATAGACAGGCGGGAATTTATTCGATTTTTTTAACCGCTTCAGGTCGGCATACAGTTCATACCTGTAATCATCCAGGCCGGCAAAATAGGTTAACAGGGTATCCGGGTAAGGACGGTTATTCTTAATCATCAATAACAGGGTACGGTATTTCAATCGCTTGTCATTTGAGTTCAGCATTTGGCGGATCAACGGCTGCACCGAAGGGTTCGATTCCCAGAAAGGGAGCAACAACGTAGCGTATAAACTCAGGTTTTCGTTGCCAAAATCTTTTTCTTTACCGGCACCTGTATACAAAACCAGTTTCTCCTCCAGTTTGTTCTCTTCCGCCTTATCAATAGCTTTTTTCTTTTCCGCAATTGATTGCTTTTTTAATTCCTGTTTTGCTTCGATCAAAAATTTACTGAAATATATTTCGTAGTCGGCTTGCTTTACCAACTGGCTGTCGATCATCCGCCCCAGCAACCTCATCATACTTGTTTTATAGTCTTCCAGGTTCAATAGCGGTAACAGGTCCCGTAAGATGGTCCTGGTCAGTGGCAACGAATCATATAATTCATCCAGGAACTTACCGTCGGTATAGTGATAATCCGGGCGATAGAGACTCAGGAGGCTGGATGGACTCTCTGGCGAATAACCAGAACCCGTAAAATCCAGCACGGGAGGTTCTGTATTGATAATATCACGGAATATTCCGTAGGCATATAAATTCTTTTGTTGCAATAAATTTTCTAATACCGGGTACTGGAGCTGAATGGTATCATCCAGGGCATAATAAAGCTGTTTAAGATAGTCAGCCGCTGCCCTGGTTTTCATACTTCCCAGCTTATTAATTAATGCCTCTTTGGTATCCAGGTATTTTTTTTCACGCCAGTTTAGCCCGGAGATCATTTTCTTAAGTTGCGGGAAATCGGATGAATCCAGGTCAATCGTGGAAATATGTTTTACTGCCCTTTTGTGAAGGGAGCTGTCGCTGCTCCAGAAATCTTCAAAGAAAATAGTTGATTTTTTGACAAACGGGTTGATCCCTTTCAGGGTGTCGGCAGGGGTGAATGTCTCGTAAAATGTTTTAATAAACTCGCTGGGTGCTGTCAGCGTATCAGACTGCGTGGTCAATGAAAAATTGATCCCGTCTTTATAGAAGGTCTTACCCCAGATAGTCCGGCTGCTGCCGCTGTCCGTAAGGATTGTTTCCCAAACCCGCATATTATTGGGGAGGGTTGTTTTTTTCCTGAATTTGACGATCCAGGTTGTATCGCCCATAAATGACACCTGCTTTTCTTTTTCAAGCAGACTGCTGTCCCGGGTATAATAGTATCGCGGGGACCGGTAGAATGATATATATATTTTTTCCCCGGTCGTATCATTGCTGACTATCTTGTTTCGGAAAGCCCCTGCTTCCAGCAGGTCATTCTCCGACTCTTCTTCCTCCTGCCCTCCGGATCCCGTATAATCAAATTGAGGAATGCCCAGTTTGATCTTTTTATCTTCTGTATACACCGGTGTCTTCACCGAGTAGTACAGCGATGTATCCGTGTCCGTTTTCGCAGGCCCGTATTTAAAAGGCCTGATCTCGAAAGAATCCAGGAATTTGGACATCGCCGGTTTTTCCTCTTTGGCATGCGTGACCAGTGTATAGTAATGAGGACCCTGGAGAATGAAGCGGGTAAGATAAACTGAACCATTCTTCCCCCTGTATTTGCTTTCCAGTGCCGGGTATCCATTGTGATTGCTGTACCGGCGTACCAGTTGCGTGTCAATAAAATCCGACGCGGCGAAACTTTCATCCATCAGCCCAAGGTCAAAACTGTCTTCTTCGGCGAAACGATAGTTATGTATATCAGTCCTGATGATACGGTAATGGATACCGGTGGCTTTATCTTCCGCATCATAGATCCAGCTGCCGTCATTGCCTTCATAGGGCTGATGGGGCAAATCCACCGCAAAACCGCCATGAGCCGGCGAAAACTTTTTCCATCCCGGGGCGACATGTTCAGTAATGTTTTTGTACTCCATTAACTGGATACTTCCAAAAAAACGTTTTGCCTCTTCTCCCGCTTTTACATAATCACCCGTACCGCTCATTTTAAAAAACAATATCTCGAACGGGGTAATAAAAATATTATACCGCTGTATATCGCCACGGCGGGTACGGTTTGAAATATCAAATCCCCGGTACCCGTTTTTCGTGATAGCCGTCCTCGAAATTATTTTGCCGGGTACGTTTTCGTATAAAAGGCTGTCAATGGTTTTATAAACATTCTCCGCAGAGTGATCCCACATCCACGCATTGGTCATAATGCGGGTAACCATGTAATAGCTTCCATTCGCCATGTCAGCATACTGTTTCTGGTCGAGCGCGGGGTCGTCTCCGAATTTGTAGAATTTCCCGGGGATATCCACTTTGTAGAACCCGTCTTCTGCAGGTGCGGGCTGGAAACTAACCGGTACCCGTATTTTATCCACCATCTCCTTTTGCCGGCTGGCCCGTTCTCCCATTTTTACTGGTCGCAACCGGTACCCTCTCCTCCTCAATATTTCAATAACTCCCCTTTCTCCCGGCAAGTGAGCAGCCCCTACCCCTACAAAGAGGCTGGAGCCTGATCGTAAGATGGAGTCAATTGACAGCGCCTGTATTTTGTTTCTCTCGTAAAGAAATTTTTCATCAAAAGCCGCCGAAACACTGTTGTATTTATTAATGGAATCCAGCAAATCCAGGTTACCCGTCCGGTAGGCTTCCTGCAGCTTATCCGCTGAATAATCATCGTCAGTATCATCATAACTTCTTTGCCGCCTGTTCTTGTCATTGGCAGCATCGCGGTAAGCCTCAGCCATCAGTTTCATGCTCTCCCCGTAATTTTCCACGCCGGCCACTCTTTTCCCCCATTTCTTTCCGCATTGATAAATATACATGTCCAGGTAAGTATCTTCTTCAAAATCACTCGTCTCATTTCCATAGGTGCGGTATAACAGGTTATTGATGGTGGAAGGATTGCTGTACAGGGCTCTTTCTATTTTCGTATCGTATTTATAAAATTTAAGCGTGTTGATGTTGAGGTAATCCGCGGGCATTGAAGTATAACCATTGTACCCGCTATTAAAAGAATAATAATTTTCACCCCCGATGTCATACTTGCTCATATCCTCCTGCCAGGTCTCCGGATTGGTTTCAAGGGCTACGACCTGTGCATTTCTTACAGCAATGTAAAAGGAGTCAGGCAGGTTAAATGCCAGCTTACTGCTTACATGCATGGTTCCAATCAGGTAAGAAGGTTTGCTGATGCCATTCCCGGTTATCTCCCATAACAGGCTGGGATATTTTTTCTCCCTGATCTTTAACTGGGCATGGGATTGAAAAAAAACGAGAATCAAAAGAAAACCAAGGCTTCGCTTCATAACGGTATTTATCGTGGCAGACCGGGTGGGCCGGGTTTAACAAAATTAAGCTGCTGCATTCACTACAAAAGCATAAAATTATTCTGAAAACCAATGTTTTGGCCGTTTAAAAGCTCCTGTGGCGGATGCATGCAAAGAATGTGAAGAATAAAACGCCTTTTTGCCCCGGAATAGTGTACTTTTGCCCGCTTTAAAAGCAGTCAATTTTGGCCAAACCCGGCGCCGTAAGGCCGGATTCGGATCATCCCGGCTACCTGCCTGGTTTGCGTCATGAGACTTTTTGATAAAAACCCCCTATTTACTCATGAAGCTTTCACAATTCCGATTCGACCTTCCCTTAAATCTTATTGCTCAAAATCCGGCCAAAAGACGTGAAGATGCCCGTATGATGGTGGTACACCGCCATACTGGTGAAATTGAGAATAAACATTTCCGTGATATTATTGATTATTTCGACGACAAGGACGCTTTTGTGGTGAACAACACCAAAGTATTTCCCGCCCGCATGTATGGCCGCAAAGAAAAAACCGGTGCGAAGATTGAAGTGTTTCTTCTCCGTGAGCTGAATAAACCGAACCGTCTCTGGGATGTGATCGTTGATCCGGCCCGGAAAATCCGTGTAGGTAATAAACTTTACTTCGGCGACCAGGAAGACCTCGTAGCGGAAGTAATTGACAATACCACCAGCCGTGGCCGTACTATCCGTTTTTTATGGGAAGGAAGTGAAGAGGATTTCCGTGCACAACTGGAAAAACTGGGTGAAACCCCTTTGCCAAAATATATCAAGCGCAAGCCTGATGAAGAAGATAAGGAGCGTTACCAAACGGTTTATGCAAAGCATGAAGGAGCCGTGGCAGCTCCTACAGCCGGTTTACACTTCAGCCGCGAACTGATCAAACGACTTGAAATAAAAGGGATTCGTTTTGCGGAAGTCACGCTGCATACGGGGCTGGGTACATTTCGTCCGATTGAAGTGGAAGACCTCAGCAAACATAAAATGGATGCTGAATATTATCATATTGACGAAACCGCCTGTAAAATTGTAAACCGGGCCAAGGAGTATGGGCATCGCATCTGTTCTGTAGGCACAACCACGATGAGAGCCCTTGAATCATCTTTTACAGCACAGAAATTATTAAAACCTTCAGAAGGCTGGACCAATATGTTTATTCACCCGCCTTATGAATTTAATATTGCCGATTCATTAGTTACCAACTTTCATTTACCAAAAACCAGCCTGCTGATCATGACCTGCGCTTTTGCAGGGTATGAGCTGGCGATGGAAGCGTACAAAAAAGCCATTAAGGATAAATACAGGTTCTTCAGTTATGGAGACGCATTACTGATCATCTAAGCAATTCTTATACAAAAAATGCCCTGCACCTGCGGGGTATTTTTTTGCCCTTCCTGGTCCTATTTGATCTTCAGGTTCAAAGAAATAATATCGGATTTCATACCATTGGTCCGGGTGTAATGACCATAGCGCAATTCAAGCATATTCAAATGGCGGAAACCAAATACTCCTTTGGGTGGAGCGATGCGGAAACCCGCCCCGTAAAAATTTGTGTTGAACTTTGAAAGGTCATAATTACTGGTATAATAGGAATCCGCTGCTGTATGTGTCCTGTACGGAGCAAAATAATCAGCTGCTGTCTGGGTATAATACCGGTAAAAAGGTGTGAACGAAAAGAAAGGCGTGATCTTCACCGCTGTTTCCAGTTGCAGCGTATGTGCCGATATTCCCCAGTCATCCTGGTAATACCGGTAAAAACTTCTCAGGATGACCTTGTCGCCTATAAAATAATTGGCCCTGAAACCCAGGGGGATCTTCAACCGGTTATCCGGGAGGTTCTCTACATGGTCTGAGTTATCCGCAAAATACACCCGGTGAAATGGCAAGCCGAGATATCCCTGTTGTTTGACCAACTCTGCAATAAACATTAATTGCAGGCGCTGGTTGATGATTTGCGAATAGGACAATGTACCACTGAATGAATTACGGGAAGCATGTTCATAATCATCATCTTCCTCCCCGCCGCTCCCACCTCCGGCCCGGAGTTCTATTGGGTAGATCAAACTCACCTGGTCAAGATAGACCTGCGCCCTGGCCGTAAACTCGCCGTTGCGGTTCTTTGTTTTTTGAGAAAAGCTCAGGTTCGCACCAATGGACTGGTAATCAAATTCACTGGAAAAAGAAATCCCTGCCCCTATGGTGTTGCCCTTCCTGGGATTTTCCATGGACCAATTAGCGGAAGGATATATCCTGGTATCAGCATAAGAAGCAGAGGAGATCGTATTGGGATCAACTTTATCGGAAGAGGCAGAAGTGTAATGATCGATACCTGCTTCCAGGTCGAAGCTGTGTTTCCTGTCCTTTTTATCCCATTTAGTTAATTTGACATCAATACCTGCCGAATAATCACTGAGTTTTTCGGTGCCGATACCACCGGTCACCGCGGAATTGTTTCCGTCCTGCCGGTAATAGCTGGTCACCAGGTTGGCTTCTTCAAATGTGAGTTTACGGCTTTTATAGCCGAGCGAATCCTTCGGGGCGGATTGAGCATAGGAACTGAAAATGGTTAGGAAGATTCCTACGACTGATAAACAAATTCTTTTCATGAAAAGCGTTGATGTGGGTGAATAATGGATCAATTACAGCCGCAGCCACCGCCGGTCTTACCGCCGTTGGCACCCGAGGCCCCTTCCCGGTAGGTTTGAAAACTCATTTCGGTTTTTTCGATCTTACGGGCTCCCAATCCCATCTCACCATCATTCAGTTTATTTTTCTGATATTCCTTTACCGTGGTGCAGGACGCCATGAAAATCAGAAATCCAAGACAGGTAAGAATAATTCCCCCGGCCTGGCCCTTGTTTTTTAGGTTCATGATTGCAGGTTTATATTTTTGGATGTGTAAATCTTACCGCTGTCGTCAACAATTATGCAGCCAATTCCTTTCAGTTGGTTGATCATATTCAATCCTACTCTTACACCCATAATCATTACGGGTGTAGCCATAGCATCCGCTATTTCGGCATCCGGGCTTATAATGGTAACACTTTTAATACCCCTTACCGGTAAGCCGGTCTTAGGGTCAATGGTATGAGAATACTTTTTGCCATCGATCATAATGAATTTCTCATAATTACCTGACGTCGCGATCGCCATTCCCGTAATGGAGAGATAAGAAAAAGGGTGATGAGCTGAGTCAGGATCTGCAATGCCAATCGTCCATTCTTTCCCGTTCGGCTGGCATCCCCAGGCTGTCAGGTCGCCTGCTGCATTGACGATTCCACTCTCAATGCCCCGTTGCCGCAGAATATACTTGGCTCTTTCCGCAGCGTATCCTTTACCGATTCCGCCAAAACCGATCCGCATTCCCTTCTCTTTCAGGAAAACCGTGCAATTCTTTTCATCGAGCAATACATTCCTGTAATTAATCAGGTGAACCGCTTTCTTAGCGGTGGCCGCATCCGGCAAAGAGGTCATAGTCTTGTCGAAATTCCAGAGTTTTTTGTCCACCGATCCGTAAGTAATATCAAAAGCCCCCTGTGTAATATCCGATATCCTTTTTGACCGCTGGATAATGTCAAATACTTCCCGGTCAACTTTTACCGGAGCTATCCCCGCATTCCGGTTGATCAGACTGGCCTGGCTTGTTTCACTGAATGTAGTCAGCAGCTTTTCGATGCGGCTTATTTCCGCTATGGCGTCATTGATCCTGGTCATTGCCTCTTCTGCGTTATCCCATACCACTGTAATCTCAAAACGATTGCCCATCAGCTTCAGGACTTTCCGGTGAAGCTTTAGCTCTTTAACCAGTGTATCAGTTGCGGGCATTAATAGCCGTATTTATTTGACGGGTAAATTCTTCAGCTGTAGCATTCGGCAATCCTTCCCAGGATCTTAGCAGTTTCCCCTCAGCATTTAATAATACAGTATAAGGGAAGATCCCATCCCGGTCGTATTGGTCCGCAAGCTTGTCATTCTTTTTCTGGACCTCTTTCGGTAATTGATTTTTCCTGAGCCGGGGAAAATCCGCATTGACAAGGACCAGGTTATTGTCCGCATAGTCTTTGAACACGGTTGTTTCGAATACCTGGTCATTAAGCCGGATACAGGGACCGCACCAGTCAGAACCCGAAAAATTCAGGAGAATGAACTTATGCTCCTTCTCCGCTTTCTTTTTAGCCTCCTCGAAATCTGTATCCCAGCCGGTAACGGAAACAAAAAGGATACCTGCCAGTAAAACTGAAAATAATCGCATACCGTGAATTTATTTTCAAAACTAACGGGACTAGAATAAAAATAGTATGATTTATATCACATTAACAAAGCATTACTAATAAAGAACCGCCACCACCGGCATTCCGGGCATAATTTTTCCATAGCTTATCAGAAGATTCTTAACTATATCCTAACGGCCATTTGCAGTAAATTACAGCAGGAGGAAATGGTTATGAAAAAGATATTTCTTATCCTGTTGGCAGGTTTGGTTACGATGCCTGCTTTTTCCCAGGTTTATTCAGGCCAGGCGGCCACCAAAACACCCGAACAAAAATTGAATGATGAGTACTGCTCGGGTATATTTCATTCTTCTGAAGGCAAGATCTTAGATGTGGCTTCCAGCACCAGTGTGCTGAGCTATATCAATATTCTTGACTGGTTGCAGGGCCGCGTGGCAGGATTGCAGGTGTATACTTCGCGGACAGGGACCAGCATACCCGTGATGCGGGGTGGTGTGCCCGCCATATATATTGATGAGTTACCTGTAAGCGCCGGCCAACTGAACATGATCAGTGTAAATGATATTGCCATCGTGAAAGTGATCAGGGGTCCGTTCTTTGGCGGTTTCAACAGCAGTTACGGAGCAATAGCCATCTATACTTTTGGTGGCGAAGAAGAGGAAGAAGAGGATGCAGATTAAATCAGTCAAGCCCGAACATTCCTTTATTCAGCTGTTGTAATATCTGTCCTTTATACTCAGCCGGTACCAATAATGAAATATTGTGCGGGCTTCCTCCATAAGAAACCATCCGCACCGGGATATTCATGATGGAACCGAAAAGCTTTTTGACCATTGCTTCTGTTTGCGATATTTCATTCCCGACCACTGAAATGATCGCCTGATTTTCGTCCACCTCGATGGTTCCGAATGGCTCCAGTTCCTTTAAGATCTCTTTCAGGTAAACAGCATTGTCTATCGTCAATGAAACCGCCACTTCCGAGGTGGTGATCATATCAATAGGAGTCCGGAATTTTTCAAACACCTCGAATATTTTCCGCAGGAAACCATACGCCAGCAGCATGCGGCTGCTCTTGATGCGGATCGCGATAATGTTATCTTTCGCTGCCACGGCCTTGACACCTACACTGCCTGCTTTTTCCGTGATAAGTGTCCCCTTCGCCAGTGGCTGCATAGTATTCAACAGCCGGACGGGTATATTATAGGTTTGTGCCGGCCAGATCGAAGCCGGGTGCAGAATTTTAGCGCCGAAATAAGCCAGCTCCGCTGCTTCATCAAAACTCATCTGTTCTACCGGTATTGTTTTTTTGACGATCCGGGGATCATTATTGTGCATGCCGTCTATATCTGTCCATATTTCACACACTGACGCATTGATGGCGGCTGCGATCAGCGAGGCACTGTAATCACTCCCTCCCCTTTTTAAATTATCCACTTCTCCCCTCGCATTCTTGCAAATATATCCCTGGGTAACAAACAAGGGGGTGTCTTTATGCTGCTGCAGGATCTGGGATAGTTTAACTTTTATACTTCCGATCTGCGGTTCATCATATGAATCGATGGTCATAAATTCCAGGGCAGGTAATAACATATGATTGATGCCCTGCTCTTCCAGGTAAACAGAAAACAGTTTTGTAGAAAGTAATTCTCCCTGCGCCAGGATGTCTTTGCTCAGCGCCTCACTAAAGGATATCTTCAGGATGATGTTGAGGAATTCAAAATGTTCGGCTACGATGGCTTTTGCCCGGTCAATGGCTTCAGGTTTTGTAACCAGGTGTGCAATAAAGTCCAGGTAATGAGCTTCGAGTTTACCAATCGCCGCTTTCGCTGCCTGCCGGTCTCCTTTGGAAATTAGGCCTCCTATCTCTATTAACGAATTAGTGGTTCCGGATAAAGCAGATAATACAACAATTACCGGTTCGGTTTCTTTGGTTACCAGGGATGCGATGTGATGCATCCTTTCCGGTTTGCCCACACTGGTACCGCCAAACTTCATTACTTTCATTTGTTCCCCCTCCCGAAATTTTTAGGATGATAAAAAGAAGTGCAAAGATAGGCTTGCAGGCAATAAAAATCGTTAGGACAATGATATGCCGAACCTTGTTCCCAATTGTTCAAGGTCTTTACTTACAGCTTCCATCAGGGGAATCCCGTTGCTGATTCTTTGGGCTTCCATTTCCCGCTCAGGATCGCCGGGCACTAATACTTTTTCTTCACCCGGAATCGTTTTGCAGGAGCGAAAACCGTGGATCCAATGGTCCATGCTTTTTTTGAACTCATCTGCATGGCGGAAAGCATCTATCCGCATAGCACCTAGAAAATGCCCGATTCCTTTTCCGGGCTGCAAAGCGGGCATCGGAACATAGGCAGGAAATGGTGGTACCCAGGGCGCGTAATTCGCCCCGCTTAATAACCCGGAAAAAATATCAACGATTGCTCCCAGTGCATATCCCTTATGAGAACCATGTTCCCGGTCACCACCAAGTGGCAATAAAGCTCCCCCATTTTTCAAAACATGAGCATCATTGGATGGATGGCCTTCCGCATCCTGCACCCAACCGTCCGGTGTTTGTAAGTTTTTACGTTGCAGGATTTCCAGTTTTCCATTGGCTGCCGTAGTGGTGGAAAAATCAGCGACAAATGGGGGTTCCTTTCCGGCAGGAGCAGCTACGCAGACAGGGTTTGTTCCCAACATTTTGTCAATTGAAAAAGTTGGAACTACCAGCGGACTTGCATTGGTCATCGCCATACCGATCATATCATGTTCCAATGCCAGCATGGCATGATGTGCTGCAATACCAAAATGATTACTGTTTTGAACACTAACCCAGCCTGTTCCCACCTGCTTTGCTTTTTCAATAGCTACCTGCATAGCAAATGGGGCAATCACCAACCCAAGACCGCTATCTCCGTCCACGACAGCAGTTGATGCTGTTTCGTGAATCACTTTTATAGCGGGTGTTGCATTCACTCTTTTTACTTCCCATAGGCGAACATACCCGGTTAGTCTTGCCACACCATGAGAGTCGATACCCCGGAGGTCAGCGGACAACAACGAGCCGGCGGCAGTCCTTGCATGTTCCTCACTGCAACCGATCTTTTCGAAAATAGTTTTTGTAAAATCAAAAAGCTGCTGGTAGGAAAATATATTTGCTGGCATGCGCAAAGAAACAAATAAAAATGCCCCGGTAAAAATCGGGGCATTATAAACAAAATCGCCTGGATCATTAAAACGGTAAATCGTCTACCGGTTCTGTAATTTCATTTGCCGAAGGAACACTGCTCCCCGAAGCTGAACTTGCTGCCGCGGTGCCGGCCTGGTAAGAACCACTGGCGTTGTTGTCACTTTTTCCCCCTAATAACTGGACTTCTCTTACCCGGAGTGAAAGGGAAGAACCGGGAGTTCCGTCGTTACGCTGGAACGATCTTGCTTCCGGCTGGCCTTCTACATAGACCTGGGTTCCTTTTTGAAGATACGGGGCTACCGCAGTTCTGTCTGTCCAATACGCACAATCCACCCAGGTAGTCTTTTCCTGGAGTGTGCCCTGGCTGTCCTTGTACTTTTCTGAATGTGCAACCGTGAAGTTGATAACATTTTTCCCATTTACTGTGTTTACTACACAGTCTTTGCCTAAGCGTCCGATAACTTGCATTTTAATCATAGTGCTCAAATTTTAATTGACGTATTATTTAAATAACGAAGCGGCAAGTTAGCACTATTCCCGCGCCTATAAATGCGTACTGCTTGTTTTCGCTTACTGAATGACGGCTTGTGAATAAGTTGTGCGTACCTTACCGCTTCGTTACTGCTACTGGTGCAATATCGGTCACGCACAAGGCCCAACCCAAGGGAAAAACATCAATTGTGGGTGTTTTATAGCGGTAAAATAATCGTCATTTATTCTGTTGTTCTCCCGCTTGCTGCATCAATGATCCGCCCAAAAAAGATAGCATTCATAAATAATTTGCTGCCTCCCAGCCAGAAGGCACGGAAGTTGGGATTATCTGCAATATTAATCACCCTGCCTGTTCCAACTGTGTTTACAATAACCGCGGCTGAATTCTTAATGGCATCCCCATTCTCCTTACTCACCCAACCACTTTGTAAGGGTTTATTACCATAATAATAAGGTGTAGCGTAGGGGTTTTTGCTTTTTTCCATAACCACACGGTTGGCTTTAAATAAACTTACTGTCTTTTGCTCATAACCATAAGCTAACGGGTGTGCCAAATCAACATCAGCTCCAAAAATAGCTCCCTGAACCTGCTGTGCCCCGTCAATCTGTTCCCGGTCGGTGTAGGATAATTTTTGCGTGCTGTCAACAGCTGCTTTTACTTTTTTAAATTTTACTTCACTGATTCCATTCTGTGCAGCCCAGCTGACAGCTTCTTCCGTCAGGATCAACGTGCCCCCGTTCTGCACCCATGTTTTTAATTTGTCCTTGTTGATTTCATTGTAGGTTCCACCCACCATGATCAACGTGTTATATTTATTCAAATCAACACGGTTAAAAATGTTGGGTTCCAGGTGAACTGCTGGGATATTCATCCGCTGGTCCAGCAGATGCCATACTTCCCCTGCATCCGTTGCATTTACACCCGGCCCCGTTATCATGGCCAGCGATGGCCTGGTTATATTGACAAACCGGCTACTTCCAAGATCCACACCAGACACAGCAGCCCCGCTTTGAACGGCATCAATGGAAACAGCATATTTATTGGCTATGTTTTGCATCATGTTTTTCAACTGCACCGCATCTACCGATTGCATTTGAACGGGGATCATGATCGTTCCCCGCCTGAAATCTTTTGTACGCCCTTCAATGACGGTTGCAAAATTTCCCGTGGCAACTTTGGCATAAAGTCCTTTCTCCAATATTTCGTACAACGCACCGGGTGCCAACAACTCCTCCCATTGGATCAGGTATGCATAGGCAGGACTATTGCCCATCACGGTAATTTTTGGTATGGCTGTCACCAGTTCATTACCCAAACCAGCCTGGCCCAGTTGTGAAGCCCCTAACTCGTCAGCATTTATTCCAAAGGCCAGCGGCATGGTCCAGGAAGTAATATCATAAAACAAACTGTCCTTATATTCTGCAGTTTTTGAGAAAATAGTTTTGATCAGTTTATACTGTGGTTGGTTCAGGGGGACAATCCAGGAAGACTGCGGATCGTACGTATTGCCTGAAAGCGTTAGCCCATTTTTAAAAGAATAAATTTTTATACGGTGCCGGCCGAGCATGGTTACAAATTCATCCAGGGTCTTATCATCGTCCTTTTTCCCTATTACATATCCTCTCAGCGGATCAGCAGCGGCTTCGGCAACGGCTGTCTTATAAAATTCCCTTTGCCAGTTGAGAAATTCCTTCCGTAAGACTTTGGCTCCTTCCAGCGTGGAAAGCGCAGTGACAAACTGGTTACGAATGGTAAATGGAAAGCTTAGCAAGCCATTATTCGTTTGTTGAAGGTGACCTCTTGATGAGGCCTGTTCAAACAAAATTCCGATGGCACCGTTTATATCCGGGTAAGTAGAGCCTTTCCCATAATAAAAATCATCATAAGCTTCTTTCGTAAAGTATAATGAGCCGATACGATCTAAGAACCGGGCATGAAATTTTCCCAGCTTAGCCGTTAATTCCTGGTTCCGGGCGGGCGTCAGCGGGTTCACCCTGGAGGGAACGCCCGGTTGAAAAAAGAAAGTAGCATTACTGCCCTGCTCATGGTGGTCCGTTAAAATATTTGGTTGCCATTGATGAAACCATTTCAAACGATTTTGACTTTCGACATGGACAGCCGGCAACCAGTCGCGGTTCAGATCGAACCAGTAATGGTTGAACCGTCCCCCAGGCCATACCTCGTTAAATTCCCTTGAATTAGGATCACTGACCAGGTTCTTGCTTTTATGCTGGTTCGCCCAGGTAGAGAAACGTTGCAGCCCATCGGGGTTGAAGGAAGGATCGAAGAGAATCACAACATTTTCCAGCAACTCATCAATTTGCTTTCCCCGGGCTGCAGCCAGGTAATAGGCACTCACTAAAGATGCATTCGCCCCACTGGGCTCGTTGCCATGGATCGAATGCCCAATCCACACCACGACAGGCATATCGTCAACATTCACAGAAGCAGATTGTGACGGGTCCGCCAGTTTTAGGTGCTGCAGTCTTATTTCTTCTAACCGCTGATGATTTTTCGGTGAGGTAATGATGAGCAACAACTGCGGGCGATTTTCATAAGTAAGTCCCATCGTTTCGAGTTTCACCCGGCCGGGTGCGGCTGCGGCCACCGCCTTCATATAATTGACCAGCCGGTCATGCGTCACATGCCATTCCCCTACCTCGTGGTAAATAATATCTTTTGGTTTTGGTATCGCTGGATCATACGAAACGGAATCAGGCAGGAAATAAGAGATATCCTGTGCGTGTAATGAATATTGCAATACTAATAAGGAAAGCAGCAGCAGTTTTTTCATGATGGTTGTATGAGCATGGAAATTACGGAATCAGGACCAATCGGGTCGCAGACACTTTATGATGAACACCAGGTTGTCCAATCACAGAAGAATGATCCGGTAAAAAGTAAAACAGGAAATCCAGATTTCCCATTTCGGCGGGGCTTCCTATTTTTGTAAAAACGACCGATGAAAAGAAACTTCAGCATTTTTTGTATCCCTATTGCCGCTCTTTTTTGGCTGGGCTCCTGTAAGAAAAACGGTGGAGACTCAACTTATATGAAAGCAACAATTAACGGGGTTGCCTGGAAAGCAGGGAGTGTAAATGTTACCACCGTGCCCGGCCCGGGGGGCACCGAGCCTGCAATTATCACCGGTTACCTCAACAACGAAATCATTTCGGTACGACTGACGAATCTTGCACCGGGCGCTTATCCTTTTAAAGAAAGCCGGATCAACCCGGTTGTACTGGTAAGTTTTACTGTTGAATATTTTGAATCCTCCCAACTGGTAAAATGGTCAACCGGTACAGAAATGAATGTCAGTGGTTTTAACCTTGAAGCCTCGCCGGATGGAATTAACTGGAGCCTGGTTTCTTCAACGGGTCCAACGGGATCGGGTAGCAACTACCAGGTAGTTATCGATAATAACTTTCCGTTGAATTCAAATTCATATTATCGTTTGAAGGTTATTGATACCAATGGCAGTTTTGCTTATTCACAGGTACGGGTGATCTCTGGAAGTTATCCCGCTTATTATACCCCACCAGGGGGTTTAGAACGACGGGGTTATGATGGTGTTTTAGAGATCATTTCGGCAGATCTCAATAGCCAGACTGTTTCCGGCCGGTTCAGTTTTAAAGCAAAAACAGCAGCTGGCCAGGTATATACCATAGCCAGTGGAGAATTTAGGGCAAGTTATTGATTGTTTGCGGCTTACTTATATTGACAAGTCCCATTTAGCTCATTTTTAACCCATTTTTTAATTGTATATTTGCGGCTTGCCCGAAAAATCCAGGAGGTATCCGGACTAAGGAGCTTTAATTTAATTATGAGTCGTAAAGGAAAAGTGCTGGTGGCAATGAGCGGTGGTATTGATAGTACCATTACTGCCCTGATGCTGCATGATGAAGGCTACGAAGTGGTGGGGATCACCATGAAAACATGGGACTATAGCAGCAGCGGTGGCGGCAAAAAAGAAACCGGTTGCTGCAACGTGGATTCCTTTAATGATGCCCGGCAGGCAGCTGTTGAACATGGCTTTGCCCATTACATTTTAGATATCAGGGAAGAGTTCGGCGATTTTGTGATTGAGAATTTTGTGGATGAATACCTGGCCGGGAGAACACCCAACCCCTGTGTGCTTTGCAATACACATATCAAGTGGAGAGCATTGCTGAAAAGAGCTGATGCCCTGGGTTGCGAATTCATTGCAACCGGCCACTATGCCAAAATCCGTCAGCATGATAACGGGCGCTTTGTAGTAAGCAAAGCTATTGATGATACCAAGGACCAGAGTTATGTACTGTGGGGATTACAGCAGGATTTGCTTAGCCGCACATTATTGCCGTTGGCCCCTTACCGTAAAACAGAGATCCGGCAAATGGCTTTGGATTATGGTTATCCTGAACTGGCAAAAAAAAGCGAGAGTTATGAAATCTGTTTTGTTCCCGATAATGACTACCGTGGTTTTTTGAAACGCCGGGTAGAAGGACTCGAAGAAAAAGTTGCCGGTGGAAATTTCGTTGACAAAGACGGGAATATCCTGGGACAACATAAAGGCTATCCATTTTATACTATCGGTCAAAGGAAAGGCCTCGACATGGCCTTTGGAAAACCTGTTTTTGTCACTAAAATTGATCCCGACAATAATACGGTGATGCTGGGTGACGAAGAAGACCTTGACCAGAATGAAATGATTGTCGGCAAGCTGAACCTGGTAAAATATGATCGTATTACACCTGGCATGGAAGCGGTAACAAAAATCCGTTACAAAGACAAAGGAAGTCTTTCGAATATCTACCCTGAAAATGGAACCGTGAAAGTTCGTTTCTACGAAAACGCCAAAGGCATAGCCCCCGGCCAAAGCGCGGTATTTTATGAAGGAGATGACGTAATTGGCGGAGGCATTATTCAATCAGGAGTTCTGCTTCCTTAACCAGGAGTTTCCCCCGTCAGAAACCTGTATTAGCATTCACCAAGGTTCATTGATTACCGGCTGGTTTTCAGGCAATAAAGCCTAAAAAGCTGCGTTTTAAAGCCGGGAGTTATTATTCCCCGTTTTTTGTTTGTAGTTTTAAGCAGCCATGAACCCGTGAGAATAGTCTTAAACTCAACAAAAACTTTGTATCCGTGAACTTAGAAAAACCTCTTATGAGATTCTTTTCAATTCCCCGTTTCGGCCTTTTGGCCCTTTTTGTTTCTGCCCTTTTTTCCTGTAATGAAAAAGAAGAATTCACCTCTGAAGCGTTGCAGGATTATATGCCCCTCGCTGTGGGGAAATTTATCAGTTACCGGCTCGACTCCATGGTCTTTACCAACTTTGGAAGAAACACAGAAATACACTCCTACCAGGAGAAACATGTAATCGACGCTGAAATTACCGATAACCTTGGCAATACAAGTTACCGGGTAAATGTTTTCCAGAGAGATTCCGCAGGTCTGCAATCCTGGCAACCCACCACGACCACTTATTTTATTACTCCCTTTTCCGACCAGGTAGAAGTGGTGTATGATAATCTCCGGTTCATTTCCATGCATTTACCGCTGAAGGATGGTTACAGCTGGAAAGGAAATAAATACCTGTCTAATAACCCCTACGAAACATTGTTTACGTTTAGTAACGATGACAATATGATTGACTGGGATTATTATTATGACGGGGCTCCCTCCACTTTCAGTTACCGGGGGAATAATTATTCAGAGGTCTTCACAGTAGAGCAGGCCGATGAGTCCTATAATGTTCCTATTACTGATCCCAATGCTTATGCCGCACGGTCAAGATCTGTAGAAAAATATTCAAAAAATACGGGCCTCATCTACAAGCAATACGAATTATGGGAATACCAGCCTAACCCGGGTGGTCCCGGTGGTCCCTACAAAACAGGCTTTGGCATTACCATGTGGATGATTGATCACAACTAAAACATCGATATAATCCGTAAATTTGAAGGATGGCCCAAAGCCTGTATCGATGAAAAAACAATTACTCTTCCTCTTTTTGCTCAGCGTGCTTACCTGTGAATTGCAGGCCCAGTTTACCCGTTATGTAGTCAGGCTAAAAAATAAGGGAGGAACGCCTTTTACTTTTTCCAATCCGCAGGCTTACCTGGCCCAGCGATCTATTGACAGAAGAACAAGGTATGGGATTGTCATAGACAGTACCGACCTGCCCGTTACACCATCTTATATTACCCAGATCAGTAATGTACCAAACGTAACTATCCTGAACGTTTCCAAATGGCTGAATTCTGTATCAATACTAACATCGGATGCCGGTGCTGTTACCACCATCAGCGGTTTTGCATTTGTTCAAAGCGTATCCGGTCTCGCGGCAAGACCAGACGCCGGTGGACAAACAATGCGCAATAAGTTTGCAACCGAGGAAATTATTGGTCCCCTGCCGCTCCCGGAGCGAACAGAAGATATAAATGCTGACTTTTTCAATTATGGCACCGGGTCATACAACGAGATTCATCTTCACCAGGGAGAGTTCCTCCATAATATCGGGTTGCGTGGTCAGGGAATGCAGGTGGCTGTACTGGATGGGGGATTCCAGAACTATACAACACTGGATGCATTTGACAGCGTAAATACAAACGGGCAAATTCTTAGCACCTGGGATTTTGTTTCACGGCATGCAAGTGTTGCAGAAGATCACCCGCACGGGATGCAATGTCTGTCAACAATAGCCGCTAATATACCGGGTCAGTTTATTGGCAAGGCCCCTAAGGCAAGTTTTCATTTATTCCGCACCGAAGATGTAGCTTCTGAATATCCCATTGAAGAACATAACTGGGTATGTGGTGCAGAGAGAGCGGATAGCATCGGGTCGGATATTATCAGCTCTTCACTTGGCTACTTTGATTTTGATAACCCTGTATTTAATTACACATACGCCAATATGAATGGCAATACCACGATGGCTGCCATCGGTGCGGATCTCGCCGCAAAGAAAGGATTGATTGTTTTTAATTCTGTGGGCAATGAAGGGGGAAGCAGCTGGCATTTCCTGGCTACCCCGTCTGACGGTGACAGTGTAGTTGCTGTCGGTGCAGTAAGTGTCTTAGGAACTGTCGGCGGGTTTTCAAGTTATGGACCTTCGGCAGACGGTCAGGTTAAACCAGATATGGCATCTGTCGGTGTTGCCGCTATGATACAAACCACCAGCAATACAGTTGCTACAGGTAATGGAACTTCCTTTGCCTGCCCGAATATGGCGGGCCTGGGCACCTGCCTTTGGCAGGGATTCCCTGAATACAATAATATAAAAATCATCCGGGCCCTGCAGCTGGCCGGGCATAAGTCTGCGGCTCCCGATGACCGGGTGGGCTATGGTATTCCGAATATGAAAACGGCATTTTCTATCCTCTTGGCTGAGTATGCTACTTCTTCATCGTCGGTAACCGGTTGCCGGGTAACTGTTAGCTGGAACAGTAAAGACATTGCTGCGATGAAATATGAAATTGAAAGAAAAGCTCCGGGCGAAACAGGTTTTACAAAAATCGGGGAGCTCAGCCCGCAGGCGGGAGTATTATTAGCGAACAGGAGTTACCAGTTCAATAACGATCTTACCAGCGGGTCAACAGGTATCTTTTCTTATCGAATCCGCCAGATAATTGATACGACTGCCGCAGGTTTTTATGCCGCTTATATAGATACCACCACCATAAATATATCAACCGGCTGTATTGTAACCGGCACCCCCAACCCTGATCCAACTAAAGAAATGGTATTGGTTCAGCCAAACCCTGTATCCGGAAGTAATGTTACACTGGTTGTTGAAACACCTTATGCGATTGACCGCATGCCTGTTGCAATACATGATGGAAAAGGAAGACTGGTGATGCAGCTAAACTTCACTAAGGGAACCGGTAAAAAAACATTTGATCTCAATATCAGCAGGCTGTCAAAGGGGAAATATTATATCACCGTCTATAACAGTCAAAAATCAATTGGCACCGCAGAACTGATCCGGTTATAGAGATTTCTGCAGCAAAGCCCCGAATAAGGTATCTGCTTTTTTATCATACCCTTTCAGGATTTCCATCCGGAGTAATTGCAGTTGAAGATTATCTTTCATAAAATCAACCTGCTCCTCATTTTCCTGTTTAAATACCGAACAAGTGATATAGAGTAAGTAACCGTCCGGGGCCATTTGCGTTACCACCCGGGAGAGTATCTTTCGCTGAAGAGCAGCATACTCCTTTATTTTCTCCGAATCAAAATAATAAAGTTGCTCGGGCGTACGGCTCCAGGTGCCACTGCCGGTACAGGGCAAATCAGCAATCACCAGGTCAAACAGTCCAGGGTCAGTTATTTTGCCGGGGCCGGAGAGGTCTGCCTTAAAAACTTTGTAAGTATTAATTCCCGCCGATGCGAATCTTTTTTTGAGGTTGACCAGTATGGATTCTCTCAGATCAGAGACGGTCAGGTCTATTTTTCCTAAAATATCCTTTGCCAAAATAGATTTTCCGCCACTGGCGGCACAACATTCCCATACCCTTTCTGACGGCCTGGCCTGCAACAAGAATTCCCCAACGCGCTGTGAACTGTAATCCTGTACGACGGCTTCTTTGTCCATTTCAATAAACTGGTCAACTTTCGACGTATTGGGCAAAGCAAGGCAAGTTTCAGAGAGCGATTCAAAACCAATTGACGCCTGCTGTAATTTTCTTTTCACCGATTCCTTTTTCCCCGGGCGGATGCGCAGGAACAGATCGGGTTGCGTAAAAAAAGATTCCGTAAATCTTTCGAAGTCGATTCCCGGGCTCAGCTGGTCTATCCAGGGGAAAATAGTATTTACCGGAAAGTCGTGGCTTGCAATTTGCCATTTTTCAGGAAAGGACAGTGACACGCCTTCATTCCATTGAGGTTTTACCAGCTGCAGCAGTTCATTGTATTCCTTTGAGCATAAGAATAGCGATGCCAGGACACGTTCCTGCATGGGCATTTTTTGCCAGGCTTTTCCGGGCCTGAAATAACAATAACAAAGTTGACTGACCCATTTCCTGTCCGTTGAGCCAAATTTTTTATACTGTGAAAAGAATTTTTTCAGGAAAGCAGCAAAGGGCTCGTCTCCCCGGTAATTACTCAGAATTTCAACAGCAGAGTTCAGGTATGAATAGTAGCGGCTCACGTTGCAAGATTAATAACAAAAAAGCCAGATACAATACCTGACTTTACTACCTGTTACATTCATTCGTTTATACTTCCAGCAATGTCTTCACCGGGTCCTTGCCGATCAGCAATTGTTCCGGGTTTTCCAGGAGTTCTTTAACCCTTACCAGGAAGCTTACCGATTCCCGGCCGTCAATAATCCGGTGATCGTAGCTTAATGCCAGGTACATCATGGGCTTGATCACCACCTGCCCCCCAATCACCATAGGTCTGTCCTGAATTTTATGCATCCCGAGAATGGCACTTTGGGGAATATTAATTATGGGTGTGCTCATTAATGAACCAAAAACACCTCCGTTGGTAATCGTAAACGTACCGCCGGTTAGTTCATCCGCTGTTAATTTGCTGTCTCTGGCTTTCGTGGCCACTTCGATCACCTTTTTTTCAATGTCTGCCATGCTGAGACTCTCCACATTCCTGATCACCGGTACTGTCAGCCCTCTTGGTGTACTGACCGCAATACTGATGTCTGCATAATCATGATAGATCAGCTGGTCACCATCAATATAAGCATTCACGGATGGCCATTCTGCCAGTGCAACCGAACAGGCTTTGGCAAAAAAACTCATGAATCCCAGCCCCACGCCATGTGTTTCTTTGAACTTTTCTTTGTACTTCGTTCTGATCTCCATGATACTGCTCATATCCACTTCATTAAAAGTGGTGAGCATCGCTGTCGTATTCTTTGCTTCGACCAATCTCCGGCTGATCGTTTTCCGGAGGTTGCTCATTTTCTCTGTTCTTTCATTCCGGCTGAACAACTCTCCACCTGCAAAGGCTTTTTTACCGGGGTTCGATAAGGCCGAGAGCACATCCTCTTTTAGTATTTTTCCCTGGGGACCACTTGCTTTTACCGATTTTGGATCCAGTTTTTTATCAGCGATCATAGCAGATGCTACGGGCGAAGCTTTTATATCTTCCGCTGCAGGAGCAGCAATTGGCGCTTTGGCCTCTTTGGTTTCTTTGGTTTCTTTGGTCTTTTCTTTTTTGGGTTCATCTTTCTTTTCTGCTACCGGTGTTCCATTCCCGGCCGGTTTATTCGCGGTTTCATCTATGCTGGCAAGCAGGTCCCCGATTTTCAAGGTATCTCCTTCATGAACAGAAGTTTTCAGCAACCCTGCCTGTTCAGCATTTACCTCGAAAGTGGCTTTTTCACTTTCCAGTTCGGCAATCACTTCATCTCTTTCAACATACTCACCATCTTTCTTAGTCCATTTCAGTAAGGTTACCTCGTTGATGGATTCACCGACCGTGGGAACTTTGATATCTATCATAGAATTTTATTGAGTCAAATTTATATACTAAATGCCGTATCAATGATCTCTGCCTGTTCCTGCTGGTGTATTTTATTATACCCGGTGGCGGTGGATGCAGAGGGCTGCCGGCTGATTGTTCCGAAATTGACCGTCTTCAGGTTCATCTGGAGAAAGGAAGCTGCTCCCATATTCAGGGGCTCTTCCTGTACCCAGAACCAGGTCGCCTTACTGTATTTTTTTTGTAATGCTTCCAGCTGGCCGGATGGCAAAGGGTATACCTGCTCGAGCCGCACCAGGGCAATATCAGCCCGGTTCTCTTTTTGCCGGCGTTCGGCCAGGTCGAAATATATTTTACCACTGCAGAATAAAACTTTTTTCACTTTATTAATCTCTGCGGTTGTATCGTCTATTACTTCCTTAAAGCCCCCCCGGGTAAATTCATCCAGGCCCGAATAACTGCCGGGATGACGAAGATTAGCTTTTGGTGAAAAAATGATCAATGGCTTGCGGAAAGGCCAGGCAAGCTGCCTTCGTAAGGCATGAAAGAAGTTGGCTGCCGTAGTGATATTGGCGACAACCATGTTCTGTTCAGCACATAACTGGAGAAATCGTTCGAGTCGCGCACTGCTGTGCTCGGGGCCCTGTCCTTCGTAACCATGAGGCAATAAAAGTGTAACCCCGTTCATCCTGTTCCATTTTTGTTCGCCCGCAGCAATAAACTGGTCGATCATCGTCTGCGCACCATTGGCAAAATCACCAAACTGGGCTTCCCATAAAACAAGTGTGTTTGGGTTGGCCATTGCATATCCATATTCAAAACCCAGTACAGCAAATTCACTGAGCAGCGAATTATAAATCCTGAATTTACCTTTGGCCCCGGGAATATGGCTCAACCGGTTATATGGTTTATCACTCACTTCATCCCGTAAGATGGCATGACGATGTGAAAAAGTGCCCCGGCTTACATCCTGCCCGCTCATGCGGACATTCTTATCCTCCAGCAACAAACTGCCATAAGCCAATAATTCTCCTGTTGCCCAATCTACCTTCCGTTCGTTCTCAAATAGTTTTATTTTATCCTGTAATATCTTCTCCACTTTTCTCAATGGTTTGAAACCCTCTGGCCATGTCATGAGGGCATCAAATACCTTCTTAAAATTATCCCCGCTAATGGCAGTAACCGGCGATTGATCAAAATCACCGTTCGAGGCTCTCCTCAAACTTTTCCACCACAACTCGGGCTGCTGGTAATGATAGGGTAATGGATTTTGCTTCACTTCATCCAGCCTCTCCTGGAGGTCAGCCCAGAATTTCTTCTCCATTTCTTTGGCCAGCTCCTTTGCATCCGGTTCGCCATTCTCCAGTAAATACTTTATATAGACTTCCCGGGGGTTGGGGTGTTTGTCGATCAGGGCATATAAATGCGGTTGCGTAAACTTGGGATCGTCGCCTTCATTATGGCCATGCCTGCGGTAGCAGACCATATCAATAAATACATCACTGTTAAATTCCTGGCGATAGCGTGTAGCGATCTCAACACATTTTACCACTGCTTCGGGATCATCCCCATTTACATGAAATACCGGGGCCTGTATGGCAGCGGCAAGCGATGTACAATAATCCGAGCTCCTGGCATCATCAAAATCTGTGGTAAAGCCAATCTGGTTATTAATAACAAAATGCAGGGTGCCCCCCGTGTAATACCCTTTGAGGTAGCTCATCTGCAACACTTCGTACACTACGCCCTGCCCGGCCAGTGAAGCGTCGCCATGAATAAGTACAGGCAGTATTTTGTCAAAATCACTTGTATACATCACATCGGCTTTGGCCCTCGCGAAACCAACCACTACAGGATCTACAGCTTCCAGGTGAGAGGGATTTGGCATGAGCTTCAGGTGGATGGTCTTATCATCGATTGTTTGAACTTCGCTTCCATATCCCATGTGATATTTTACATCACCGCTGCCCATGGTCTGGTCCAGCTTGGCAGTTCCTTCAAACTCGCTGAAGATCTGCTCATAGGTTTTTCCCATAATGTTGGCCAGCACATTCAATCTTCCCCGGTGAGCCATACCGATCACCACTTCGTGTACGTCGTTTCCCGCTGCCGTATTGATGATGGCATCCAGCGCGGCGATCGTCGTTTCACCTCCTTCGAGGGAAAATCTTTTCTGCCCCACGTATTTTGTATGGAGGAATTTTTCGAACATGACCCCCTGGTTTAGTTTTTCCAGTATTCTTTTCTTTTTAACCAGCGAGAGCGGTTCAAGCATCTCCTTTTCAACCGCCCGGGTTAACCAGTCGATTTTCTTTTGTTCACTGATATATTTGAATTCAATGCCTACATGCGACGCATAACATTTCTCTAAATGACCAAGGATATTACGGAGTGAGGTTTTACCCAAACCCAGCAATTGCCCGGCGTGAAAATCTTTTTCAAGTTCAGCTTCACTAAATCCATAAAAGGAAATATCAATATTGGCTCCGCGGTCTTTCCTGGTACGGATCGGGTTTGTTTTTGCAATCAGGTGCCCCTTATTCCGGTATCCAAGTATAAGCCGGTAGACCCTTAGTTCACTCATCCAGTCCACTTCGGGGGCGGCAGTCTTATCTGGTGGCGGTGAAGCAATTTCCTTTCCATTTCCGTTTACGGCTTTACTGTTGACAGCAAAATCAAATCCTTCAAAGAATTTTTTAAGCTCGGGATCAATGCTTTCGGGGTTGTTGATAAAGTCCCGGTATAAATTTTCTATAAAGGCGGGGGAAGAATTTGTTATGTATGAAAAATCCTTCATGTGGAGGAAATTTGAATTTTTGCCCCTTCATTTTGTCAAAAGAGACAGGGAGGGGCTGTAAATATCGTTGAAAAAAGCGAAAATTAAGCCTCATTTTGAGGGATTTACACAATCATTACCCAGCCAAAGGCCTCTGTTTTAATTGAAGTCCTGCCGGGCAGCAGCACCTGGAAAAGACAGAATTAAATAGTTGAAAATTTGGTGATTAAGGCTTGCAGGCTTACCTTTGCCCTCCCTAAAAATCAATAAGAATGGCTAATCACAGTGCTACCAAGAAAGACGCCCGCCAGGCAGCTAAACGTCGCGAAAGGAATAAGTATAATGGGAAAACAACCCGGAATGCTATCCGTGACCTGAAAGCTACCACCGGCAAGGAAATGGGTGAAAAACTTCCTAATGTGGAAAGCATGATTGACAAACTGGCTAAGCGCGGAGTGATCCATAAGAATAAAGCCGCGAACCTGAAAAGTAAGCTGGCAAGAAAAGCAAATGCTGTAAAATAATTTACCCGATACTTCTTTTAAGAAAGCACCCTGGTGGTGCTTTTTTTATTCCCCGTTATGAACGCTTAATAACAAAAACAGCGGAATACTTCGCGGGTAATTTATCGCATCTTCTTATTTTTAAGGATGAAAAGATTCATGCTGCCCGTTGTTCTCCTGTTGTTTTATACCGGGATAACGCAAACTATTTCTACCCGGTTTGAACAATCAAAAGGCACCCAGACACCCACCTATTTCGAGATCATTGACTGGTGGCAGAAGCTCGACCAGCAATCCGGCAAAGTAAAAATGCTGACCATGGGTATGACCGACGCCGGCTACCCGCTTCATCTTATCGTGGTGGCCAATAACGGTGATAATAATTTTGAGAACATCCGGAAGAATAACAAACGGATCATCCTGGTCAATAACGGGATTCATCCCGGTGAACCCGATGGAATCGACGCAAGCATGCTCCTGGTAAGAGATATTGTCGCAAATAAATATAGAATACCCGACAACATTGTTTTGGCGATCATTCCTGTTTATAATATTGGGGGTTGCCTGGACCGCAGCAGCAACTACCGCGTAGATCAGAATGGACCGGAAGAATTTGGTTTCCGGGGGAATTCCCAGAATCTTGACCTGAACAGGGATTTCATAAAATGTGACTCGAAAGATGCACGGGCATTTACGGAGATCTTTCATCTTACTGATCCGGATGTTTTTGTAGATAACCATGTAAGTAACGGTGCCGATTACCAGCACGTCATGACCCTCCTCACTACACAGCACACTCAGCTCGGCGGTGTAATGGGAGAATTTCTCAGCAGCCAGTTTGAACCGGCCCTGTATGCCTCCATGAAACAAAAGGGTTTTGATCTTATTCCCTATGTAAATTCTTTTGGCGATACTCCCGAGAATGGCTGGCCGGAATACTGGGACAGCCCGCGCTATGCCAGTGGTTATGCAGCACTCTGGCATACGTTCGCTTTTGTCCCCGAAACGCATATGCTGAAAACCTATGACCAGCGGGTGAAAGCCACGCATGCCCTGATGCAGTCATTCATTGAGTCTACTGCTAAAAACAGTGAGACGATCAGGACCCTGCGCAATCAAACCAGGTTATCCGTACAAACAGCGACTGAATTCCCCCTCAGCTGGGCACTTGACCGTTCAAAATTCAAAGAGGTATTGTATAAAGGTTATGAAGGAGGCCGTAAGCCAAGCGAAGTTTCGGGATTACCCAGGTTATATTATGACCGCAATAAACCCTTTGAAAAAATGATAAAAATATTCAATTACTTCCCGGTTAAGAGTTCTGTGGCAAAACCAAAAGCATATATTATCCCGCAGGGCTGGTGGAAAGTCGTTGAGTTGCTGAAGTTGAATAAAGTGAAGATGACCCAATTAAAAAAAGACACAACGATAGAGGTGGAGGTTTACAAAATTGAAGACTATAAAACCCTGCCCCGCCAGTATGAAATGCATCATCTTAACAGCGACGTGAAAACCAGCTCCAGCCTGCAATCCATCGCTTTTAAAAAAGGAGACTGGTATATCCCGATGAACCAGGCCGCCAACCGTTTCCTGGCAGAAACACTTGAGCCATCAGCCGAAGACTCTTATTTTGCCTGGAATTATTTTGATGCCGTTCTCGGGCAGAAAGAAGGTTATTCAGGTTATGCGTTTGAAGATATTGCTGCTGAGTATCTAAAGAATAACCCCTCGTTAAAAAATAAGCTGGAGCAACAAAAAACCACAGATACGGCTTTTGCAAAAAATGCAAGGGCACAGTTGAATTTCGTTTACCAGAACTCTCCCTGGTATGAACCGGCACACATGCGTTATCCCGTGTACCGCATCATTCGATGATGGAGGAAGCAGGATTGGCCACCAGTTCATCTTCAAGTGCCGTGGCTTCTTCAGTTGGTGAAGATTGCCGGGCGTCGAGCCGGGCAAAAATGTACCTGCCGTAAAGCAAGGTTCCGGCAAGCACTAAAATACTTAAGTATCCTACCCATTCATAATGGAGAATACGTCCTGATTTCTCTGTCACCACGATCGTTCCGGCGCACATAGCAGCGATGCCACTGCCAAGCTGCTGAATGCTTCCGTTAATGCTCATAAAACTACCCCGTTGGGCGGCGGGCACCACCTGGCTGATCATGGCCTGGGCCGTAACGATGCGACCGGTGGCAACAGTGAACCAGATGGCAAAGAATAAGAGTACGACGCCAAAGGAAACATTTGGCATCCTGGTAATGATCAGCACCATGAAAAGGGAAAAAATAACGGAAAGCGTGAACACCGACAACTTGCCAGTCTTATCAGAAAGTTTGCCCAGGTATATGGCCGCGAATAAGGATGCGATACCGCCGGCCAGGTAAATCATGGGAGTCTGATCTTTTGAAAACCCTTTATTGAATTCAAGATATGGATTGATAAACGGGATGATCAGGAAATGGCCCATCATCAGCAACCCGGAGAATACGAGTGCGGCTCGTTGCACGGGAACTTTTGACACGGTTAACAGGGCAGCAAATGGTGAAGTTTGTTTTTCGTATTCACGGATATGGCCCTTCATGGAGGGGACAAACCGGATCACCAGCGGGATCAGGAGGATGCCCAGGCCACCGATGAGCAGGAACGGGATATGCCAGTTCTGTTTGAATATATTGGTGAGGTAAAGCGAAATGGGTACACCGAGGATGGAGGCCGCTGCAAAACCGCTCATGACCGCTCCCATAGCACGGCCTCTTTTCTCGTAAGCAAACATATCAGCAACAATAGCCAGTACTTGTGCTCCGATGATCCCGCCAAACAATCCGGCGACGATGCGTGCGGCCAGCAACAATCCATAAGTGGGTGCTATACCGCAGGCGAGTGTACCCAGGACAAACCCCGCATAAGCGAGGAGCAATGATTTCTTACGGTCGAACCGGTCGATAAACAGGGCGATGGCCAGGCCGGAAAAGAAAGCGCTGATTGAATAGGAAGCTACGAGTGCACTGAACTTGAAACCCGACAACAACATGTAATTGTTGAGTGGCATCATGATCATAAAGTCGAGGATATGGGTAAAATTAAGCGCTGCCAGGAGGAATAGTATGACTCTTTCGCTTTTTGTCATTGATCTTAAACGGGCAAAGATAGGCTAAACTAATGGGTGTAGCCAATACCTGCAAGCCAGCTTCACCCATTAATTCTGTATGTCTGCCAACAAAACTGCCCTTTGCACCCATTCTGGCTTTCAACAGGGTCCGGTTGAATATATTTTCGGTTATCTGAATGCCGTTCTTTTCGTAACTTCTTCCACCCACTAAAAACTTAAAACCGGCATAAGGATTCTATTATGAGAAAATATTTTATAATACCTGGCCTGTTTCTGATCATCTCAGCTTTAGTAAACGCGCAGACAAATGATAGTATAGCATGGGTAAAAGTGAACAGCATTAATAAAGATCTCAAAACAGCTACCCGGGGAAAAAGGGTCGATTGCTATAACCTGCTTGCCGAGTGTTACCTGTGGATCTGGGATGACAATGATAAACATTTGGACACTTCCTGTATGTACGCGAACAAGGCCTACGAAGAAGCTAAAAAACTAAATTATAAACCCGGTATTGCCTATGCAAAAGCAGGCCTCGCATTTTGTGCCCTAAGTGAAGTCGAAAGGGACAGAAGTAACAAAAACAATAACGATAAAAAACCTGCTTATACCAGGGCTTATAAACTTGCAGAGGAGTCATTAATCATGGCAGAACAAATTAAAGATGATTACTTGTCAGGGCTTATATTCTATCACTTTGCATGGTTCGAAAAATGGTGGGGGTTGCAGGATAAATTCAAGGCAAACACCGAAAAAGCAATCCTTTATTTTGACAAAGTAAAAAGAGAAGATTTCAATAATAGCTACAAGCCACTATTCTTATTCAACTGTGCCGACTGCAAGGGCACAGAGGCAGTACTTGCCCACCTGCACCATGACCTGGCTGCTATATATGTAACAGAAAATAATCCGCTTGCAAAAGCTGAACTCGACCTGACTGTTCACTATCACAACATCATCGGGAAAAGAGTTTCACTCGGATATGCTTATGCATTGCTGGCAAACAGATATTACCAGGCAAAGGATTACAAATTATCTGAAAAAGCGTATTTAGAATCTATTAAGTCTTATCATGATGCGGGAATGATAGAGGAAGAATTGCAGGTACGCAATGAACTGTGTAAAATATATGAAATCTATGGAGAATTTGAAAAAGGTATATCAACTTTAAAGACAAGTATATCTATGATCGAGGAATATTTTAAGAATAAACCTGCCGGTAGTGCAACAAGAAGATCCGCGGGCCAGGCATACTTCTGGATGTCGAGACTCTACAAAATAGCGGGGGACTATGAAGGAGCATTGCAGGTTACACGTCATGGTCGTCAATATTATCCAGCTACTTTTGATTCAGTTTCAAGTGCCCACTGGAAAGCAGAAATCGGGGATATACACCGGCTGCTCGGAAACTATGATTCGGCCATGTATTACCTGAAAGATTTTCAGACTACGAATAACAATCCGAACAATTTTGGAAAAATGCATTTAGGCCACCTCTACCTTGATATGAAAGATTATACAAAAGCCCTCTCCCTTATTCTACCCTATTACCTTAACCTGAAAAATATCAACCGGATAACCCCACCCATCGCACAAACCCTGATTATTGCAGGCAATGCATCCTTTGGCGAGAAAAAATATGAGAAAGCGTTACAGTACGCTAAAGAAGCTCAAACCTATCTGAAACAAATCGATGGCCGTGTACTCATGATCAGCAATTATAAATTACTTTCCGATATTTATTCCAAACTCAATGCTCCTGACAGCGCTTATGCCTACCTTAAACAATACACCAGGCTGAAAGATTCACTTATTAACCGGCAGTTTTATTTTAAACTCAATAGCTTAAGAACAGAAGCCGAAGAACAAAAAAAGACCGGCTTAATACAATTGCTGCAGAAAGATAATCAGCTTACGCAACAGTTATTGATCAGGGAATCGCTGCTAAAGGAACAAAAAGATGCGGAACTTGCATTACTGGATAAAGAAAACGAAGTCAAGGACCAGCAAATTCTATTGCGGGAACAGGATTTGAAAGAACAGGATTTGTTACGTGAAAAAAATAAGGCCCGGCTCAACCTGCTGGACAATGAAAATAAACTAAAGGACCAGCGACTGGAACAACAAGCCTTTATTCGCAACGCCCTCCTTGGAGGGCTTTTGCTGTTTTTATTGTTGGGTATTTTTATTTTCAGAAGTCTTGCACTGAAAAGAAAAAATGAAAGGCTCTCCACTGAAAAAGGCCAGGCGGAGCTCCAGCAAAAAGTAGCGGAGCTGGAAATGCAGGCCCTGCGGGCACAGATGAACCCTCACTTCATCTTTAACTGTCTCAGTTCCATTAATCGCTTCATTTTTAAAAACGATAATAAGGTGGCATCGGATTATCTCACCCGTTTTTCCCGCCTGATTCGCATGGTGCTTATCCACTCACAGAAAAAACTGGTTTCCCTGGAAGACGAACTCGAAATGATCCGGATCTACCTTGACCTGGAACGATTACGTTTCAAAGATGCATTTGATTACAGTATCACCACCACCAATATTGTCGATCCGGGTACCATCTTCATCCCGCCAATGTTGCTGCAGCCGTTTTGTGAAAACGCCGTATGGCATGGGTTGATGCACAAAGAAACCAAAGGACATTTGAATGTCATCCTCAGCGAAATGGTCCATGATAGTCAAAAAACGCTCCTCTGTGTGATCGAAGACGATGGTGTTGGAAGGGAAAAAGCAGCAGGTATGTTCAGCAAATCAGCCGGCAAAGAAAAATCGATGGGTTTGAAAATTACAACAGAACGGCTCGCGCTCCTGAACCGGGAGAAAAATTTTACCTCATTTTATAAGATTGAGGATATCCTGAACGACGAAAAGGAAGTGAGCGGCACCAGGATTCATCTTAAAATAAAACATATAGAAACTACGGAAGAGTATGCCTGAAAGCAGAAATATACTGAAAGCGGTCATTGTCGACGATGAACCCTATTGTTGTGAAGTTTTAGCAGCCATGCTGGAAGCAGATTGTCCTGAAGTCAACGTTTTACATATTTGCAATAGCGGATCCGAAGCCCTGGACGCTATCCACCGGTACTCCCCCGATATTGTATTCCTGGATGTGGAAATGCCCCGGATGAATGGGTTTGAAATGCTTGAACAGATTCACAGCATCCGTTTCCACCTCATTTTCACTACGAGTTATGACCAGTACGCCTTAAAAGCCATCCGTTTCAGCGCCATAGACTATTTACTTAAGCCTGTTGACCGGGAAGAATTGAAGAAATCGGTTCAAAAGGTTAAAGAACGAATCCAGGCTCCAGTACCGCAACAACTAGAGATACTAATCCAAAAACTTAGAAATCCTTCCCACGCAGTCAACAAAATTGCCTTGCCTACGCTGGAAGGGTTACAAATGATACCGGTTGAAATTATCATTAGTTGCGAATCAGATGATAACTACACCAACCTTCAGCTAAAGAGCAGGAAAAAAATCCTGGTCACACGTTCACTAAAAGACATGGAGGAGTTGCTCGAGCAACATTCTTTTATCCGGGTGCACCGGTATTATATCGTAAACCTGAATGAAATTGAGAAATACATCAAGGGCGAAGGTGGCTACCTGGTAATGAGCGATGGATCAACGATAGATGTGGCTAAAAACAAAAAGGAAGTATTGTTGAAAAAGTTGTTGCCCTATAAAGAGTGATATTCCTCCTAATTTACCCCGGATGGTGTAAAAAAAACCAGACAAAAATTGTCAGGGTTTTCAACGCAGGCATCAACGGCATCACAGGAACGAAAAGTTATGAAACCTGGCAGAATACTTATGATGCTGCCGGATCTCTAACTCTAAACACCACACCTTAATTAATATTCCAACTTCCACACCCGGTCGGATAACAACCCATTTACATTACCCCCTGCCACATATATTGTGTTGTTGACAGCGATAACGGATGCCCCATATATATTCACCGGCAAAACGCCAACGGACCACTTGTCAGATGGAATATCATAAATGTCGAATTTATTTAAAACCCGGGGGGCTTCGGGCCAGCCGGTTAAATCAATACCCGAGGTAAAGAATACAATCTGGCTGTTCTTCTGAACCGCCGTAAAAAAAGCATTGGGTTGAAACAAGCATCCAAAACTGGACGTGCCGGTACTCATATCCCGAATTTCCACCAGGTTGGTAAACGGCCCATATGTCATTTGTGGCTGACTGTATAATCCCCCCGCCCAATAATTCTTATTTCCAACGGCAATACCTGCCATAAATCCACGGGCAATACTCAGGTCTGTAGTTGTCCAGTTGCCGGTAGTTGTTTCATATATATTTATCGTTGAAGTTATTGACCCAAAATCCCAGGCAAACCAATCGCTGGCGTTACCGGCGAAAAATATTTTTGTTCCTATCACCGTGGCCGTAATTCCTGCATCGCCGAGCATAGCTGCTGTTGGCCTGTTTCGTAAACTATCGGTAGTCCAGGTATTGGCAGTTGCATCATATATATCAACCGGTGGGGCTGACCAACCGGGACCAAAAAAATCAAACCCTCCTGCAAATACTACTTTATTCCCTGCTGCTGCCGCGGTGATCAAAGTCCTGGCAACCGAAAGTTCCCTCGTAGTCCAGCTATTGGCTGCAACATCATAAATATCCACGCGGGAAGAAGGATTAATACCCGTGCCACCTCCCGCGAAAAAGATTTTATTCCCCAATACGACTGCGGCGACGCCAGTCCTTGCCTGGCTTAATTCTGCTGTTGTCCACGAATTCGTAGGTATATCATAAATATCAACCCGCGAAGAAACCACTCCACTGGACGGAATAAACCCCCCGGCAAATAATATCTTACTTCCTGCTGATGCTACGGCCATACTTTCCCGGGTTTGAGAAAGGAAACCTGCAGAAATTAACTGCGCGTTGATCTCGGGCCGGGTGATACCATTACAGTCCACTATTATAACCCCCGATTCAACGGACACTTTAACTGTATCTGTAGAAAATAACAAACCCGCATCGGTCACTTTCAATTCAAACTGGTAAATACCCTGTACAAGGTTGCTTACCTGTGTTTGTACTGTATTTGCACTGGCGATTGTGAATGTTGAAGGTCCTTCAATTTTTGTCCATGTATAAATGATAATATTATTATCCGGGTCGGAAGACGCACTACCATCAAGATTCACCGTATTTACGGGTAATGTAATGGCCTGGTCCGGTCCTGCGTTGGCTACCGGCGGCTGATTTATGAAAGGATCATCAACCAGTACCTGCATGGTATCTGACGCTGATAAACCACCATTATCGGTGACCGTTAACGCGAACCGGTAAACCCCTGCTACCAGGTTTTTTACAATCGTTTTTGGTGCTGAGGAAGTGCTGATCGCATACGAAGCAGGACCGGAGACTTTTACCCATGAAAAACTGCTGATGGTCCCATCCGGGTCGCTAGAGGCGCTTCCGTCCAGCGTTAAACTATCGGTGGGCAGGCTGGTGGACTGGTCAGGCCCTGCGTTGGCAACGGGTGGTTTGTTGGCACATCCCTCGCAGGAGTACTCTTTTTTGCAGGAGACAAAAAATATTGCTCCGCTAAAAAATACCATCAATAAGAGAACAAAGTTTTTTTTCATAAACCCGGTTGATGATTATAGGTCTAAAACTGAAACTTCCAGACTCCACAAGTGAAATGGTAGTTATTGGACCCCGAAATTCTCACCGTTCCACCACCTAAATAAACCTCATTATTTATTGTGACCGGGAAAGAATTGAAGGGATAGTTTAATTCCAACGCTGACACCGTATTTCCAGCCGCATCGAATATACTCCAATGCGGGGAAGGAAGCCCTTCAACGTTAACAAGCATCAGCATTTTATTCCCTATTCCTGCGAATGATAAAACAGCTCCGGGCCGCAGCAATTCTGACGTGGTCCAACTATTTGTTGTTGCATCATAAATATCGATCCTGCCGGAGGCTATTTGGCGGCGATCGCCTGCTAACAACAGTTTATTACCCACTACAATTGGCCGGGGGAGCCACCTCGAAACACTTAGCGGCGCCGTTGACCAGTTACCGGTACTGATATCGTAAATCGCAACACGGTCGTATATATTTTCAAAGGTAAAAAACACTTTGTTGGCTATGGCCGCTGCTTCACCCCCAAATGCCGGAAAAGGAAGGTTCGTCATTGACCAGGTATTGGTAGCCATGTCAAAAATATCTACTCTTGAAGATGGATCATCCGGATAATCTATCGGGTTCCATTTTTTATAACCGCCAACAAAAAATATTTTATTACCGGTCGAAATAGTATTTATAAAGGTGCGACCCTCGCTCAAAGTTGCTGTAGACCAGCTGTTGGCGGCCACGTCGTAAATATCAATTCTTGAAGAAGCACTGTCATTCGTAATTAATCCACCGGCAAAAAAGACTTTATTCCCTTCCGCAGTTACCGTTGGGCCGCGCTCAAATATGCTCTGATCGACCGGGAATTGGGACCAGGTGTTTGATGCGGCATCATAAATATCATACCCGGTTGGATTCTGAAAGAACATTTTGTTCCCTGCAGTCATACTGTAAATTACCGGTTGACTCAATATTATGTTGGACCAGGCATTTGTTGACAGGTTATAGATATCGACATGATTTGAATAAGCGTTATAAAGATAACCCCCGCCAAAAACAACCTTATCTGCCGCCACGGCGGGTACAACTGACCTGGCCTGGGAAAGCAATCCAAACGGTGTGATTGTTCCCGGTCCGCTTACAATGCCAAGAGGTAATTGAAAGCAAACACCGGTGCCCAGGTCAAGCCTTACATCAATAGTTGCTGTATCTTTTGCCATCAACCCACCCGTATCTGTTACGATTAATTCAAATTTATATATTCCCTCCAAAAGGTTTCTTACCAATGATTGTGCAGCATTTGCATTGAAGATTGTAAAGGAAGCAGGCCCTGAGATCTTTGACCATTGATAACTGCTGATAGATCCCTCGGGATCACGCGACTGGGTGCCGTCGAGTAATGCACTGTCTTGTGGTAAGACAATTACCTGGTAAGGACCCGCATTGGCAACAGGAGGTTTGTTGATGGATGAGGGTGGTGGCAGCGGCGTTGAAGGATTTGTATCATACTTCCTGCAGGAAGGAAGCAGCACTACCGCGGCAAGCGACCCCCAGGCTATTAAGAATATAATCTTTTTCATAAAATTAATTTTTGTAACCATTCATTTCTTTATGCATGAGGCAACCGGTCCGGTGCTTAATATGCACTGCTTTTACCCCGGGTTAGCTATCCGTTGATCGCAGGGGGCCCCTACCAGGGCATACACGGAAAAGCAGGTTCTCTTTTTCATAAAATAATTTTTAGAATACTTAGTGAATTATCCATTTCCCATTGGGTGGATTATCAAGACGGTTTCGTCAGGGGAGGCAGACTCAAATAAGACAAGTCCAAATTAGGCTTACCCCCCTGTCTAAACAATGGCATAAACATGCTGTTTTTAAAAATGAACTATCCTCAACAGCATGAATATGCTATTTTCTTACAACCGATATTTTGTTTAATTTGAATAAGATTCTACCCCTTCTCTACAAGGTATCTGTTGCCCTGACCGCCGGATTATTTTACGCAAAAAACCAACATAGCATGCCGGGGAGATTTGACCTTTTAAAATATTTTTTCCTGCTTACCTGCGGTTTGGCACATTTTGAATTCTGCCTGGCTCAGCAGGACCAGCGAACCGATTCTTTACTGCGTATCCTGAAGAATCAACCGGGGGATACCGCAAGGGTGAACACATTAAATGCTGTGAGCAGAAGGTATTTCCAGATGGGTGATGACAGCCTTTCCTGCTTGTATGCCCGGGAGGCCATAAAGCTGGGGGAAAAACTCAACTTCAACAAGGGCTGCATGCTGGGTCATACGAACCTCGGGTTAAATTATGAAGCCCTGGGACGCTACCCCGAAGCGATGACCGAATTGGAAAAGGCACTTGATTATGCGCAGAAGGACCGGGATAAAAGAAGTATCGCCATAGCTTATAATAATATAGGGTTGGTTCATGGCGACCAGGGCAATCATAAGGAAGCCATCCTTTATTACACAAAGGCAGCCGACATGAGCGGGCAGGCCGGTGATAAACGGAGCCAGGCCAATGCTTATTACAACCTTGGCAATACCTATTATTCGCCTGTTTCAGATTTTACTGAAGCCATCAAAGCCCACACGAAATCTCTTCAGCTAAGCAAAGAAATCAATGACAAGCCAAGGGTATCCTTCCGGTATATTGATATCGGGAATTGTTACGAGAGCCTGGGTAACTATCCTGAAGCAATAAGAAATTACCTGTCTGCACTAAAATTATCCGAAGAACTCGGCAATAAAGCAAATATGGGCAGCGCCTATAATAATATTGGCGAGGTCTATAAAAACCAGGGGAACAATGCAGCGGCGCTGAAAAATTACCTGACAGGGCTTAGGTTCTTTGAAGAGGCTAAACACAAATATGGCATCTGTGTATCGTACGATAATATCGGTGAAATATATCAGAGACAGGGCAAATATGCTGAGGCCCTGGCGAATCATTTAGCCGCCCTTAAGCTGGGGGAAGAAATGAATTATACGTATGGAATGGCTTATACCTACCGGAATATCGGAACGGCCCACTTTCTTCAATTGAATTATGCCAACGCCCTTACCAACTATCAATCCTCGTTGAAACTTTTTCAACAAATTGAGGAGAAAGAAGGGATGGCAAAAATCAATATAAATATCGGTGATACGTATTTCAGGATGAAGAACCTTCCTGAAGCCAGGAAATACCTGAACCAGGCTTTATTGGCTGCCAAAGAATTCCAGGGAAAAAAGATCATAAAGGAAACCTATGAAAGTCTCGCCCGGCTGGATAGTGCCACCGGGAACTGGGAGGAAGCCTACCGGGACCAAAAACTATTTGCCCGCTACCGCGACAGCCTGCTCAACGAGGAGAATTCAAATAAAATCACGGAAAACATGATGAGGTATGAGTTTGGCAAAAAGGAAGACTCAATACTATACCAGCAGATCTTAAGCAACGAAAAACTCAAACAGCAAACCTTACTAACCCAGCAGCAGCGGCAGGCGCTGCTGCTGCAGGAAAAAGACCTTGCCCTGGTCAGCAATGAAAAGAAAATGCAGTATTTGCAAATGCAGCAAGACAGTGCCCAACATGCTATACAGCGGGGCGAAACTGATAAGAAACAGGGACAACTGGAATTATTAAATAAAGAAAAAGCCATCCAGTTCCTGGAGCTGAACAAACAAAAGCAAGTAAAGAAATACCTGCTGGCCGGTTTTGCCTTAGTTCTTTTGCTTGGATTTCTTTTGTACCGGAATTATCGTAACCGCCAGCAATTAAAGCTCCAGGTACTGCGGAATAAGATTGCTTCCGACCTGCATGATGATATCGGAAGCACGCTGAGCAGCATTTCTATTTTTTCCCAAATGGCGCAACAGCAATCAAAAGAAGTGATCCCACTGCTGGAAACCATTGGCGAAAATTCACGTAAGATGCTTGATGCTATGGCGGATATTGTATGGACGATTAATCCAGAAAATGACCAGTTTGAAAAGATTATTTTACGTATGCGCAGCTTTGCCTATGAACTCCTGGGAGCCAAAAAAATTGATTTTGAATTTAACGCCGATGATGAGGTTTCAAAAATGAAGCTATCGATGAATGTGCGCAGAAACCTTTATCTTATTTTTAAGGAAGCTACCAACAATATGGTAAAGTATTCCGGTGCAAACAAAGCGATATTTAATATCAAGGGAGAAAAAAATCGCTTAACTATGCTGATCCGGGATAATGGCAGGGGATTTGATACCCGGCAAACAACTTTAGGCAACGGACTGAAGAATATGAAAAAGCGTGCCGAAGAAATTGGTGCGCAATTCCTGATTGAATCCGGCTCGGGTAAAGGAACAACCGTCGAATTAAGAGTAGCTGTATAATTAAACCGCTTGCTAAAATGAATATCAAGGTTGCCATCTTTGAAGACAATAAAAGCCTGCGGCAGGGACTTTACCAATTGATAAATGGCAGCGAAGGGTTTCAATGTACCGGGGCTTTTGAAGACTGCCTGAATCTTATCCGGGATATTGAATCCGCAAAACCGGATGTGGTGCTGATGGACATCCAGATGCCCGGTATCAATGGCATCGAAGCTGTGGGTATACTGCGCGATAAGTATCCCGGGTTAAAAATCCTGATGCAGACTATTTTCGAGGAGAGCGAAAAGATATTTCAATCCATACTTGCCGGGGCTTGCGGTTATATCCTGAAAAATACCTCCCCGGCCAGGATACTGGACTTCATAAAAGAAACCTATGAAGGTGGCGCCCCGATGAGTCCTTCCGTTGCGACCAAGGTTTTGAAAATGGTGGTATCGCAGTCTCCTTCCCATCATGTGAATACCTTCAATCTTTCCGAAAGAGAAAAAGAAATTCTTTCCTGCATGGTAAAAGGCATGAGTTACAAACTGATCGCGGATGCCTGCAGTATCAGTATCGATACGGTGCGGGGGCATATCCGGAGCATTTACGAGAAGCTGCATGTACATTCCAAGAGCGAGGCGGTGGCAAAAGCCATCCGGAGTAATCTTGATTAGCGGGTGAAAGTGGCCGGTACCGAAATTAAAAAAGCCCCCGGAAAACCGGAGGGCAAACAAGATTTATTACGGGCTTCATGCCTGGATTTTTAAAACGCCAGTTTATACAGTTTATCGAAAATAAAACCAGGAGTAGTAGGAGAACCGCCCACCGCATACACTTCATTATTTACAGTAATAAACCACGAGAGATGGACTATCTGCGGAAGATTACTGATTGACCAGGTATTGGTTGACAAATCGTAAATATCAAAATGAGTAAGCCTGTAGTTTAATGTATATTGCGGGATTCTCGATACCGGGAAAATTAATTTATTGCCGTTCCTGACTGGAGGCTTGGATAATGTACCGGACAAACAATCATAAGTGGTTGCCTGGGTTACTTCATCCCTTATCTCAACAATGTTTCCGCCCGCCCAGTATTCGCCGGTTACCCGGTAGTTTTTATTGCCGGCTGCTACGCCTGAAAACAAAGACCCCCCATTTTGAGCCATGTAATTTTCATTTGACCATGTATTGGTGACGGCATCATAAATGTCAATCCTGTTTGTAGAACAATCCTGCAGTATGTTACAGCTTCCACCGGAAAAAAAGATCTTGTTCCCTACTACAGTTACGGTTATTTTTTCCAGATCGTTTATACAATACCGCCCTTCACTTAACGATGCGGTTGACAGCGAGTTGGTAGTGGCATCATAAATATCCACACGATCTACTAATTGCTGGTTATAATAACCGCCCCCGACAGGAACCCAAATCGTGCCGCCGACAAAAAAAACCTTGTTCCCTATTGCCCCACCTGCAATGCCTCCCCTTGCCTGGCTTAATTGGGTTATGCTCCATGTGTTGGTGGAAACATCGTAAATATCCACTGTTGTTCCCGGGGTATTACCGTAGCCTCCGCCAAAGAAAATTTTATTGCCAAGTACTGCGACCGCACCAATTACACGGGATTCTGATAACTGGGTAATTGCCCATTGACCGGTAGTGATGTCATAAATATCCACCCTGCTGGAAAAATCAGCAGGGTTGTCACCTGTATAACTTCTAAAACCACCAGCTATTAATATTTTATTACCGGCAGTGGCAACTGTAATACCATACCTCGCTTCGGGAAGTTGGCCAGAAAATGGAAAGCTGGCAGTACTGACTGGCCTGTTTGCCGTATCACAATTTTGAGGGGGAGGACCTGTTGCCTGAACAATTATTCGAACGGTGTCTTTCGCAGACAATCCGCCCGCATCAGTTACTTTCAATTCAAACTGGTAAATGCCCTGCAGAAGAGCCGTCACCTGCGTTTGTATTGTATTAGGAGTAGCTATAGTGAATGTTGATGGGCCGGAGAATTTCGTCCATTGATAACTGGTGATATTATTGTCCGGATCAGTTGAGCCGCTGCCATCGAGGTTACTGGTATTTACTGGTAAAGTAATTACCTGGTCTGCTCCTGCATCAGCAATGGGAGGATGGTTTGTTGTTATTACAGCATCAACTGTAACCCGCAATGTATCCTTAGCAGAAAAGCCACCATTGTCTGTTACTTTCAATTCAAACTGGTACACCCCTGCTATAAGATCCTTTACAACAGTTATTGTTCCTGATGGATCGTAAATAGTAAAAGAAGCAGGGCCGGTAATCTTTGTCCATTGAAAACTGCCTATGGTACCATCCGGGTCGCTTGAACTGCTGCCATCCAGCGAAACGCTGTCGGTTGGCAAAGCGATGACCTGGTCCGGTCCTGCATTGGCTATTGGTGGTTTATTAACATTGCATCCCTCACAGGAATATTCCTTTTTGCAGGAGAGGTGAAATAATAATCCAATCCAAAAAAGAAAAACAAGTAGTCCCCGGATAGGTTTCATTTTATAAGTTCTTAAAGCGTCAATCTCCAGATTTTATTTGTTTGATAACCGTATTGATATGAGACCTCACCTCCTGCAAAGTAAACATAGTTGCCAACTCCTATAATACCAGGCCAGTTCAATTCCTGGTCAAGGGTTATGGCGGACCATGAATTGGTCAAAGCATTATACATATTACCCTTTCTTCCATACAGTATCAGGCACTTGTTATTTAGTGAGACGGATTTCAAATACAGGCCCATGATATTTACTTCCTCAACGGTCCAGGTCCCCGTTGAGTTGTCGTATATGTCTACCTTACGAGAAGAAGGAGTTGCAAACCCTGTGATACCACCTGCAAAAAAAGCCTTCGAACTAATAGAAAATGCTGCCGGAGAAGATCTTGCTTCACTTAAACTTGTCATTGACCAGGCATTGGTTGTTGAATTATAAATATCTATCCGGTTTGACACAGGCGCCCAGCCAAAATAATTGCCCCCGGCAAATATTACTTTATCACCGGCAATTGCAGCTGCTATACCGGTTCTTGCTTCACTCAGCGTTGCGGTTGACAATCCGTTGGAAGCAACATCATAGATATCTACTTTATTGGAAACAACAACATTTTGAAAACCCAGGGCTTTGATACCCCCTGCAAAAAACACTTTGCTGCCAAGCGACGTTACGGCAACGCCGGCCCTTGCCTCACTTAGTTGGAGGATTGACCATGCGTTTGCCGAAGCGTCGTAAACATCCACTTTATCAGACCATGAACGATCAGCAGTGTCTACACCTCCTGCAAAAAATATTTTGTCACCCACCGTTACGGAGGACGTTCCTACATAGTATCTGCCTAATTCATGTATTGACCAGCTATTAGTGCTTGTATCGTAAATATCCACCCTCGTTGATTCACTTATGCAAAGTGATGCCATTGAGTCACCATAATCACCGCCGGGAACAAAACACTCCTTGCCATACTTCCCTCCGGCAAAAAGTATTTTATTACCCGCTGCTCCTGTCACTACACTGTACCTGGCCTGGGAAAGCGTGTCAAAAAAAGTGAGGTGCAAATCAATAATGGATGGGGGTGGCGGAGGTGGCGGGGGTGGTGGGGGTGGCTGGCTGATAACAGAAGTCACAGGTTTATCTTTTTTACAGGCTATAAAGGCAACTGTATTTACCAGAAACAGATAAGCGGCAATCTTTAGTATCGGTTTCATAACCAAACCATTATTGTTTCAAAAAAAAATGATTTCCACCTGATCACCCGGAACTACAATCTCCTAATTTATCCCTCGTTCTTTAATAGCGGTTGTCGAGAAAATAATCCAACAAAAGACAAATCTTTTGTTGGATTTGTATCAATCAAACTTCATCTGGTCAGTTACCTTTTTTAAACTTGATTTTGGAAAGAACTTTTTCTGCAATTTTTTTGCCTTGCACCCTGCTTTTATCCTGTGTGGCCTGGTAGTGAAGCCCCCCAAATACCCTGCTGTTCGACATTTCTATGCTCATCTCCTCCCATGAGTCATAACTGCGGGGAGGATAGCCGAGATAATCATAGGTATGAAGGGTGAGTTGAAAATTGGCGCCAAACATATCAGCAAGCATGGTTGTTGCCGCTGAGTTGATGGTGGCATGACCTGATGGAAACTCAGGGTGGTTAGGTACAGCAATAAAGGTGGTCCAGGCAGGGTCTATGTATTGTTTAACGTAGGTAACAGGGCGCACCAGGTTAAAGACGTATTTGTCAGTGAAACATATAATGGTAGCGTCACTCTGAGCTATCCCGATCTTTGCATAGGCTAATGCAGCTACATCAAGCATGGGTTTAGCTTTGTTGAGGGTTTGCGTTAAAATGGAAACAAAATTTCCACCTGGAGAATAGCCGGGAACATCCCGGTGGTAAATAGCGGAAGCCTGTTGATCGGGGGTCGCATTATTTCGCTTGTCATAAACATCTTTTGCCATGTTCCAAAAATCTGAGCCGGGAACAATGGAATAGGTTGGCGGCGGCGGTAGTGCAGTGCCATTTGCTACACCAGGCACCAGGAGCCTGCGCTGCCATGCATATGGATTCACAATCGGAGCTGGTGGAGGTGACGTTGGTACCCAATACCAGGGATGGATAGGCGTGGGTGGTGGCGCAATATATGGAGGATTTACATTTGCCGACCCATCGGAAGCAGCCCATACAAAAACCCTGGCAGCTACTTCTTTTCCAAAAGCGATGGAGCGTTGCAATGTTGCAACAGCCACTTCACCTGCATAGGTTGCCTGCAAGGTATTTTCAAGGCTTTCCATTTTTATTTTGTTTTCAGCGGATGTTGTTGGAAACAGTTTCCGGTTCATTTCTGCAAGCGCTGCATTGGCACTGGCTGCCCAATGATAGGCTTTACCAGGCTCAGTTGCCGGCATCGCAGGAAAAGCGGTGAGCTGACCATGTAAGGATTGATAGGCAGGCATACCCGGTACTACCGATTCGTAAAGTGCAATACCGCAATAGGCCTGGCATCGTTCTGTACTCTGGCTACCCGTACCGATGGGAAGCGGAACCTTCAGCATATCCAACTGCATATTAAGCCATTGAATAACTACTTCAGAAGAAAAAGTTTTGGTTTGCGTTAAATGACCGTTGTCTTTGTCGCCTTTGGCTGTTGGTTCTCCGGCCACATAGTCGCTGGAAGCTGGTTGGTCAATATACTTTTTACAGGCAAATAAGCTACCTGTACCCATAAACAAAAGAAGCAGCCACCTTGAAGCAGCCGTCATGTTGTAAGGTTTCATATTGAAATAATTTAGTTGAAAAAATTTTGCCTTTGCAATGTGCCCCCCGCAAAAAGCCGCATTTTTCATTTGGCAAACAGGCATTGCTGACAATATGAAAATATCACACTGAGAAGGGTGACCCCAGAGCCATTGAGTGAACGACACAATAGGGGGGTGATCTGCGAAAATGGATGGAAGTTTCAGAAAAGCTTCAACAAGGCTTCTTTGCGACTGCGGGAAACATTGACAGAAGTACCATCACTCATAACAAGGTAACCGCCTTCACCACGGACATATCTTGTTACTTCATTTAAATTCACCAGGTAGGAATTATGAACCCGTACAAAAAAGGGAAATCCCTGCAATTGTTCCTCAATTTCTTTCAGGGTCCTGCAGGCAATTATTTTAGTTCTGTTTTTCAGGGAGAAATGCGTGTAATTGTCACTTGCTTCACAACATATAACTTGTTCTGCGTAGATCAGCTCAAAACCCTCTGCGGTAGGAACGGCTATTTTACTAAACCCGCCGCCTTTACCTTGCAGTTGATTTAATAAAATCTGAAACTGTTCCGCGAAGGGTAAATGACGCTCTTCCTGAACTTTTTTCACCGCACTGACCAATTCTTTCGGATCAATTGGTTTTAATAAATAATCCAATGCACTAAAACGAATTGCTTTCATGGCATACTGGTCGTAGCTGGTAGTGAAAATGACGGCAAAGGAAATAGTTGATAATTGTTCCAGCAGTTCAAACCCATTCATCACGGGCATTTCAATATCAAGGAATACAAGGTCGGGTTTAAATTTCTCAATAGTTTCTAATCCCTTTTTGGCAGAATGACATTGTCCGATCAGTTGAACGTCGGGGCAATAATCTTTTAGCAAAAGAGTCAATGATTCAAGACAATGCAGTTCATCATCAATAATTATTGCTTTAATCATAATACAAAGGGATTTTCAGTAATACTTCTGTACCCCCGGCGCTTCCATCGGGCAAAATAAGGTCTTTTATTTTTATTTGCGTGGTGGGTTCGTTTACCTTTTGCAGCAACGCAATCCTGTCAGCGGTTATCTGCATCCCCAGGGACTTGTGTGTAGAAACAGACTTACTTTTTAGTTCTGCAGCTTTCTTTCTTCCGATGCCATCATCCGTAATTTTGCAACAAAGCCAATTTTCCTCCTCAAACAATTCGATCTGCAAATCCCCTTTTTCTTCCTTGTGCATTAATCCATGCCATATGGCATTTTCGGCATATGGCTGAATGATAAGCGGTGGTACTTTTACTGCTGACACATCCAAACCCTCACCAATACTAATAGCAAAATGAAAATGATGATTAAACCTTACTGCTTCTAACTCAAGGTATAATTGTAATGCTTCCAGTTCACTTTCCAGGGTTATCAAGGGCGCCTGGGAATTCTGCAAAATTAAACGAACCAGCCTTGAAAACTTGGTAAGATCCTCAGAAGCCTGCGTCCTGTTATTTTGCAAAATAAAACGGTTGATAGAATTAAGTGAATTAAAAATAAAATGCGGGTTCATCTGTGCCCGGAGGACCTGCATCTCAAGCTCTGTGGTTTGTTGCTGCAGCTCTGCTTTTCTTTTTTCACTTTCTATTTTTTGCAATTCCAGCTTATGCTCCAGCCGCTGCTTGTCATTCCGGCGTTTAAGCGTAATGTTTCTGAATATTATTATTCCAAGTACCAAAAAAAATACAAGACTGGCTATAAGAATGTTTTTCAGGATCGAAGCCTTTTCTATTTGCTTCTGTTTGATCTTCATTTCCTGTTTCCCTATAAGATTCTCCTTTAAAAGCAACGATGCATCCTGTAATTGCTTATCCAGTTCGTTTTGGATCTGGACCAATGACAGCTTTCTTTTATACTCCTCCGTTGCCAATAGGTTGCTGGTCGATTTAAACAACTGATCGTAATAATAGGCCTTTGAATAAATTTTCTTTATCTCATAAATCCGGCTCAGTGTACCTGCGGCACTTTTAATTTCATATAACGCCTGGATACTTTTGCCAATTTGTAAGGCATGGAGCGCATAATGCATGGCCTTTTTATGATCATTCAAGAGCAAATACGTTTTCGCTAACTCATTCGCATTTTGTGCCAGTACAATTTTATACTGGTTTCCTGATGCCGTATTTAAGCCCTTGGTGAAATAAGGCAACGCTTTTTCATACTGCTTTTGTGCCACATAAAGTCGTCCGTAAAATAAATTATCATTCGCATTCTGATCCTTTAAAGGAATTTGAATAACCTTTTCCATCGCCAGGGCCGAGTCCAGTTTATTCATTTGCAAAAAAGCATCGGCCCCAATTCTCAGGGCTGTGGGTAAGGGCCATGGAAGATTCGCCCGACTTGTTACGCGGGAGTAAAGCCCCCTGATTCTATGCACAAAATCAATGGCTATCTCGGGCAGACCGGCAGCAAGGAATAAATTGGCAAAGTTGACAAGAACAAAAGCATGAAGGGTGGTATCTCTTTTGGGTAATTCGTTAAGCGCCTGCTGTCCTTTTTTGTAAGCTTCTTCATAATTACCCAGGTCGTGGTAACAGCGCATAACATTAACCACCGACCATACCGCACTGGAACTATCCTTCATCGCCAGGTAAAGCTGGCGGGCAGAATCGCTATAGGAAGGAGCCGTTATATTATCGCCAATGCCGCGTGTAGTATATCCCAGGAAATCATAGGTTGCAACTATGCCGTATAGGTCCTTACTTTCTTTTAACAAGGGCATAGCCTCCCGGAGGAACGGCAAAGATTTATTATAATGCTCATTCAATGATGCTTCAATTCCTTTGTTCAACAATGCATTTCCGATCCCTTTATGATAATTGATTTTTCTTGACAATTCGAGGGCCTCCTCTATATATTGCATCGTGGTTCTGTTTGGTAATGAACCTAACTGAAACATCATCCTCCTTGAAAGCAGGTTCAGTGTATTGATGCGGGTAGTATCCTTTGCAGTCAGTAACACCGCCTTCATGCTGTCAATGTTGAGACTGGCAACATATTCCTGCGACAGACCATGAATATTTGAATAAATAAAGAATAATATCAGGATAAATCTTCTCACTGCCGGTATTACTTTATTGCAGATGTATTTTAACTATCCGCGCTGCTCCTGCAAGAATGATATCAATTCCTTGCTGAATCCTCTAACCTAAGCTTTCTATTTAGTCCATATAAATCATAATGAGCCATTGACTGTTTTAAAGGGTAATTCACCAAAGCCAGGTTGGATCAGCAGTCAAAAAAGTATTATTATCTTAAAGATAATCTTTACCTAAAATACTAAAGCAAAAGGCCTATATAAAAGCCGGTACACTGCTTCCTGCTCCAGACAATAGAATCAGTTTGCGAAGTCTTTGCTGATATTTAAGTCGTAATGGAAACAGGCGAACGGTGAAGGCAGTTACTGGCCCATGAGCGAAGAGACGACGACCGATGTGGCGAAGTATAAGAAAAAGTTGCTGTTGAAGAAATTGCTGTCCTATAAAGAATACTATTCGCCGGTACATTTTCCGGGATACCGGTAAAAAAAAGCCCCCCGGAAAACCGGAGGGCTCAATAAATATGGCAGCTACCTACTCTCCCGCATTGTTGTGCAGTACCATCGGCCATGAGGGACTTAACTTCTCTGTTCGGTATGGGAAGAGGTGAACACCCTCGGCAAAACCACCATAAGAAATTCAAGCTGTTAACTTTAAGCTTATAGCTGTCAGACTGGCTAACGGCTACTGGCTAAATGCTAAAAGCCAATAATGTGACATATCGGGAATGTTAGAAGTAATCTAATACCTCTTATTTTTAGAAAATAAGAAAAAAATTAAAGCGTACAGGCAATTAGTACTACTCGGCTTTACTGTTACCAGTTTTACACCTGTAGCCTATCAACGTCATAGTCTCTGACGGCCTTTAAAAGTAAACTCATCTTGAGGAAGGTTTCACGCTTAGATGCTTTCAGCGTTTATCCTGTCCGTACATAGCTACTCAGCATTGCACCTGGCGGCAAGGCTTCAAAGCGTCCCAACTA
>JANWIJ010000046.1 GCA_025449935.1 Chitinophagaceae bacterium
TCGCCATCACTGAACCGCTGGATATTGACCCTGCCCAATTGGGTTCCATATCTTTTACAGATTTGCTGGGCGAGTTCCTGGGAGCCTGTTCCGGAGAAGATTTTAGCAGATTGCATTGCGGTGAAAATGTGTCCAAAGCACTTCTTTGGAGCGGCGAAGATATTACTATCGCCTCAATCACCACCCGTATCTGCCAAAAAATTGACCCCGGGCAGGATAATTACCGCAGGGCTATCGTGGTAGTTGAATTGACAGCCTTTCCAGGAGTGGCGGGCTTTTCCAGGCTAACCTTGGCCGGGCTGGCATTACAGCTGTAAAACAAGGAGGAACAAATAAAAACTGAAGCTAACAAAGCCACAACATACACACCGGCAAAGAACAGGATGGGATGAAGGGATCCCATGGTAGTAAAGGTCTTGGTTTTCATAAAATACCCGATTTTAAAGGTTTTTCAAACTGTAGATATTGATTACTGGCGACTCTTCAATACTACCTCTTAGTGGTATTGATGGAATAAAAATATTCGGTATACTTGTTACATGCAAGAGCACAAGTACTCAATTAGGCAATGGGCAAAAGACGAGCGGCCAAGGGAAAAATTACTTATGTCAGGTGCAGAAAACCTCAGTAACTCGGAACTACTGGCCATCCTCATACACCATGGCACCCGGGAAAAGACAGCGGTTGACCTTGCAAAGGAAATCCTGAAACTGGGTAAAGACAACCTGGTAGAACTGGGTAAACTGTCGGTTAAGGAACTGACGAAACTAAAAGGAATTGGGGAAGCGAAAGCCATAGCAATTGCTGCCGCCCTGGAATTGGGAAGGCGAAGGCAGGCTTCCTCCGCCCTGGAAAAACAGGTTGTCAGCAGCAGCCACGATATCGCGGCTTTCCTTCAAATCAAACTAAAGGATTTCCGGCGGGAAGTGTTTGCGGTCCTGTTCCTGAACCGGGCTAACAAGATTAATCATTTCGAAATTATTAGTGAAGGCGGTATAACCGGAACCGTAGCCGACCCAAGGATCATTCTCAGGAAGGCCCTGGAAGAAGATGCTGTCAATATAATACTTTGCCACAATCATCCTTCAGGCAGCCTGAAACCAAGCCGGGCAGATGAGGAACTCACCAGCAAAATAAAAGATGCCGCCCGGTTGTTTGACATCAAAGTACTTGATCACATTATTGTAAGTGATAATGGTTACTACAGTTTTGCGGATGAGGGGATTCTTTGAATTTAGGATAGCTAGTGGCTAGTGGGGAATGGGTAGAAAGAATTTGCCGGCAATTATTCCTAAAGTGGGACACGCCAACCCAATTCTACTTAAGCTTGCGCAGTGGGTCCCCCGAAATTCAATGGCAACTGAATTTCTTCCAGGTCTTTTATAGCCCCGTTAATAGCCTCGTATTTTTGAATATTCTCCGTGATGGCTTTCATGAAGCGTTTGGCATGCTGGGGAGTGAGGATAATCCTCGATTTCACTTTGCTTTTAGGAGTTCCCGGCATCACGTTTACAAAATCAATCACAAATTCAGCGTGTGAATGCGTAATGATGGCCAGGTTGGCATATGTACCCTCTGCTACTTCTTCTGATATCTCTATATTTAGCTGGTTGGGTGGATTGGGCTGATCACTCATAGTCTTAATAATTATAGTTTAGAAAACCCGGGCCTGCAGCAATGCGTCTCCTGGTTTACAGTAACGCCGTTGCCGCTAAACACAAACGTTGCCGGACCCTGCTTTTCATTTTACCCGTGATTTTGAAACCGGGATCATCACTTTTTATCCAGCATTTTAAACGCCTTGCCCAAGCCATCTTCGGGGTTGGGTGTAAAATCCTCGTTAGTCAAAAAGGCAGAGAGATCCCGGGCTGACTTAAATTCTTTTATGATGCTGGCTGCATTGGGCTTCAGCTTTTTCACCCCTTTGCTTTCTTTATCGTGGTAATAATATTCATACTGAAGATCAAACTGCCTCAACTCCGTTTGCCCGAGGTTACTGGCCACGTAATCCAGGTCGGACTTATATCTTTTATACAAACTGAACCGTTGCCCCGCATATAATTCCTGGTAGTAATACTTTTCTTTACTGCCCAGCTGGGAGCCATAAACGAATTTCAATGGCTTTACAATACCCAAACTCACACTCTCGTGGATATTGAAGGAATCCAGTGTCCCGGGTTCCTTGACCAATGGTTTATCCGGATTAGCGGTAGAGTAGAACTCTACTTCCTGGTTATAGGTGTTGTAGCTCACATAAACATTCAGCGCCTTTGCCTCCGGGGAAAACATATCCCCTTTGTGATGCTCGCCAAATAAAAAGGATGAACCCACTACTTTATAGGGACCTATCAATTTATACCCACCCTCGGCTGTTTGCTGCTGCATCAGTTTGTTATGGTTCAGGGCAGGATCTGTCCATGCTCTCATATCGGGCCCGGGACGGTTACCCTGCACCCCTGTTATTGCTACCGGGTGCTGTAATTGTTGTGCCGTAGACAACTGGCATATCATCAATAAGCCCGAAAGGGGTAAAATACTTTTGAATTTTAAAGTCATACTGCTGATTTAAGGAATAAAAATACTAAAAACTTACGGGCCGGGTGCACTAAAATTAAAAAGGGACTGTTAAGAAACAGTCCCCTTTAAAAAATCAGTAAGTATGATTATCTGGGCCCTAAATAAGTCAGGGTATCATAAAATCTGCGTAAGTCATTTCCGTTGTACTGGAAGGTCAGGTACATTTTCTTTGGACCTGGCTCATACCTGTTCACAATTGGACCATTCGGATTTGCATCAGCAACCACATCGTTTGTAACCAATCCCAGCGTAACCGCATTTGCAGGCATGCCAAGAACATCGATAGCAAGGTTAGTTGCAGGATCAAAGACGAAGTTTGGAGAAACTGCAGGTCCGTACCAGCTAACAACACCAGGAGCTGTACCAATTGGCTGGCCGAAATCACCAAATGGAGCAGGCAGGTACATAGCTACAGAAGCAGGTCCTGTTGTCCACATTTCTACGGTTAAGTTGAATGGAAATAAATATGGGGAACGGTTGTGAACTCCTTTTAAGTTAAACCTTCCGTCATATTTGTTTTTAACACCTATCTCTACCAGCAGGTTCTTCAGGTTGTCGGCAATTTTATAGCCGCCATCCACAGAAACGATGGTAAATCCAAGACCATAACTGCTGTTTGGATCCAGTCCGCTTGCATTGGGAACATTGATGGGCACTTCGGCAAAGCGGCCGCCTGCCGGAATTGTCAAAGTAAGCTCCACATTGTAAAGAGATGGATTTAACGCCAGGATGTTTGTACCATTAGCTGCATTGTAAGCTACACGAAGTGCATCATTCAACTGCAACGTAATATGTACATCCGAGCTGGCCGGGTTGCCTGCTTCCAGGTTAACGAATACAACTCCGTTGATTGCCTGGGGAGTGGGGCTCAAATTAATACCCACTGTGTATTTGGCAGCAGCTGCTCTTGGAAATCCAACACCCGGGGGTTGAGTGTCCGGATCATTGATGCCGTACTCAAAGTTTTCGAATCCTTTATCTTTCAGACAGCCTGTGAAAACAAAGGAAAGTGCCGTAAGAAAAAAGGAGCCTAAAATTATTTTTTTCATACTTCTGATTTTTTAGTTGTGAACAAAGTTAATTAATATCCCAGAATATTTTAGTATACCTGTCAACTGTTCCTTCTGCTCCCACGTTTGCCGGGTTATAGTTGTACTCGGTTTGCGGGTACAAATAACGGACCGGTATCTTGGTAGAGGTATTCTGCGGTGCCACTGAAATGGTCGGGCCGGCAGGGTATCCACCGCCTTCGCCATATACAAAGTGGTCTGAAGCAGCGCCTGGGTAAGAGGCCACCTCGGTATAGGGAACTCTACGATAATCTGTCCATATTTCCAGGGTATTGATCCCGTTCAATGCGTACCATTTTTGCTGCAGGATGGTGTAAAGTCCACCACTGGGCAATCCTGGGGCAAGCGGGGCAGCAAAATAATCCACATCCGGGAACGTCGCATTGTTTGATTCATAAGTATTATACGACCCGGTTGGATCCGTAACACCCAAATACCTCATATTTTCAATAACTGCTGTTCTCATTAACGTATAGGCCGATGAACCTGAAGTGATTATACCGCGGAACCTGGCTTCTGACTGCAGGAAGAAACTTTCAGCTGCGGTCATAATGGCCTGTGGCGCTGAAAACGTCTTATAAAGACCAGGCCCTATACCGGCGAGGTTAGCCCTGATATTGGCATTTACAGGCGATAAACCATAAGCTACCCCTGTATAACCATTGGCTCCAGCTTCGTAAAATCTTGACCTGCGTGGGTCGGCATCTCCGTTGTACATAGCGATTCCCCATTCATTGGCAGCATAGTAAACGTTAAGTGCGGTCTGAACGTTGGCTGTGGTCCGATAATATTGATTAAAAAACGGGTTTGGCTTGTCGGAAGCATATCCGGGTTGAATTTGAACATCTTCCCCAACTCCCAGGAAACCAGAGCCTTCAGCATTAATAATCGCCATTTCGGCGGGTTTGCTGATTGCTGCCACAGCATAAGCGTGGATCAGCCACCTGAGCTTCAGGGTATTGGCAAATCTTACCCAACGGGCTTTCTGCTGTGCGGAATAGGCCGCGTCACTTAAACTACCCTTTGGATATTGTGATGTACCGAAGATGATATCATTGGTAAAGATATTCTTGTTGGCATCGCTGATCGGCGCATCCTTGATCAGCTGGATAGCTGTATCCACCTGGCGGAAAAGGTCTTTGTAAATATCAAGACCCTTATCATAAGCCGGGGTTGGATTACCTCCGCCTTTTAGTGCCTGGGTATAGGGCACATTTCCATATACATCTACCAGGATCTGGAAATTGTGCGCTTTCATGATGCGGGCGATCCCTTCATAAAAACCGGCACCTGCTGTAGCAGCTTTGGTCTGCACAATCTGGTAATCGTAATTATTGTCATAGGCACTGTTCCAGATACCATTTCCAAAACCGGTAGTGATCTCGTATGTCTCTTCAATAATGTTTGGAGCATACGTGCCGGACCTGGCCCAATAACCCATCCAGTTCTGTATGGGTCCCCATTGCTGGGCGATGAGAACACCGGAAGCATGCAGCGCTGCAGGCAGTACCACATCATAGGTAACCGTACTGTCTGTGGGCTGGTTGGTGTTCCGGTTAATGTTGAACTGGCTTTTTCTACAGCCTGTTCCCGCAGCAAGTATCAGTGCGGCGAGGGAAAAGCCATATATTATTTTTTTCAGTTTCATATCTTGATTGATTTAGCAGGTTTTATAACTGGATGTTTATACTTGCACCAAAGATCCTTGTGGGTGGTGTATTGTCCAGACCGGCTACACCCTGGGCATTACCAGTTGTGTTACCAAATTCAGGATCATACCATTCGTTGGTTTTTGGAAGGAACATAAAGAGGTTTCTTCCGCTGAATGTTACATTCACCCCTTTGATTGCATTCTTAGTGAAACCAAACCATTTTGTTGGCAGGTTATAGCTAAGGCTGATTTCCCTGATCTTCCAGAAATCACCACTCACCAGGTAATTGGTTTGGGCGCTGGTATTGACCGATTGAGACCAGAAGTTATAACCACCGCTTATCATATAGATGCTGGTGTTGTCAACATATTTAGTTCCGTCAAAATAAGAAGAGTTAGGGAAAATGAACGGCTGACGGCTATTCTGGGCGCTTCTGATTGAAACACCGGAAAAGTCCATACCTGTACCGAGGTTACCAGTATAGATCTGGGCACCGGCACGGTAATCAGCTACTGCACTTAATGTAAGATCTTTCCAGCTTACATTCAGGTTCAAACCCACCAGGTGGTTTGGTTGTGTGTGACCGAAAGGTTTGATGGTAGGATCTACGGAAGGTAAGCCAGTAAGTGGGTTTACGATCACGCGGCCCTGGTCATCTCTTACATAATCAGTCAGCTGGAAAGTATAAGCTGGTTTGTCTACGATTACATAGTTAGCATTACCAATACCTAACTGGTCAACACCTTCGATAATCTTGGTTACTTTGTTAGTCTGGTAAGTATAGTTGGCTTTAAAATCAATGTTTACATCACCCAGTTTCACTAAAGGAGTAAGTCTCAGGTCAACTTCAATTCCTTTGTTTTCAAATGAGGCTGCATTCAGCAAAGCACTTGTAAAACCTGTGGCACCGGAATAAGCAACCTGGACAATCTGGTCTGTATTGTCTTGCTTGTAAGCTGTTGCTTCCAGGTTGATACGGTTTTTCAACAATCCCAGTTCAAAACCAATTTCATTGTTCTTTACGAACTCAGGTGTGTATTTAGGTAAACGCAGAACGTTTCCTGATGTATAACCCACCAGTGATCCGTAAGGGAAACCACCGCCCAGTCCATACGTATTCTCCAGTGACTGAACACCGAGGTTAACGTTACCTGTTTTAGAAATAGCACCACGAAGTTTCAGGTAAGAAACCACTTTGCTGTTTTTGATAGCAGGTATTGCTTCACTCAGGAGGATAGATGCACTAACACCGGGGTAGAAGAAATTCGTAGCATCGAAATCAAAGTTGTAATAATAAGCAAGGCGGCTGTTGATATCATAGCTGGCTGTTGCTTCCACGAAAGCCCAGTTGTCATAGCCAATGGAGATTTTACCAAAGAAACGCTGCAATCTGGATTTCAGGTTGCTCTCATTGGCACCAGGCTCACCTTTACGACCGATGATATTGAACAGGGTCGGGAAAGCCAGGTTATTGCTCGATACACCGACATTGTTGGAGTTATCCTCACGGAAAGATTGTCCCAGCAATGTCTCAATTTTAATTTTACCGAATGATTTGCGGATAGAGGCAAACAACTCAGAATTGATACGGCTGGAGGTAGAGATACCATCAATTACCTGTGAAGGATAGTCACCTGACTGGGCAACACTCTTACCACTTGCTTTTGCTTCGGGACTATAAGTATATGCTTCAGCCCTGGTCTTGGCCTGGCCGCTGGAGATTGTTGCACCCAAACGGTAGGTTAATGTAAGCCAGTTCGTAGCTTTAAAATTCAATTCAAAATTTCCAAAAAGGTCTTCTGTCTTTCCAACACTTCTGAAATTATCAATCATGAAGTATGGATTGTAATAGTAGTCGTTGAAATAACCTGTCGGGCTGGACCAGTAGTCATTTCTCCAGTCTTTGAAACGGGTCAGCGGAATCTGCATCGGTGTGTTGATGATATTCCAGTATACAGTATAGTCACGGCCGTTACCAAAGCTTGATCCGGCAGTAACATCATAGTTACCTTTTGTATAGTTAATGCTGTAAGCAGCCTTAAACCTGTTGTATTCCTTGTTGGCGGCCATGTGAACGGAAACCCTGCGGTTAACATCTTTTGGCATTACACCCTGGATCAGTACATTTTGTACGCTCAGGTAAAAATCACCGGTAGAGAAAGAAACGTCAGTCTGGTTGGTAAGACCTGTGTTCCAGAATTTCTTCTTCTCTTCAGGACGGGCAATGTATTCAGTTAAATACTGATCACCGCTTCCATCCACATGATCACGGCCGATCTGGCGTAAAGAACCATCGAACTCGTCACCATAACACTGGTTCTCGATCGGATCATATACTCCATATCCAAATACGTCCACAGCAGATCCTGAACCAAATTGGGTCTGGAAATCTGGCATGAAAGCTACTCTTTCGATTTGCACAGTATGAGCAACGCTAACCTGTGGTTTTGTCCGGCTTCCTTTCTTAGTAGTTACAACCAGGGCGCCGTTGGCACCATCAGGTCCGTAAACTGCAGTTGCGGAAGCAGATTTAAGGATGGTTACATCCACGATATCGTTCGGGTTGATCGAACTCAGATAACCAAGGGCAATGGGCACACCATCGAGGATCAGCATTGGCTGGTTATTACCTGTCAGTGAGCGGATACCACGAAGCGTGATCCTTGTGTCCTGGAAAACTCCGTTGTTAACGGACTGAACATTCAAACCGGAAACTTTACCAGTTAAACCATTCTGAAGATTTACAGACTTAGCCTGTGTAAGCTCAGCTGCTTTCACCTTTGAAACAGAATAACCCAGCTCTTTTGGCTGGCGGGTTTGACCAAGTGCAGTCACAACGACTTCAGTACCAGTTAATACAAGCCTTTTTACTGCGATAGTAACAGTGCTTCCGGTACCCACAGTAGTTTCGGTAGACTCAAGTCCGGCACCGGTTACTACAATTACATCGCCGGTTTTGGCGGCAATGCGGAACTGGCCATTGTTATCAGCGGCCACACCTGTACGGGATCCTTTAATTTGTACAGTTGCACCGGGTAATGGAGCGCCGGTTTCATCGGTCACAGTACCGGTAATCGTCCGGTTCTGACCAAATGCTAATGCAGCAAACAGCATTAACATCGTGCACAGTGATGCGATTTTTCTCATGTTAACGTTAATTTTTAAGATTTAAAAGCATTGATAATCAGGGATAAACGTCAATTTCAAGGGGTAAGGAGTATGTACAAAGACATAAATGCTTTGTAAAGTGCTGCCGCAAGGTAAAATTTTTTTTAACAAATACTTAAAATCACTTCAAAAAATATTGAATTACGGCGCCTTATCTCAGAACATCCATTTCAACTGCAGGGTTATGGTAGTTTGCCGGTTCCCGGTAAATTCATCAGGGCCCGGTCCGGCAGTGTTTTTGTCCCGGTAAATGGTTTGCACAAGGCGAAGCCAGGTAGTTATTTTCTTACCCGGGTCATAATTGAGAGTCAGGTAATACCGAAACCCCTGACTGGAGAAGGCCGGGATCGAATAACTATATAATACGTCGTTCTCATAGGCGTAAATCCGGGAGTTGTAACCGTCAGTTTCAAAATACTGAATTCGCATTATTCCCGAAAACGGTTTGAGAAGGGGTTTATATAATATATCTATATAAGAAAGAAATCCATTTTCCCTGCCGGACCCTTTATGATCATACCAAACCAGTTCCACCCTGCTGCGAAAGGTGATTGCCCTGTTTAGTTGATAATTAACCTGGGTTCTCCAGTTCTTGCGAGGTACCGCTACCAGGTAACTGGTGGTACTATTGCCGGGCTGATTCACTTGCCTGGTCTCATTCCTGTAACGGGTATAGACTTCCACCTGCCTGTTTGGAGTAAAATTGAGTTGGGATAAAAAATCAATGCCCTGGCCCGGGGCATCTACGAGATATTTTAACCAGGGAAATTTAAAAATATCGCAGTAGGCGTTTATACGCCAGCCCATTGCCGGGCGTATCTCAACTCCTGTATAAAAACCCGTTTCATTAGTGGGATAAGTATTTTCCGTAAATGCATTACCCTGGATGGATTGATAGGAGGCATTAATCGTTCTTTGCAGCAGGGAAATATCTGCCCGGGGATCCACACTGATCAGTACCCCATTGATAAAAGCCTTATTAAAATTTTTATCTCCTGCTGCTTCTCCAAAAACATGAATGTTTTTATAAGTATAGCTATAATCAATGCTAAAGTTGTACCAGTTCCGTCCACTAATTGCATACAGGTTATAAGGTTGCTCTTTTTTCTGCAGGGGTAAAGAAAACTGATAGCAAACAGCATTTATCCCAACCTGCCAGCGACCGGGCTGTTTACCCCGGTATATTATATTACCACCAAAAGCGGTTTGGGTAAGATTGTTCCTGTCGGTTACTTCGCTGCTGCTGCGATGATAACCTGATGTGAGAAATGAAGAGACAACCTTTTCATTAGTGGCTGTATCGTTCATAATATTGGCACTCAACTTTCTTATAGAAAGAAATACTGTTGATTCCATCCTTGCTTTACGGATGGTGATACCTGCCCCGCGGTGAAAATAAAATTCCCCCGCTGAACTGTAGGGTCGCAATACCGCCGATTGTCTTTTTATTCCGAGCACATCCACGCTTTTTTTAAATGCCAGGCTTTGCCATTGGACCAGGCCCTGACCCATATTCACTGTAAAATCGCCAAGCGCCAGTGATTGTATAACCCTGATCTTCCTGGCAAACAAGTGTGCGGAATAAAAATCAAATCCTTTTTGCTGGGCTCCTTTCAAAAATTGTTCTCCCGCATCCTTATCCCCCGTCAATCCAAACTGGAGTAAATTTTTGTAATTATACCGGTACCGGAAAAAAATACGCTGAGGGCTTCCCAAGTATTTCGTTCCCGCTGTGGAATAGTCAAATTCTTTTGATAGCTCCAAAACCTGCAATACCCTTAGGAGTACACTATGTTCACCATCATTAAACCGCGTGCTGGTTTCATGTTTCAGGGAAATGGGCGTGCTAACAGTAATAAACGGTAACAGCCTCCGGATCGTTACCAGGTCCCAGGCTGGCACCGCCTGTAATTCATAAATACTGAGCAAGCTGCCCAATAAATTCCGGTAGGATACCAGGTTCGCGATCTGCAGATCTGTTAATATTTTTAATTGCTTCAGTTCTTCGGGATCCGCGGTATTCAGGTTCATTGGATTCTTTCTGAAATTCTCCAGCTCCTGCAGGTAAGCATCATCTTCCGTCTCTTCTTCATTTGTATTTGCCAGGTTCTCAAGTTGCTGCTCGGTGCTTACGGGAATCTCCTGGCCTGAAGCGGTGAAAAGGAAAAAATGAACCGTGTATAGTATGATTCCTATTCTCTTCAATTTTCCCTTTTATTAAAGTTGAATAAAAACAATAAACCCGGTGAGATACCTAATTGCGGGTGATAGCTGCTGCTAATATCCACCCGGAATGATTTGAATGTAAATCCTAATCCTGCCCATACCGATGAAGTGGCGGATGAGATACCGGTCCTGGCCAGCAGATGCGGCATGAATTTATACTGCAAGCCGGCATGCACATTTACCGGCTGGCCTTCTTCTTTTTCTATCTCAAAACCGGTGAAGAATTTTTCGGAGGCATCAAAGCCAAACCCGGCAACAAATACAGATGATAATTTTTCGGACCGGGTTTTTCCAAACTTTCCCCCCACGGGATTGCTTACATGAACGCCTGCATGTAATCTTTCTGTCAGGTGTAAAATGGTTCCCAGTTCAAAACTAATTGCTGATGCATTGCCATAGCCTGAGATCCGGGTTGTATTATAATTGAATTGTGTGCCGATGTCCGCTTTTTTTCCCAGGCTTCTTCCGTAGGCTAATCCGAACTGCGACTCACTATAATCGGCGGATCCTGTATGATGAACCTGGACAGCAAAATTTCCTGACTTTGTAAGCAAACAGGTTACAGCTGTATAATCATTCAGTTCGCTTAGAAAAAATCTTCTTTCAGCATAGACTCCCGCTGCCGTATTTTTTACCTGTGCCAGCGAAGCCTGGTTGGCCGTAAAGGAGAACACATCTGCATGATTCAGGCTATAGGCACCCAGTCCAGCATAAGGTGCCGCCAGGGGTCTTCGAAGTATTTGCGGGAACAATAAAACAGGGCTGAGGAAAAGAAGAACAAACGCAGCTGTAATTTTCCTGACCAATCTATCACCATTTGTCAGAAAGGTAGAACCCTGGTATTTTTTAACAAAGAAAATTGCGGTGTTTTATCACCGGGAAAAACGTGAAATTCCCCGGCAACCTATCAGACAAATAGTACATTTGCGGCATGCAGATTTTAGATGGTAAAAAAGCGTCGCAGGCAATCAGGGATGACTTGAAGATAGAAGTGGCGCAACGGGCGGCAGAAGGGAAAAAGATCCCACACCTTGCTGCCATCCTGGTGGGCACTAATGGCGCAAGTGAGACCTATGTGGCAGCCAAGGTAAGAGCCTGTGAAGAGGTCGGTTTCAAATCCACGTTGCTTCATTTTGAAGAATCCGTAAGTGAGACTAGACTGCTGGATAAGATACAGGAGCTGAATACAGATCCTGATGTCGATGGAATTTTAGTACAGCTCCCGCTTCCAAAACATATAACTGACGAGCAGGTCATCAATGCCATCGACCCTGAAAAAGATGTAGATGGTTTTCACCCGGTAAATGTCGGGAAAATGGTGCAGGGACTGGATGCATTCATTTCCGCCACACCGCATGGTATCATGCTTTTATTAAAGCATTATAAAATTGATACCAGGGGTAAACATGCCGTGGTGGTCGGCCGGAGTAATATTGTCGGAAGACCGATGAGTATTTTGCTGAGCAGTAATAACAACCCCGGCAATTGCACCGTAACCGTTTGTCATTCCCAAACAAAGGATATTAAGGAATATTGTTTGCAGGCTGATATTATTGTGGCTGCATTGGGCAGACCGGGTTTTATTACTGCCGATATGGTAAAAGAAGGAGTTATCCTTATTGATGTCGGTATCACCCGCGTGGAAGATACCGGGAAAAAAAGTGGTTATAAATTGAAAGGTGATGTTGATTTTGAAACGGTTGGTCCAAAGTGTTCGTGGATAACGCCCGTTCCGGGTGGCGTGGGACCTATGACCATTGCCGCATTAATGAAGAATACATTTCGTTCCTGCAAACTCAGGAACTAACAGCACCCTGCTATTTGAAACAGGATATGACATACATGAAAGAAACAACCAGCCATATCGATACACTGCTTCCCGTAATGGAACATTTTTATACTTTACAGGGAGAAGGATTTCACCAGGGGAAAGCTGCTTATTTTATCCGGCTGGGTGGTTGTGATGTGGGCTGTGTGTGGTGTGATGTGAAAGACAGCTGGGATGCCGATAAACATCCCCTGTTTAATGTTGAAAGTTTAACGTTAAAGGTTAAAGAAACACCGGCTGAAATTGTAGTTATTACCGGCGGTGAGCCACTCATGCACAACCTGGATCAACTAACAACTGTATTGCGGGCGGCCGGGCTGAAAACGCATATCGAAACTTCGGGTGCACACCCGTTAAGCGGTCGCTGGGATTGGATCTGTTTATCACCAAAAAAATTCAAAGCCCCATTACCGGCAATCCTCCCGCTGGCTGATGAATTAAAAGTGGTAGTTTTTAACAAATCGGATTTTGCATGGGCTGAAAAATATGCGGCGATTGTTTCCCGGGGTTGTAAGCTTTACCTGCAGCCGGAATGGGATAAAGCTGCCCTGGTCACCCCGGATGTCATTGATTACATCAAAGCGCATCCGCAGTGGGAATTATCGCTGCAAATACACAAGTATATCCATGTTCCGTAAGCAACCTTCCGCCAGGCATTTTCTTCTTTACCAGCGACTAAATTTGGTTTAGTTTCGTTATAGAAAACCCATCTGATATCAATGAAAAAAATATTGCTGTTCCTAATTTACTTTTCGCTGTTTCATTTTTGTTTTTCGCAACCGTATGATCCGGGAAAAATAAATAAGAAAGCTGTGCAGTTGTATACACAGGCTCTTGAAAGGGCGCAGGACGGCAACCTGGTACATGCAGCGGGTTTGTTATTGCAGAGTATTGAGGCAGATAAAAAATATGTGGATGCTTATTTGTCACTTGCCGGAGTATATGGTCAACTGAAAAGTCATCTTAACAGCATCAAATTCTACGAACAAGCCTTTGCACTGGACAGCAATTACACGGCAGAATATAAATTACCATATTCTATCAATCTTGCCGGTACCGGCGAATTTGAAAAAGCCCTGCAGGCCATCAATGAATTGCTGGCTAAAAACCCGCCCCCCGGTTCCGCTACCTATAAAGCAGCAATATTTCGAAAACGTTCGTATGAATTCGCCGTAGACTACGCGAAAAAAAATACAAACAAAAATTATGTTTTTACACCCCACAACATGGGAGCGGCGGTGAACAGCACTGAATCGGAATATTTTCCTTCGCTGACCATTGATGGGAACGAACTGATTTTCACACGGCGTATAAAAAACTTTAATGAGGATTTTTATTTCAGCCGGAAAAAAGGAGATGAATGGGGTATCTCAGCCGCCATGCCGGGAAACGTAAATACATCTGAAAACGAAGGGGCGCAGAATATTTCACCGGACGGGCAATGGTTGGTGTTCACCGGTTGTAACCGCCGGGATGGTTTTGGCAGTTGTGATATCTATATTTCCTACAATACCGCTGAAGGATGGAGTGAAGCGATTAACCTGGGCGGGAAAATAAACTCCCCCCAGTGGGAATCCCAACCTTGTTTATCTCCAGATAAAAGAGACCTCTATTTCGCCAGCAAACGAACAGGAGGTTATGGTGGAATTGATATTTATGTCAGCCATCTCCAACCCAACGGTAAATGGGGGGAGCCGGAAAATCTCGGTGCGGAAGTAAATACAGGCGGGGATGAGTCCTGCCCGTTTATTCATGCCGACAATCAAACCCTGTACTATACGTCCAACGGGCTGCAGGGATATGGCGGCAATGATCTTTTTTATGTGCGGAAAGGACCCGGTGGGGACTGGAGCAAGCCGGTGAATCTCGGTTATCCTATCAATACGACGAGTGACGAAGGAACCTTGTTTATTGCAGCGGACGGTAAAACGGCCTACTATGCGAGCGACCGGAGTGATTCAAAAGGCGGGCTTGATATCTACAGTTTTGAATTGAGGGAAGATGTTCGCCCTTATAAAACATTATGGGTAAAAGGAAGAGTATTTGATAAAAAAACGACAAAGGGTATCCCCTCTTCGGTCGAGTTAACGGACCTGGCAAATAAACAACTGATCACTAAAGTGCAAACGGATGAAACGGGGAATTACCTGATTACGTTACCGGTGGGAAAAGATTATGCCTTTAATGTAAACCGCAAAGGATATCTTTTTTATTCGGATAATTTTTCCATGAGTAACCGTTCAACCGATTCTGTCTATGAGAAAAATATTCCCCTGCAACCACTCGAAGCCAATGCCAGCGTTATCCTGAAAAATATCTTTTTTGATGTCAATAAATTTGATATCAAACCAGAATCGCAGGTTGAACTGGATATTCTTGTGCAGTTGTTAAATGAAAATCCTTCCTTGCGCATTGAGATCAGCGGGCATACGGATAACGTTGGAAAACCGGCTGATAACCTGGTGCTTTCCAATAACAGGGCCAGGGCAGTTGTCAGTTACCTGGTGAGTAAGAATATCGCGGCATCCCGGCTGACAGCAAAAGGATATGGTGAAACGAAACCACTTGCAGGAAATAATGATGAGGAGGGGCGTGCAATGAACCGCCGGACCGAGATGAAAATACTCAGTCAATAGTTCACCCTCTTTTAATTTGTCTGACTGATAATTATGAGCCCCGCACTATTGAACCAGCTTGCTTTAACGCAAATTCCCAATATCGGACCGGTCCAGGCAAAACTGCTGCTCCAGCAATACAATGTGGAGGAAATATTTCAGGCAAAAAAAACTTCCCTTGAAAAAATAGAAGGCATTGGAACTGTCAGGGCCGCGGCTATTGCCGGTTTCAAGGACTTTTCTGCAGCAGAAAAAGAAATCAGCTTTATTGAAAAATACAGGATCACGCCTCTTTTTATTACCGATCCGGCGTACCCGCGGCGTTTACTTAATTGTTACGACTCTCCCACACTTCTTTTCTACAAAGGTGAAGCGGACCTGAATACTAGGAAGATCCTTGCAGTTATTGGTACCAGGAATCATACGGATTATGCCAAACAGGTAACGGAAAAATTAGTAAAAGAACTTTCCGATCATGCAATAACTATTGTTAGCGGGCTGGCATATGGTATTGATGCTATCGCGCACAAAGCAGCTCTAAAAAATAACCTGCCCACCATTGGCGTGCTGGCCCACGGGCTCGACCAGATCTATCCGCCTGAACATTCCGGCCTGGCAAAAGATATGCTCAAACTGGGAGGCGGTTTACTCACTGAATTTAGCAGTCACAGCAAACCCGATAAACATAATTTTCCATCCCGGAACCGCATCGTTGCCGGCATGAGTGATGCTTCTATAGTTATTGAGACAGGGATAAAAGGCGGCAGTATGATCACGGCCGAACTCGCAAACGGGTATAATAAAGATGTATTTGCGGTGCCCGGAAGAGTAACAGATCATAAGAGTACCGGGTGCAATTACCTGATTAAAAGTAATAAGGCAATACTGCTTACCGAGGCCTCTGAAATCGTTGAAATACTGGGCTGGGTGGAAAAAAACAAGCCGGGGCCCAAAAAACAAAAAGAATTGTTCATCGAATTATCAGCTAATGAGAAAATCATCGTTACTATACTGAAGGAAAAAGAACCAGTGCATATCGATGAAATAAAGCAAATAAGCGGGTTGAGCAGCAGCGGCATCGCGGAAGCGATATTGAACCTTGAGTTACAAAATGCGATATTATCTTTGCCGGGCAAGCTTTACCAGCTAACCTGAAGACAGGCAACATTTCCGCCAAAACAATTGTCTTTTAGAGAATTGTATCATTGATGAAATTTTTTTTTAGACCTGGACTAGTATTATTACTAATTAGTGTGCTGGCCTCAGCGCAACAGACCCATGCACAACCCTGTACTACCCTTGGTCAAACTCCTTCTACAGCTTTCCCGGTATGCGGTACCACTTCTTTCCAGCAAAATAATGTTCCGATTTGTGCCACGAATGACATTTTTGTTCCTGGATGTTCGGGTGTTCCCGGCGGAGCACTTTATCAAAACAAAAACCCCTTTTTTTATAAATTCACCTGTTACGTGGGAGGAACGCTGGGGTTTCTCATCACACCTCTCGCTCCCAATGAAGATTATGACTGGCAACTGTATGACATTACGGGCCGTAATCCCAATGACATTTTTACGGATAATTCGCTTGTAGTAACGGGAAACTGGGCAGGTACCTATGGTCCAACCGGCGCTTCGGCAACCGGGGTAAATTTTATTCAGTGCGCTTCTGTTCCAACTGATAATGCTCCCACTTTTGCCGCCATGCCGGTTCTTATCCAGGGACATGAATATTTATTAATGATCAGCCATTTTACTGATACCCAAAGTGGTTATACTTTATCATTTGGTGGGGGTACCGCGGTCATTACCGATCCAAATATGCCGCACCTGGTCAATGCAAAACCTGATTGCGACGGTACAAAAGTCACCATCCGCCTTAATAAAAAAGTAAAATGTACTTCTTATACAGCAACCGGCAGCGAGTTCAGTATCCTGCCGGCTGTAACTACAGTGATCGGCGCTGTGACGGATTCCTGCAGTTTTGGATTTGACTTTGATGAAGTAACCATTACCCTGGCTTCTCCCCTGACAAATGGGAATTACCAGGTGGTGATTAATAACGGTACGGATGCAAATACCTTAATTGACAACTGTGACAACCGCATTCCACAGGGTGAAAGCGTTTCGTTCCTGTATGCCATACCGCAACCAATTTTTGCTGACAGTATCGGCAAACCCGGCTGTGCCCCGGATTCCGTTAAAATATTCTTTCCTAAAAAAATAGTCTGCAATACCATTGCTCCCAATGGCACTGATTTTTCTGTTAGCGGACCGTCGCCGGTTACCGTGATAAGTGCAGCCGGAAACTGTGTTAACAATAAAACAGATTATATCGTTGTAAAGTTTGCCACACCGGTATACACAGGCGGCACTTACCTGCTAACCTTAAAAGCCGGCGACGATGGGACTGTGATCATCGATGAATGCGGACAGCAAACTCCTGTGCATACATTACCTTTTACGACGTCTGACACCGTGAATGCGCAATTCACTTATGCCGGTGCATATGGATGCCAGCGGGATACGCTTACGTTCATCCATAATGGTGCTCATAATGTAAACAGCTGGAACTGGATATTTAATAATGCCACCCCTGTAACTACACAAACCCACACCATTATTTTCCCGGCGATCAGCACCAATACCATCCAGCTAATTGTCAGTAATGGCATTTGCCGGGATACGGCTAATACGACACTTGTGCTCGACAACCAGGTGAAAGCATCCTTTACCACGGAAAGTATTATTTGTCCTGAAGACAGGCTGACTGTAACTAATACCAGCACCGGGCAGATTGACACCTGGAGATGGAACTACGATGTGATTTCCACCAGCAACTTAGAGGATCCGCCGCCATTCCTTTTCCCAACTATCAACCGGGAAGCCTATTATACCATAAAACTGGTGTGCACCAATAATACACTTGGCTGCAGCGACAGCGTGTGGAAAACAGTGACCGTGCTGGATCATTGCTTTATCGACATACCCACTGCATTCACGCCGAATAATGACGGCCTGAATGATAATTTTGGCCCGCACAATGCTTTAAAAGCCGTCAATTATGAATTCAAAGTGTATAACCGCTGGGGGCAAATGGTATTCCAGTCCCGCAACTGGAGAGACCGCTGGGATGGAAAAATAAAAGGCATTATCCAGACAACCGGTGTTTTTGTATGGATGCTAAGCTATACACACCGGGATACCGGGCAAGCTGTTTTCCGGAAGGGTACGGTGACGGTAATACGGTAGAATTTCATTTTGTACATATTTATCCCGTCGCCTATCTTTGCACATGGCAACAAGAAATAGTTCCCCCGCTAAAGACAATCCCAACAAATTTTTCGGTGAAGGCCTAACCTTTGATGATGTACTGCTGATGCCCGGTTACAGCCAGGTATTACCCCGTGATGTGGAGATCAAAACCCGGCTTACTAAAAACATTACGCTCAATGTTCCTTTGCTTTCGGCCGCCATGGATACGGTGACGGAAGCTGCCCTGGCAACGGCACTGGCCCGCGAAGGCGGTCTTGGCATCCTGCATAAAAACATGACAATCGAAAAACAGGCAGAACAGGTTCGAAAAGTGAAAAGAAGTGAAAGTGGCCTTATTCTCGACCCCGTTACACTGATGGCGAATGCCACTATTGGTGATGCCCTGCGGTTAATGCGTGAAAATAAGATCGGCGGCATACCAATTATTGACAAGAATGGAAAACTGGTAGGCATTCTTACCAACCGCGATCTCCGCTTTGAGAATGAACCGAACCGTAAAGTAAGCGAGGTAATGACCAAAAAGAATCTTTATACAGCACCCGAAGGAACCGATCTGAAAAAGGCAGAGGAGTTATTTAAGAAAACCAAAGTCGAAAAACTTCCCATTATCAATAAACAGGGAAAACTGACGGGGCTTTTCACCTACAGTGATATTTTAAAAGTAAAAAGCCATCCTAATGCAGTCAAAGATCCATTTGGACGATTATTGGTTGCCGCTGGTGTAGGTATAACCAAAGACCTGCTGGACAGGGTTGCTGCTTTGCAAACGGTGGGTGTGGATTTGATTGCACTCGATAGCGCGCATGGTCACAGCAAAGGTGTGATCGCCGCGCTGAAAGAAATAAAAAAGAATTTCAAAGGGATTGAAGTGATCGCAGGTAATGTCGGCACAGCAGCAGGTGCAAAAGCCCTTGCTGAAGCGGGGGCAGATGCTATAAAAGTGGGTATCGGACCTGGCTCTATCTGCACAACAAGGATTGTTGCTGGTGCGGGTGTTCCACAATTAACGGCTATTATGGAAGCGGTTTCTGTCTTAAAGAAAAAGAATATCCCGCTGGTTGCAGACGGAGGTATCCGCTATACCGGGGATATGGTAAAAGCACTGGCCGCCGGCGCCAATTGTGTGATGATGGGAAGCATTTTCGCCGGTACCGAAGAAAGCCCGGGTGAAACCATCATTTACGAAGGAAGAAAATTCAAAGAATACCGTGGCATGGGCTCGCTTGGCGCCATGGCCACCGGTAGCAGCGACCGTTATTTCCAGGACGTGGAGGACGATGTAAAGAAATTTGTACCGGAGGGAATTGAAGGCCGCGTTGCCTACAAAGGAACATTAAAAGAAGTGGTCTACCAGTATACTGGCGGTCTGCGGGCGGGCATGGGTTATTGCGGGGCAAAAGATATTGCTGAATTACAAAAAGCCAGTTTCGTAAAAATCACCAACGCCGGGATGCGGGAAAGCCATGCACATGATATAGAAATAACCAAAGAAGCTCCTAATTACAGCAGGCAGTGAGGAAGGTTGGGCTGAGTTGGTTTCTAACTCTGGTTATCGTTTGTCAAAACAGCCCGGAACTTTTGATAGAAGAACGAGAGTACCAGCAACAATACACCAATGGCGATGTAAGAAATTATTTTCTGAACGGTAGTAAAATGTGAGCGGTCAATGATGACCAGCTTTATAAGCGTTGCAGCCGTCAGCAAAATAGACAACAACCGAAGCCAGGCCATTTTGCTTAAAACGCCAGCTGTAAAAAGCCCGGCTGCTATCAGCAGCCAGATCATGGTGACCGTTACCCCATCCCATTTCATTCCCACATAAAAAACAAGGCATAAAACGGACATCGCTGCCAGGTATTTGAAAAGTAATTTTTCATTGGGCAATAAAAATTTAATCAACAGGGTTAAAAAAGAAAAAAAGAAAAAACCTGCCCCTGTTATTCCGGTACTCCTTTCATCAAACTGGTTGTTCGTAAAAATTATTAAGGCAGACGCAAAGGCAAATACATTATTGTAAACAAAATGCTGTACTTCCAAACCCTGTAATGGCTGCCTTCTGAACAGGGGGAATGCCAGTGATGCCACCGAAAAAAGCAGGTAAAATGCAGCCAGGAAAAGGACCGCTGCTGTTTCCTGTGGCGGGGTAAACCGAAGCAAAGCCCACCCGATGTATAGCGTCCAGCTAACCAATATGCCGACGGTTACCATGGCTTTCCAGTTCTTCTTAAAGGAAAGAAAAACAATACCGGCATTAATAAGCAAAATATAAGCAAAGAACAAATGCACTTTATCGGCATTGGCGCTGATCAGGAAAGGGATGCCATATGCACCGATCATCCCCAACACCGCTATCTCCTGGCGGTTATACCTGATCGCAGACCAGGCTGTAAAAATGGTAATCGCCACCATCAGGATAAAGGCAACGGGGAAAGAAAATAGCTGGTAATAAACAAATGCAGCATAACTGGTGAAATAGAGCGAGGCCATGGCCCCGCTAAAAAGAATGGCGCTGAACAGGGCAAACTTTTTTTTCAGACGGGCGGATAAAACATAGAGAATGATCCCTGTCGCATACGCTAACGCGATCCTGGCTATTTCGGAGATAAGTTCCCTATCCACGGCATATTTTACCCCGATCGAAATACCAATAACCAGCACCACGATGCCAACGAGGTGCATCAGCCGGAGCCCGATAAAATTTTCGACGCTTAATTTTTCATCCCAGGAAAATTTAGCATCACCGGGTGAATGGCCGGTAGTTCCTATAACGGGAAGTTCATTTGTAACCGGGCCCTTTTTTTCCAGTTCATGCAACCGGAGTTGCAGTTGCTGTAATTTTTCATGGTGAAACGACATTTCAGCGGCAAGCTGGCTGATCATATTTTTTATTTCCTGTATCTCCTGCTCATTGTCCATCGGAAACTAAAGTACAACTTTAATGGCGCAGGTGTTCCCGATGGACATCCAGAATCCGGTTATTCTTCACCCAATACCTGGAAGGTGATAGGCTGCCGGTGATACGCTTTCACCGGGTAGCCTCCATTGATGGCAGGCTCCCATTTAGTTGCTCTTTTCAATACCCTTACGGCTTCTTCTTCCATCCCATAGCCAACATTGGTCAAAGGTTTTATATCGCTGACGTTTCCGTCTTTATCAACCACGAACTGAACAATGACCGTATACCTCCCGGCAGGTGCGTCATTTTCAACAGGAACATCCGGGTCAAGGTTTTTGAGAAGAAATTTTACCCAGTCGCCGATAAAGCGGGAAGGCACCTGTACCGTTGTATAAATCTCGGGTTCCTTATCCTTTTTATCTGTAATAATGCCTTTATTATCGCCGGGAAGTACAGGGTCGGAAATGCCCGTAAAAGGAGGTCCATCATGTATAGCCACATCAATTTTAGCATTCAGCAAATCCTCTTGGGATGATAAGGGTTTATCAAAATCTTTATCCTCTACAATGGCCGGTGGCGTAAAAATTTGTGTTCTTACCGGTGGCTGGGGTTCAGGAATTCTTTCGGGTTCGGGCAAAGGCTCCGGCAATTTTTTTTCTTCGAATTCGGCAATAATTATCCCGTCATTTTGTGTCAATGGGCCCCGCTGCTTTTTAACGGAACCGGCAAGAGTTGCACCGGTAAATACCGTGGCGGTAATCATTAGCGTAATAAATAATGCTTTGGCGATCCGTTTGGGGTAAGTGTTCCGGAGTTCATAGGCTCCGTATTCTTTGTTGCGGTTATCAAATAGAATGTCGAGCCACCGGGCCGATAAAATTTTGTTGGTATCCATGGTTTAACTTTTAATAAAACAGATGAAAGGCACTCCTGTTTCCATAAAGCATTATTTTTATGGAAATATTTCCGGGCAGCATCGGGTAACAACTTTTATTTTTACCAAAACGATTTCTTGAAACGCTTCACCCCTCTTTTCCTCGCGCTGAGCAGTGGTCTGTTATTATGGCTTGCCTGGCCGGTATCTCCTCTTAGCTTTTTGATTTTTATCGCCTGGGTTCCTTTGCTCTGGTTGGAATCCACGGTAACAAGCCGCAGGAAATTCTTCGGTCTTGTATATGTATGCATGTTTATTTGGAATGTAGCGACCACCTGGTGGATATGGAATGCTTCAGCACCCGGTGCTGTCGCAGCTTTTTTAGCCAACAGCCTGATCATGTGCCTGCCCTGGCTGGGATTTAAGATTGCCAAGAAATGGCTGGGTGAAACCGCAGGCTATATTGGATTGATTGCTTTCTGGATGTGCTTTGAGTATATTCATTTACAGGATTGGGGGCTCAGCTGGCCCTGGCTCACACTGGGAAATGCATTTGCCACTCACCCGGGCTGGGTACAGTGGTACGAGTCTACGGGAACAAGTGGCGGAACGTTGTGGATCTTACTGGTGAATATTTTCATGTTTCTTCACCTGAAAAATAATTTCAACAGTTCTACCGGTAAAACGTATAAAAAATTAATCATTGCATTTCTGATCCTGGTACTACCGGTTCTCATTTCCTCCTTCCTGAAAATTTCCGGTACAGCAATGGGTGATAAGAATATAGTAGTGGTTCAACCGA
>JANWIJ010000047.1 GCA_025449935.1 Chitinophagaceae bacterium
CGTGGTTTCATCGTTCTTTATGGTAAGCCGGGCATTCAGTTTTTGCTTATTAAAAAAAGAAACCCCCAGGGTAATGGCAAACAGGGCCAGCAGGGCCGTAATACCATACAGGTAATATTTCGCCTTTTGGTTGCTTTTATCCTGCGCTTTCAGTACGGCGATCTTAATATCGTTTTCCTGCATCTTTTTTTCAATATCAAAACTCAGCGATTTTGCATTCGATTCTTCTTCTTCCAGTTTTTCTTTAATGACCATTGATTCCTGCAGGGTGGCCAATCCTTCCCGGTTCATGCCGGCAGCAGAATAGGCCTGAGCCAGTAATTTGAGGTGCTGAATAAACTGGAGCCGGGTATTGAGCGGTCTTAACTCCGCTACCTCGCTCAACAAAAGGGCGATGGCTTCCCGGGGTTTATCCTGTTTTAATTTTATCGCCGCGTAATAATAGTGTGGTATCAATTCACCCATATAGCTGCTGATATAGAGGCGCTGAGAGTCTTTGAGGATTTTGCATTTCAGGATATAATATTCGGCCGAATCAAGGAGGTCTTTATTCAGGAAATCATTGGCCTTTTCCATAAAGAAATGGGCATACTCCAATGGCGTAACGTCGTATAATTTCATGTAATGAAATGCCAGGTCGTAATAGTACCCACTGCTGTCACTGTTCAACAAGGTTTTGCACCGGGCTTTTTGCAGGAAAAGAAAGGGCGCATCACTCACCATCATGGGTGTCTCCAGGGCGAGGTAATTCCTGATAGCTTCACTGATATATACCTCGGCCTCTTCCGGTTTATTTCTTTCGATTAAGTAACTCCCCAACACGGAATACCTGTTCACTTTACCTGGTTTTCCGAAAAGCAATTCGGTCGCGTTGAAGTTAGGAGGAAGTTGCCTGTCATCGAGGAGCTCGATGGACCTGAGCATATTGTATTCTGCCTTATCGTGCAACCCGAGGCGGTAATAAAAACCGGACAATACATTATAGGCAATGGAAGCGCCCTCAAACTCCTTCCTGGCCAGGAAATCGGTGTTGACCGCGTTAAAATATTGAATTCCCTCGTAAATGCGGCTGCTGTTCCTGAAAGGTATTCTGAGTGACCGGAGTACCCCCAATGCCGTAAATGAACCATAGGCCGGGCCTTTTCCATAATGTTGTTTGAAAAAATTCTGCCCATATTTGATCAGGGCATCATAGGGTATACTGTCTAAGTCAAAATGGCTATTATAAAAATCAGCCACCAGGTCGTAATACGACCGCTCATCCAGTGCTTTTTCCAGGCGCTGCAGCTGCCCGTTGATCTGATCATTTTCCAGCAGGATATATTTTGTATTACTGTAGATTAACCTGACGGCATCATCATAATGCAGGCTGTCCGTGTTTTCCACACCTTTCATGGCCTTAAGGTGATAAAGCAGGGAGTCTGCCGGGCTAACCGGCTGCGCCACGACGAATGTAAATAGCGGCAGCAGGACAACCAGCAGGGCGATTTTCTTCCCGAATTGATTCATACAGTTCATTTCTCAATAAAATATATTTACGCGGTAGTAACCGGCAACAGTATTATGAATTCCGAGCCATCTCCCTCCCTGGTTTCCACCTTCAACTCCCCACCATGTGCTTTTACAATATCATAACTCAGCGATAAACCGAGGCCTGTTCCCTGGCCTGTAGGCTTTGTCGTAAAAAAGGGCTGGAAAATCTTATCCCGCACTTCCTGGCGTATGCCATTTCCATTATCACTTACCCTTATTTCCACCTGGCTATGGTTCCTTTTTGTGCTTACTGAAACAACCGGCTCATACCTATCGCCCTGCTGAACTTTCTTTTCCGTGACTGCATAAAAAGCATTCGAAATTAAATTCAGGATCACCCTTCCCACATCCTGCGGAATTACGCTGATGCGTCCCATACGTTCATCATACTGGGTTTTCATCGTTGCATTGAATGTAGTGTCCTTTGCTTTAAGTCCATGATAAGCCAGGCGAAAATATTCATCGGCCAGGGCATTGATATCAGTTGGTTCTTTTACACCCCTGCTGCTCCGGCTGTGTTGCAGCATTCCTTTTACAATAGCATCGGCCCGTTTTCCATAGAGGTTTATTTTTTTCTGGTTTTCGATGGCATCATTGGCCAGGATAAGTGCAGCTTCTATTTTCCCGTTGTTAATTTCATCTTTCATCTCGCCCAGCAACTCCCCGTTCAGTTCCGAAAAATTATTCACGAAATTCAGCGGGTTTTGAATTTCATGGGCTATTCCTGCAGTGAGTTCACCCATGGATGCCATTTTTTCGGATTGGATCAGTTGTGCCTGCGTGGCCTTGAGTTCATCCAAAGCCTTTTCCGCTTTTTCCTTTTGTTGTTCGGTTTCTTTTTTCTGAACCTGAAGCAATTTATTGGCCTGTTGGCGGTGCTTACTGTGCTGCCATTGGGTAAATGCGATGATAAATATAAGAGCTAATCCAATAAAGAGTGCATACCGGAAGATCTTTTCCTTCTTCAACCGCGCATCATCCAATGTTTTTTGCTGAATAAGCGAATTGATCTGGTTTTCCTTTTTTTGTATGTCAAAATCAAACTGCAGACCAGATAGTTTATTGTTGGCCTCAATATTGAAAAGGGTGTCCTTGATATTGACAAACAGCCCCTGGTAATTAAATGCGTTCTTAAAGTCTCCCAGGAAGGCATATGTTTTTGCCAGTCCCTCATATGCGATCTTCAACTCGGTCTTCGATCCTATTTCAACGGCAAGCAATTCCGCGTTCCGGAAATGTTCGATCGCCTTTTCGTTATCCCCTGACTGGTAATATGTTTCAGCCAGGGAATTAAGCGATTTCAACATGTCCAGCTGGTTGGATAATTTAGAAGCATTATCAAATGCCATTCGCTGGAATTTCAGGGCCAGCGCAAACTTTTTCTTCTTCCTGTACACCTTACCAATGTTAGTCAACGTGTAGGCAATATCCTCTGTGCCTTCATACGCCCTCAGTGATTCGTTAAAATAAACAAGGGCTGAATCATCCAGGTTTTTGCCCATAAATACTTCGCCAAGGTTAACACTTGCAGTGCCGATCAGGTAATTGTCCCGGAGTTCCCTGGAGATTATAAGTGATTGCCGGAAATATTCCATTGCCTTATCTGAGGTGTCGTTTATGTTAGTATAAACCGCACCGATATTGTTCAGGGAACTGGCGATTCTTAACTTATCGCCAATCTCTTCTGATAGTTTCAGCGACCGCAAGTGGTACTCGAGGCTCCGGGTATTATCGCCCTTATCAAAATAAATGGCACCCATATTGCTCAATATATTGCCGGACCCCTTCTTATCACCCAACGAATCAAATAGGGCAAGCGCCTGTTCATAATTTTCCAGGGATTGTAAAAACTTTCCCTGGAAATAATAAACAATACCGATATTTTTAAAAGCGTAAGCAATCCCAACAGGATAATTAATCTGCCCGGCAACGGTTTTTGCCTGGTTAGCCAGCTCAATGGCCCCGGGAGGATCGCTTTGGAATTTCTCCTTACTTTGACCGAGCAACCTGTTGACAAGTGCAGTATCAGGTTTTATGCCCGAAGTCCCGGGTCCCTGTTGACCAACTGCACCAAACGATACGGAAATAAGAACCAGCAGCAAACATGAAATTTTACAACCCATAGTCGTCCATTTATTATTAGTTTCCATAGTGTGACGGATAAATCAATATTATTGCCCGCCAGCGGGTAATTGAATACAAAACTCCGCACCCTCCCCTTCTTTCGTTTCTACCTTTAGTTCTCCCCCATGTGCTTTTACTATATCATACGCCAATGATAAACCCAGCCCCGTTCCATGCCCCGTTGGTTTGGTGGTAAAGAACGGCTGAAATATCTTATCGAGGACCTTTTGAGGGATGCCGTTGCCGTTGTCCTTTACAGAAATCAAGACCTTGTCGCTAGTCTTTTTTGTAATCACGGAGACTGCCGGCTCAAAATGTTCAACGCCTGACTTCTTCTTTTCATCAACCGCATAAAAGGCATTAGTAATTAAATTGAGAATGACCCGCCCGATATCCTGTGGAATAACATAGACCTTGCCCACTCTTTCATCAAAATCAGTTCTCATGGTAGCGTTAAAGGATTTATCCTTTGCCCGCAAACCATGATACGCCAGGCGAAAATATTCATCTGCCAACGCATTGATATCGGCAAGTTCTTTTTGCCCGCTGTGGCTCCGGCTGTGCTGCAGCATTCCCTTTACGATGGCATCGGCTCTTTTACCATGATGGTTAATTTTTTCTTCATTGGATTTCAGGTCATTTGAAATAGCGATGGCCTGGTCCGTATTCCCGGCTTTAAGTTCCTGCTGCAACTCATCCACTAATTCCTTATTCAATTCCGAAAAATTATTTACAAAATTCAACGGGTTCTGAATTTCATGCGCGACACCCGCCGTGAGCTCTCCGAGCGATGCCATTTTTTCGGATTGCACCAGCTGGGCCTGGGTGGTCCGCAGGTCAGCCAGCGTATGCTGAAGTACTTTGTTTGCCTTCTGTTTCTGGAGGCTGTTACGCCATAATAGACCTGCAATTAAAATTAATATGAGAACACCCGCCAGCAAACTATAGAGCCGGACCCTGTTCCTGAACAGTATTTTGGATTGTTCTGCCTCCTGCAATTTTTTCTCTTCATTGTATGCTGTCGTTTGAAGCTCCTGCTGTTTCTGCATTTCCATCAGGGACACATCCTCTTTTGCGGCGAGTTTTTCCAGGCTGTCCTTTAACTTGTAAGCCTCCTTGAGATAGCCATGGGCTGATTTATAATCATGCATACCTGCATAAGCCCCGGCCAGGTAATCATTAATCTGCTGGAGAGCGCCGATATTGCCTCCTTTCTCGAATTGTTTTTTAGCCTTCAGGAGAAGAGGGATCGCTTTAACCAGTTGGTTGATCCCCTCGTAATAAGTGATCAGCATGAAGCTATAATTAAGATCCTTTTCCAATGCCGGGCCTGACAGTTTTTGATACAGGTCCAGGTAAGGTTTTACCGAATCATATTTTTTGGCCGCGATATACAGGTTGATTTTAGCCGCCGTCTTTTTTAAGGGTGGCAACACATACTTGTGATTATAATCACTCTCAATAAGCCGGGCATACTCTTCTGTTGTAATAAGCCCCACGGAATACCTGGAATAATAACCGTACTCCATATCATATCCATATACAGCAATGGAATCACTGAGCTGCTCCATTTCATTAAAATACACCCGGGCTTTTTCTTTTTCGCCCGTATTGGAATATTGTGAAGCCAGGCCATATGCCGCATATAACAATTTATTGGGCTGGCCGGTCTTTTTATAATGCTCATACAGTTTGACCATCCAGTCGGTCGCTTTTTTGAATTGCCCCGGCCATTCATAATACATATCACTCATGCCATTCAGCGCCAATTCTTTTAAGTCCAGGTTCCGGTCCTGGGCAGCATAATCCTGCAACGGGAGAAGGAAGGTGAGCGCCTTTACGCCATCTCTTTTGTGGATATGGACATGCGCCATTTGTTTTAACACTTCCAGTTTTAATGAATCCTTACGCACAGAGTCCCTTTTCCACTCACCCCATAATTTCCAGGCAGCCATTGCATTTTGTTCGGCCACGGTGAGATTGATATGAATGTTGATCCGGGTCAGTTCAACATTGGCGACAATTTTCTCTTCTGCCAGGTTGTTTCGTGTCGCAAACTCCAGTAGCCGGCCGGCCTTCAGCGTGTCTTCCTCATATTTATTGTCCCACCACAGCCCCCGGGCTTTCAATTTAGGGTCGGTGGAAGTCGAAGCGATCTGCTTTGTTTTTTCCAGGTAAACCAGGCTCAGGCTATCTTTCAGCGTGGCTTTATAATGGAGTGCCAGCATTCCGTTGGCTTCCACGAGATCCCAGTTTGATTTAGCTTTCCGGAGAATGGCCTGGAGATCTTTTTCCGGATAATACTCTTCAAACCCGAATTGGGCCTGCGAGACAAAGCCAAAAAAAAGAAATATTATCCCCGCAAGTTTTCTCATATACTCCATTATTTTGGTTGATCAGGTCCGCGGGAGCCGGATAATAAATTCGGCGCCTTTCCCGTCTTCAGATGTTACTGTCAGTTCACCCGCATGGGCCTTGATAATATCATAGCTTAACGAGAGACCCAGCCCCGTGCCCTGCCCGGTGGGTTTAGTCGTAAAGAATGGCTGGAAGATCTTGTCCAGGACCTTGGGAGAGATGCCGTTGCCGTTGTCTTTTACACGAACTTCTACCAGGTCCCCGGTCTTTCCTGTACTGACCCAAACGGCCGGTTCGTACTGCGCAAGCCCGGATCTCTTCTTTTCATCCACCGCATAAAACGCATTGGTGATCAGGTTCAGAATTACCCGGCCGATATCCTGGGGGATCACCGCTATTTTACCCAGCCCTTCATCAAAATCGGTATTCAGCGTTGCATGAAAGGATTTATCTTTTGCCCTCAGTCCATGATAGGCCAACCTGAAATACTCATCGGCCAAAGCATTCAGGTCCGTCGGTTCTTTCTGTCCGCTACTGCGGCGGCTGTGCTGCAACATTCCCTTTACGATCGCATCTGCCCGCTTCCCGTGATGATTTATTTTTTGTTCATTTTCCCTAATGGCCCTTGAAATTAATTTTGCATCAGCAAGATTACCTTTATCCAGTTCTTGTTGCATTTCATCGATCAACTCCGTATTCAATTCTGAAAAATTATTGACGAAATTCAATGGGTTCTGAATTTCATGAGCGATACCCGCGGTCAGCTCTCCCAGGCTCGCCATTTTTTCGGATTGGATCAGTTGCGATTGGGTAGCCTTTAAGTTTTTCAATGCCAGTTCAAGCATTTCTTTCTCCTCCTGGATGAGTGCAGCCTGTTCCTCTGATCGTTTAAGGTCAAGAAATCGTGTATACAAAAGGCCAAACACGCTGGCCATGCGCAACATAATATCCAGTTCCTCAACTGTTAATTCCTTACCCGAAACCACATTGATGGTACCAGCTGAAAAAAAGAAGGAATAATAGAATTCGCAGTCGGAGCTGCTTTGCCTGGCAGGGACCCCAATGTACGTGGACATTTTTTTGTAATAATTCAGCAGGTCAGCTCCGGCAAGCTTTGTAATCGCATAGGTTTGTTTTAAGTCCCTGGACTTAATGATATTTTCGAAAACAGGATGAATATGTACATTAATATAGTCCAGTAAAAAAAACAATTGCCCTTCCTGTGAAACGGATGTTATCCATAGTTCGATAGCGGTGTTTTCATCGTCAAAAATTCCCACCCCGGTACGGAGTGCATCAATTTTTAATTCTTTTAATTGTTGAAAAAGAATAGTGGAGGTTTCAGAAAGTTCCGCACTGCTGCGCATTTCCATTGCCTTTGCCCTAACCTTGTCCAAAGCGTTCTCCACTTCAATTTTCCGGTTCTTCAGCGCCAGGTCAATTTTCAATTCAGACAGCTCCTTTTCAAGATTCCCTGCCCGCTCTTCCTCCTTCTTGCCTTTTATGCTGCCCATTTGTACCTTTTTTTGAACTGAATATAACCCGAAAACCTGAGGATAATGAAACACTGTCGTGAACGTTTCCTGAATGGGACAATGCAAATAAAGCATTGTATATTATTCACCCCATTGCGGATCAATAAAATTGGCCACTTCCGTAATGGTGTTAGCCGGGAACCCGCCCAGTCTTGCATGCTCCAACAACAATTCCTTATTAGGTGCCATGTAGATACAATAGATTTTGTCCCCGGCCACATAACTGTGTACCCATTGAATATCTGTTCCAAGAATACACAGCGCTTCCCGTGATTTTTTCGAAATGGCTTTCAATTGTTCTATATCGAGCTTCCCGGCCTGCGGGATTTCTCTTTCGATGATGAATTTCGGCATAAATTGATTTTTA
>JANWIJ010000048.1 GCA_025449935.1 Chitinophagaceae bacterium
AATTGCTCCGCCTGTTTTGTATTTGTTTGAAAAAAAGATTTGGGGCCGATCTTAAATTCAAACTCTTCCAGTTTCTCCACCACGTATCCTTTACCATGAAAGACCACCGGTTCCAGGTCATGCAGGCTGTCATTCCATTTTGTATTAATGGTGTACAGCAGGGTGGTGATGGACGGAAATCGCTGCAGGATATGCTCCATGATCATCCGTATCTTTTTATCATCATTTTCCCCCACCACCAGGTTGATCATTAATTCTCCTGTCGTGCATAAGCGGACCTGCATCGTTCTCAGGAAACCCGTATGATTGCGGATATCATAAAAAGACCAGTTATTCGCTAGGCCAAATTGCTTTACAGCCAGCCGGATCGCATTGGTAGGTTCGGCCTGCAGGTAACATGTTTCTATATCCACCACTTTATCAAAAAGACCCCGGGCATGAAAGCCTGCTACATTCTGTTCGCCCCTTATGGATTCATCCGCGAGCTCTTCCTTTAATAAAAACCGTTTGTTGCCAAACGTGTATTCAATCTTGTTCCGGTAATACTTTGTTTCCGCTGCACCCAGGATCGGAAGAAATCCAGGCAAGGAAACTTTGCCAATGCGTTTTAATGTTTCCTCCACCTGCCGGTGTTTGTAGGCTAATTGTTTTTCGTACGGCAGCATCTGCCACTGGCAACCCCCGCATATGCCAAAATGCTGACAAAAAGGGTTTACCCGGTCAGGTGACAGGGAATGAACATAAAGCGGAATTCCTTCGGCCCAGTCTTTTTTATTTTTCAGCAACCGTACATCTACGACATCACCGGGGACCACTTTTTCAATAAAGATCACTTTCCCGTCTACCCGGGCCAGGGACTTGCCTTCGGCTGCATAATCTTCCACCAAAACCTTTTCGAGTACGATGCTTTTCTTTTTATGTCTCACCCGGCAAATGTAAGGACTTGACCGTGGACGGCCTGACAACCAATACCCTGGCTTTTGCATCTTTTTAGCTTATCAGAGCCCGTTTTTAAATATCTTTACCCGATTCATTCTGACTTATGAAAAGACTTTTCTTGTCACTGTTTTTATTTCTTTCAGTCACGGTTTTAGCGCAGGATGGTTATGAGATAAAAGTGACTTTTGCCCCCTTTAAAAATCAATATATATACCTGGGGCATTACTTTGGCAAAACCTATCCTATTATTGATTCCGTTATCCTGGATGGAAAAAGTGAGGCTGTTTTTAAAGGTGCAAAAAAATTACCGGGAGGGATTTACTTGATCGGCTACCCTAACAAATCCGGATTTTTTGAAATCCTGGTGGATAAACAGCAGCATTTCGCCATCATTGCAGACACCCTTTCTATAAACAGCGGGATACAATTTGTCAACTCGCCCGATAACGTTTTATTCAGCAGTTACCAACGGCAAATGTCTGCACGGGGAAAAGCGATTGCTGGGTTGCAGGAGCAATTAAAGACCGCCGCCAATAAATCCGATTCAGCCAAACTGGTTGAGCAGCTAAATAAACTGGATAAAGAAGTGAGCCAGTACCGGGCTGATATTATTCAGAAGAACCCCGGCACCATACTCAGTGCTTTACTGGCTACTATGCGTGAACCCGAACTCACCGGGAACCTGAAAAATCCTAAGACAAAAGAGGATTCAACCGCTGCCTATACTTACTATAAAAATCATTACTGGGACGGTGTTAACTTTTGGGACGGACGCCTGGCCTATACTACTTTTTTTGAAGAAAAGATTGATAAGTACTTTGCACAGCTTGTCGTACCCCATCCTGATTCAGTCATAAAAGAAATTGACTGGATGCTGGGCTATGCTGTTGCCAATGAAGAAATGAACCGGTTCCTGCTGATAAAATTCGTGAACCGCTACCTGAACCAGAAATACATGTGGGAGGATGCTGTTTTTGTCCACTTGTTTGAAAAATATTTTTCCCAGAAAAACTATTCCTGGCTGAATGAAAAAGGTAAAAAGACCATTACGGACAGGGCCTATAGTTTGATGGCCAATATCATGGGCAGCCCGGCTGCCGATATCGAATTACCGGACAGTGCGGGGAAAATGACCAGGCTGTATGCGCTGGGTGGCAATTATACCATTGTCGCCTTCTGGGATCCTACCTGCGGTCACTGCAAAGAAGTATTACCAAAACTGGATTCTTTTTACCTGGCAAAATGGAAAGCTGCCGGGCTGAAGATTTTTGCGGTGGCAAAGGAAACCGACGGAACCAAAAAAGACTGGTTGAATTTTATTAATGACCATCACCTGAAAGCCTGGACGCATGTATATTATTCAAAAAAGGATGACAAGGCCCGGACCGATGCCGGCATCCCGGGTTATTCTCAACTATACGATGTGCAGACTTTCCCTACATTATATTTGCTGGATAAAGACAACCGGATCGTTGCCAAAAAACTGACTTACCAGCAAATTGATGAGGTGCTGATGCTGAAATTGAACGGCCAGTAATCCTCCGTTGGTTGCCCGCAGCAACCCTGAATTAAAATCTATCACTATGACCAAAAAAAACCTTTTACTGTTTCTTGCTCTTGGCTCAATGCTCACGGCATCGTCTCAAAGGCTTTTTACTTACGGAGATAAAGCCGTTGATGCAAAAGAATTTATGCGGGCCTATTCCAAAAACAATACGCCTCCTGCCCAGAACAAGGCGAAATCAATTAAAGAATACCTGGACCTGTATATTAAATCAAAACTTAAAGTACGGGAAGCTTATGCAAGGGGCTATGATACGCTCCCGCACCTGAAACTGGAAGTAAGCAACCTGCGGGCACAGATCCTGGAAAGCTATATGACCGATCCGGGCATTATGGGCCGTCTCGCAAAAGAAGCATTTGCGCGCAGCCAGAAAGATATTCACACAGGCCATATTTTCATATCCCTGAAAAATGAAACCGGGGCCATTGATACCCTGGCCGCATTGAAAAAAAGAGATGCTATCCTGCAACAACTAAAAACCGGGGCTGATTTCTTACAGGTAGCCCGGCAATATTCCGATGATCCTTCGGCGAAGACCAATAAAGGCGATATTGGCTACGTAACTGTTTTTACCCTGCCCTATGAATTTGAAAATGCCCTGTATGGGATATCTCCGGGAAAGTATTCAGAACCGGTGAGTTCTAAAATCGGCTATCATATTTTCAAAAACCTCGGAGAACGCAAAGCCGCCGGCAGGATAAAAGCGCAGCAGATCCTGCTGGCCATACCTCCCGGTGCAAATGATGCAGAAAAAAAACAAATCGCTGCCAGGGCCGATTCCCTTTTTAAGCGGATAGTAGCTGGTGCTAATTTCAACCAGCTGGCTATTGCCTTCAGCAATGATTATATCAGTGCCGCCAGTGGGGGAAACATACCTGATGTAAGTGTAGGCCAGTACGACCCTGTATTTGAAACTGCGCTTTGGTTATTACGCAAAGATGGGGAAGTAAGCAAACCTTTTATGACTACTCACGGATGGCATATCCTGAAACGGGTTTCGGTTAAGCCTGTTGTTTCAGATCCAAATGACAAAGCCAACCTGAAAGAACTGGAACAGAAAATTACCGCCGATGCGCGGTGGAAATCATCCGGCGATTTCATCTATGACCAGGTAAGAACAAAAGCGGGATTCAAAAAATACCCGTACGGGGAAGAAGCTCTCTGGGCATTGTCTGACAGTATCTTAAACAATCAGCCCCTGCGACCTGCCGGGCGAACCATGTCCATGACTACTCCCCTGTTTAGTATTGGAAAAACAAATTATGATGTGACTGCCTGGATTAATTATGCAAGGGCATACCGGTTCAAGCAGGACGGAACAGGTGCCAAACCACATAACCAGGTAAGAGAGGAGTGGGAAAAATTTGCCATGTTGAATTTCTACCGCGACAACCTGGAGGAACTTAATGAAGATTTCCGCAACCAGATGACTGAGTTCAAAGATGGGAACCTGTTCTTTGAAATCATGCAGCAGGAAGTATGGAACAGGGCGCAGGCGGATACGGCTGCCCTGCTGGATTTATTTAACCGGAACAGAGCGGATTATACCTGGAAACAAAGTGCTGATGCCGTAGTTTTCTTCTGTGCTGACCAGGCGGTGGCCAAAACAGTTTATGATGCCGTAAAAAAGAACCCGTCCAACTGGCGGAAGATTACAGAACTATATGCGGAAAAAGTGATCGGTGATTCAGCAAAATTCGAGTGGGGACAGCTGCCCAACCTGAATAAAATGATTCCCAAAGCAGGGATGGTTACCACCCCGCTGGTGAATTCCATTGACAACACTACTTCCTTTGCCTATATTATCAGAACTTACCCGCAACCCATGCCACGCAGCTTTGCCGAAGCAAGGGGCCTGGTAACTAATGACTACCAGGTGATCCTGGAAAAACATTGGGAGGAAGCATTGAATAAGAAATACCCGGTGGTGGTTGATCAAAAAGTACTTGAGAATATTTCGAAATAATTTTTTTGGAATAAAAGAAAAGAGGAAATGAACAGTTTATTCATTTCCTCCTTATAAACTCTTTTCCTTCTTTTTCTCTTAGCTCACAACTCCTTCACGACGTTGGCCACTACATGCGGTTTGCCCAGGGTATAATAATGCAAAACAGGCACCCCGCTTTTTTTCAATTCTTTTGACTGTGCCAGCAACCACTCTTCCCCTATTTTTTCTACTTCCTCATCTGTTTTACATTTCAGGATTTCGCTGGATAGTTCGGAGGGAAGATCAATATGGAAGGTTTTCGGAAGAACAGTCAGTTGTTTTTTTGAGTATACCGGCTTTAATCCAGGTATGATGGGGACCGTGATCCCGATAGCCCGGCAGGATTTCACAAAAGCGTGAAATTTGGCATTGTCAAAAAACATCTGGGTAATAATATAGTCTGCCCCGGCATCTACTTTAGCTTTCAGGTATTGCAGATCACTATCCATATTGGGCGCTTCAAAATGTTTTTCCGGGTACCCCGCCACGCCAATACAGAATTCTGTCTTCTGGGTTCCTTTTAAATCTTCTTCGAGGTAAATGCCGGCATTTAGATTAACCACCTGTTTGAGCAGTTCATTGGCATATTTATGACCGCCCGGTTCCGGTTCAAAGGCCGTTTCGTTTTTGGCAGCATCTCCCCGCAATACCAGCACATTATCAATACCCAGGTAACGCAGGTTGATCAGGGCATCTTCCGTATCATTAATGCTAAACCCCCCGCAGATCAGGTGGGGAACGGTGTCGACGGTGTATTTGTTCATAATCGCGGCACAAATACTTTCTGTTCCCGGTCTTTTGCGCACAATAACTTTTTCAAAGCTCCCGTCAACTTTTTTCTTGAAAACATGTTCACTGCGATGGTAGGTCACATTGATAAAAGATGGCTTAAACTCCATTAACGGATCCAGGTGCTTATACAATGCTTCAATGCCCTTACCCTTTAAAGGGGGCAACACCTCGAATGATATTAATGTGCCCTTAGCCTGCGCGATATGGTCAGTTACCTTCATAAGTGTGCAAAGCTAATGATGCGGGGGCATTAGTCAAAGCGACGTTAAATGAATTTGAAAAAGCATTGGTTAGCCATCATAGCTTATTTTTGCCCGGCATGCCTGTAACCATACAAACAAAAGATCTTGTAAAAAAATATGGCAACCGTACGGTGGTTGACCATGTTTCCTTTGAAGTGAAACAGGGTGAAATTGTTGGGTTGCTGGGACCCAACGGTGCCGGGAAAACTACCTCTTTTTACCAGGTGGTGGGGCTGGTCAGACCTGACCAGGGCAGGGTTTTCCTGAATAATGAAGACATCACTCATTTACCCATGTACAAAAGGGCAAAGATGGGCATTGGATACCTCCCGCAGGAAGCGTCCGTTTTCCGCAAATTGAGTGTTGAAGATAATATTGCCGCAATCCTGGAAATGACCAATCTTCCCAAACAGGAGCAAAAACAAAAACTGGAGTTCCTGCTGAATGAATTCAGGTTACAGCATGTGCGCAAGAGCAATGGTGATGTACTGAGTGGTGGCGAAAGAAGAAGAACCGAAATAGCCAGGGCACTCTCCGTGGATCCAAAATTTATTTTGCTGGATGAGCCTTTTGCCGGCATTGACCCCATTGCCGTGGAGGATATACAGGCAATTGTGGCCCGGTTAAAATATAAGAATATCGGCATATTGATTACGGACCACAATGTCACCGAAACGCTCTCCATCTGCGACAGGGCCTACCTCCTGATCGAAGGAAAAATATTCAAACACGGAACGGCCGAAGAACTGGCCCGTGATGAAGACGTACGCCGCCTGTACCTGGGAAGAAACTTTGAACTCAAGCGGAAAGATTACCTGCACGAAGAAGCGAAAAACACCCCCGGGAACTGACCTGTTTTGCAAAGCCATTCTTTATCCGGTGAAAATTTTTCGCCGGGAACTCCATAAAAATATTCTCCCGGGTTAATTTCCTGATTTTTCTGGTTATTTTGTTGGGTGATATGGCAACCATGAATTACCAGGCCCTTCCAAAAATTGAACTGCACCTGCATCTTGATTGCAGTTTGAGCTATAACGTAGTAAAACAATTAAGCCCCGGCGTTTCTTACGAAGAATATGAGCAGTCCTTTATTGCCCCGCCCAAATGCACTGACCTGGCCGACTATATCACCCGGGCTATCCATGGTTATGAGCTGATGCAAACCAAAGAACAATTACGGTTGGTTACCCTCGATCTTTTTGAACAATTAAGGGCCGACCGGGTGATCTATGCTGAAATACGGTTTGCCCCCCTGCTGCATATTGCTAAAGGACTCCATCCTGCCGAAGTTGTGCAAACTGTCAATGATGCTGCGGAAGAAGGTATCCGCCAGACGGGAGTAGAGGCCGGGATCATACTCTGTACACTCCGTCACTACTCCCGGGAACAAAGTATGGAAACGGTAAAACTGGTTCAGCAATTCCAGGGCAGCCGCGTGGTAGCTTTCGATATTGCGGGCGATGAAGCCGGTTTCCCGGTCGCCAACCATCTTGAAGCTTTCCGGTTTGCAAAATCCCACCAACTCCATTGCACGGCCCATGCCGGGGAGGCAAAGGGTGCAGAAAGTGTTTGGGAGACCCTGCAGCAGTTCCGTCCTTCACGGATCGGGCACGGTGTGCGTAGTGCTGAAGATGAAAAATTGCTGGCTTTTCTGAAAAAGGAACAAATCCATCTTGAAATATGCCCCACGAGTAATGTTCAAACCAACGTCGTTGAAAGTATTGAGCAGCACCCGGCAGACAAGATCTACCAGGCAGGAGTTTCCATGAGCATCAATACAGACGCCCGGACAGTCACGCCTGTCACCTTAACCACTGAATATGTTTTGCTGGAAAAAATATTTAACTGGAAAAAAGATCATTTCTTAACGTGTAACCTGGAGGCCATTAAACATTCTTTCGCTTCGGCCTCCCTGAAAGAACGACTGCGGCAACAAATTGAAGAAGCGTACAAGACCCTGTAACTGCCCTGGCTTAACCCTCCCTGCAAAACAAGATTTCTGATACTCATTGCTTCAAATTCTCTATTTTGCCAGTAACAATGAAACTGCTCAGCCCTGCTATATCCTCACTTGCCCGTATGCGCCTCTGGCGTATAGAAGCCTGGAAAAACAACCCCCTGGATGCACAACGGGAAGTACTGCAGGACCTGGTGACCTCCGCACAGTACACAGAATTCGGGAGGAAATATAATTTCTCCAATCTTTTTACTGTCCGGGAGTTTAAAGCTGCAGTTCCCATTCATGAATATGACGACCTGAAGCCTTATATCGAACGCATCATGAACGGCGAACAGAATGTACTTTGGAATACACCCATTTACTGGTTCGCAAAAAGCAGTGGCACCACCAGCGATAAAAGCAAGTTTATACCCATCAGTGATGAGAACCTCGAAGATTGTCATTACAAGGCATCCAAAGATGTGTTGTCACTTTATTACCAGTTCAAACCCGATTCAGAATTACTGACTGGCAAGGGACTGGTTATTGGCGGCAGCCATACGATCAATCCCATGAACAATGAAGCACAATATGGTGACCTGAGTGCTGTATTACTGCAAAACACGCCTTTCTGGGCGCACTGGATACGTACCCCTGAATTAAGCATAGCGCTGATGGATGAGTGGGAAACCAAAATTGAAAAACTGGCAAAAAACACGATCAAAGAGAATGTGACTTCAATTTCCGGCGTACCTACCTGGACACTTGTTTTGTTCAAACGGATTTTGGAAATAACCGGCAAGAAAAACATGAGTGAGGTTTGGCCGTCACTTGAATTATATATGCACGGCGGTGTTTCGTTCACACCCTATAAAGAACAGTTTCAGAAAATCATTGGCAAAGACATTAATTACCTTGAAATGTATAATGCCAGCGAAGGTTTCTTTGCGGCACAGGACACGCCGGGCAAAGAAGGCATGTTATTATTTACGGATCACGGCATTTTTATGGAGTTTATGCCGGTCAGCGAATATGGTAAGAAAGAACCCCAGACGATCAGCCTCCAGGATGTGGAAACGGGTAAGAATTACGCGCTTGTTATCAGTACCAATGGTGGGTTATGGAGATACCTGCTGGGAGATACGATCCAGTTCACGTCATTACAACCGTTCCGGATCAAAGTATCGGGCAGGCTGAAGCATTACATGAATGCTTTTGGGGAAGAAGTAATTGTAGATAATACGGATAAAGCCATTGCTGTGGCCACCGCCAAAACAGGAACCGTGGTGAATGATTACACGGCGGCACCGGTTTATTTTTCAGACAGCTCCAACGGGGCGCATGAGTGGCTGATAGAATTTGAAAAAGAACCTGAAAGCCTGGAACAGTTTACTATAGAACTGGATACCGCTTTGAAAAACATCAACAGTGATTATGAAGCCAAAAGGTATAAAAACATCGCCCTCCGGCAGCCGCTTGTCCATTCATTGAAAAAAGGAACATTTGCTGATTGGTTACGCAGCAAAGGGAAACTGGGCGGCCAGCATAAAGTGCCCAGGCTGAGTAATGAACGGAACTACGTGGAAGAAATCATGGCCCTAAAACGCTGAGTTCATCATGGAAAATTCTTTCATTGCCTGTAAAAACTGTGGTAATAAATTCACCGGTTCCTACTGCAATGCCTGCGGTGAAAAAGTATACCACGACCATCATAAAAAAGCCGGGCACCTGCTGGAAGAAGTTTTTCATTTCCTCACCCACTTCGAGGGAAGTTTTTTTACCACGTTGAAAACGGTGTTCACAAAGCCGGGGAGGTATTCGCTCGACTACTGCAACGGCATCCGGAAAAAATATTTCAAGCCGGTTTCCTATTTTATGCTCCTGGTGGTCCTGTATTTATTATTTCCCCGTTTCCAGGGGCTGAACATGAAGCTGGATAGTTATGTAACGCCGAAATACGGGTTCACCTGGGCTTCCGCCCCGATGGTAAAAGCAAAACTGGAGAAAAAGCATATTGGCTTCCCGGAGCTGGCCAGGCTCTATAACAGTAAATCCTCATCCATATCAAAAATCGGCTTATTCTTCCTGATTCCTTTAGCCTCCTGTGTTATCCTGCTTTTGTTTTTTAGCGCCCGCAAATATTACTTTGATCATTTTATACTCAGCCTTGAATTAAGCGGGTTGTTCATTGCGCTTCATTTCCTGCTCGTTCCATTTATTTCACTTATCGCAGAACTCATCCATCCGTCATGGGCTACTTTTTTCTGGGATGATAATTACTGGCTGGGTTACCTGCAGCTTTTTATTGACCTGGTTTTTATATCGATTGCGTTTAAAAGATTTTACGGGCAGGCCTGGGGATGGACCATTCCCAAAGCCGGCATTTACCTTGTTATTTTTAGCCTTGGTATTCTGTACGTATACCGTTTACTGGTTTTAGTCGTTACTTTGACGCTGACTTAAAAAAATAATCATGAACTTACTCGAAGGAAAAGTCGCTATTGTTACCGGTGCTGCCCGTGGTATCGGGGAAGGCATTGCCCTGAAATTTGCTGAACATGGAGCCAGTGTTGCTTTTACCTATGTAAGCGACAGCAGTGCTGAAAAAGCTGCTGTGCTGGAAAAAAAACTGGCCGGGACCGGCGTAAAAGCCAAAGCATATAAAAGCAATGCCGGGGATTTTAGCCAGTGTGAAACCTTTGTAAATGATGTACTGAAGGAATTTGGTACCGTAGATATCTGTGTAAACAATGCCGGTATTTCCAAAGATAATTTACTGCTCCGCATGACGCCAGAGCAATGGAATGATGTGATACAGGTAAACCTGAACAGTGTGTTTTATATGACCAAGCAGGTCATCCGCCCCATGATGAAGGCAAAATCTGGTTCAATTATCAACATGAGCTCCATCATTGGCGAAATAGGAAATGCCGGGCAAAGCAGTTATGCGGCAAGCAAGGCCGGCATCATTGGTTTTACCAAATCAGTAGCCAAAGAACTCGGCAGCCGCCAGGTCCGCTGCAACGCCATAGCACCGGGTTTTGTAGAAACAGATATGACCAGCTATTTAAAAGACGGCGAAGGGGCGGAGAAATATAAAGCCGGTATTCCGCTGGGCAAGTTTGCCAGCCCCGAAGATATCGCCAACACTGCCTTATTCCTGGCTTCAGGTTTGTCCTCCTATATCACCGGGCAAACCATCAGTGTCTGTGGGGGGTTAAACATATAGCTAAGAGCCCAAAGAGAAAAAAAGAAAAAGGAGTGGATGAGTTTGTGTTATTTAGTCAGAGATTTCCCAACCAGGAAGCTGTTATATGCAAATAAATGACCTTACGGCCATAATTGTTGACCTCTGTATAAAGATTCATTCAAGAGTAGGTCCTGGCTGTTTTGAAAGAGTCTATGAAGAGATTTTATGTCACGAATTAATTAAACTGGGCTACAAAGTTGAAAGACAGCTCCTGCTCCCAATTAAATATGATGAACTACGTATCAAGGATGCCTATCAAATTGATTTATTGGTCGAAAACATGCTGGTGCTGGAATTAAAATCTGTACATCCGCTGCCTCCTGTATATTTTAATCAGGTTCGCACACAACTTTCACTCCTTAATCTGAAACACGGGATGCTTTTAAATTTTAAAGTGGAATTAATGAAAGATGGGATACACAGGGTATTCAACAACTTTGGTAAAGAGAAAATTGATTAAGGTAACGGCATTGTGAAAAAACGCCTTCTCTCTTCCCCCCTTTATTCTCTTAGCTTTTCTCTTTCTCTCTTTTTCTCCTTTATTCTCTTAGCTTTATCCCCCTCCTTTTTATATAGGCATGCCATAAAATCATCGCGGCAATGGTCCGGTATGGCCGCCAGGGTTCTGCTATTTTAAGCATCTCCTCTTTACTTATGTCCTTTGGTAATTTTTTTACTTCTTTCAGGCTATTCACCAAAGCAATATCCCCCAGCGGGAACAGGTCGGTCCGTTGCAGTGCATGCATCAGGTATACATCCACTGTCCAGTGCCCGATCCCTTTTATTTTAATCAATGTTGTCCTTACCCCTTCTTCGTCCGCATGTGTAAGTCGTTTTAAAATAAGTTCCCTGCGCCGGATTGCCCGGGCCAGTTCCCTGGCATAGATAATTTTCTGCCGGCTAAAATAGCAGGCTCTTAGTTCCTTATCAGTCAGTGACAGGATCTTTGCAGGCGTTACAAAACCGATCTTCTCTTTTAATTTTTTAAAGGCGGCATAAGCTGCTGCCAGTGAAACCTGTTGTTCCAGGATAAAAAGTATGAGTGTTTGAAAGGTTGCCGGACGTGTCCACATGGGTGGAAAGCCGTCCCTGGAAATAATATCACCTAAATGAGTGTCCTTTGCAGCTAATTTTTTGCATATCTTTTGAAAGCTATTCTTATTAAAAGTGCGGATGGCAGCCTGCATTAATATTATTTTATACTTTACGTAAAGGTTTAAAACCTCAGGTTATGAAAAAAATATTCTTCCTCTTTTTTATGGCGGTTGCAACAAATGCTATTGCCCAAAATAAGAATTATATCCTGAGTACAGATGGCATTGGCCCGATAAAAATGGGCATGACACTGGCTGATTTAGAAAAACTACTGCAAACAAAGATCACACTAAAGGTCATTGATGTTGACCCGGTGGTGCTTGTTGAAACAATCAAAGCAAAATATAAAGGCATAGACCTGGAAATTGACCTGATCAAAATGCAGGGAATTCCCGCCGCTTTCGTGTCAGTTGATGGCATGAGCACCAGCAGCCCGTTATGTAAAACAAATTCAGGCATTGGTATTGGCTCCACCAAAATACAAATCATCAATGCCTATGAGGGCTACCATGTGGATGCAAGACCTGTTTTTACGGAGGACGACCCACCAAAAAAAAGTAAGACAAGGAGTACGGTAACTGTAAAGGAAGCTGCTGAGGGTTATGCTATTTTGTTTCACCTCGTCAATAATAAAGTAGTGTCCTTTCAACTATTTGCTGATTTCGATGATGAAGAGTAGTCTCAAATTGTAACGTCTGCCATTTTAAAAATTGTCCGGCAGCCTTAAAACTTCTTAGTATGAAAAAAATATGCCTGGCTTTTTTTATGATGGCAGCCACCTGCACAACCGCCCAAAATAAAGACTATTTAATCAGCATGGATGGCCTGGGCGCCTTAAAACTTGGTATGTCACAGGCCCGGGTAGAAAAATTATTGAACAGGAAAATACCCCTGACCCATCACCTGGATACAATCAACAATTTCTACCAGGACACAGCGAAACTCACCTATAAGAATATTCCTGTGCAGCTGGAATTTAACCGAAGCTATACCGCCCCCAATCAATTTTATATGAGACTGATCGGGATCCGGGCCAGCAGCCCCCTGTGTAAAACAGCATCAGGGACTGGTATCGGTTCTGACAAATTAAAAATCCTCACTGAGTATAATGATTACCATATCAAGATTCAGCCGGGGTACGTAAGTTACTATGCTACGGAAGAAGGCAAAGGGAAAAGCACCATAAGCATACTGGATGATGCGGCAAGTCTCGGGGATGGTTCAGATGCATACACGACCGTGTTTTACCTGCTGAATAAAAAAGTGGTGTCCTTCGAACTAAAAGCCAAACTAAAAGAGGAATGGTAAGTAGCTACCCGGCTTTGAATTTTTCAATGGCATTGCTGGTAAATTCGCTCAGTACCAGGCGGCCACTGATTTTTGCCCGTTCAACCAGCAGCGAATCCCAATCTTCTGTGCCCTTCCAGAATATTTTTTTCATTTCTGCCATGGCTTCCGGGCTGGAGTGCATCAACGTATTGGCCAGGCGGCTTATAGCTTCATCCATATCCGCGATCGACGGATGCAATTCTGAAAACAATCCTTTTTTTCTTGCCCAGTCCGCGTTGCGCCATTTGGTTGCATCGACAGCCAGTTGTGAAAATGCAGAAGTACCAATTTTTCGTTCTACAGCAGGTCCCACCACAAAAGGCCCGATGCCCACCGCCAGTTCGCTCAGTTTTATGTCTGCGCCATCTGCAGCAATAGCATAGTCAACCGCTGCTGCCAGGCCGACACCACCCCCCACGCATTTACCCTGTATACGGCCAATGATCAGTTTCGGGCAGGTCCGCATCGCATTGATCACGTGTGCAAACCCGCTGAAGAATTTAACTCCTTCTTCCTGGTTTTTTATTGCCGCCAGTTCCTCGAAAGAAGCCCCGGAGCAAAAAGTTCTTTCTCCTGCCGACCGCAGGATAATCACCAGGGTATCCGGGTCGTCCCCCGCATGCTTGATGGCGATTGCCAATTCCCCCAGGATCTTGCCCGGCAATGAATTGCTTTGCGGGTGAAAAAACCCGATCGTTGTAATGCCTTTGTGCCATTCACTTTTTACATAAGCATCTGCCATGATAATAGATTTATTATTGATTTTTCCTGGCCACCATGGTCAATATCGTGGCCACCCCGGTTACTTCATTGGTTTCATCAATCATTTCCACCAGCCATTTCACAATGCCTTTGTCAATATCATCTCCCCGCTTAAAATCTTCTGGGTTTTCGATCACTCTTTTATCATTGGGTAATTTTTCCTTGCAGGTAAACCGGATATGAATCGTTGCCCCGGGATAAACCGGTTTGGTAAAACGTAGCTCATCGATCCCATAGTTCAGTAATACGGGGTTTTTTTCATAGCTGTCTACAAACAACCCTGCCGCTATGCTCATGATAAAATACCCATGGGCAACCTGTCGCTCAAACATGGTACCTGTAAAATCTGTTGTTTGGCTGTGTGCATAGAAATGATCCCCGCTCAGGTCAGCAAACTTATCGATGTCCTCACTGGTGATCACTCTTTTGGCCGTGATGATCTGGTCGCCGGGATGGAGTTCCTCAAAATATTTCTTAAACGGGTGAATCGCGGATTCTTTCCCTTTTGCATAAGGCTGGTAAACATTGGTGATAGCAGTAATGGTAGTGGGTGAGCCCTGCAATGCTGTGCGTTGCAAATAATGTTTGACACCGCGGAGCCCTCCCATTTCTTCGCCGCCACCTGCGCGGCCGGGGCCACCATGTACCAGCAATGGCAGGGGAGATCCGTGACCAGTTGATTCTTGGGCGCATTCATTATTTAAAACCAATATCCGGCCGTGGTGGGTAGCTGCGCCCGTTACGTATTCTTTCGCCAGTTGATAATCGGCTGTAACAATCGTAGAACACAGGCTTCCTTTTCCCAGTTTGCTTAGTGCAATGGCTTCCTCCGGGTTTTTATAAGGCATGATGGTACTTACCGGTCCGAATGCTTCCACCTCATGCGATGGATTTGTTGTATAGCCACTGGCTAAAGCCCAGGGTAATTCATTCATCAATAACAGCGGTGACATAAAAGCTCCTTTTTTCGAATCGGCATCAATTACTTCCACACTATCCAGTGACCCGTATACAATCTGCGAAGAAGCCAGCAATTTCTGCACCTGTGTTTTTACTTCCTGCCGCTGCGTTTCACCTGCCAGCGAACCCATTCTGACTGCTGCGTTCAATGGGTTGCCGATCGGGGTCTGTGACAACGAACTGGCAATGGCCTTCCAAACATCTTCCATTTTATTTTCGGGAACAAATATGCGGCGTATGCCCGTACAGCGCTGACCTGCTTTCAGGGTCATTTCCTTACGTATCTCTTTTACAAAAATGTCCCATTCCGGCATACCCGGTACCACGTCCGCACCCAGTACAATACAATTCAGTGAATCCGCTTCCATATTAAACGGAACCGACTCGCCCAGGATTTTTGGATTCGACTTCAGCATCAGGCCGGTTGACGCGGACCCGGTAAATGAAACAACATCCTGCGATGAAACATGATCCAGTAAATCACCCGCACTGCCACAGACCAGTTGCAATGACCCTTCCGGTAAAATCTTTGAAGCGATAATTTCTTTCACGACCACCTCCGTTAAATAGGAGGTGACGGTGGCGGGTTTTACAATAGCGGGCATACCGGCTAACAGGTTCACGGCAATTTTTTCCAGCATCCCCCATACCGGGAAATTAAAAGCATTGATGTGGATGGCGACCCCTTCCTTGGGAACAAGGATATGTGTTCCCATGAATGTATTGTTCTTCCCCAGGTTATGACTTTCCCCATCGATACAAAATGTTTCATCAGGGAATTTTCTCCGGAGTGAAGCATTCGCAAACAAATTTCCAATCCCCCCTTCAATATCTACCCAACTATCCGCCTTTGTCGCACCGGTTTGATACGACACCTGGTAAAATTTATCCAAATGCTTTCGCAGGTGCAAGGCCAATGCTTTCAGCATATTTCCGCGCTGGTGAAAAGTCATTTTCCTTAAGGCCGGGTTACCCACCTTGCGGGCATAATCAGTCATCCCCTTAAAGTCCAGTCCTTTGGTGGTAGCGGAAGCAATGGGTTGCCCCGTTACCGCATTATAAAGCAGCTGGCCTTCCCCATCGCCTGTAATCCAGTCGCCCCCAATATAATTCTCCAGTTTGATCATACAACACTCCTTTTATGAATAAAGCGAAATTACCTGAAATCCCAAAAAACACGGAAGATTGATTTCTCTTATCATCCCCAATCAAATAGCATCCTATCTTTGCCGCATTAAAAATACCATATGAGAAAAATAATATTCCCCCTCATCGCTTTCACCTGTTTGGCCATGACTGCGTGTAAGGAGAGCAGCAAAAAAAATACAACTAAAGAAGAGGTCTTAACGCCTGCCGACAGCCTGATGAAGGAAGTAAATGAAGGACATGATGCGGTTATGCCAAAAATGGGAAAAGTGCGGGGAGCCCAGAAGGAAATACAGCGATTACTTGATTCTATTGCCACTTTACCTGCCAAGGCCCAGCAGGGTGCGGCTTCACTAAAATCCAGGCTGGAATTGCTGGTGAATGATCTGAACTACGCTGACTTTGCCATGGACAAATGGATGACAGAATTCAACCGCGATTCGGCACTCAATGATATGCAGCAACGCATAAAATACCTGGCAGACGAAAAACTTAAAGTGAATAAGGTAAAGGAGGCTGTTTTAACCGGGTTGGCCAGGGCGGATTCTCTATTAAAGGCAAAGCTTTAAGCAACCGGGGGATCTATGCCAAATTGCTTCAGGTGATGAATGGCATGTTTGTATAATAATTGAACATTCTGCTCAAAATTGAGGTCCCCGAAAAATGGGTTGCGGGTAACCAGCTGCGGATTTTTTTCAAACGCTTCAAAAAAGTAGATCAGTTCCTGCTGGAGGGCGCCAATAGCAGCCTGGACAGTCTGGTACCTGGGCTGAACCGGCTCTTCCGCCATGAGCGGGTTTTTTGTATTTTCTTTGAAAGGCTTGTCACTCATCATAAACTCCCGCATCCTTTCCAGGTTTTCCGGGGGGGTTACCATTTCATTTGTTTTGAGCCGGCCATTTGCATTTCGGACCGCGTCCCCGGCATAATGTTCAATCATCTGCTGCACACTCATTTTACCCCATAAGGCAGGTGTGGCAGGATCTAACCGTTGTAAATAACCAACAAGCTTGGTGCGCAGGAAATTTTCTTTTTCAAGACTCATACAGCGATGTTCAATCTGCAAGTTTACAAAATGGTATAATAACCAACCCTTCAGCCGTTACACCCGGGGCAATCTCATTTTTTTGTCTATCGCTTCGCATACGGAGCTGAAGATATGATCAACCGACCCTTCCCCTTTTACCGATTGAAATTTTCTTGCTTTGCGGTAGTGTTCCGCCACCGGGGTCGTTTCATTGCTGTACACGGCAAATCTTTTGCGTATAACGGCCTCATTGGTGTCATCACTCCGGCCACTTGTCTTACCACGGTTCAGGAGCCTTTTTACCAGTTCTTCTTCACTGACTTCCAGTGCCAGTACCGCAGCAATCTCTGTTTTTTTTAATTTGAGCAGTTTGTCCAGCGCTTCCGCCTGGGCTACCGTACGGGGGAATCCATCGAACAGAAACCCTTTCGTGTCTTTATGATGGTCAAAATAAGAATCAACCATGCCGATTACCACCTCATCCGGTACGAGTTGTCCTTTGTCCATAAAGCTCTTAGCCTCAAGACCCAGGGGAGTTTTGTCAGCAATCTCCTGCCTTAATAAATTACCCGTGGAGAGGTGTATCAAGCCGTATTTCTCTACCAGCTTATCCGACTGCGTACCTTTTCCGCTCCCCGGCGGGCCAAACAGGATCAAGTTAAACATAAGCGATTACTAACCTTGGTGAGCTGGCAAATATAATGTACGGGGGGTAAATTATATACACCCCCCGCCAAGTTTCAAAATAGCCCCTTTTCCCCTGAAAATGTTAAGAATACCCGCCTCCGGGGCCCGGAACAATCCGGTCAAACTATCGGAACGTAACTTTGTTGTACAATTATGACGAAGACACTAAAAGCTGTATTGGCGATTATTTGCATGGGCCTGTTCCAGCAATGCAGTCATTCGCAAAACAATTCAACAAAAAATACCACGCTAAAGATGGATACTACTAAAAAGAATAACCCTGTTTATTCCACTACAGACAGTACCCGGGTTGTAATGACCGATGAAGAATGGAAAAAAATTCTTCCGGCCGATGTCTTTTACATAGCCCGCATGAAAGGCACCGAAAGACCCGGCACCAGTAAGTTTGAGGGTTTCAAAGAAACGGGGACCTACTACTGTGCGGCCTGTGGTAATGCCTTGTTTAAGAGTGATACGAAATTTGAAAGTGGTTGCGGCTGGCCAAGCTTTTATGAACCGATCAGTAAAAGCAGTATTATTTATACCCCGGACAATGCCCATGGCATGCAAAGAACGGAAGTGCAATGCGGCCGCTGCAAGGCCCATTTAGGTCATGTTTTTGACGATGGTCCGCCACCAACGGGCCTGCGGTACTGTATTAACGGGGTGGTGCTTGATTTTGAGAAGGCCAGGGCCGCTGAAAAGAATTACAATGAAAAACCCGGCAACGAATAAGCTAATTTTCTTATGGAATTAATCCCGGCCTGTAAGCCGGGATTTTTATTTTTATAAGCAACCGCATCTGGATAAATTTACGTTCCCAAAATAACGTGTATGAAAGCGCTGATAAGATCATGGTTGGTTTGTGTAGCCGCTGGTTTTTCTTTTCCCGTTTGGTCACAGATTGATATCGACCAGGTAATGCCGGTGGACCCAAAAGTAAAAATAGGGAGGTTAGCAAACGGCCTTACCTATTATATCCGCCAGAATAAACTACCGGAAAAAAGAGTGGAGCTGCGGCTGGTTGTCAATACGGGGTCTGTGCTGGAAGATGACGACCAGCTGGGATTGGCGCATTTTATGGAACACATGAATTTTAACGGCACCAGGCGTTTCCCCAAAAATGAACTCGTTAGTTATCTCCAGAGTATCGGGTTGCAATTTGGAGCTGACCTGAACGCTTACACCAGTTTTGATGAAACCGTTTACATGCTTCATGTTCCCACCGACAAACCGGGACTCGTGGATAAGGGGTTACAGATACTGGAAGACTGGGCGCATAATGCTTTGCTCGACTCCCTGGAAATAGAAAAAGAAAGAGGGGTGGTTATTGAAGAATGGCGGCTCAGCCGGGGTGCGGATGAAAGAATGATGAAGCAAACCCTGCCTGTACAATACCGGGGATCAAAATACGCGGAGCGGTTGCCAATCGGTACGAGAGAAGTGCTGCAGAGTTTCCGGCACGCCACCCTCAAACGGTTTTACAAAGACTGGTACCGGCCCGACCTGCAGGCCATCGTGGTGGTTGGTGATATTGATGTTAAGGACATGGAACAAAAGATCAAGGAAACATTCGGGGATATCCCGGCAGCTTCAACACCCCGGAAAAGGGAAGTCTTCCCGGTGCCCGGTCATACTGAAATATTATCGGTGGTGGCAAAAGATAAAGAGACCGCTTTTCCTTCTGTTGAGGTATTATTCAAGAAAGATCTTCAGCCGGAACTCACCATTGGTGATTATTGCCGCTATATGAACCGGCGTCTTTTTACAGGCATGCTCAACAGCCGTTTCCGGGAACTTACCCTGAAATCCAATCCGCCTTTTTTGGGTGCAGGTGCTGTTTACGGTAACAGCTATGCCAGGACCAAAGATGCCTACCAGCTTTCCGCTAACAGCAGTGATACCGGTATGGCTACCTCGTTGCATGCCCTGCTGGAAGAAAACCGCCGGGTGTTATTATATGGTTTTACACCTTCCGAATTTGAGCTGCAGAAAAAACAGATGCAAAGTTTGTATGACCGGATTTTCAATGAACGGGAAAAAGAAGAATCTTACAAGTACGTCGATGAATATGTCAATAATTTTCTCATTAATGAACCCATACCTGGTATAGAATGGGAATACGATTTTGTGAAACAATACCTGTCGTCTGTAAAACTGGAAGAGGTGAACCAACTGGCGTCCCGGTGGATTACTAAGGACAATATGGTTATCACCCTGAATGCCCCTGATAAGCCGGGGGTAAAAATTCCTTCCACCGACGAAGTGAACGGGGTTTTAAGAGCAGTTGAAACCGCGTCGGTTGAACCGTATAAGCAAAAAATACTGGCAGCTGTTTTACTGGACGCTTCCGTCATAAAACCCGGCAGGATCACCAGCAGTAAAACCGACAGCGACCTGGAAATAACAACCCTGAAATTATCGAACGGGGCGACAGTAATATTAAAGTCAACCAATTTTAAAAATGATGAGATCATGTTCCGGGCATTCAGCAAGGGAGGACATTCGCTGGTAAAAGATGCAGATTATTATTCCGCGAGCAATGCCGCAGCCATTGTTACCCAAAGTGGCGTCGGAAATTTTACCGCCACTGACCTGGGAAATATGCTGAAAGGGAAAAATACAACGGTTAGCCCTAATATCTCCTTATACAGCGAGGGAATGAATGGCAGCGGCATCCCGAAAGAAACCGAAACACTCCTGCAGTTAATACACCTTTATTTTACATCACCCCGGAAAGACAAGGACGCTTTTGAATCCTATAAAACCCGGCAGAAACAGTTGTATGCTAACCTGGCCGCCAACCCACAGATATACTACAGCATGGAATTCCAGAAGATGATTACCCAAAATCACCCCCGGGCAGGCGGTTTTCCAAAACCGGAGGATTTTGATAAGATCAGCCTTGACCGCAGTATACAGATCTATAAAGAACGGTTTGCCAGTGCGGGGGATTTTACATTCCTGTTTGTGGGTTCGTTTAATGAAGAAACACTCAAACCCTTACTGGAAAAATACATTGGCAGCCTTCCCTCCCAGGGAAAAAAAGAATCCTTTAAAGATCTTGGCATCCGTCCGCCCACTGGTAAGATCGATAAAGTGATCACAAAAGGAAGCGATCCAAAAAGTGTGGTGACGATGGTGTTTTCCAAACCTGCAGACTATAATTCCCGGGATGCCTATGCACTCAAAAGCCTGTCGGAGGTCATGAACATAAAACTGGTTGAACAACTCCGGGAAGAAAAAGGGAGCGTTTACGGGGTCAGTACAATCAGCAATTTTACGCGCATACCCAATACGTATGCGTCGTTCGTCATATCATTTCCCTGTGCACCGGAGAACACTGATACGTTAAGCAAAGCAGCCCTTGACGAAATGAGAAAGGTCATGAAAGCAGGGGTGAGTGCTGAAGACCTGGAAAAAGTGAAAGAACAGCAGCGAAGAAAACTGGAAGTGGATATGAAGCAAAACCAATTCTGGATGAACAACCTTTATGATGCCTATTATTTCGGAACTAAGCCATCGGAAATACTGGATAAGCAAAAAATAATAGAAGGCCTTAATTCGAGGATGATCCAGGAGGTTGCAAATAAATACATAAACCTGAACAGCTATATCCGGGCGACCCTGCTGCCTGATAAAACAGAAGATAAACCTTTAAAAGGATTTTAATAACAACCGGCAGGCTCTTCCTGTCAATAGTTGCCTATCAACCAATGAAATTCTTGAAATTATCCGGCGTGCTGCTGTTGTTTATTACCGGCATAACGGCCATATTGTCCCTGGTGATGCCTGTAAAACAGAAGATCAAAAGATCAGTAACGATTAAAGCCCCCGCGGCGGTTGTATACGAACATTTGATAAAACTGGAGAATTTTAACCGGTGGTCTGTCTGGAATAACCAGGATTCAACGGTAAAAAATACGATTACAGGAACAGACGGAATGGTTGGCGCCAGTAGTTCCTGGATGGGTGATCCCGCCATTTCCGGGGAAGGCAAAATAGAAATTATTACCGCGGAAGAAAACAAAACCGTTTCGCACACTATCCGTTTCGTCAAACCCAAAAAAAGAAATGCCCTGTCAACGTTTGACCTGGATGAAAAAAATGGCTATACCACCCTTACCTGGAATTTTGATATGGCCACCCCCCGGCCCTGGAATATCTTCAACCTTTTGTACAGCCTGGATAAACAAGTGGGAAAAGATTTTGACGCCGGGCTGGCCGCTTTAAAAACAACCGTTGAAAAAAATGCAGGTACTGCAAAGTCAAAAACCTACCAGGTGGGGACCATGAACTTTCCCGCGACAACATTTGCCATCATCAGGCAGCAGGTAAAGCTGAATGATATGTCAACTTTTTTTGCCCGGCACCTGCCGATTCTTTTTGAAGAAGCCGCCAAAGTAAATGGCGCACCGGCGACCGCATCCGGGTTATATTACCGGTGGGATGAGAAAAACCAGGAAGCTGATATTGCTGCTGCCTTAGCAGTTCCTCCGGGCAGTAAAATTGATAACCCGATCATCCAGCTGATCGATATCCCCGCATCAAAAGCGGTATTTGTAAACTATTATGGGGCTTATGCCCGGTTAAGAGATGCTTATGCCAGTATTGACGAATACCTGGCGGCTCACAACCTGAAACAAAAAATGCCTTCGATAGAACAGTATTTTTCCGGTCCTTTCCAGGAAACGGATACCAGCAAATGGCTTACAAAGATTGTTTTCCTGGTGCAATGATCCTGGTGAATCCCGGGTTCCTGAAGGTCACCAATGTGCCGGGACAAGATTCCAACCGGGGACATCCCGGATAATTAAAACATAGTGCAGGGGTATCGGATACATCCCTTTCAAAGCCTTATTTTTGCGACAAAGCAGGGGTTATGAAATTGTCATATCTGTCCGAAACGCTGATTGGATCAGAGATCGTAAAACTAGGGGGTGAGATCAGGGAAAAGATTCGCCAGGGTGAGCGGATTTATAATTTTACCGTGGGTGATTTTGATCCTGCTATTTTTCCCATTCCAAAAGAACTGGAAGACGCTATTGTAGAAGCTTACCGGAAGCATTTTACCAACTACCCCGCTGCTGAAGGCAACCTGGACCTGAGAGAAGCTATAGCCTCTTATATTAAGGAAGATGAAGGCCTGGATTATGGAATCAATGAAATCCTGGTTTCTTCCGGGGGCCGGCCATTGATCTATGCAACGTTCAGGGCCATTTGTGATAAAGATGACAAAGTGGTATACGCTGTGCCCAGCTGGAACAATAATCATTATACGCATTTTGTAGGTGGCGGGCACATAGTGGTGGAGGCAAAACCAGAAAACAATTTCATGCCGGTGGCGGATGATATCCGTCCATTTATAAAAGAAGCTACATTAATATCCTTGTGCTCACCTCAAAATCCGACAGGCACTACTTTCAGGAAAGCAGAACTGGAAGATATTTGTGATATGGTGCTGGAAGAAAACAAAAGGAGGGGAACCGGCGAAAAGAAGCTATATGTGATGTATGATCAGATGTACTGGCACCTTACCTATGGCAACACGCAACATTATGACCCGGTATCTCTCCGGCCGGCCATGCGTGATTACACCATTTTCATCGATGCGATCAGCAAAGCATTCGCGGCCACGGGAGTCCGCGTAGGCTGGGCACTCGGTCCTTCCGCTGTTATTGCAAAAATGAGGATGATACTGACCCATGTTGGAGCCTGGGCGCCCATGGCAGAACAGAAAGCGGTTGCCTCCTACCTGGGGAAAAAAGAAAGTATCCGGGTTTACCTGGCACATTTTAAAAAAGAACTGGAAGAACGTTTGCGCCGGATTTACGAGGGTTTCATTTCATTGAAGAAAGAAGGTCTTTCCGTAGACGCTATTGCACCGGAAGCTGCTATTTATCTTACTATTAAAATTGACCTGGCAGGAAAGAAAACCACGGAAGGTAAAGTACTGGAAAACCAAAGTGATGTAACGGCCTATTTACTCAATACAGCCGGACTGGCGGTAGTACCTTTCTATGCGTTTGGGGCAGACAGAACCTCCCCCTGGTACCGCTTGAGTGTGGGAACCTGCAAAAAAGAAGAAATTAATGAGATGATCAGCAAGCTGCGTTCTGCCCTGCAAAAATTATCCTGAAAATTTTATTGGGAAAACCAGGCTGTGATGGCCTTAGTTCCTGTTAATCAAAAAACGAAAAGGTCTCAGGCGCAAATACCTGGATTCTCTTAGTATTCTTTTCGGGTTGGATGTGATCCGGTTACGGTTCACTAATTCATGAGCCCTGCAAAATTTATCCGGGGATTCGACGAGGAATAAAATCGTATTGATGCAATCCACTTCCTGCTCAATAGCCCGTTCGGTCATGAACTCATTTCTTAAAACTACCAGCAGGTTCCGATTTTTCATTGCCTTCAGTTTAGTAGCCTACATCCCTTTCTGGCTGGGGCATCCGCAGTTTTTCCCGCCTTTGCCGTTGCCTGAATAATAATTCTTATTACAACCACTAACAATAACCATACCTGCTACTAACAATATCAATGCTATTTTGTTGAGTGTCTTCATGTTTTAAAGCTTTTGACTTCCGGGGAAGTTCTAAATTAAAACTATTTTACAGACAAATTAGTATACTGTGGGAGCCGGAAGGGCAAAAAATTAACATGAATCAGCTTTTTAAGCAGAAAACCGCAGGAAAACCCCGGATTCTTGTGGCCCCGCTCGACTGGGGGCTGGGACATGCCACACGCTCCATTCCTGTTATCCGGGAATTCCTGGCCCAGGGCTGCGAAGTTTATTTAGCCGGAACCGGTAAACAAGCCGCCCTTTTACAGGCTGAATTTCCCGGATTGACCCTGATTCCGCTGGAAGGATATAACATAAAATATGCAAGGACGGTCTTTGGGCAGGTCCGGGTTATATTGTTTCAAATCCCCAAAATAATTAAGACAATCCGCCGGGAACACAAATGGCTTTTGGCAAGAAGCCGCGAATTTGATTTTGACGCGGTGATCAGCGATAACCGGTATGGTCTGTATCATACCAGCATACCCTGTGTCTTTATCACCCACCAGTTAGCCATCAAAAGCAGGATGGGAAAGTGGACCGAACGGATATTGCAAAAAAGAAATTACACCTACATTAATCATTTCACCGAATGCTGGGTACCGGATGACGCCGGTGAAAATAACCTGGCCGGGGAATTATCACATCCCCTTAGTAAGCCGGCGATACCCCTGAAGTATCTCGGTTCACTCTCCCGGTTTGAAATAAAAGGAAATGATGAGAAAAAAAATCATCTCCTGGTCATCCTCTCGGGGCCGGAACCACAGCGAACCATGCTGGAAGAAAAAATAATAAATGGCATCAGTCATTACAACTACACGGCCACCATCGTAAGAGGTTTGCCGGAGGCGGAATCAATCATACCCTCCACAGAGATGCTAAAATTTTACAATCACCTCCCGGCTGAAGACCTCAATAAAGCAATGATGGAGGCAGAATATGTCATTGGCCGAAGCGGCTACAGCAGTATCATGGACATAGTTGCCTTGCAAAAGAAGAGTATTTTAATTCCGACACCGGGGCAACCCGAGCAGGAATATCTTGGTAAGTACCTGGCCAAAAAAAACTTGGTAGTATGTGTGGAACAGGACGGGTTTATTTTAGATGAGGCCCTGGAAATTGCACAAAACACCAGGTACCTGTTTCCGGGAACGGGCCGAAATAACCTCCTGAAAAAAATCGTTGAACAGTTTCTCCGTCAGTTCTGCCCGGTTGATTTGGGGTAATCAAAAAAAAGAAACCGCTTATCGGCCGTTTTAAATGAAGACCATTTATCACAGTCAGCCGTTAATGCAAAAACAGCACAGGTTGGAATATTATCAACCCGGGTATCTGTAAGCAGGTTGGCAAAATCGGTGATCCCCGGGTTATGAGAAAAAATCGCTACGCTTTCAGATTTATCATCCGTGTGGAGGATCACGTCATAAAATACATCTTCAGCAGCGCCATATAATTCATCCCTGAAAAGAATATCGTCTTTATCTACACTGTAAGCTTTGGCAAATATGGCTGCCGTTTTGCGGGCCCTTTTTGCCGGGCTGGAAATAAAAGCATCTATTTTTATTTTTTTGTCCAGCAGGCGGTGTGCCATTACCGGGGCATCTCTTTTGCCCCGTTCATTCAAGGGCCTATCAAAATCATTGAGCGATGCATCTGCCCAGTCACTTTTTGCATGGCGTATCAGGAAAATCGTTTTCATTTCTTACCAATAAAACTGAATTATTTAATATCCTCTTACATTCCGGCCTTCCATATAGTTCATGAAAGCTTTATTAACCACCCGGTTTCCCCCTGGCGTGGGATAGTTACCCGTAAAATACCAGTCACCCAGGTTATTCGGGCAGGATTTATGCAGATCTTCAATACTCTGGAAAATTACATCTACCGGCAAGTCTTCCAGTCCGCGGGGGGTGATCAGCTGTGCGATTTTAGCTGAAATTTCATCCGTGGTGAATTGTTTGTAGAGTTGTTTGACCACGTTTTCCGTATGCAATTCATCATTGCTTTCCAGGTCCCTGCATTTTTCAAATAACTCTTTCAGGCAACCTGATTTACCTTTTTCCTTCATTAATTCAACCACCGCGTTAAACGCGATAAAATCGCCCAGCTTACTCATATCAATACCGTAACAATCGGGGTACCGGATCTGCGGGGAAGAAGAAACAACCACGATGCGTTTTGGTTTTAACCGGGCCAGCATGCGGATAATGCTTTCCTTCAGCGTGGTTCCCCTTACGATGGAATCATCGATGACCACCAGTGTATCTTTTCCCGCTCTTACCGTTCCATAGGTAATATCATAGACGTGTTGCACCATTTCATTCCGGCCTGCATCTTCCGAAATAAACGTCCGCATTTTCACATCCTTGATGGCAATCTTCTCAATCCGGATCCGCCGGTTGATCATCTCCCGTAGCTTATCATCATCATAATCCTTTCCCCAGCTGAGTATGCGTTCAATTTTTACTTTATTCAGGTAATCTTCCATGCCTTTCAGCATCCCGTAAAAGGCTGTTTCCGCTGTATTGGGAATAAAAGAGAATATGGTATTCCTCAGGTCATGATCAATCCTGTTCAGCACCTGTTCACTCAGGTTATAGCCCAGCGCCAGTCTTTCCTGGTAAATTTTTTCATCGCTTCCTCTTGAAAAATAGATCCGTTCAAAACTGCAGGCTTTTCTTTCTTTGGGTTCCAGTATCTGGGCTATTTCATACTCCCCTTTTTCGTTTACAATCAATGCCTGGCCCGGCATCAATTCCTTCACTTCATTTTCGCCCACATTAAATGTTGTCCTGATCGCGGCTCTTTCAGAAGCGGCTACGATTACTTCGTCGTTGACATAATAATAAGACGGGCGGATGCCATGAGCGTCCCGGAAAACGAACCCGATCCCATTTCCGGTAACACCGCCTACATGAAAACCGCCATCAAGCAGGGATAAGGTTTTATTCAGCACTTTCTTTATATCCATGTGCTCGGGAGAAGTTTCATCTTCCTTGCAGAGAAAAGTATGCATGAGTTCGATCATCGCCGCGAGGTCGCTAAAGCGGACAGTATGGTGCGGCTCTTTCCCGATCAGTTTAAAAAGTTCATCTGAATTGACAATATTAAAATTACCGGCGAGTGCCAGGTTACGGGAAGGGACCGTATGCCGGTTAATAAAGGGGTGACAATACTCCACCTTATTTTTTCCCTGTGTGCCATACCGTAAATGACCAAGCAATATTTCTCCCAGGAAACTTACATGCCCTTTCATTAACCCGGGATGACTCTTAATATCCGGGTGATATTTTTCGAGTTCATCAATCTCCTTTCCTATTTGCTGGAAAATATCTGCAATGGCCTGTGGGGCATTGCTGCGGATCCGCTGCATAAACGGGTAACCGGGCTCTACATTTAATTTTACCGCGGCCACGCCCGCTCCATCCTGCCCCCGGTTGTGCTGCTTTTCCATCAGCAGGTACAGCTTGTTGAGACCCCACATCACCGTACCATATTGTTGCTGGTAATAAGAGAAAGGTTTTCGAAGCCGGATGAATGCCAGTCCGCATTCGTGTTTGATCGCATCGCTCATGGAAGGCGCAAAAATACATTATAAAATCATACCGCTATATTAATCCTTAGGGGTTTGTTACCAGGGGGATGATCACTGAAAGAGCACAGCCATAACCAAGGGCGGCGTCTATTTCTACCTTCCCGTTAAACAGGGCGGCCCGGCTGGAAATATTATTAAAGCCAAGTCCTTTCTTATAGCTGTCGGGGTTAAATCCCACGCCATCATCAGCAAGGGTAAGAATGACATATTCTGCATCGGACTGGAGTTTTATCTGGATTGTTTTGGCATGTGCATGCCGTACAATATTATTAACCTGTTCCTGCGTGATCCGGAATAACATGAGTTTCAGGTTATCCGGCAATCCTTCTTCATCAAAATGCCTGTATAAGAAATCTATATTGAAAGGATAAGCTCTTTTTATTGAATCGCATAATTCATGCACGGATTCAACCAACCCCAGGTCACCCAAAGTGGGTGGTACCAGTGATTGGGATAAATGTCTTATCTCGTTTACAATCGCCGTCAGGTTCCTGTGCGAAAGGGTGATCATTTCCAGCACCTCACCCGTGGCTTTCTCCCGGGCCACTTCCAGGTAGAGCCGGGTAGTATTCAGGTGCTGGTTAATGTTATCATGTAACTCTTTGCCTATTTCCTGTCTTTCCTTTTCCTGTCCGTCAATGGTAGCCTGTGTCAATTGTTTTTGTTTCTGGACTTCCTGTTCTATTAATTCCTGCGATAATCTTCTTTGTTCGGTGATATCGGTAAAAGAACAAATAACATTCAGCAGTGTATTCTCTGCATCAAGTACTGGTTCTGCATTGGCCAGCAGCCAAACCCTGTCTCCTTTACGGGGACGGTACACACCCATGATCACATCTCTTACCGGTTGCCTTGTTTTAATCGCGAGCGGAACGGGATGCTCCGATGCGGGGAAATTCCGTCCGTCCTCGTGTATAATATTCCGGCGCGGGTCTGACGGGGTTGTCCCAAGAAGCTGCTCTTCAGTAAGATCCATCATATCCAGCACAGCCTGGTTACAAACAATCATACGGCCCCCGGCATCCTGGAGTATTACGCCCTGCTTCAGGTTATAAATAAGGCTCCTGAAATGCTGCTCGCTCTTTCTCAGTTTATCTTCTATTTCCTTTCTCCCGGTATCATCTGTAAAATAAATAACCACCGCATTAAAGGCAGGGTTGCTCAACAGGTTATGCCCCCTGACCGAACACCAGATCCAGTTTCCACTGGAATGCTTCAGCCGTATAAGCAGGTATTTCAAAACAGACTCTTTGCTGATCTCAAGCTTGAATGCTGTCCGCGCCGATTCGACATCATCGGGATGAACAAACCCGAAAAGGTTTTGCCCCAAAAGCTGGTCGGGTTCGTAACCGGCAAGTTTTTTTACAGAAGGAGCACAATAAGTAATTTCTTCTTTTCCATTTGCCATGATGATCCCATCCAGCGAATGGGCGATAAGGTTCCGGTAAAACAACTCGCTTTCCTGTAGTTTGGCTTCGGCTTTTTTCCTGGCTGTAATGTCTTTTCCCACTCCCAGTAGCCCGATATTATTTCCGTGGTTATCCTGTAAAAGCGAAATGGTATGAAGCAGGTTTCTTTTCTCCCCGGTAGAGCTGATAAAAAACATTTCCCCCCGCCATACCCCTTCACTAAAAACGATATCCGCAACCTGGTCATGGGTGTAAGGTGAGAAATCTGAATAAACCACATCGCGGAAAGGTTTGCCGACAACTTCTTCTTCGGCGATTCCTGTTAATTTCTCTGTCACTTTATTCCAGGAAGTGATCACCCGGTTCAGATCCGTGGTTACAATTACATCTGTAACATTATTTAATATCGTGGCCTGTGTCCTGAATCTTTTTTCACCTTCTATCAGCGCTTCCTCTGTTTGCTTGCGGATGCTGTCGTCGTAAAAGTAAATCCCGATTTTGCCGATATGCGGGTTGTGAAGCATATTGTGTCCCCTGACGATACACCATAACCAATCGTTGTTTTTTTTCAGCAGGCGGATATTGATAAACTTCACAGCCGCCGCCATTTTCACCTCCGCTTCAAATGCTGCTATACCCTGCTGCAGGTCTTCCGGGTGAACATAGTTAAACATATTTCTCCCCAGGAGCTCGCTTACCTGATAGCCAAGTATATTCGTAACGGACGGCGACACAAAACTGATATCTCCTTTCTCATCGGTCAGCAACAGACCATCCAGTGAGTCGGTGATGAGGTTCCGGTAAAACAATTCATCCCCGGTACCCGGAACCGGATTACCCGGGGGATTATTAATTACCCCGCTTCCCCGGAAATGCCCGGCATCACCAATATTATCCATAATCAAAATATTAAAAAAGCGGTCTAAAATTAGTCATATTAATAACGTTCAATTGCCGTTATTTCCCCGGTTATTTTACGAACCGGGAGATCCGGGTAAGAGAAAAGCCGCTACAATTGTAACGGCTTTCACTTAGAATACAAAAATATCAGAATCCCCTGGTGTCCGTAGCATATTTCTGCAATTGCGGACATTGTGCTGTCGCATCAGGGTCGGCCATTATATAATAAGTTGAAAGTTTTGACTTCAACCACTTGTCGATTGTCTTGCTCTTTTTTTCTTCCAGGGCAAACTGGGATATTTTGCTGTAGTCATCCTGGAGATTCATCCGGTGTGGCTCGGAACGTGATTTCAGGAAGATTATCCTTACTCCTTTTTTACCTTGCTCATTTTCAAAAGCCGCCGGCTGGGAGATATCGCCAATTTTCATCTTGCTGATCGCGGTAACCATGTCCTTATCCAGGAGGTCAATGGTTACATAAGGCGAGCCGTCCCGGTTGGTCACATAGGGGCCCGCATATTTCGCGGCTTCATCATCACTGTATTTGGAAGCAGCTTCATTAAAAGTCATGGTACCTGCAACAATCCTTGAACGGACCGTATCCAGTTTATTTTTTGCCTGTTTGATCTCATCATCAGTTACCGGTGGTATACGGAGTATATGCCGGATGACAGCATCATCGCCGTTCCTTTTCACCATCTGAACAATATGGTAACCGAATTTTGATTTTACGGGTGAAGAAATTTCTCCTTCCTTCAGCCGGAAAGCAGTAGACATGAATATCGGGTCCCAGTTTTTTTCATTGCGGTTAATCTGGTACTGTCCGCCACGGTCTTTGCTCCCGGGGTCTTCTGACACCTGTTTTGCCAGCTGTTCAAAGGAGACGGTCTTCGATTCAATTTGTTTTTTGTAATTGGACATTTCCCCGAAAACATATTGCTCAATATCCCTCGAAGCTTTTGGATAAATAATTACCTGCCCCACTTCCAGTTCTGATTCATAAAAAGGCAAACTGTCTTTGGGAATACGCTCAAAAAAGGCCTTTACTTCATTAGGGGTCATCCTCACATTGTCGACCACTTTGCGTTGCATCGCACCTGCCAGTTTTTGCTCTTTGACAGACGCCCTGGCATCATCTTTTATCTGGTAAATAGTTTTGCCGGCTATTTCTTCCAGGGCTTCCTGGCTGCCAAGCTGGTTGATATAAACTCTTATCCGGTTGTCAAGATCCGCTTCCACTTCCTCATCAGTCACGGGCAATGAATCTTTTTCTGCCTGCAGCATCAGCACCTTGGAAATAATCGCCTGCTCCATCAATAAACATTCGCCATTCTCCGGGATCGTACCGCCCTGGCGGGCGATATCGGCCAGTGAATTCTTTATTTCCGAAAGCAGGATGATCCGGTCGCCTACGATACCGATGATTTTATCGGCCACTACTTTTTGAGGTTGAGCCTGCACAACAGTAGTAAGCACAAACAACAGGAAAAAGCCAGTCAGAATTTTTTTCATATTAAGCATAAGTTCAAAAGTACTCTGCCCCTTAAACTTAAATATAGATCAGGGGGTATTTAACAAAAGTTTTTCTCGTTGCGGGTGATGTTGCTGGTCAGTTCCCCGGAGAACAAGTTCAGATCCTGTTCCAAAAGGGCATTATCAGCTGTTATTAGTGCCGGGACCCGTCAGGGGTCAACCTATAATGTTCTCTTCACTTCTTCTTCCTCGTAAGCCTCCACCACATCACCAACTTTGATATCGCTGTAATTTTTGACGGTTAAACCGCACTCCATGCCTGCCTGGACTTCTTTCACATCATCTTTAAATCGTTTCAAAGAAGCCAGTTCCGCAACACCTTCCCCGGTCGGGTAGATGACAATACCATCCCGTATCAGCCTGATTTTGGAGTCCTTTTTGATCTTTCCATCCATCACATAGCAACCGGCTACCGTGGCTTTATCAAATTTGAACACTTCCCTCACTTCCACATTCGCAATAATCTTTTCCTGCATTTTTGGCTCCAGCATTCCTTCCATGGCGCTCTTCACTTCTTCAATCGCATTATAGATGATTGAATACATCTTGATTTCTATACCGGCATTTTCCGCCAGTCTTGATGCCTGCAGGGATGGCCGCACATTAAAGGCGATCACAATCGCATCCGATGCCTCTGCCAGCACGATATCACTTTCGTTGATCTGTCCTACCCCTTTATGGATCACACTCACCAGTATCTCGGGGGTGGATAGTTTTTGTAAGGAATCGCTTAAGGCTTCTACTGATCCATCCACGTCACCTTTAATAATAACCTTCAATTCTTTAAAGCTGCCCAGGGCCAGGCGGCGTCCGATCTCATCCAGAGTAATATGTTTTTTGGTCCGTATTCCCTGTTCACGGAGTATTTGCGCCCGGCGGTTAGCAATAGCTTTGGCTTCCGCCTCATCCTCGTAAACTTTGAACTTCTCACCAGCCTGGGGTGCGCCATTTAATCCGAGTATAACTGCCGGTGCAGAAGGTCCGGCCTTATCTTCTTTTTTATTTCTTTCGTTGAACATGGCTTTCACACGACCTAAATACTGCCCGCTCACGATCAGGTCACACGGGTGAAGGGTTCCGTTTTCTACCAGCAGTGTAGCCACGTAACCACGGCCTTTATCCAGGGAGGCTTCAATAATGGTACCAGTAGCTTCCCGGTCAGGATTAGCTTTCAGGTCCAGCAATTCCGCTTCCAGTAATATTTTCTCAAGGAGTTTATCAATATTCAATCCTTTCTTGGCAGCAATTTCCTGGTTCTGGAATTTTCCTCCCCATTCTTCCACGAGTAAATTCATTTGTGAAAGCTGCTCATATATTTTTTGCGGGTTTGCACCGTCCTTATCTATTTTATTCACCGCGAATATCATGGGTACACCAGCGGCCTGGGCGTGGCTGATCGCTTCACGGGTTTGTGGCATCACGGCATCATCTGCGGCAATAACAATAACTGCAATGTCTGTGACTTTAGCTCCCCGTGCCCTCATGGCTGTAAATGCTTCGTGACCCGGTGTATCGAGGAAAGTGATTTCTTTTCCATTGGGCAATTCCACCTGGTATGCGCCGATATGCTGGGTGATTCCACCGGCTTCCCCGGCAACCACGTTGGCACTCCTGATATAATCAAGCAGGGATGTTTTACCATGGTCAACGTGTCCCATGATGGTTACAATTGGTGACCGGTGCTGTAATTCTTCTTCGTTGTCCTCGTCATCATCTTCTTCCTCGAGTTCCATTTGCTTCTCCATATCAATGAAAGCCACATCAAAACCAAACTCACTCGCTACCAGCTCGATCACTTCCGCATCCAGGCGCTGGTTAATCGACACCATGATACCAAGTCCCATACACTTGCTGATCACATCGGCGAAGCTCACATCCATCAGGCTCGCCAATTCGCTTACACTGATAAATTCAGTTACGTGCAGTTTATTATCTTCCGCGGTATCGCCCATGGCATCCGCCATTTCCTGTCTTTTTTCCCGGCGGTGTTTTGCTTTCAGGCTCTTGCCGCGGCCACCGCCACCGGATAATTTTGCCTGGGTTTCCTGTATTTTTTTCTGAATTTCCTTTTCGTCAATCAGTTTGTCTTCCCGTCGTCCACCTGTTCCTCCGCCAGTCCGGCGGTTGGTGGGACTTCCACCACGGCCGCGGTTAAAGTTGCTGCCACCCGTTCCCCCGGATCCCTGTCTCCTGTCGCCTTCTTTATTGATAATGATCTCGCGCTTGATATCCTTCTTCTCGATCGGGATGCGCTTCCTTTTTTTCTTTTCATCTTTAACCGGCCTGGTATCGTTATCGACCGGGAGGTCAATTTTTCCTAAAATCTTAGGGCCTGATAATTTTTGCACCTCGATATTTTCAACGACAGCTGGCTGATCTTTGGCTGCTTCCTCCTCCTGTGGTTTTACAACTTCCTCCTCAACGACCGGTGTTTCTTCTTTAGTCTTTTTAGCTTTTCCTTTTACCGGCTTCTTATCTTCTGCTGCCTCTGCCTGTGTTTCCTCTTTTTTCGTTTTCGCGGTCTTCTTTGGCCGCGTGGAAGAATCAATCGCGGAGAGGTCAATCTTATTGATCACTTTAGGGCCTTCAATCCCCGGGGATTCTACCCGGGTCACTTCCTCTTCTTTGACTATTTCTTCTTTTTTGACTTTGGCGACAACAGGTTTTTCTTCCACCGGTTTGGGTTCTTCTTTTTTTATGATCCGGGGAGCTGGTTTGTCTTCTTTCTTAAAACTTATCTCTTCTTCTTCTTTTTTCTTTTTTGCTTCCGCCTGGGCACCTTTTGGAAGTTCCAGCTGGTCGCTCTTCATCTTTGCTGCTTTATCGCCCTGGAATTCCTGCTGCAAAGCACGGTACATGTCTTCCCCTAATTTGGAAGTAGGCTTTAATTCGTCTTTCGGGAACCCTTTACCAATTAAAAAGGCAATAAGGGTATCCTGGCCAATATTGAATTCCTTGGCCGCCGCTAATAATCTGGGAAGTTTTAATTCTGCCATTCAATTTTTTTATTTGTCAATAGTGAACAGGCAATAGTGAATAACGAACGGGTACATTAACCCTTCACGATTCACCATGCACCCTTGCTATTCTTTATCAAATTCTTCTTTTAATATTTTCCTGATTTCATCAATCGTCTCTTTTTCCAGGTCAGTCCTTCTTTCCAATTCTTCCGCGGTAAGCGCCAGCACACTGCGCCCGGTATCACAACCAACTCTTTTCAGTTCATCAATAACCCATGCTTCAATTTCATCGCTGAATTCTTCCAGGTCAATATCAAATTCTTCTTCTTCCCCTTCGTTGTCACGGTAAACATCTAATTCAAACCCCGTCAGTTCACAAGCCAGCTTGATATTAACCCCCCTGCGACCAATGGCCAGGGATACCTGGTCTGGTTTCAGGTAAACATTTGCATGTTTGCCTTCCAGGTCCAGTTCCATACTGGTAATCTTGGCGGGGGTCAGTGAACGCTGTATCAGCAACTGGATATTATTGGTCCAGTTAATGACATCGATATTTTCATTTTTCAACTCGCGGACAATGCCATGAATTCGGCTTCCTTTCATTCCCACACAGGCCCCGACCGGGTCAATACGGTCATCATAGGATTCAACCGCTACCTTGGCCCTTTCTCCCGGGTCCCTAACAATTTTCTTGATCACAATGAGGCCGTCAAAAATTTCAGGCACTTCGATCTCCAGTAATTTAGCCAAAAACTCCGGTGAAGTCCTGGAAAGAATAATAACAGGGCTGTTATTCTTCATATCCACTTTTTTCACTACCGCACGGATATTCTCTCCTTTTTTGAAATAATCCTGGGGTATCTGTTCACTTTTTGGCAGTATCAGCTCATTACCTTCTTCATCCAGCAATAAAATTTCTTTTTTCCATACCTGGTATACTTCAGCGCTGATGATCTCGCCAATCCGGTCGCCATATTTTTTTGCCAGTACATTCTTCTTCAGGTCGCTGATACGGCTGGCCAGCGTTTGTTTGGCTGCTAAAATAGCGCGGCGGCCAAAATCAAGCAGGTCAATTTCTTCATAAAGCTCTTCGCCCACTTCAAAATCCGGTTCAATTTTTACCGCATCGGAATAAGCGACCTGGGCAAGGGGGTCTTCCACCTGCCCGTCTTCCACGATCATACGGCGGCGGATGATTTCGAGGTCACCTTTTTCCGCGTTGACAATGACATCGAAATTGTCATCACTGGTGTATTTTTTACGCAGCAGGGTTTTAAATACATCTTCTACCACTTTCATCATCGTCGGGCGGTCAATATTTTCCGCCTCCTTAAAATCCTGGAACGCATCAATCAGGTTAATACTTGACATAACACAAATTTTTGAAATCCGGTGAGGTTAAAATTTAATTTGAATTTTTGTTGTTTTTATATCATCAAACGGAATCGTGTGCAGCACGGTTTCCATTTTCTTTCCTTTTCCTTTTGTTTCTTCCACTACTATTTCAGTTTCCGTTGCCCGTATTAATTTCCCTTCCTTTTTAGCTCCCTCTTTTTCGGTGACTTCCACATACCGGCCGGTGTTTTTAAGGTACTGGCGATGCAATTTCAGCGGCTCATCCAACCCGGGTGATGAAACTTCAAGCGAAAAATCCCCATTTGGAAATACGTTTTCTTCTTCTAATTCTTTATACAACTTCCGGTTATATTGAACTAATTTATCAATACTAACCCCCTGGTCTCCATCAATAAACACCTTAATATTATTGACAGGCTTCATTCTTACCTCCACCAGGAAAAGATCCGGTTCGGCATTGATTAAAGCCTCCACCTTCTGTTCTATAAGTCGTATAGCCGTTTCTCCGTTCATGGGGTATAAAAGAAGAAGGGAACGACCCGTTCCCTTCTTACTGCTTATTTCCGGGGCAAATGTAAGGTAAATCCGCTATTCGGGCCAAATTCAATCGCCAAAAATCAAATGGTTAATAATTCGGTAAACAGCCTTTAAAACCCGGCAACCGAAAAACAAGGCAGCCTATCTTTGCAGGGTGACATTCATCTTATACGCTATAGGGGCATATTTGCTTTACCAGTTCATTTTCAAACTGGTAATTCCTGTCTACCTGGCCACCAGGAAGATCAAAAAAGGGTTCCGGGAAATGCAGGAACGCATGCAGGAACAGCCGGGAACCCAGCAGGATTTCCAAACCAATCCTTCTTCCACAGCACAAAAGCCTAAAGCCAAAGCCGGGGATTATATTGACTTTGAAGAAGTCAAATAAGTTACCGTTTCTGGGCAAACAGCCAGCTCAATAAACCCGGTTCAGCAAAAGCAGGATCCCAGCTATTGTGGTTGGCGGTGGGATACAGGGTAAATTTTACAGTTGCCTTATTTTTTTTCAGCGCATTCACCATGTCCTCAGAGAGATGCGGGGGCACGACATCGTCCTTGGCGCCATGGAAAACCCACCATTTTACTTTATTGAGCTTAGAAGCCGTTGCGGTATTTGCTCCGCCACAAATAGGGAATGCAGCTGCAAATAAGCAGGGATTGCGTCTTACGATCTCGAATGTACCCATCCCCCCCATGGAAAGACCGCCCACGTATACCTGCTTTTTTAGAACCGGGTAGCTTTTGATAATATTGAACAGTAATTCCTGCACCAGCTTCATGGCTAGGGTAGGCTCTCCTTCTTCCTTGAAATAAAAGGTTCTTTTACCACTGCTGTCTCTTATAAAATCAACATTGCTCCAGAAACTGTTAGCCGGGCATTGCGGGAAAA